>HF990860.1 GCA_000432855.1 Firmicutes bacterium CAG:822
CTTTTTGCAAACTTTTGCCTTTTACAAAGCAAATTCCTAGTATACAAAAAAACACATGTTAAAATGTGTCAAATCACTTAAAATAATTCGCGGAGATGTAAAAATGTACTTTTTAATATAATACTAAGTAATCTTTTGAAATTCTGTAAAAAGAAAATAACACTATCTATTTGACTTTTATTTAAAATCATAGCAAACTCCCCCTAGTGGTGTGGTATTATAGCATGATTAATATTACTTGTCAAAGTTTATATTCTGAATGATATTTTCTTTGGAATTATTTTGGGAGTTTGCTTTTTTATAATACAATAAAAGCCGTTGTAAAACCAACGACTTGTAAATACTAAATGGTGCATGGGATGGGATTTGAACCCACACAAGGTCTCCCTCACTACCCCCTCAAAGTAGCGCGTCTACCATTCCGCCACCCATGCATATGAACTAACTAATCAGTAGTTAGTTCGACATTAAAATCTTCAATACCACCTAAATCATATATTTTCATATATCCCATTTTTTCTAAAGTTTTGGCAGCTTCACTACTACGTACACCGGTACGGCAATAAACGGCTAGAGCTTGATCTTTATCATAATTAACTTCGTTTTCAACTTCATCAAATGGGATATTAATTGCGCCTTCAACGTGGCCAGTTTTATATTCTTCGGCAGTTCTAACATCAATTATAATAACGCTTTTATCCTGAATGATTTCGGATATTTCTTCAGAATTTGGGGATTGAATCACTGATTTATTCGTGCCACTTAAAGACATTACAATAACCACAGCTATAATCAAAATAATTATGACAATAGCAAATATTATGTTTTTATTTTTTTCCATTTTATTTACCCTTTCAAAGCTTTAAACATTTTCTTCCATAAGTCTTTAGATGAATAATTCAAAATACCAACTTTATAAATACGCATACCATATTTGAGTAATAACCATATAGTGATTATTAATAAAATGATGGCTATCACTACTTCAAATATACCGATTTGTCCTAGAATCAATAAAGATGGTGCGAGAATAGCTGATATGAATGGAATAAATGATAAAACTTTAATGAATATTGAGCCGTCAAATAAACCAGCCATCATAGCTAAATAATAACCAACTAAAGAGATAATAACTATTGGCATTTGCATTTGCTGGAAATCTTCAGTGTTGGTGGTCATAGAAGCTAAAATACCAGCTAAAATCGCATAAGTAATAAAGGTTAAAATCATCAAAATAATTGTGAGTGGGATGATATAAGCTAAGCTGGATGCGATATCACTTTTTAGAATCGTATCTAAAATTGAAGAGATATCAAAATCACCAGTACTAACACTACCACCAATAAGCGTTCTAATGACAAATCCTATTATAGCATAAATTACTAATAATGCGGCTTCTAAAAAGACAAATAAGTTACTAGCTATAACTTTAGAAAATAGATGAATTTTAGGGGGAACATTCGAAATAATTATTTCCATGCCTCTTGTTGTTTTTTCATCGTTAATTTCGGCGCCAACCATTTGAACTAAAAACATCGTTAAAGCGAAAAACGGAAGAATTAAAATCGGAAAGACAGTACTCATAATCATTTGCACATTCTCGTCTTCACTCTTTTTATCTTCGTCTAGAATCTTTCTTTCTAAATTTACCGGTGAAGATATTTTAGCTAACTCTTCAGGACTTATGTTACTTTCTTCCATGGCAATAACTGTTTTAGTGTTATTTATAATGGTTGATATACCAGCATATGAACTAGTATTGATATATCCTTCTGAGGTTAAAGTTACTTTGATATAGTTTTCATTATCATTATCAATAGTTAAATACCATGCATCTTTATTTTCTTCATCTTTAAATATTTCCTCAGAAGATTTAGTAGTTTTTTCTAATTTAAAAGCGTTTTCACTGTCATCGATGAGGTTTTTATAAGCATCGTTTTGAGAGGTTAAGATATCATAGGTTCTATCAGTATTATCTTGAACATAGATTAACTGTGCTTGATCAAAATCGCCACCAAAGAAGCTAATAATCGCATCCATATTTAATAGCCCAATGATGATAACGGCAAAGATAATATTAGCTATGACAAACCATTTAGTGTTTATTTTCCTTTTTAAACTAATTTTAGTTAAATACTTTAATTTATTTATCATAGGTTTCACCTACTGTTTCTATAAAAATTTCATTTAAACTTGGTTCTTCAACACTAAATTTAGTAATGTTTCGGCCTTGGCTAACAACTTCAAACACTTTACTTGCTACACTTTCATCAGAAATTTTGATCTGATAAGTCAAATTATTTAAAGTTACAGATATTACACCATCGATTTGTTTTATTTTATCTTCATCAATGTCACCTACGACTTCAATATTCTTTTTGCGATATTTCTGCTTGATATCTTTTAGGTTGCCTGACAGAACAGTTTGTCCATTTTTTAACACAACTAATTTTTTACAAAATAGTTCAACGTGCTCCATACGATGGGTTGAAAAAATTATAATACTGCCTTTATCCGCCATTTCTTTAATTTCATTTTTAAACATTTCAACATTGAATGGATCTAGTCCCGAAAAAGGTTCATCTAATATCAATAGTTCAGGATTATTAATGATTGCAGTAATAAATTGAATTTTTTGCTGATTACCCTTAGATAGTTCTTTTATCTTTTTGTCTTTGTAATCTTCAATTTTAAATTTTTTAAGTAATTCATCTAATCTTGTTAAAATATCTTTTTCTTTCATTCCTTTTAAAGTACCATAATAAATACATTGCTCTTTAACGGTCATTTTAGTGAGTAAACTACGTTCTTCGGTTAAAAAGCCAATTTTATCAGTAATACTATAATCAATAGAATGACCATCTAGGGTTACAGTTCCACTAGATGGTTTTAATAGACCGACAATCATTCTGAAGGTTGTGGTTTTTCCGGCACCATTCACACCTAAAAGGCCAAATATTTCACCGGGTTTTACTTCGAATGACAAGTGGTCAACGGCAAGAAAATTGCCATAATATTTTGTTATGTTATCTACTTTAAGCATATGTTCTCCTAACCAATTAATCTGATAATATCGTTATATGTAATTAAAAGCATTAAAGCCATTAATAGGAAAAGTCCTACGGCATGAATTGTATTTTCAAGTTTTGGATCTACTGGCTTACCTTTTATCTTTTCAATTATGATAAATAATAGTCTTCCTCCATCAAAGGCAGGAATTGGAAGTAAATTGATAAAACCAACATTAACACTTAATAAGGCAATTAAACTTAATACTGACCAAATACCCGCATCAGCTGCAGTTCCTACGATACCAAAAATTCCAACAGGTCCAGATAGAGAATTAAGACCTAAATTACCAGTGATTAAATAACCAATAATTAAAATCATTTGATGAATTAAACTAAATGTTTTAGAAAAGGCATATTTTAACGAAGCAAAGAAACCAGTTTCAACTTCATCAGTAATAGCAAAACCATATCTATAAATTTCTTCACCATCTTCTTTGACTTTTTTAGGTGTTAATTCAACTTCAACAGTCTCACCATCACGTTCAACTTCTAAGGTTATATCTTCACCAGTATTTACTTGAAGCTCTAGGGCCAAAGTGTCATAAGTACTAGCATCTTTACCATTTAATTTTAAGATTCTATCACCAGTTTGTAATCCTGATGTATATGCAGGATAATCTTCACTGATTTCACCAACAATAGCTTTATTTTGAGGAGCACCCGTAAATAAAGCAATAATGAAATAAAGGAAAATAGCTAATAAGAAGTTATTCATGATACCTGCAATAACGGTCATGAATTTTTGACCAAATGTTTTGACACTAAATTTTTTGTCTTTTGGAACTTCTGGGTCATCTTCTATTTCTTCTCCAGCCATTTGGACAAAACCGCCAATTGGAATTAAACGGATTGAATATTCAGTTTCATCGTTTTTTCTCGTCCATTTGAAGATTCTCGGACCCATACCAATAGAAAATTCGTAAACATAAATTCCGGCTTTTTTAGCGAATATGAAATGACCAAATTCATGGATTAAAATGATTACCCCTAAAATTAGTATAAAGTATATTAATGTCATTAAATCACCCCTTTTATAAAATTGTAATAAAGAACATAAATCCTAGTAAAACAAAGATAATACTATCTAATCTATCTAAGATTCCACCATGACCTGGTATTAAATTTGAAAAGTCTTTTTTACCGAAGTAACGTTTGATGGCTGAGAATACTAAATCACCATATTGTCCTAGTAATGATAAAAACATACAAATAGCTAGTATTTCTAATTTTGGGAAGGTTGGATCTATTACAGTATGATGGAACATAGCTCCAACAAAGACACCCATAAGGGTTCCACCAATCATTCCTTCGACGGTTTTCTTTGGTGATATTTCTTCTAATAATTTATGTTTACCGATAAGCATACCAGTAATATAGGCAAATATGTCGGTAACCATTGGTATTAGAAGTAAGAATATTAATAAATTTAAATCTACTGAACGAACCAAAATTAAAAGTGACATAGAAATACCTAGGAATAATAAAGCACCTATTAAGAAAAAGGCATCATTGATACTATACTTTGAACGTTCATGATAAAATACAGTTGGTATTAAAAAGGCCATAAATAAAGCCGATAAAATGCGATAATCCAAAGTAAAGACATTAGAAATATCTTTTGAATTAGCCATAATTATTACGGTTATAAAAATATATGCAATTAACTGAATAAAAATTGGTAATTGTTTTTTGGTAGATTTGGTATCTAAAAACTCTTTTAACGCAATAATTGCGATAATATAAACACCAATGTTGAAGGCTGTACCACCAACAGCAATTAATGGAATTATAATAGCAAGCGCGATAATCGCACTAATTATTCTTTTTTTCATAATCAATACCTCCAAATCTACGATCACGTTTGGTATATTCTAAAATAGCTTTATCAAATTCTTTTTCATCAAAATCTGGAAAATAAGTTTTTGGAAAATAGAATTCCGCATATGAATTTTGCCAAAGCATAAAGTTACTTAAACGTTGTTCACCACTTGTTCTAATCATTAAATCAACAGGAGGTAAATCATGATATAGATATTTACTAAAATTATCCTCATTTAAATCATCAATATCTAAATTTCCGGCTTGAACATCTTTGATAATTTTTTTAGTCGCATCTACTATTTCCGCATGACCACCATAATTAAAACAAATGTTAAATATATGATTCTGATAATCTTTTGTTTCTTCTTCTATTTCACGCATAGCTTTAATAACTTTTGGCGAGAGATTTTCTTCTCTTCCTGAGAAAACAGCTTTTATTTTTTCTTCGTGACAAAATTCTAATATTTCTTTTAATTTACCTACTAATAAATTCATTAAAAAGCTAACCTCTTGTTTACTTCTTTTAAAGTTTTCTGTAGAAAATAAATAAGCACTTAAATATTTGATATTTTTAGAAAATATATAGGCACTTAATTTTTTGACATTTAAAAACCCTTCATTATGTCCTTCACTTCTAGACATTCCTCTTTCAGTAGCCCATCTACCATTACCATCAACAATAATGGCAACATGGTTAGGAACTTTTAAATTTGAATAATCCATTTTACTACCTCACTATCCAATATTAATTATAATATATTTTTGTTTTTAAAACAACGTTATTAGTGATTTTTAAAGAGGTTTACAAAAAAAAATAAAGTTATTTATAAAGAAAAAAAGTATCACTTGGATACCTATTTCATTTGTTTTGCTACTTCTTCGGCAAAGTTTTCTTCTCTTTTTTCCATACCTTCGCCTACTTCATAACGATACATAGCAACGATTTTACCACCGTTATTTTTAGCGTATGTTTTAACATTGATATCACTATCTTTTACGAATGGTTGCTCTTCTAGGCAAATTTCTTTATAGAATTTATTAAGTCTACCTTGAACCATTTTTTCAGCAATTTCAGCTGGTTTACCTTCGTTCATAGCTTGTTCTTTTAAAACAGTTTTTTCTTTTTCGACTTCTTCAGCTGGAACGTCAGCTTCACTTACATAACTTGGACGCATAGCAGCAGCATGCATAGCAATATCTTTAGCAACAGTACTATCAGTTCCTTCAGTTACGATTAAAACAGCAATTTTACCACCCATGTGGATGTATTCACCAAAGCTTTCGTTATCTTTTTTAGTTACTTTAGCAAATCTTCTTAGTGATAATTTTTCACCAATTTTAGCTGTTTTAGCAACGATGAAATCATTAATAGTTCCATCTTCATATGGTAAGTTTAAAACTTCTTCTAAAGTTTTAGCGTCACTTTTGATAATAGTTTTTAAAGTTTCGCTTACTAACTCCCCAAATTCAGCGTTTTTAGCAACGAAATCTGTTTCAGAGTTCATCTCTAAAATAACAGCGTCATTTCCTTCAGTTAAAATGGCAGCAACACCTTCAGCGGCAATTCTATCAGCTTTTTTAGCAGCTTTTGAAATGCCTTTTTCTCTTAACCAATCAACAGCTTCATCGATACTACCGTTAGTAGCTTCTAGAGCTTTTTTACAATCTAGCATTCCTGCGCCTGTTTTCTCTCTTAGTTCTTTGACTAAACTTGCACTAATCATATTTTATCCTCCCTTTTTTATTAAAAAAGATGACTTATAGTCATCTTTATTTACTATTTTAAAGCTTCGATTAATTCAGCTTTTTTCATTGTAGAATATCCTTTAATTTCTTTAGCTTTAGCTAATTCACGAAGTTCAGCTACAGTTTTAGTTGTTAAATCTTCTTTTTCGGCTTTTTTAGGTTCAGATTTAACTTCTTTTTTAGCTTCTTCTTTAGGAGCTTTTTCTACTTTTTCAGATGACTTACTAAAATTCTTTTTATCAGATTTACGGTCAAATCTTGGTTTTCTGTCTTCTTTACGTTTAACGGTTTCTAAGGCTTTTTTCATGATGTCTTCGCCTTTTTCATCTTTACGATTATCGCTTGTGTAATCAACGATTTTACCACCATTAGCTTCAACGATAGCGTTATTCATAACACCAACGATTAGTTTAACAGCTCTGATAGCATCATCGTTACCAGGAATTACATAATCAACCATATCTGGATCACAGTTAGTATCAACAATACCAAATACTGGAATATTTAATTTTCTAGCTTCTCTAATAGCGATTTCTTCTTTAGATGGGTCAACAATAAACATTGCTTGTGGTAATTTGTACATATCTCTAATACCAGCTAATAATTTATTTAATTTAGCATATTCTTTTTTGATGTGAACAACTTCTTTTTTTGGTAAAAGTTCGAATGTTCCATCTTTTTCCATTTTTTCGATTTGTTCTAATCTTTTAACTCTTCTTCTAATTGTTTTGAAGTTAGTTAATGTTCCACCTAACCATCTTTCGTTAACGTAAAATGAATCAGATCTTAAAGCTTCTTCTTTAACAGCTTCTGCAGCTTGTTTTCTAGTTCCAACGAATAGAACTTTACCGCCATTAGCAGCGATTTCTTTTAAAGCAGCATAAGCTTCTTCAATTTTTTTAGCAGTTTTTTGTAAATCGATAATGTAAATATCATCTCTAGCTGTAAAGATGTACTCTTTCATTTTAGGGTTCCATCTTTTAGTTTGGTGTCCGAAGTGAACACCAGCTTCTAATAAATAACTCATTGACACAACGGCCATACTTCATTCCTCCTTTTGTTATTATCCTCTGAATATTTTAACAAGTGCACCACCTTGAAAGGCACTAGGCGCACAAATCCATATTCATGTGTTTTAAAAAAGCCAATAATATTATAACATAATTATATGATTTTACAACAATTATTTTTACTATTTTTCCTTATTTTATAAAGATATTTTAAGTTTATGTTTTAAATTGTACTTTTTTAAATAAAAATTTAAACATTATTTATTTTAATACATAAAATAGTAAAGAAAGGAGAGCGGGTATGAAAAACAATAACTGTAATAAGATAGATAAAATATTGGAAGAAGGACGTCGCTGTCAAGCACAAATTGGAAATGTTGGACCTACTGGTCCGACTGGTCCGACGGGACCGGCAACCATAGTTGTTGGAACAACCACTACTGGAGCTCCTGGAACACCGGCAACAGTATCTAACACGGGAACTAATCAAAATGCAATATTAACTTTTAGTATTCCAGCTGGGGCTACTGGGGCAACTGGACCTACTGGCCCTACGGGACCTACGGGGCCTTCCGGGACAACTGGGGCCACAGGTGCGACTGGAGCAACAGGAGCTACTCCAACAATTACAATTGGAACTGTAACAACTGGCGCACCTGGTTCACAAGCTGCAGCTAGCATAACCGGAACGACACCAAACTTATTTTTAAACTTAACAATACCGGCTGGCGCTACGGGACCTACAGGATCTGCTAGTACAGTAGCCGGACCTACTGGTCCAACGGGTGCCACTGGTCCAGCAGGAGCTACTGGGGCAACAGGGGCCACAGGTGCGACTGGTGTAACTGGACCTACTGGTCCAGCTGGGGCTACTGGGGCAACTGGACCTACAGGAGTTACAGGGCCTACCGGTCCAACAAGTACAGTGGCAGGACCTACGGGACCTACAGGACCTACGGGACCAGCAAGTACCGTTACAGGACCAACAGGGGCAACTGGAGCTACTGGTGCTACTGGAGCTACTGGGGCAACCGGACCTACAGGAGTTACCGGACCTACTGGTCCAACAAGTACAGTGGCAGGACCTACAGGACCTACTGGACCTACGGGACCAGCAAGTACCGTTACTGGCCCAACAGGGGCAACTGGAGCTACTGGAGCAACCGGTCCTACTGGACCAGATGGAGCAACAGGTGCTACGGGACCTACAGGACCAACTGGACCAGAGGGACCTACGGGACCTACAGGACCTACTGGACCTACTGGACCATAATATTAAAAGAAGTGGACTTTTCAGTCTACTTCTTTTCTATTTTTTCTTTAACCAATTTACTAACTAATCCCATATCGGCTTTACCATTAACTAATGGTTTTAGTTCCTTCATAACTTTACCCATTTCTTTAGAAGACTCTGGTTTAACTTCAGCAAATACTTTATCAATTACTTCATTTAATTCTTCTTCAGTTAATTGTTTTGGAAGATATTCTGATAAAATATCAATTTCAGATTGTGTTTTTTGAACAAGGTCTTCTCTGCCGCCTTTTTCAAATTCATTAATGGAGTCTTTACGAGATTTTATTTCTTTAGAGATCACTTCAATTACTTCTTCATCAGACAATTCATGTTTTTTATTTAATTCACTCATTTGAATGGCACCTTTAACCATTCTGATAACTGATAATTTTTCTTTATCTTGATTTTTCATAGCTGTTTTTAAATCTTCTAAAATTTGATTACGCATAATTCCCCTCCTTTAGAAAAAAGCCATATATAATGGCCTTCTTTTAATATCCGCGATTTTCACGGCGGTTACGACGGCGAGTGTTTTTAATGCCTTCTTTTTTAGCATTTCTTCTTCTAACTCCTGGCTTTAAGTAACCGTCTTGTTTTTCTCTTAATTGTGCTAGGGAGCCATCTTTACTATTGGCAGCTTTTAGGTTTCTTAATGCACCATCAACATTGCCATTTCTAACTACTACTTTTGTCATAAAAATCCCTCCCTTCTTGGCTAAGGATATTATAACACGGTAATTATTCGTTTTCAAGGAAAAATGTAAAAATATAACAGAAAAAGTAAGCTTTCGCTTACTCTAAACTGCAAGTGGCACCTGATGTAATTCTTCTAAATGACGAACCAAGGCTTTTTCCAAGTTCGATTATAAGACTTAATCCTTTGACTATTGCATTGATAAATGTAGCGGTAATTGTACCTCCGCTAATCATTTTTAAGTCTTTATCTTTGATAATCATTTACCGCATTCTATTGGATTTAAAAAGCCTTCGATAGCACTTATAAGGAAGGTTATTACACCACCTAAGGCGGCCCAAAGACCATAGCCTCCGCCACTTACTTGCATCATTTCCCTATTACTTAAATTCATAAATCCCCTTTCTAGTTATTACGCGTAGTATCGACAACCACTTTTCCTTTTTGTAATTTGATATATTTATCAAATAAATCCAAATTATCTAGTCTATGTGAAATGTAAATTATGGTTTTAGATTTGTAGGTTTCCATCAAGTTTTTTAAAATTCTCCTTTCCATGTCAACACTTACTTGATTTAATCCTTCATCAATAATTATAATGTCAAAATCATTTAAAGCTCTGGCTAAGACAATTCGCTGTTTTTGACCACCAGATAAATTAAAACCATCTTCTTCAATTATTTGATAATAATTTCCTTTTACAAATTTATCTATTTCACATATTTTAGTGTTTTTAGGATTTTTCTTTTTTAAGTTTAAATTATCTTCTAAGGTTCCAGTAAATAGTATTTCTTTTTGAGAAACATATAAAATATTATTGAAATTATATTTCTTTATTTCTTTCTTTCCTATTTTAACACTACCTCGATAATCTTTATAGTAACCTTTGATAATTTTAAAGAGTGTTGATTTACCACTCCCACTATCACCTGTTACCATAACCTTACTCGATTTAGGTATTTTTAAATTAATGTTTTTTAAAACATGATTATCTTGGTTAAAGGTATAATTTAAGTTAGTAATAACAATATCACCACTTGCTTTAAGAGGTTTTATGTTTTCTGATTTTTTGGTAGTTAGTTCGGCTATATTACTTAAAGCAGTTTTAACTTCATTGATTTGATAACTAAAGTTAAAGAGATTTTTAAAAGAAGATATAAGTAATGAAGATAAAATAAACAAAGTGACAAAAAGCGTTAAATCACCATTACTTTTTTTAATGACAAATGTGACAATTAAAAATGTACTTAAAGTTTCTAAAATGTTTTTAAATAAATTGTGTTTTTCCTCATTAGTAGATAATTTCTTTTGACTATTTATAAAATTTTGATATTTGTGATTAAATGCATTATATATTTTAGGAGTAATATTTAAATTTTTAATGGTTTCAAATCCAATGATACTTTCTACGATGTATGAACTATTTAAAGCTTTTGTTCTAATCATTTCTGAGATCCATACTTTTTGCTTATTTTGGTAAATCGAAGTAATTAGTGAGAAAAGTAAAACACTGATAAAAGTTATTATTAAGACAGAAGGATCAATACTAAAAATGATTATACTTATAATTAAAATTAATGGAAGTTCGAGGAAAACCGTTTGAATAAATTCATTTATAGCGTTTCTAATTATCGAAAGGTCATTAAAATAGCTAGTGATTTCACCGGTGGTTTTACGGCGGTAATAACGATAAGGAAGGTTTAAAATATTTTTAAAAATATCCATAGATAATTCTTCATCAAGAAATATATTAAATTTTAAAAGCAACTTATTTTTCAAGAATAATGAGAGATTTTTAGTAACAAAAATTAAAGAAAAAATTAGAAGTAGGTTTGTGACGTTATTTTTACTATTGATAATAGCTGGTATGAAGAGTGAAGTTAATACCGACAAGATACCAACAAATATAGAAAGGACATATATAATAACTACTAATCTTGAATGTTTTTTTATATAATGAAAAAGAAATCTTAAAACTTGAGGCTCAGGTTCAGAAACGATTTGTGAAATGGGCCTCATTTGAATAGTAACTCCACTCCATATTTGATAAAAATCTTGAAAAGACATTGTTTTTAGGTTTGTAGCAGGATCGGCAATCATTAATGTTTTTCTTTTTTGATTTACCTTATAGATGACAATGTAATGTTTGTAGGAGCCATTAATTGTTACATGTGCGATACAAGGTAATTTGAGATTTAAAACATCTTGTGATTTTATTCCGGCACTTTTAAAACCTAAAGAATTCAATGTTTCTTTGATGTTGTAAGCGGTTGTACCATTTTGATTGGTATTCATCATCTCGCTTAGCTTGTCCATATTTACATACCCGTGATAAAACTTTAATATCATCTGCACACAGGCTGGACCGCAATCTTTAATTCCACGTTGCTTGACAAAAGGATATTTTCTAATTATTTCACCTCCCTTATATTTTATATACGACGTTTTGAAGGTGAAATCCTTTAAAAAAAATTAATTTTATAAAAAAAATGGTATTTTTACCATTTATAAGTTATTTTTATATATTTTAATTTTTTTAGGACCGTAACTTTTTTCTTTAATTAGTTCGAGGTTGGTATGAGGCTCTCCTATTTCATATTCACAGATGACAATTCCATTTTCATTTAATAGGCCTCTTTCTTCGATTATGCGCAAAGAAGTATCTAACTGTTTTTCTTTATAAGGCGGATCTAAGAAAATAATATCAAATTTTTTATCGGTTGTTTTTAAAAACTTTTTATAATCTATATGAATAATATTTAACTGTTCTTCAAAGTTTTGACTATTTTCTTTAATGGTTTTAATAGCTTCTACATTATTGTCAATTAAGTAACACTCTTTAGCACCATTACTTACGGCTTCTAATCCTAAAGCACCACTACCAGCAAATAAATCCAAAACTATACTATCTGGAATATAAGTTTGAATCATACCAAATAATGATTCTTTGACTCTATCCATGGTAGGTCTTGTACCCTCAATATTAAAGCCATTTAATTTTTTTCCTTTATACTTTCCACTTATAATGCGCATAATTAATCACCGTTTATATTTTAACACATTATTGGAAACTAACCAATATTTTTTCGAGCATTTCAAAGGTATTAAAAGCTCTTTCTAGTCTATCCACTTTTGATAGATGATATTCTCTTTTGACTTCTTCTTCAAATCTTTTGAATTCCCATGGTGTTCTATTTAAGGTTTTATACCAATAAGCGTGCTGGCGAAGATATCTCAGATAGTTTTCGTTTTCTTTTATTTTAAATTGTAAATCTAGAGTCATTAATCATCAAAGTGTTTATATATTGGTCTTGGCTTATAGGTATTAGTTTGAGTACTAGTTTTATTGGATGACATATCTTGAAGTAAACTTAAAACTCTTTGTAAGCTAGTAACACCATTTTGAATTCCATCTAAATCTAAGCCTTTAATAAAATTAGATAAATCAAAGTTTGTACTCTGTTTTACAGGAGTACTTTCTTTGACTAAATAATCTTTCCATGCTTCTTTGTCTTCACCATAGAGATCATATATTTCATAGAATTGTTGCCAGGTCATTTTACCATCTTTAACATGTTTTAAAAGAATCGGATTACTTTTAACAAAGTCTTTAAATTTTTCTTTTGTTTCCATATGTATCACCTATATTAATATATTCATTAAATAGGAAAAAAACACAAAAAAACTTAATTATCCATTTTGGACATAATTAAGTTTTACCGTTAAGGTTCCAGATAATTCTGATGGTTGGGAAGTTATATTACTATTATAAGCAATAGTTACATCATATTTTTGACTTTCTCCGGCTTTTAATAAATCATTTTCATTAATACCAGATGTTGAAAAGACAATTGCGGGATTTTGAGATTCAGTCATTTCAATATTTCCAACTTTGGCGTCGACAGTTCCATTATTAGTAACAGTAACAGTGTATGTCATACTGTCACCAGGACTCACTAAATTAGTTTTAAAAGTTGCGGAAGTATCAGAAACTACTGGTTCAAAAGCTTTAGTTGCATCACCTACAATATTTTTGGTGATAACATCAGTAATTTTAATATCCCAATTACTATCGATGTTGGCAGTGCCATTAATATTTAAAGTTGTCGAGAATGCGGCATAGCTTATAGCCATAATACAAACAATAGCTATTAGAAATGTTATGACAATATTATTTTTTTTCATCGTACTCACCTATAATAATTATAACATAATATAGAAAAAAAGTCCTATTCACTAGCACTTTTTTCACTCATTGACGCAACTTCGATTTTATTACCATTATGAATTAGAGTTAAACTACCCTCAGTTTGATAGCCTAAATCTTCTTTATACTCTACTTCAAAATTATATATATAAGCATTATCGTCGGTATTTTCACCATAAGTATAGCTGTCATTTTTAACCTTGGTTACTGTAACGCCCTTAACTTCTGGTAAGGTTTGTTCACGATCTCCATAAACGTCACTTTCGACTGTTTTATATACAGAATCCATGGCATATTTTTCAAAGTCACTTTGATAATCAGCATAAACAAATTGTACTCCACCGACATCATTTTTACTTATTTTATTATCTAAATTAAAGAAATCAGCCATAAACATTTGCGCTACTAATTCAGCATATTTTTCTTCATCAACTTCATCGGCAGTTAAGACTTTTTCTAACTCTTTAAACAATTTTTTATAATAGGCGGTGGCATTATCTTTTAGGGTATATCCATAAGCGTCGATAGAAGCTACTTCTTTGACTTCTTTCGTATCACTATCTTTGGCAGTTAATTTACATACACCTAGAACAATACCTACAATAATTAATACAAGTAAGATAATTAGAATAGCCACTCTTTTGACGTTTATTTTACGTTTCTTTTTCATTTTTGCCCTCCTTTTATTACTTCATCTGACTCTTCAGTCTTCTTAATTAAATCATGAACTATAATGTCGTTAGAAACTGCAATTTCTTTTTCAGCTATTTCGGTATATTTAGAAATATAATCTTTATCGATAACAGAGTCTTCATCAAAGACAATTGCTTCACCGTTTTGACTATCGTAATACATTTTATCAGTAATCCAGTTTCCATTAGGGAAAACAACATAGTGATCATCAGTACTGAAGACATCATGACCTAAAGCATATTTGTCATAAATACCAAGCATATTACCTAAAGTTGGAAGAACATCATACATGCCAGTTATACTTGTAATCTCGGTATTTATTTTCTTTCTTAAGTCTTCATCTTTAGTCCAGATGATAAGTGGTACTTTACGGTTTAGTTCGTAATCATATTTTGTAAATTCATCATAGTTTGGATCACTACTTGAAAGTTTAGAATCGGTTTCAGGGTTGTAGTTGTAGTAGTAATCATATTCTGATCTTTTGATTTTGGCGTCATGGTCACCATATATAACTAAAACAGTATCTTCTAGTAATCCTTCTTTATCTAGTTCGTCTACTAGTTCACCAATAGCTTCATCGGCATAATGAGCCGTTGTAAAATAACGACCTAATGTTGTATTACTTAGATAATCGTTAACAACTTCAGTTTTTTCACCGGTAATTTCATCTGTTTTAGTGTAATGATATGTTAAATCTAAATCTGTTTGGTCTTCTACGCCTTCAAAAGGTGTGTGGTTAGTAAGCATAATTAAAGTTCCATAATATTTATCATGTTTTTCAGATATATCTTTTATTTTTTGAACTGACTGTCTAAAGAATGATTTATCTGAAAGACCTAAACCAATAACTTCATCAATATCATAATCTTTATCATAGTAATAGAATTTATCGTATCCCAATTGTTTATGCATAACTTCCCTATTCCACATATTTCCTTTGTTAGCATGCATACTAAAGACATAATAGTCTTCATCTTTCAGGAATTTTTGAATTGATGGGTATTCTCTATCCCAATAACTGACAAAAACAGTTCCGCTGCTTGCTGGAAGCAAAGATGTACTATAAGTAAACTCAGTATCACTACTAGTTCCAACACTCTCTTGAGAATAAAAATTAGAAAAATACATACCTTCATCGGCTAATTTTTTTAAATTAGGAGCGATGGCTTTACCATTAATTTCAGTATCTAATAAATAATTTTGAATACTTTCAGCATGAATAACAATGACGTTTTTACCTTTAAATATATCGGTATATTTATTAGTAGTATCTTCACGAGTATTTTCTTCATAGTAATCACGGAATTCTTTGGCAGCTGTATCATATCCAAATAATGGACTTATTTGTGGTTTTAAACTAGCAATTAAGTCATTTCCTTGATAGACATAAATACCAAATTTCATAACAACATATTCTCTATTCCACTGTTTATATAATCTACTTATATCGGTTCCAGTTAATGTAGAAACGAAAAATCCTAAAACAATGGCTGCAGCTACTAAGACTTTTAAAACACTCACTTTAAGTTTATCTTTAATTTTTAACTTTTCATAGTAACCTTGTTTTAAAAGTTTACGATG
Source organism: Firmicutes bacterium CAG:822 (assembly GCA_000432855.1). Classification (GTDB taxonomy): domain Bacteria; phylum Bacillota_I; class Bacilli_A; order RF39; family UBA660; genus Coprosoma. The sequence goes on from HF990860.1 coordinate 16,118, forward strand.
AACAAATATTAAAGTTAGTGGAGCCCAAATATAACAGAAATCTTTTAACTCCATAATGGTTTTTAATGCACCGGTAACGCCTCCAAGTTGAAGGGAGGTAGCTAAAAGTGAGAACGATGTAAATGACACATAGTTTGTATAATAAATAGAATTGATTAAACAAATTAATGTCAAAATAATCGAACATGTCAAAAAATATTTAAATCTATTTTTGGGCTTAAAACAATAAGCAAAAGCACCAACAAATAGAATAAAAGCCAAATCAGCCAATATGGGAGATATAGCTGTATAATTTTTTACTGTTAAAAAACGAATCAAACAACCATTAATCAAGGAAGTTATGATAAATGTTGTAAATAAAACATTGTTTTTGAAAAAATAGATTACTTTGTCTTTAGACATTTCTAGAATATTTATTAATCTATGACCAAATTTTTTCATATTCCACCTCAATTACTTTTAACATTATAGCACGTTTTTTATATAAAAAAAAGTATTTAAGATAACTTTAAGATTTGCTTTACTTTTAGAGATATAAAAAGTGGCGTTAAACGCCACTAGGAGACTATTACCTTTAATACTGGTTTGGATTCACAGTTAAATCTCTTCAGTACTAGTAGTCTGCGGGTGAGCATATACCGGTAATAAATATATGCCCACTATTTATTGTTCTCTAATTTTTCTTTTTTATTCTGCTTTTTAAAGCGATTATATTCATCAGCATTTATAGCAATACCCATTACAAAGATATATGTTAAAATATATATCCAAATCATCATAACAATAATTCCAGAGATACTACCATAAAATAAAGTGTAATTGGCTAGATGAGAAACATAATATGAATAAATGGATGTAGTTACTATCCAGCACACAGTCGTAAATAAAGCACCTTTATTCATATATTTACTCGATATTTTTTCATCTGGAGAAATGGTGTATATAATTTTTAAAATCCAGAAGATTAAAACGAAAGCAATTGGCCATTTTAATAAGACAAATACTAAATATATATGAGAACTTATCGAAGATAATGCATCTAAATCTAGTATTTTTTCAATAATAATGTTGCCATATGCTAGAACGACAAAGATAAAGATAAATAAAAACATCAAAAGAATAATCATAAAGAAAGCTTTAACTCTATCTTTAATATAATCATCGTTTTTAATATTATAAAGTTCATTTGAAGTTATAATTATTGAATATGTACCGTTGGAAACTAAGATAAAGCCAACAATCATAAAGAAAAGAACATTTCCCGTTATATGACTGCTTTGAATGAACGGCAAAATTATTTGCATGACATTTTCTGGAACAATTTTTCCGACAGTATCAATTAGAGGTTCAAAAAGAAATATCATTTGTGAACCAACATAACCCAACAAGGTTAGTAATGGAAAAATAGCTAAAACAAGGAAAAAGGCAAGTTGACCTGGCAATATTTTCATCTCTGGTCTGGTAATTAAATTAAAGATTCTTTTTAAGTAAGATTTTATCATACTGCCTCTTCCCTTTCATTTTAATTTTTAACTTCTTCTTTATTATTTCGCATGTCTAAAGTGGCTTCGTTTATAGCATCATCAATAGTTTTGATTTCATCAGTAATCATACTATAACCAATGGCTGCACCAAAGCCATGTGACAATTCTTTAAATTCTTTATTTAATTTTCTAATATATGTAACAATTGATTTTTCGTCATGACCGATAATGAAGATTAAGAATTCATTACCATTAGTTCTTAAGATTTCACTATCTTTTAATTGATGATTAATTAAGATACTAGCAGCTTCAACAATGATTTTATCACCTTCAGCATGACCAAAGTTATCATTAATATAGGCAATGTTATTTAAATCAATAATAATTACTGATTGTGGATAGACTTCACTATTATCCCAAGCATCCATATTATCATTTAAATAATTACGGTTTTTAAGAGATGTTAGTGTGTCGACATAACGAAGTTTATCAGTTTTAGAAAGTTTACTATTAATATCTTTTTTCTTGCCTAAAACAATTTTAGTGATAATACCAGCAATGGCTAGTAAAACAATGACTAAACAACTTAAAATCAATTGTAAATTCTTACTATTATTATTTTCCAAAAGTAAATTTCTATAACTTTCATGAGTCATTTCTTTTGTATTTATAAATGAAAGATAAAAATTAAAGAATTCATTTAAATTTTTATTATTACTGTTAGAAATAAATCCATAATTATTTTCAATATCTAAAGTATGAAGGTTTTTATAATCTTTTAAGTCCGATCTAACAAAATAATCATAAGTATATTCATCGATGGCGGCAACATCATTTTCATTAATATTATTTATTAAATCTCTAATGTTATCAAATTCTTTTATTTTTATATCATTTGATTTTAAATATCGTGCTATTTTACTGTTTTTTATAGTTAAAACAGTTGTGTCTTTTAATGAAGAAACATTATTGACGACTAAGTCGGTATCTTTATCAGTAATAATGGCTATTTTACTATCATAAACTGGAATGGTTCTATATATATTATTTAAACCACTATTATTAAAATTATTTAAGATAACATCTAAGTCACCTTTTTTGAAATCATTAAGCATACTTTCAACAGAAGAGTATTGTTTATAATCTACTTCGATTCCAGCGGCAGCTGCAAAATCACTAATGATAGAGTGATTGAAACCTTGTAAGCTACCATTTATCGTAACGTCATATGGGGCATTTGCTACAAAACCATAAGTATATCTTTTACTTCGAAAATCGGTTTGGCTTTTTTCAGAAATATCTTTATAGTTGAAATAAGTACTAGCTAAATAAGTATTAAAAGAATCTTTAAGGTTTCTCTCTTTCCATCTATTAAAGTATTTAGTAAGAATGGTATTTAATCTTTCATTATCACCCAAAGTAATTACATAATTTATTTTATATTCAGTAATATTATAAGATATATGTATATCATCCGAGGTTAAAATACTTTCCAAATAGTCAAGTTTTGGTAAAGCAATGGCTGTTACTTCATTATTGGTTAAAGCATTTAAAACAGCATCATTTGAATCGTATGTTTTATAAGTAATATTAGATGAGCCAGTTAAATACTCTTCAATAGCTTTTTGATCATCATTTAAAACACCAATAGTTAAATCTTTTATTTCATCAACATCGGTGTAATATTCATTTTCTTTAGTTACTAAAATATAGTTATCTTGATATAAAACTAAATCATCTGAAGATACTTCATTTTTTTTAGCAAGCGAATATTCTGTGGTACTCTCTTCGTTATTATCATATGATAGTTTGTTGAATACAAGTTCAGTTTCGGTTTCTAAGTCATCTAGGAAATCGAAAAGTAATCCACTACCATTATCACTGACAATTGGAACATTACTTAAAGCCGCAAAGTCAATAACGTCATTTTTATTGTCTTCAATCCATTTTTTTTCAACGACAGTTAAAGCGGTGTTTTTGTCCTCTTTAGTAAAAAAACGGACTATGCCGATAGACCCTAAAATTAATACAACTACTATGGCAATTATTCCGATTTTTTTATTCACTGCTTCCAACCTCATTTCCATATGTGAAATTATCTTCTGATTTATGTTTGTATCCAGCGATTGGGTAATTGTCGTTTTCTTCTTCAGTATCGATTAAGATTTGAATATCATAATATTTCTTATCGTCATCTGAAATTTTATCTAAAATGGTATCCCCTAATTTTTTAGCATCTTCAGTACTCATATCATTACTGACAGTGAGGATAAAGTCTAAGATACGACCTTCATTATTGTATGTAACATCAGTTACTTTATCGTTTTCTTTTAATGAATTTTCAATATCTTTAACAGTATCTGATGAGATTTTGTGATCTTTAATACCATCAAGACGGTCTCCGTATTTGTTATTACTGAAGACAGGGACAATAAATAACCATATTAATATTAAGAAAAATATGACTAAAAAAGCGATTCCACCAATCATACATTGTTTTTTGTGGGTTTTAAAAAAGTTTTTCATTATATCACCTCAAACATTATACTATATTTTATATTAATTTTCAAATGCTACTAACGACATATGGATTAGTTTCTGAACCAGTACCGCCCACTATTTTAACGTTTTCATCAACAGTTAAAACTGGACGAACATTCAATGTGGCGTTGCTATTTACAGTACTGATTAACCCTTGATTTATAACATAAATATTACCGTTTGAACTATTTAAAGTATATTCTGGGCCATTGGTTTCAGAAAAATCTGATAAGTAATTACCAACTGTACATTCAGCTTCATTACCTGAGATACATTTTAAGTTATTGGAAGCATTTAAATAATCTTCTGTAGTTAATAGTCCTACAGTAATATTTTCGCTATTAATGCATTCATCATCATTATAAGCTAAACAGAAGTCTGATGATTTAAATTCTTCAACACTATTTAAACTATTATAAAAAGTACTATTTAAATAGGTTTTGACAGTAGAGTCATCAAAATTGGTATTACCCTCGTTATCCCAAGAAATTTGAGCTGTTTGTTCGTTGCTGACGATTTTAATACTACCATCACTATTATTACTTAAAATGCGCCATAATTTACCATCTAATTTTAAATAATTATCTGGATTATCCCCTTTATATATGCCGTTATTAGCTACTAAAACATCTTTTTTTTTAGAGTTATTGATGATAGTTGTCGATAAGTTGTTTACGGATACTTCATTTGATTTAGAAGCGCTATCAACATATTTATAAGTAAACTGTTTAATACTACTATCATATTTTATTTCGACATTACCAGTTAAATTTTTACTACTATTACGAGGATCTTTTACCTCATCATTTGAAATATAACCTTCTTCTAATAATGTATTGACGGAAAGACGATAAACGGTTCCATTATCTGGAAGAGTACTTGCGTTATCGATACTCCAGTTCTTAGCAGCTGATTCAATAACTGCCACTTGATCATTATATGCGCTTTCCCTAGAGTTTCTGATTACCGAACCAATAGCTGGATAAACAATTAAAGCAATTAGTCCCAATATGGCAACAACAGCTATTAATTCAACTAAAGTAAAACCTCTTTTATTTCTTTTCATGTGATCACCTATTCTATTTAAATTATAAATTAATTGGTGGTCAAAGTCAACCAACCCGTGATATAATACTGATGTATTTTTGCGGGGTGATTTTATGAGAACTGAGCTTTTAAGTCCAGCGGGTAATATGGAAACTTTAATAGCGGCCTGTAATAATGGTGCGGATGCGGTTTATGTTGGTGGGAAGGCATTTGGAGCGAGAGCTTTTGCGCCTAATTTTTCTAATTCTGAACTTAAAGAAGCTGTAAAATATTGTCATCTATATGGGGTTAAATTATATGTGACAGCGAATACAGTAGTGTTTGAAAATGAAATAGAAGATTTTTTAGACTATATGAAGTTTTTATATGAAATTGGTGTCGATGCGGTTATTATGCAGGATTTAGGAATGATTAATTTAGTTAGAAGATTAATTCCTAATTTAGAGATTCATGCATCAACACAGATTAATTGTCACAACGATGAGAGTTTACGTTTACTTCATGAGATGGGAGTTACAAGAGCTGTTTTAGCTAGAGAGATGAGTATAGATGAAATAAAAGGTTTAAAATGCCCTATCGAAAAGGAAATATTTATTCATGGAGCTTTATGTGTATCTTATAGTGGACAATGTCTTTTTAGCAGTTTAAATGGTGGTAGAAGTGGTAATAGAGGTAGCTGCACGGGTTCATGTAGATTACCTTATAAATTATATGATGATAAAGAAGAAATAAAAACTGATGGGAGATATTTACTTAGTACTAAAGAACTGTGCTCAGTCAATAATATTAAGTCAATACTAGATTTAAAAATCGATAGTTTGAAAATTGAAGGCAGAATGAAAAGTCCAGAATATGTAGGTTATGTAACCAAAGTATACCGAAGACTTATCGATGAATATTATTTGGGAGGTAACCCTACTATTACTGAAGATGAGATGTATAATTTAACAACGCTTTTCAACAGAGAATTTACGCAAGGATATTTATTCAATGATAATATTTATAATATCAAAACGCCTAATCATTTAGGTTCTCCACTTGGTAAAGTAATTAAAGTTAACGAACATAAAATATTTATTAAGTTGAATCACGATTTAGTACAAGAAGATGGGATAAGATTTTGTGAGAGTTCTAAAGGAATGATTATCAATAAACTTTATAATGAAAAAGGATTACTAGTAAATCATGTAAATAAAGGTGAGATTGCGGTAGTTGATAATAAAATTGGGCTTAGTAGTAAAGATAATGTGAATAAGACTATTTCTAAGAAATTGATGGAAATGATTAATAAAGTTAGTTCGAAGAAAATTCCAATTACCTTTAAATTAAAAGCTTTAGTTAATCAAAATTTAGAATTATTGATTAGTGATGGAACTAATGAAATTACTGAAAAATCAATTGTTTTAGATAAAGCGAGAAATAAATCTACAACTAAAGAAGAAGTTTATTCTAAATTAAACAAACTCGGTTCTACCCCATTTTATTTAGATAAATGTGAGATTCAATTAGATGATGTATTTATCCCAATGAGCTTTCTCAATGAACTTAGAAGAAAAGTTTGTGATGAACTTATTTCAAAGAGATGTGAATGTAATAATAAGGTTAATTTTAAATATGAGAAAAAGATTATCGAACAAAATAATGATTCTATGAGCATTTTAGTTAGAAATGAAGAACAACTTAAATGTGTCTTAGGTAAAGGGCGAATATATACTGAAGATTATGAATTGTATAAAAAATACAAAGGCGAAAATGTATTTTATAAATTACCTAGAATAATGAATAATTTTCTTGATTATAAAAATGAGAAATTATTAGTAAGCGAACTTGGTGGCATTTACAAATATAGTAAAAACAATGTGGTGATTGCGGATTATCCACTTAATATTACAAATAGTGAAACAGTCAATTTTTTGCATAGTTTAGGAGTTAAAATATCGACTATTTCTCCTGAAGTTCCTGATTATGGAATGGAAAAGTACTGTTATCCTACAGAAAAGATTGTTTATGGAAAACCCGACTTAATGATTTTAAAAACATTTAGAAAAGATGGAAAATATTTAAAGAATAATATTGGTAATTATTTTCCGATTATTCATGGTAGATATACAACAATTTTAAACCACCAAAATATATATTTAAGAAACTATAAAGGGCGAATTATTTTACTTGATGAAACAGAAAAAAAGATTAAAGATTTAGTAAGCTAAATTTTTAGCCACTAAATGATTATGATTGTTTAAAAAAAGAGTGCTTAACACTCAATCAATTAAATCTAAACTCTTTTCAATATCAGTTATATAAGGGGAATATAACGACATAACATCATTATTCATAGTAAAATCAACTATATAAACGGTGCTATCTTTTAAAGAAAAATAAACATAGGCAATTTGAGTTGAGGACGTACAATAAATTTTGGCCCAACTATTTCCATTTATATTTTGATAATTTGGCGTTTGACAAGTAAAATTTTGTTCACTTTTTGATGTTATAAAATCTGGAATGTAATCGTCTAATGAATTAATATTAACAAAGTTAATACTTGTAGTTCCAATAAACGCAGTATTTACGTTATTAACATAAATATCATCATAGTTGTCATTGCTACTGTGAGTGAAAGCAGATGGAACATACAATCTTATGCCATTCATTTCTTTAATATATGTACTATTATAATCATCTTCATAATTATAATCGCTGTTATTATTTATTTGATTGGATTGATTTGATATATGTAGGGTTAAACCAATTACCATTAAAATCACTACTATATAAGCGATAATTCCAGCGACAATAATAGTCGCATTACTTACCCCTGGTTTTGCATCATTAAATTCTGCTTCACCAATTACATAACGGTAATAATTAGTTATAATCATTGTTATATATGGATTTACCCATATAGCAAGGATTCCACAGGTCAACAAAGATAAAATAATCCAACCTATTGAACTAATTATTAATGCATAAAACTCCATTTTATGGCCTTTAGTTTGATAAAATGATGTTTTTACTACTTCTATCAATGAAACTTTTTGATAATTCTCATCAGCTAATTTATATACTGTAATAACTATCGATGGACAAATAAAGACAAATAAGATTAGTGCTATTAGGGCACCAGCATAAGGTATTAAACAAATAACTGATGTAATAATTGACCAAATTATAATAACAGCAAGATATTTCAAAAATGATTTAATTTTTTTAAATGGATAGGTTATTACATCGAAGAATTTAACCGTTTTTCCACGACTTATCTGTAAAGCAACTTGGGTCATACCAAAATAAATTATTTGTATAAATATTAAAGCTATGGCTAAAATTATAATCATTTTAGAAAATGAAACAACAGTAATTGTTGTAAATCCTACAATTATACCCATTAAGGAAGATACATTTGATAGATTAGCTTGGCTTTCTGTAATAATATTCATGATAGTAAAGGTAAATAACCCTACTATAAAAACTATAATAAGAGTTTGCCATCCCATTAGGATGCTTTTCTTTTGATATTTAGCGTCTTTCTTGATAGTTTTTCTAATAATAGAATTATGAACTTTTTGTTGACTATTATGAATTTGACTGTTAGTTAGATTCATAGCCATACCTTGTGACATTTTATTAGTATCTTTTAAATCATTTATCTGTGATTGCTCATTATATGATGTAGTAAATGATGGGGTATTAACTGTTTGTCTAGTATTTGAATTAGTTATGTTGTTAGCAGTATTTTGAGAATTCATAGTTAAATTTACAGTTTCATTTTTAAGATTATTCATATTATTTTCATTAGTTTGGACAACCCCATTGGTATTGATTGGTTGATTAACTGTGTTTACTTGTTGTGATGCAGTTTCAACTGTTTGATTATATAAATTAGACTTTATCTGGTTATTTATAGTGTTTAATTGGCCAGTTGAATTATTTGCATTACCACTTAAAGATGATAATTGGTTATTTTCCGACCTACTACTAGTCGGATTGGTAAAATCCATTCCACATTGTATACAAACTTTATAGCCTTCTGGATTCTCGACCCCACATTTTGGACAGATCATATTATACCTCTCTTTCTTAATAAAATAAAAGGATTAGAATCTTCAAGTCCTAATCCTGTTTTACAAAGTGATCAAAATCGGATTCTCTTAAAGTAAATTTGTATGCTGTCGCATTATTTACAATTACAAATACACATTCTACATTTTCTTTAACTTCAAAGTAAAGAATTGGTGAGTGTAATTCTTCTTCAACATCCACTAAGTCGTTAAAGTTTTTAACATTAATAACATCATATTTTTCTAAATCAGGCATGTTATGTGTTTCAGCGATAATATCAGCATATTCTTTTAATATCTTGTTAAGTGCTAAAACATACTCTGATTTTCTAGTTACAGCAAGTAAACTCTTAGCTAAAATCTTAAATGCTACTAATGAGATAATTAATAATACAATACCAAATATTAATAATGGAATATTGATATCAGCAGTTTCATTTGCTGATTTATAAATTGTATCTCCACCACTATTTACATAGTTAGGTTTAATATTCATTGTTTGTTGTAATAATGGAATTTCTAATGTCATAGTATTTGTAGCTTGCATGTCTTTATCACTTTCTCCAGCTAATCCAGCATTAATATTTATTTCAACACTTAAATCAACTCTAGCATCTAGTGATAAACCAAATTGATTACGAAAATCAGTCATAATATCATTATATTCATTATAATTTAATTGAACGTTTTTACTGATTGTGAACGAATTACCACTGCCACTTTGACTAGCTTGATTAGCTATTGGATATTCTTTTGACCAAACTTCTACATCTTCACCATCAGTATTTTGATATAATCCTTTAGCTGTAGCAACTATTGCATAAGTGTAACTATAATCTAGTTTTTTAGTACTCTTAAAATTGTAAGATGCATCAACATCGATATAATCAATTAATGAAGTGATATACTGTTTGTTCATACCTAAATAAGGTGATGTAAAGAATTGATTATCTTTTAAATATACTTTATAGTTTAAATTTGAAGTATATGTATAAGAATATAATTTTTCTTGGCTCGATTGTTCAGGGTTTAAACTTTTAACAATAGAGACAATAGATACCACCGCAGCGGCAATAACAGCAATTAATAAGAATACTCTAATCCACTGTTTTAAAATTATTTTATTTTCATTTTTTTGTTTCATTTTTCTTCTCCCCTTCTTATGATATTGCACCACTTAGCCATACTGATGGATATCCAATCAACGGTATAACAAATGATACTTTTCCTTTTACATCTTCTAAAGCAACTTTATCAGCATCTACAGCGTTGTTATGATCTCCTTTGGTGATGAACTGTTTGTTACCTTTACTATCGTTAGTAATATCTACAATTCTGTGAACAACGTATTTTGTTCCACTGACAAATTGAATTATATCTCCTTTTTTCAATTCGTCTTTTTCTTTAGTAGTAAGTTTATTAACTACTACGGCATCACCTCGATTAAAAGTCGGTGACATACTACCAGATAAAACAGCAATTGGTTGATATTTGAATAGGCCCATAACAAATCCAGCAAGTAATACTATAAAGGCAAATATTGGAACGTAAACAACCGGATTATAGCTTCGTCTTTCTCTTTTTGACAGCCTTTCTGATCTATTTACATGAACATAGTTCATATATATATAGATTGCGAGTGGTAAAGTTACTCCCACTATCGCAGTAGCAAACCAATCTAAATTTGGAATGATTGGGACAATAAATGGCGGAACAGTAATAAACACTCTATAAATTATAGAAAATTTGGCTCCACCTATATATACTAGATAAGTTGCTAAAGCACTTTCTAATATAGATGGTATTAAAGTGGTTGAAGAATAGATAAATATCTCTTTCAAATTTGTAAAATGACTACCAATATTAGAATAATTTAAATTAATCAACATAAATATAATAGTCATTAAAATAAAATTCCACTTTTTTTTCTTTTCATTTTTTACTAAGGCTTCTCTGATAAATTCTTGGAAGAAAATAAGGCCAGCAAATGACCATAGGTTTTTCAAAATACTGAATATATCTTTTGAATAAGGTGTTTTTTCAAACCCAAAAATTAGCCCTAATAAAAAGTAAACGATAATATAAATTATAAGCGTAATAATCAAACTTTGTGTTTTATCTTGCTCGCCTTTTAACCTTAAACTGGAATCTCGACTTAAGAAAATAGCAGTTCCACACATGAAAATCCACATAAGCGGATGAATTATTTCATTATAATAATCGAGATTTAGTGGGACGATAACAAAAACGTTTAAAACGAAATATATAATTAATAAACTATATATTATTAGGTTGTTTTTCATATTCATACCCCTTTTTTATAGTTTTCCCTACTATTCTATATTGAATTATAACATAACATTTTAAAGTTGACAACTGTAATTCGGGAAATTTTTAGGCATTTTTATTTGTTGACATTTTAAAAAAAGAAAAAGCTCATGATTTGAGCTTAAGCTTGAACATAAGTCATTGTTACAGTTAAATTAGCGGAAACATTTTGGGCATTTTCTTGTCCATCTGCTTTGTCAACGAATTCGGCAACAATTGTAATTGTAGCTCTACCATCATTGGCGTTTAAAGTTTCAGTTCCTGGACTTATAACCGTGTATTTAATATTGCCATCCTCACTAGTAGCAACTAAATCTTGAATATACATACCTGGAGTATCACTTGATAATGTAATGTTACTTAATCTAGCATTTTGTGTTCCAACATTTACAATTGGGATTGTATATGTGATTTTATCTCCTAGACTTGTAAAGTTAGCTGTAAAATTGGCTGTTAATCCGCCTTCTTCAACATTAACTGAGCCAGTTGGTGTTGTGCCCATTGTAGATTCCGGATTATAGCTTGCCCCATCATTTTCCATATGAACATCCCAACTTGAAGTGATTTCGACGTTTCCGTTAATGGTTAGTTGCTGAGCTAATGCAGCATATCCTACGGCCATAACAAATACTATTGCTTAAAGTGGGCCAATTAAAGCGTTTTTGTGTTTACTTTCCATGTTTCCACCCTTTCTTTTAAGTATTCTTTACTACTTTAAATATAATATACCGCATTTTATATTTCTATTCAAGGACAATCTTTGATATAGAAAAAGAAAAGTCATTTGACTTTTCTCCATAAGTTTTACGCTTGTACTGCGTCTACTGTAATATCAACACTAGCTGATGTTTCATCACCTACAGATGTAGCGCTTGAAAGGAATTCAGCCTTGACAGTCATAGTAGCCTCTTGACTTTGATTAATAGTAGTTGGAGTTGGGCTAGTTACAGTAAATTGAATATTACCTTTTCTAGCAACTAAAGCAGTTACATCTTCATCACCTGCCATAGTGACAACTGGTTGTTGTAAATTAGCAGAAATAGTTCCGTTATTTTGAATAGTTAATGTAAATGTAACTGTATCTCCAGGTTGAACTAAATTGGCGGTTAATGTAGCATTATGTCCATCAGTATACTCAATTGTACCTGATGGATTTGTTCCTCCTGACATACCAGCAACTGGATCAATGACTCCAGCTCCTGTTGTTTTAGATTGATCAAATGCAATATCCCAACTTGAACTAATACTAGCGCTACCATTAATGGTTAGTTGTTGAGCAAATGCAGCATATCCTACGGCCATAACAAATACTACTGCTAAAAGTGCGCCAATTAAAGCATTTTTGTGTTTTGATTCCATGTTCTTCCCTCCCATAATATTCTAAGTAGTTTCTCTACTTTATAATAAAATTATCATATTTCTCGTTATTGTTCAATAAATAAAAAGAAAAACTTTTGTAGTTCTTCTTTTATTGACACAAACTATGCAGCTTGTGAAGCTAATGTAGTAACTGTAATGCTTGATGATGTTGTAGTACCAACACTTTGAGCACTACTATCGAATTCAGCAGTTACAGTCATAGTAGCAGTTTCACCTTCATCAATTGTAGTTGGAGATGGTGCAGTTACTGTAAAGATAATATTACCTTGTTTAACAATTAATGGATTTTCATTTTCGTCTGAACCCTCACCATTTAAACTAACAACTGGTGTGTTTAATTTGGCATTAATGTTTCCGTAGTTTTCAATAGTTAATGTAAATGTAACTTTATCTCCTGGTTGAACTAAATCTGCAGAGATAGTTGCATTTTGATCATTAGTATAACTAACTTCTCCACTTGGAGCTGTTGTTCCATTTGCTCCAGTTTTTGGAGTAACAACACCTGGTTCATCGGTTGTTTTTGAAGTATCAAAACCTACATGCCAGTTTGAAGTGATTTCTGCACTACCATTGATTGTAAGTGTTTGGGCGGTGATTTCTGCACTACCGTTGATTGTAAGTGTTTGCGCAAATGCGGCATAGCCTACAGCCATGACAAATACTACTGCTAATAAAGCTCCAATCAATATGTTTTTGTGTTTACTTTCCATTTTCTTTCCTCCCATAATATTCTAAGTAGTTTCCCTACTCTATATTGATATTATCATATTTTAAGAATTGCTTCAAGAACAAAAAAAGAAAAACTAAAAAGTTTTTTCTTTTTTTCACAAACTATGCAGCTTGTGAAGCACTCATATTAACGGTCATGTCAGCACTTGTAGCAGTACCAACAGATGTAGCACTTGAAATAAATTCAGCGGTTACAGTCATAGTATCAGTACCATTTTGTTCCATTTTAGCACCAGATGCTGGTGTGACAGTAAATTTGATGTTACCTTTTCTAACAACTAAATCGCCTGGGTTTTCATCTTCATCACCAACCATTTGAACTGTTGGAGCTCCCACTGTTGCAGGAATAGTACCATAATTTTTGATGGTTAATGTGAATACTACTTTATCTCCTGGTTGATATAAAGTAGCTGAGATATTAGCATTATGATCGGCATTGTCATAAGTAATAGTTCCACTTGGAGTTTGTCCACCAACAAATCCAGCTGTTCCTTGTCCTGTTTTTTGCGTTGTTTCATATCTTACATCCCAACTTGAAGTGATTTCTGCACTACCGTTGATTGTAAGTGTTTGCGCAAATGCGGCATAGCCTACAGCCATGACAAATACTACTGCTAATAAAGCTCCAATCAATATGTTTTTGTGTTTACTTTCCATTTTCTACCCTCCCATAATATTCTAAGTAGTTTCCCTACTCTAATAATGATGTTATCATATTTCTTAGTTCATTTCAAGATTGAGATATAAAGTTTTTTAATTTAAAAATATAAATGTTTGAATTTGACTAAAATAAAAAGCTTAAGACTGTAAAGCTTAAGCTTGAACGTAATTCATTGTAACTGTTAAATCAGCAGTAACATTTTGAGCATTTCCTTGACCACCAGCAATATCAACATATTCAGCAACAATGGTAATTGTAGCTCTTCCGTTATTAGCATTTAAAGTTCCAGTTCCTGGACTTGTAACAGTGTATTTGATATTACCATCTTTAGTAGTTGCTGTTAAACCGCCATTATCAATAACCATATCTGGAGTTGTACTAGATAAACTAATAGTACTTAATCTAGCGTTTAAAGTTCCAGCATTTACAATTGGGATTGTATATGTGATTTTATCTCCTGGACTTGTAAAGTTTGCTGAAAAACTAGCAGTTAGACCACCATCATCAACTCTAACTGTTCCAGTTGGAGTTGTTCCCATTGTAGAAGTTGGAACATAGTCAGCGCCTTCACTTTCCATATGAACATCCCATTTTGAAGTAATGTCAGCACTTCCGTTAATAGTTAATTGTTGAGCAAATGCCGCATAACCTACTGCCATAACAAATACTACTGCTAGTAGTGCACCAATTAGAGCATTTTTGTGTTTTGCTTCCATCTTTTTTCCCTCCTATTATATTCTAAGTAGTTACTCTACTCTATAATGATATTATCATATTTACAAAATCTTTTCAAGAAAAAATCTACAATATACGATTAAAAAAACGTTAGAAGTATTCATTTCTAACGTTTATCCTTGAACATAAGTTAAGTTCATAGTGACACTACTAGTTGTACTTTCTGGCATTGTAGTATAAGAATCATTAAAAGTTACAGTAATAGTAAATGTTTGGGTACCACCAGCATCAATTACGTCATCTTTACTAATACCTGAATAGCTGTATACAATAGCATCGTTATTCGAATCAGTAAAAACAATTGAATCTAGTTTAGCATCTAAGGTCCCACCATTTTTAACTGTTACATCATAAGTAACACTACTACCAGGAGTAGTAAGGTTGGCATTAAAAGTAGCACTTAAATGATTATCACCAACAGATGTACTGACATTTTCAGCATCTAATGTTGTATTATTAACGGCAATGTCTTCTATATGGACATCCCAAGTCGAATTAATTTCAGCACTTCCATTAATTGTTAATTGTTGGGCAAATGCGGCATAGCCTATAGCCATAATTAAAACTACTGCTAGTAAGACCATAATTACTGAAGATTTACGCATGTCTTCCATATTTCCATCTCCTATCTTAATATTAATATATCATAATTAGAAATTCTTTTCAATAAATTTACATCGTTTTTGGAATCTGAATTCCTAATAATTCTAGGAGTGTTTTTAGAACTAGGTTGTTATAAGTTAATATGATATCGTAATCGTTTTTGATTTGTCCATCTAAACCGGCAATGCGATTTGTTTGATAAAAATTATTTGCAATAACTGCTAAATCATATAAATAACCAGCAATAATGTGAGGTTTTCTTTCTTTAGCAACTTCATCTATTATAGAACTTACTTCTAATAATTTTAAACGTAAATTTCTATCTATATCATTATATATTTTTTCAGATAGTTTTCCATCATTAGAGGTTAGTAATTTATTAATTCTTAAATATGTATATAGGATATATGGACCTGTTTTACCATTTACTTCACTGAATTTTTTGATATCAAAGATATAGTTTCTAGTTAAGTCATTTTGTAAGTCAGCGAATTTTAAAATTGAAACAACAATTTTATCTAAATCTTCTTTATCCATTTTTTTATTTTCTGGACGTAAATTAATAAATTCTTTTTTTACTTCCTCAATTAAATCATCAAGTTTTAAAGCTCCACCAGTTCTAGTTTTAAATGGTTTATTGTCTTTACCATTAACTGTTCCATTACCATAATGAACTAATTTGCCATCATAGATATGGGTTTTTTTAGCTGCTCTAAATACTTGAGTGAAATACATACTTTGACGAGCATCGACAACATAAATTATTTCATCAGGGTTAAAATCTTTCTTTCTTTGCCAAATAGTACCTAAATCTGATGTGGCATATAGATAAGCTCCATCACTTTTTTGAATTAAACAAGGTGGAATGTCAACTTTATCTGTTTCTTCTTTAACGTCGATAATTTTAGCTCCATTATCTACTCTAACACATGGCTGTTTATCTAAATAGGCCATCATTTCTGGAAATTGTTTATAAGCGTCACTTTCACCATACCAATAATCGAAATGAACGTCTAAATAATCATAAATTCTTTTAATATCACTTACCGAAAGGTCATATATTTTTTGCCATAGTATATGGTAATTTGGGTCTCCTTCTTGTAATTTTTTTGTAATTTCGGCACATTCTTTACGAACTTCTTCATTTTCTTTACATAAAGCACTCATCTTAGGATAAGTAACATTTAAATAATTTAAATCAAATTCAATATCCTCATATTTAGTATTTGGAAAATCATGGATGATTCCATAAATAACTTGTCCCATTTGGGCACCAATATCACCTAGATGAACATCGCCAATTGTTTTGTTGCCTTTAAATTTTAAAATATTATTAATAGCTTGTCCGATGACTGCAGTTCTTAAATGGCCAACGTGAAGTGGTTTAGCAACATTTGGTCCTCCGTAATCAATAACGATAGTTTCATTTTCTTTAGTAGCGCCTAATTTATCTTTTTGCATTAATTCAGTTAATGATTCATTGATTAGTTTGTCACTGACAATGATATTGATGAAACCTGGTTTAGCGACATTTACTTCTTTGAAATAATCAGAAAAATTATCATTTTCTTTTATTTTTTCGACTACTTCTTCAGCAATCATGTAAGGGGCTTTATGATAAGATTTAGCTAATTTAAATGCATCATCACATTGAAAGTCAACACCATCAATATTTGATTTAACAACTTTTGTTTCATATTCATAATTTAACGATTTTAAAGCTTCATTTAAAATAGTTTCCAATTTAGTATTCATATTATTTCCTCCTTCTAATATAAAAATCCCTATAAAATAAGGACGAGTTACCCCGCGGTGCCACCTTACTTCATAGAGATTCTATGCCACTTTAATCTTTAATGCAGATTATACAAACAGCTTATTCAAGGAACGCGTTCATAAGGACATATTACTAGGCTTCCACTAATCCCAGCTCACTGTAAATACATTTATCTTATTACTATTTTCCTCGTTGCCTTGCATTTAATTATATATAATTATAGTTTATTTGTCAAACTTTGATAATCACATTTATTACTTTGTTTCTTATTATAATTATTATCAACCAAGGAGTCGCGTGGCCAACATAAAAGAAAAGTCCATGGACTTTTCCCTTATTAAAAGAATACAGACCCTAGTAAAATAGCTAATAAGATATATAGTACTAAAATAATTAAATAACTATTATTGTTACATGGTCTTTCACAAGGTCTTTCACAAGAATTATTGCAAGACATAATTACTCCTTTCTAGGGCTTATAGATAAGCTCCAAGTATGATTATTAAAAGAATAAATAATACTAATACGATTGCTGCTGAACTTGTTCCGGTATTACACATATAAATCATCCTCCTTTTTACCTTTCACATTATTTTATGGTAAAATTTGGTTTGTGTGATTACTTATGGGTAAAAATGAATAAAAATGTTGAATTTTAAAGGAATATCTGATATTATTTAATATGTATGAAAGCATACATATGAAAGGAAGAGTTTACGTGAATAAGAAAAAAATATTTGTCTTGGTTTTAGTTATGACATTAATGCTTACTGGCTGTGGTCAAATAGCAACTTTAGAAAATGGCGAAGAAGTTGTTGCAAAATTGGACGGTAAGACAATTACTGCAGAAGATTTATATTCTGAACTAAAGAAACAAGGTGGTGCAGTTACTTTAACAAATATGATTGATAATTTTATCGTTGGTAAAGAAATTAAAACAGACGACGATGCAGAATCTTATGCTGATTCACAACTAAGTTCATATAAGCAATCTTATCAAAGTTACGGTCAAGATTTTGGTGAAGCTTTAAAATCTGCTGGATATTCAGGAGAAGATGAATTTAAAGAAGAATTGATTTTAGAATATAAGAAAAATATCGTTACTGAAAATTATGTTAAAGATGAAGAAATTTCTGACGACGATATTCAAAAATATTACGATGACAACATCTATGGTGATATCGAAGCTAGACATATTTTAATCAGTCCAAACACTGATGACGATATGAGTGATGACGAGAAAACAAAAGCTGAAGAAAAAGCTAAAAAAGAAGCTGAAGACATTATTAAAAAACTCGATGATGGTGAAGATTTTGCTAAACTAGCTAAAGAATATTCTGACGATGAAGGAACAGCTAGTGATGGTGGTAAACTTACAGTAACTTACGGTTCTGTTGTTGATGAGTTCTGGGATGCAGCTAACAAATTAAAAGATGGTAAATATACTGAAGAACCAGTTAAATCTGAATATGGTTATCATATTATTTATCGTATTAGTCAAAAAGAAAAACCAAAATTAGATGATGTTAGAGATGAAGTTATTGATAGTTTAGTAGAAGAAAAAATGAATGAAGATTCAACTTTACAAACTAAAGCATTAGTTGCTTTAAGAAAAAAATACAATTTGGATATAACTGACGATGGACTTAAAGAGTCTTATGACAATTCTGTTAACACTGCACTAAGTAATAACACAAATCAAAACAGTTCAAATTAATGAACTGTTTTTTCTATGAAATTATTTATTTCTTCAGAGGTGAAGCCTTTAGAGTATAGTTTTTGTTTTAATTTACTATATAATGTATAACCTTCATATTTAGTTTTTAATTTACTATAAATTTTTTCCATTTCTTTTTCTAGCTTACTATTATCGAGTTTAACCTTCTCTAAATGATTAGCTATATCTTCCCTACTATAACCAAGGTTTGATAAGTATAGTGATGTTTTTTGTTTAAAAATATAAGTTGTGTCTTTAGTATTACTTTTTATTTTTTTACCAATTATTTTATCTAATTTACTATCGATTAAATCTTGAGTGAAATTAGATAAAGCTTTTTCAATATATGTACTTTCTATTTCATTATCTTCCAATTCTTTTCTTATTTTATATGGGCCTTCTAGGGTTAAGTTTATTTTGTCATTTGTATAGCTTTCTGCAAATACTTCATCATTTATAAGGCCAATATCTTTTAAAGTTTCTATAATTTTATCGATATCAGTCTTAGAAACTTCATTTTTATTTAACGTTCTTCTTATTTCATGTTCACTACGAATTTTACGACTGATCATTTTTAAAACTTTATTATAATTTTCATAATATTTAGTGTCTTCTTTAATTTTATCTAACTCTTTTTGAGTTAGTTTTTTATCATATAAAAGATTGTGATTTATAATTACATGATCACTAGTTGTTATAACTTCATCATTATCCAAAATCACTTTATATTTAGTTCCAACTTTTTTTATATTTTTTATTTTCATTTTATCACCAATATAATTATATATACAAACATTTGTTTTTGTAAAGATAAAAAGAAAAATTTTGTGAATTTTTCCTATTTGATTAAAATATTTTTAGTATCATTTACTCTTAAAGCCATAACGGTGTTTTTGATTTTATAAGCTCGCATATTATCGCCAAAGTTTTTTAAGATTAATTTTATTTTTTCACCTTTGACAAAACCGATATCCATAAGTCTTCTTTTAATATTTATATCAGTATTTACAGATACAATAGTACTCTCTTCATTAATTTTTAATTCATTTAAACTTCTCATATTATATTATATGTTTGTAATTAGACTTTGCCTGCATAATTAATATAATTTAAGCACATAATAAATCTGAAAGGAAATGATGATAATGAATATAAGTATTAAACAGCATATTATGAATAATTTTAAAGGAGCAAGTAAAGATGATATTAAAGAGTCAATCGTTTCATCTTTTAACGATAAAGATGAAATTACTTTACCAGGTTTAGGGGTGTTTTTTGGACTAGTATGGAGTAAGAGTTCAGATGAAGAGAAAAATAAAATTTTGGACATTTTAAAGGATAGCCTTAGTTAAGCTATCCTTTTTAGTTTTGACTTACAAATGTAGGTTTTGAAAATTCATTACCTGTAAAGGTTACTTGATATCTTGAACCTGCGACAACTTGATTAGAACTATCAGTCATTTGGGCTTGGAAAGTGAAATTTGTAGCTGTAAAGCTAAAGCTATTTGGATTGATAGTAGTTGAGCTTATTACTTGGTTAAGCACTGGATCGGTTATCTCTGAAGACTCTAATGTCTCTTTTAAATCATATACTTTAGTTGAATCACCAGCAAATACTAGAACATTAGATTCATTATTATTGTTATCTAATATGAATAATTTATCATCAAAGACACCAAATTTAATATTAGTAACATTATTAACTATAGTTGTAGCTCTTCTATCATTCACATATATACCGGCTTTATTACCATCTTGGTCAGTATAAATAATAGAAACATTTAGAGTCTGTCCACCTAGTGAAAGACCAGTCACATTATAGCGACTATAACCATTTTTACATCTAGGTCCTGTTAAGGCATTATATTCATCTAAAGTAAAATTAAAAGTACATTCTTCTGATATATTTGGAAATGGATTGACATCAACGGTTGGCGTATTATTAGCAGAAGAACTATGATTTTCTTCTTTTTCATTACTATTTAAAATAACAAGTGTTAATGCGACAATTAATCCAATGACTAAAAGCATTAAAACATATACTAAAATTACTTTACTTTTTTCCCCTTTCATCTTCTATTCACCTCTATTATTAGAATAACATATTTTGGATTAAAAATAAATATGTCAATTCAACTTTATTATTTTACTGGCAACTATCTGATACTGATCATACCTTTTTTCAATTTTACCAGTTATTTTTAAAATATCACCTAAATTAATTGTCGGCATTACTTGATAAACTCTTGGAAAAACGACAATATCAACTTGAGATAATTCATCACTACCCGTAATAAACATCATCTTATCTTTATTTTTAGTATCTATTTCCTTAGTTTTATCAACGTAGACAATTGCTTCAACCATCCTATCAAAATAACTACTAATTTCTTTTAATTCAATGGCCTTAGGATTTTGTTTTTTGTATTCAGTGATTGGATGATTACTTAAATAAAATCCAAATACTTCTAGTTCTTTTTGCATTAACTCTTTTTTAGATGATTCTGGATATTGTTCGAGTTCTGGTTTGAAAGTATCATCGGAAACATAAGATCCTATTTCACTATAATTTACAATAACATCGAGATTTTGAATTAAGGTGTTTTTATTAAAGCCAAAGGAATCAAAAGTTCCAGCATAGATTAAATTTTCTAAGGTTTTAGAATTAATTGGTCCCCCATAGCAACGTGCGACAAAATCAAAAATATCTTTGAATTTGCCCTTTTCTCTTTCTTTTAATATGGTTCTAGCGGCATTTACACCAACATTTTTAATATTAGTTAATGGGAAGATGATACTATTATTTATAGTTTCATAGCTATCTGTACTTAAATTAATATCTGGTTTACGAATAGAAATAGTGTTTTTTGCACACTCATAAATATATTCTTTAGTTTTTATTTCACTATTAATGGCACTAGATAGTAAATGTTTCATAAATAGTTTTGGATAATGAGCTTTAAGATAAGCCATACGATAAGATATCATGGCATAAGCGACAGAATGCGAACGGTTAAAGCCATAGTCAGCAAATTTAAAAATCATGTTATAAACTTTTAGTGCTAAATCGTTATCATAACCTTTTTGAACACTACCTTTGATAAACTTATCTTTTTCTTTTAAGAGTATACTTTCGCTTTTTTTACTCATGGCTCTTCTTAGTAAATCGGCTTCAGCTAAGGTATATCCGGCCATAACGCTTGCTATTTGCATAATCTGTTCTTGATAGACAATTATTCCATAGGTTGGTTTTAAGATTGGTTCTAGATCTTCGTGGAAATAATCGATCTTTTCTAAACCTTTCTTTCTTCTGATATAGGAATCGATGTTTTTCATCGGTCCTGGGCGGAAAAGGGCCAAAGCGGAAACGATATCTTCAAAAGTTGTCGGTTTAAATTTCTGTAAGAATTTTTTCATTCCTTCTGATTCAAATTGGAAAATACCAACAGTATTTACGGTAGTAAAGATATTTAGAGCTTCATAGTCATCTTCAGGAATGGTATCGAACTCTAAATCATCTATTTCTTTTAAAATGTTAGTAATTAAAGTTAGATTTTTTAAACCTAAGAAATCCATTTTTAATAAACCTAATTCTTCTAGATGATCTTTATCATACTCAGTCGCATAAAATTCATCATGGGTTTTATCTAAAGGAATGTAATCATCTAAGTCGTATTTAGACATGACGATACCAGCGGCGTGCAAGGAAGTATGCCTTTTTAAACCTTCAAATTTTGAAGCTATTTTATAAACTGGTTTAAATTCTTGATTCATCTCTAAATATCTTTTGACTTTTGGGTTTTGATAGTTCTGCTTTAAGGAAAGTTTAGAGTCTAAAAGTTTACTTAAATTATCGACTTTCTTTTGATCAATATCTAAGGTACGGCAAATGTCTTTGACAGCTTGTTTAGCCGCTAAGGTACCAAAGGTAACGATTAGAGCAACTCTTTTTAGACCATATTTATGCATACAGTATTCGATAACTTCTTCTCTTCTCGTGTCTTCAAAATCGACATCGATATCAGGCATAGTAATTCTTTCGGGATTTAAAAATCGTTCAAAAAGCAAATTGTATTTTAAGGGATCAATAGTTGTGATATTTAGACAATACGCAACTAAAGAACCGGCCGCGCTTCCCCTACCCGGTCCGACTAAAATGCCATGGGTTTTAGCAAAATTAATGTAATCAGCAACGATTAAAAAGTAGTCACAGAAGCCCATTTCATTTATGATTTCTAATTCGTGTTTTAATCTAACCGCATATTTTCTTGGGGCAGATGCACCAAATATATGTTTCATGCCTTCGATGCAAGCTTTTTTTAACTCTTCATAGGCATCTTTATCTTTATCAAATACTGGAAGTAAATCTTGACGGGTTTTAATTTTGACATCACATAAACTTACTAAAAGTTCATTATTTTTAGATGGCTTTTCTAGAGGAAAAAGACTAACATTAGTAAAGGTTTCGTCTATTTCATTTACTTTTTTTCCATCTTTAATGGCTTTAAGATATTTTAAATAATTTTCATCTTCTTTATTTATACATAGAATTTCATTCATGTATAAAATGTTGGTAGCTTTAATTTTAGATTTTTGTTCATCATTTTTATAAGTGATAAAAATATATTTGTATAGTTTTTTTAGTTCATTATATATGTTCCGACTCTCGTAAGGAACAAGACAAATTAAATCAGATGAATATTTCGATAGGTCATCAATAGTTAGTTTTTTTTCTGATTTGGTAGTTGTAATTTTCATGAGGTTTTTATAACCATCATAATTCATCGCATAAAAGATTATTTTTTCTGGTAGGGATATTTCTAAACCGATAATTGGTTTGATATTGTGTTTAGTGCAGGCAACATAAAAATCTAAGACACCGTACATGTTGTCATCAGTAATAGTTAAAGCTTGAATATTATTTTCGTGTGCTACTTTAACTAAATCATTAATATTAATCATGCTTTTTAAAAGTGAATTACATGTTTTTATATTAAGTGGTGCGTACATAATATCCCCTCCTCTTTTATTTTACTATATTTTTGAGATTTATGCCAAAAGTTGATTATAAATTTACTATATTTTTGTATTTGGCTTTATTTGTATATATTTTGTTTTTATTTTTATTTACAATAAATCTAATAAACTGTTATAATTAATTTATAAACTTTGAAAGGATTGACAGAAATGAACCAAGAATTAATACAAGCGTTTTCGGCAGATTATATTTTAGACAATTTGGGAATTGCTTATATTTATGTGCCAAGACGCGGGATTATTAAAGAAGGTCAAGGGGTTAGAGATTATTATGAGATAGAATGCGTCGATATAGGCTTTAGAACTGAAGATTGTACATTTGTATCTTTGATGGAAAATGTCGGTGAAGAATTTGATTTTTACAATAATTTTGATGGAAAAAGATTTGTGGTTGATTTTAAACATATTTCCGAGTTATGTGAAGAATACGGTAATTATAAGCCTAAATATTTTGTAAACCTGTTTGAAAAAAAGGTTGGAAAATGTTATTTATGGAATTATCAAAACAGTCAATTTGAAGAAATAAAAGAACAAAAATTTTTCAAAGCTAACAAGAAAAAGAAGAAAAAAATAGGTGCTGATTTAAATATTGTAAAAATGTATAATCAAGTTAGAGAAACAATAATTGCCCAAGATGAACAAGTTAAACAAATTCTCGCATCAGTTTATAAAAATCAGAAAATTATTAACTCTTCATTAGATGATAGAACAATAGCAAAATTAAAAGAAAATATAATTGTATATGGACCTACTGGAACTGGTAAAACAGAAATATTAACGCAAATAGCTAAGCTTTGTGATGTGCCAATTGTCATTGAAGATGCGACTTCATTTTCAGAAACAGGATATGTTGGAAGAGATGTGTCAGAGATGCTGGGTGATTTGTATTCTATTGCTGGTAATGATGTTAATTTAGCTGAAAAAGGTATTCTAGTTATTGATGAATTTGATAAGCTTGGTGAAAGTGCTACGGATGGAACGATGGAAGGTCCATCTAGAAATGGAGTTCAAAGATCACTTCTAAAAATACTTGATGGAGGAACAATTACTTTTAGGGAAGATAATTACGATGGTAATTTAATTGATTTTAATACTTCTAAGTTAACTGTGGTGGCTTTAGGGGCTTTTAGCTCTATTAAAAAGAATGATGACTATTCAGATATTTCGACAAAGGATTTTATCGATCAAGGTATTATGCGTGAAGTTATGGGAAGATTTTCTAAACTAGTTCCAATGAATCATTTTTCAAAAGATGATTATAAAAGAATTTTACTTGAATCTAATTTAAGTCCGATTATTACTTATCAAAAATTATTTGAGGAAATGGGAATTAAATTTTCTTATGATGATGAATTAATCGATTATATAGTTGCAGAAGCGGAAGCATTAGAATGCGGAGCTAGAAGTTTAAAAACAGTATTTGATGGAATTATAAGTGACGAATTATTTGATGTGTTTGCTGGTAATAAAAAAGAAATACATCTAACGGTACCTAAAGATCAAAGTAAATCATATGTAGCTAGAAAAAGAGCGGCAGAAAACAGAAAGAAAGTTGGTTTCCATTAATATCATTACCTATTTTTCATATAATTACTTATAAATATTTGACTTATCGTAGATATTGTGATAAAGTTATATAGCGAAGAAAAAAACTTAAGGAGGGATAATCATGGCAAAAAAAATAACAGATACGAAACCTTTATTCGGTAATCGTCGTTCACACGCTTTAAATGCGACTAGACATGCTTTTAAACCAAATTTACAAACAGTAACTATTAATGGTAAAAAATATAGAGTAACTGCTCGTGAGTTAAAAACTATTAAAAAAATGTTAGCTGCATAAGTCCATGATTATGGACTTTTTTTCATCCACAATAAAAGAAAGCCTCGAGAGAAAGAAGGCTTTCTTATTTTATTATAAAGGATATCCCGTTTCGTTCGTTTTTAGCGGTTACTTCATACCCTAGTAGGGATAGGGTTTGTTTAACAATCGATAACCCCAATCCGAACTGACCGTTGATACCTTTTTTGTAAGGAGTAAACATGTCGTCTAAAATGTTTTTATCGATATTTGGTCCATCATTATAGAAAGTAATTCGTCTATTTTTAACCGTTATTTTTACTTCCTTTTTCGCATACCTTATAAAATTACTTAAGATATTATCAATAATAGCTTCCCACATTTCTGTAGTGCCTTTAAAATCCGTCTTCTTATCCAAAATATCGATTTGCCATTTAATATCTGGCCTAGTCACTTTAAACTTAGATACGGAGTTTTCAAGTAGGTCAACTATATTGGTTTTACCACTTTTATAATTTTCCATATCTTTAAAATACGTTAATTTATTCAAATATAGTAAGGAGTGTACTTTAATTTCTAATTTTTTAATTTCTTGTTTTATTATTTTTAGTCCATCTTTTTCATCTTCAACGCCATCTTCGATTGCTTCAATATATGATTTTATAACGGTGAGAGGGGTTTTAAAATCATGAGAAATATTTTGATACATTTGGTTTTTGTATTCTTCTTGTTTATGTAGGGTAAGTTTCATTTCGTCGATGGCATTAGATAGGACTTTCAATTCATCATCTACTTTATAATTATATTTGTCGACGTAGTTATCATTATCTAGATTATCTACTTTTTCTTTTAGATGACGAATCTTTTGGGCGAGGGACTGACTCCACCAAGCTACTATAGCAAGCATGAGTAGCAAAGTGATTAAGAGAACTGGGAATAGAGCTTCTAAGATGTCAGCCCGCATTTGACGAATATAGTTATCACTAGTTAATGCTATTTTATAACCAAAGTCGTCATTAAGTGTATTATAGTAGTAAGTTTTATTTTGGTAAGTGAATTTACCATATTCCCCGTTTATGTTTTCTAAAATCTGATTAGCTTTAAGATCTATGACTTCACCCAAGTTACTAGAAACTGTAATAACATCATCTTTTTCATAAATATAAGCTACACTACTATCTATTTCAGTGGCAATCGAGTCATCACTTATGATATCTAGTGGAGTTTGTAAGTAAAGATAGATGTTTTTTTCATAAAACGGTATTAAGACTTTTGGGAGTATAATCGCAAAACTTATATATATAAGAGCAAACATAATCAAGACGATAGTTAAGATTTGACGGTATAAATTATGTCTTAAATTCATGATAATCTATACCCATATCCATAAATGGTATTCAATCTTAGTTTAGGCATTTTCTTTCTTAGTCTTCTGACTAGGTCATCCACTACCCTGTCACTACCGAAATAGTTATCACCCCAAACAGTTTGTAAGATATGACTTCTTGAGAATGATTTGTTTTTGTTTTGGACTAGCATTAATAGTAGGTCGAATTCCAAAGTAGTGAGAGAAAGTTCTTTAGATTCATCTTTGACTAGCCTTTTATCAACATCAATTTCATAAGTATCATACATTATCTTTTGGGTTTGCCCCATATAAGCTCTTTTTATAATATTATTAACTCTTAACACCAGTTCTTTTGGTGAATATGGCTTAGTTACGTAATCATCACTTCCTAACTCTAAGCCTATAATTTTATCTAAGTCTTGATCTCTAGCAGATGTAAATATTACTGGAACGTCATCACTTTCTCTTATTTTTTTTATAATGTCATAGCCACTTACTTCGTCGCCTAACATTATATCTAATATCCATAAATCAGCTTTATCAGCTACATGATTTAAAGCATCGGTTCCGTTATAATATTGAACTACTTCATAACCTGCTCTTTCTAAATAAGACTTAATAAGATCGTTTAAATTTTTTTCATCTTCAACTAAACAAATTTTATACATTATTATCGCCTCATTTATAGTATAACACTATTTTTTCTTTCGGTCATCTATCACGTCCTTTCTAAGAGCCTTTCATCTTTGCTCTGTAATAATCATACTAAATCATTATGGTGGAATTTTGATAAAAATATGGGAAATTGTGGTAAAGAAAAAGAAACAAGATTATTCTCGTTTCTTTGCCTTGTAAATACTTATATTTCTTTTGCCTCTTGTAAATATTGCTTAAGTCTATTATCGGAAGCAGTTATATTAACTTGTGCTGAAAAATTACAATTACCATAAGTTTCTCCTTGTAATGCTCCTATAAATGATAGTAAATTATCGCCACCAACTAATTCCTGATTAACATAACATAGAGTGCCAGTGGTTGTCTCTTTTAATGTATTATCATAGTCGTTCAAATGATTGTCTAATACTTGCATGGCTTTTACCTGACTTTTAAACAGATCTACTTCGGCTTCAACACTTTGCGAAACTTCTTCTACATCATATGTTGTAAGGCTATTTGTTAAATTTATTAAGTCATGTAAATATAATGCATAATAATAACTTGTAATTTCAACTGTTTGGCATACTTGATTATCTTGCCTTTTAGTGTCTATAATTTCATATTGTAAATTATCCAAATACTTTTTTTCAACTTTTTGAGCTAACTTTTCTTGCAAATCTATGTACTCATTTAATCCATATTGTTCAATTACTTCTTCTGATGGTCTATTTCGCAGATATGAATTTGGACCAACATTAATATGAATATTAGATACTTTTTTCCCAATCAATGAAGTTATTTTATCATATGTTATATCATCACTTTCTATAGTGTCTATATTGCTATTAGTAAGCTTTGTAGTTTCTTGTACTTCTTCTTTCGTAATTTTTTTGTCATTTTGGTTGTTTAATACTAAAATCATTGCAATAATTGTAAGACACAATACTGCTATTATTATAATGATAAGTTTCTTGTTTTTTTTCATTTAAACCTCCTAACATTGGTATCTAGAAGTTGCTAGGCCGTGACTACCCATGGCATAAGCATAGACACATGCGCTACTACGATAATAATTCCAATTAGTTGCACTATCAAAGCATGCTGAACCATATCCAGTTGATTGACTTGTTGGATAGTTTGCACAATACGATGATACTGTGCTAGAGGTTGGAGCATAACACATACGTCCAGAGGAAACACTTCCACCACTTATTGAAATGTTAAATGTATATCTTCGTGATTGCCAATATCCAGTACATGCTTGGAAATCACCATTAGTCACACTAGAAGTCATAGATATAGAATTAGTTACAGTTTTTTCTCTAAATGGTGTTGTTGTAGATCCTGGAGCAGCTTCTCCCTTAGCTACTAGCCTAATTTCTATTGCCTGCATTGAATATGAATATCCTTTAGTTCCTGCTGATTGTCCATTTTTCGCCCAATCCATCCAACCAAAAGATTGAACATGAGCACGATAATATATATCATAATAATTTGCAATTTCTCCAGTTAATTGAATTTGAATTGCTTCCATTTGTAGAGATTGACCTGTTGTTCCTCCAATTGCATCATCGCTAACATATCCAAGCCAACCTTTTTCTGAAACATGAGCGTTATAGCTGACACCACCACTTAATTCTTTTAAATTAACTATTTTTATTTTTATAGCTTCCATAGGCTTGCTTTGGCCGGTTGTCCCAGCTATTTCGCCACCGGCAACATATTCTTGCCAACCAACATCACTAACGTGTGCAGAATAATTAATATTTGCATTAGTTGCTATTCTAACAACATAACTACTACTTATGTTGTTTGTGCCGTCGGTTACATTAGCAATTAAATTAGCACTTTCAGAAAATAGAACTTCAACAGTTGTACTTGTAACATTGACACTACTTTCATCATCTATTTGATATGTACATGTTAATGTGCTTCCACATCCACTTGGATATGTGATTGTTACTGTTTTATTACTTTCTGTATTCTCTTCGGCAAATGTTGGTGTTGATATACTGGATGTTGTTATATTTTCACTTTTAGTTTCTGTTTTACCACTATTTGATGTTACTCTAACTTGAATGTTATAAGCTGTGCCTTGAGTAAGACCACTAAAGGTATATGTTTTATTTGTTCCGCCGTTTACCCAACTGTTTCCTCCATCTTTTGAAAATTCATATTTAGATATTCCACTATCAGCTGTGGCATTGGCTACTACAGTGATACTATTGGTTGTATTAGTAGTTGATATTGATAATGTTACATTATCAGCTTTAGCCTCGGCTGTTAATGTTGTATTATTACTCACTGTATATTTAGCCCCTGCACTTCCTACTTTAGTACTTCCACTATACCAACCATCAGCTATATAAGTACTAGAGGCTGTGATACTTGGAAGTGTGACTTGACAATTAGTCGCACTATTCCTTATTGTACAAGTTCCGCTTGTACTTCCTATAGCTGAAACATTACTTCCTCTATTATATGTAACTGTAACTACTTTACTGGTTACAGCATAGTATGTTTTATTTGCTGTTAAGCTCAATGAAGCATTTGCTTTAACAGCAGCGGTTGTAGCACTCGCACTAGTTCCCCATCCGGTTATTGTAAATCCACTTCTTGTAATACTTGGTGTTGTTACACTACAACTTGATGCACCATTATATCTATAACATGATTGGCTTGTACTTCCTATTGTTGCACCATTCGCATTAAAGGTAGCTGTATACTGACTTGAACTTCTCGTTACAGCATAATATGTTGTATTACTACTAAAGCTTTTTGATGTATTTTGAGTCCAAGCAGATGAAGTACTTCCCGCAGTTGTATTCCATCCTAATACACTAAAACCACTAGTGGCGGTTATTGTTGGACTTGTTATATTACAGCTTGTTCCTTGAGCTGTTCCATTATATGTGGCAGCTATTGTACAACTTTGACTATCACTACTAATTGATGAGGCTCCATTCTTTTCAAATGAAACAGTTATTGTTTTTGCATCTTTTCTAGTTATTGCATAGTATGTCGCATTACTACTTACAGCTTTACTAGTATTATGATTCCAACTACTACTTGTTGCACTTGATGATGTACTATATCCAACTACCGTTGGGGTATTACTACTTGCAGTTATGGTAGGTGATGTTATATTGCATGTTGTGGCTTGAGCTGTTCCGTTATATGTAGCAGCTATACTGCAACTTTGAGTAAGTGTTGTATTACTATTTGCACTTCCGCCACTTGGTGTTTGACTAGTAGAACCATTCTTATTAAAAGTAACCGTGATTGTTTTAGCAGCCTTACTTGTTTGAGCGTAATAAGTATCATCTGCACTTACAGCTTTCGCTGTATTTACACTCCACTGATTTGAATGTGTACTTGCGGCAGTTGACCATCCTATTACTGTTGGAGTATTAGAACTTGCTGTTATACTTGGGCTTGTTACATTACATGATGCACTTGTATTATACATCGTACAACTTTGTGATGTACTTCCGATTGCACTAGCTCCATTCTTATCAAATGTTATTGTTACCTTTTTACTAGTTACTGCATACCATGTACTATTATTATTTGAACTTGTCAAAGTTAAAACTTTACTTGATGTATTATAAGAAGAATTATTTGATGTTGATGAAGCTGATGTATTATAACCAATAATTGTATATCCACTTCTTGTTATTGTTGGCGCAGTTACTGTACAACTGGTAGTTTGTGCTTTACCATTATAACTTGCAGCTAGTGTACATGTTTGATTAGACGAGCTTGATAAACTAGC
>HF990861.1 GCA_000432855.1 Firmicutes bacterium CAG:822
TCTCATTCGACTTTTTAATTGTACATTATTTTATGAATTTTGACAAGACTTTTTTCTAATTTTTTTCACAATCTCTCAAATTCATTAATATTCTAACATAAATAATTATCAATAGCAATACAAAAAAATCAATTTTACAGCAAAAAAATCTCAAAAACGAGATTTTTTATAAGTTATTTTTAGCAAATCTATAAACACCATAGAAAACTAACATTACTCCCAGAGCCAAAACAATAATAAATGAATTCTCACTCACACCTGTTTGTGGTGGATTTGGATAATCATGAGAACCCGTCACAATCTCACGTGGATATTCACATCTCTTAATTACCCAGTCAAGATAAGCTATTTTTTTAACTAAAGGAATATACTTTTCATATTTTAATTCGTACATTTTATCAAAGAATGTTTCCTCAATATTATATTTTAGTGTTGCTTTTTTAATAAGTTTTTGAAAATTAGAAATAACTTTATATTTAGTAACCTTATCTTCTACTAATGCTTCTGCTTTTATCTTATAACAAAATCCATAAATTGTCTTAGTATATTCTAATTTATAAATTTCTCTTTCCTTATATTTAGTACCACTTAATATATATTTGGAAGCAATTTTTTCTAAACCACCATATACAACATGTGAAATTTTTCCTTGAGGATTTTCTAAAACAACATTATTACCTTTTTTAGAAAATATATATGTTCCCCAGTTCTTTCCTATATAAGATAAATCAAATGAATCAAATCCATATATCCAAGTAATCTCATCAAGTGAAATATTACTTGTTGAACCATCGGTATTTACTTTCTTATAACTATCGACAAAAGTAACCTTTTCATCATAGCTTAGTTCTTCCTCTGTCCAAACGGCATAATGACCACTACCTTGTTTAATTAATACATAATCAGTACCCTCTTTAAATGTATAACTAGAATTATTTTTATCAATCTTGATAGCTTCTTGAACTTCACCAGTAACTCCAGAAGAAACTTCCTCTATTTTTTCATTTGAAATTTTATATCCTTGTTCTTTTAATTTATCAAGTGCCTCTTCAGCTTCTTCCCTAGATGCATATTCACCATTAATTAAACTCTCATCATATTTTTCTTTTGAAACTGTTACCTCAGTCTTTAACTCACCTTTTGAACTATTAACTTCATTATCTTTAATCCACTCATCAGCTTCTTCTTTACTATTAAATGTAATAGTGCCAGTATCTACCTTATCTTTATCATGATTTCTAACCTTTTCTATCTTACTACTAGTAACATTATACTCATCTTTAAACTTATCTAAAGCTTCTCTAGCTTCTTTTTCACTATCAAATGAATTATTACCCACTAACTCTTCATAAGTTTTCGAAACTTCAGTAGTTAAAATATCAGATTTAACTTCATTATTGATAAATTTATATCCACTAAGCCAAGGGTCATATATATCCGCAAACGCTTTCGCATCCGCTTCTTCATCAAAATATACTACTCCCTCTTTATCCTTATAAATAACCTGTTTAACTTCATCTGAAGTTTCATAATTAAAAACAATCTCATAATTTAATTTTTGATTTTCAGTTAAAGTGCTTTTTAAATCATTAATTTCTTTTAAACAATCTAAACCTTTACAAGAAATACTATCACTTTTTACTATCTCAGTTCTAGGAACTTCTATAACAGATACTTTATAATCCCCTTTTACAAAAGGTGAATCTAAAGTAATATTATTGTAATACTTAATTGCCTCTTCTTCACTTACAAATTTATCAGAAACCAAAACCGTCTCTAAATTGGTCTTCTCTACTTTATCATCTGTTTTAATACTTAATATATAATTATACTTATAATCATTTAAAAGACCATTACTATTATTTAAATCTTGAACTTTTTTCTTTAGTTCTTTTTCAAACCCGTCTATCTTTACCGCATCCACTACTTTACTACCTTTTTCATAAACCATACACTTATTATTTTCCAGTGCGTTTGCACCATTAGGTAATAATAAAACAAGTAACGTAAGTACAAAGAACTTAAATTTTTTCACGTATTATACCCTCCTCAATACTATTAATAAATATTTTTTTTGAAAATTACGATAATTGGGGTGTTCACTACAAGTTTGAAGTATCAAAACCTCATCATCTTTAGATAAAGTAACTCCTGTATCATACATAGATTTATTTTTTAAATTATTAATATGATTAAAATACTCATCATCATTTTCAAAAGTAATATCCATATATGAAAAATCACTTGTTTCTACAAATACAGAAAATATTTCATACTTCTTCTTAACACTACTTGTAGTTACCCACACATACTTATGATTATCATAATAATCTTTATCATAAAACTCTTCCAATATTTTAAATGGCATATCCTTATCAGAAGAATTATGACCATAAATTAATAATTTTTTACTAGAGTTAATATCAACTCTATAATCTAAATAAACTGATCCCATAGAACTTTCCACACCATAAGGTGTATGTTTCAAATAATATTCATTATCCTCACCTTGCATTATAGGAACAATGTAATCTGTATTATCTACCTCTAAAATACCAACCACATCATTATTATTATATTTTTCTCTCGCCGTATTGATAATGTGTTTATAATAAGCTGAATTATCTACATCCTTTATTTCCTCACCTACATATAAATAAGTATTTTGATTTTTAAAATTTACAACTAACAAAATAAAACAAATACAAATTATTAAAAATATAATTATTTTCTTTCTAATTTTCATTTATATTCCTCATTTTATTGTATGGTAATTATTACATCAGAACATCTCAATCATAATTCCAACTAATTATATGAAAAAAAAGTGAAGTTATTCTTAAACCTTCACTCTTTAAAATAATTTAATAATATTCATCTACTCAAAACTTTCTGCTTACTTTTTTCAGCACTCCTCATCATTGATAACTGTTCATCAGTAAATACTGAAGTATCTTCCAAATTAAACTGATCAATTAAATTTAACTCTTGTGCTAGAGCTATCAAACTATTTGAACTTAACTTTAAATCACTTACTTTTTGAGCTAATTCATTAAACTTTAAATTAAACAATCTTAATTTTTCCATATATATTAAATCTTGATAAGCTGGCAAATCACACATCGTATTTTCTAACATTTCTTTGGATAATAATAAAGCATCTAAATTCATATTATAAATTGTCATTTCCCATTCTTTAGAATCGAAATTACCACTTAAACTAAAACCAATCTTCCTATTACCTTTTATTATAAATTTTGGTTGATGAAAAAACAAAGAAACAAATTCATCGCCAGTTTCGTATTTTTCAGTTGGGCAAACATCAGAATAAACGTTTTGCTCTTCGTAATAAATACGACTTAAATAGCCATTTTTAACAGTCCCCTTCGGTTGATAACTTAATTGAACTTGTTCAACAATATCATGATTAAAATTTAAATATACTCGATCTATATCTAATTTACTAATTTCGTTTAAATTATTAATAACTTGATTTATATATTCTTCTTTTAACTCATCACTAATGTTTCCCACATTATTAATAATATAAAACATAAAAGACATATAATAATCTAATTTACTCAAAAAATCTTGTACACTTTTTCCATCAAAAATATTAAAAAAAGATTCATATTTATCATAAAGTCTTTTCGATTTTTTATTTATAAACGTAAAATCTTTTAATAAAGCTCTTTCAATAACACTAATATTATTATCTTTATATAACTCAAGCATTTCATTAAAAACTAAACAAGAATGTTTATAATTTGTTTTAACATAATTAATTAAATCATTTATAAGATTTTGATCCAAACCATCTATTCTTAAACCTTTTGTCACAGATTTTTCATACAAATTTGGAAACACCTTTTCTAAATCAGAATAATTTATTTTAATTCCAGGTTCAACTTCGTGTAAACATCCAAATGCAGTCACATTATCAAATAAACGCATCTAATTTCACCTCGCGATAAACAATATTCTAGCACACAATTAAGAAAATTGCACAAAATTGCACAAAAAAATTATAACTATTGAATTTATATAAAGTTTTATGCTATAATTATTAAGGACTTGTCTCCTTAGCTCAGTTGGTAGAGCAACTGACTCTTAATCAGTGGGTCTGGGGTTCGAGCCCCCAAGGGGACACCATTTAAGTATATTAAAAGAATTGCTAATAAATTCAGCAATTCTTTTTTCTTAATAATTTTCAGCTTTAATTTCAAAATATGATTGTGGATGAGCACATACTGGACATACTTTTGGAGCACTTTCACCATAGTGAACATGACCACAGTTACGGCAAACCCACATCTTAGGAGTTTCACTCTTAAATACTTTTTCATCTTTAACAGCATCTAATAATTTGTTATATCTCTCTTCGTGAGTTTTCTCGATTTTTCCAACTTCTTCAAATAAGTAAGCAAGTTTATCAAAGCCTTCTTCTTTAGCATCTTTAGCCATTTCTGCATACATTTCTGTCCATTCGTAGTTTTCACCTTCAGCAGCTAATTTTAAAGCTTCTTTAGTATCAACTTTTAAACTATCTTTAACATCTCCACCAAATAAAGCTTTTAACCACATTTTAGCGTGTTCTTTTTCGTTATTAGCAGTTTCTTCAAAGATTGCTGCAATTTGTTCATAACCTTCTTTTCTTGCGGTTGATGCAAAGTAAGTATATTTATTTCTAGCTTGGCTTTCTCCAGCAAAAGCAGTTAATAAATTCTTTTCAGTTTTTGTTCCTTTTAATTCCATATTCTATATCTCCCTTCCTTTAATATTTGGTCATCAGAAACAACCGATTACCATTAAAATTATACCATAATTAGACAAAATTGTATAGAAATTTTATCGTTTCATCTCGCCTTTTATCCAACGCATAATCACATTTACAATATAGTCCACTTCCTCATCAGTCAGCTCTCTACCTTTAGGAATATGATGCCACTTTTCTAAACATCCTCGGCAACACGTTCCCGTTGCGTGCTGAGCTATAAAAACTGGATGACCTCTCATCGCCGTTTGTCTTCCATCATTTTTCGGATAGGCCGGTCTTATCTTCTTATTAATAAAGTCATAAGCGTGCTCACGTATCTTAACCAAACCCTTTTCATTAATATAATCTATCATATATTTTCTTAAATGAAATGATGAGCGAAACTTTGATTTACTTAAATTTTGAAACAAATAATCTAAATCCTTATACATATCTATTTTTCCAAATAACTTAAAAGCCTATCAACAACTTCTTCTAAAACCTCTTTTTTATCATCACGGCGATTATCTCTATCGACAAAAATATCAAAATCG
The DNA here is from genome assembly GCA_000432855.1 of Firmicutes bacterium CAG:822. Lineage (GTDB taxonomy): Bacteria > Bacillota_I > Bacilli_A > RF39 > UBA660 > Coprosoma. The sequence goes on from HF990861.1 coordinate 5,311, forward strand.
ATATATTTATCGATACCTTTATCATATATACACATAAATACTTGATTGTCATTGCCACATTTATTCTTAGGATCTCTTTTACCAAGTTTACCAGTAATACCTATACCATAACTACTCAAGGCAAAATCACTAATCGCTTTAGCCATTCCTCTAGCTGTTTCTTTACTGTAAACAGTATATTTATCAATAATATTTTTGTCTACTCCCATTTTGACCTTAAAATCATTTGAATAAGTTATAGCACTAAAATTTAAAACCGTACTAGCACCAGGCACATTTGTAATCGCATTTACAATTGCTCCTCCAGTACATGATTCCATCGTACTAATTGTTTTACCATTATCTTTTAAAATGTTTACTATTCTCTTTAATTTATTTTCCATTCTATCACCAAAACAATTATACACCAAAAAAGAGACATTAATGTCTCATTCTCATATTTTTTTGATAAGTTGACCATACCATCTTTACAGTGGTTCCATCAATTTCATCGTCTTTGTAGTCAAAAAAATCTAAACTTCGAATCATTCTGCTTAAAACTCTTCTACTATAATCATAATTAGAATCTTCTGAGTTGCCGTATAAACCTAAAGCAACTCTTGTTGTTGCATTTGAAATCTCTGGAATATCTGATAAATATGTCACCAATGCACTAGCATTATCAAATGGTAGAACCGCATGAATTAAATTAACTTTTTGAAGTTCTACTGGATTTTCAATTAAAGTTTCAATAAGTCCAATATGACAAATTTTAAAGTTTAATTTTGCATTATTCTGTTTTAAAACAGAAGTAACATTTAATCCCTCATCATTCGCAATTTCTAAAGCGGTATAATCAGAACTTTCAATATCGTCTACCTTTGCTAAATTTTTCTTAAAAAATTGGGCATATCTTTCCAAGGCTTCCTCTCTTGGTGATTTTTGTGGTGTCATCTCAGTAATCATTACACCAGATAAACTACCACTTAATCTATTCTTTACAGCTAACTTCTCATTTTTTACATCTAACATCGTTAATGTGCTTTCTTTTTTCATTTTTTCTTCCTTTCTAAAGCTCTACTATTGTACCAAAATGAGAAATAATGTCAAATTAACGAAAAAACAGAGTGTTTACTCTGTTCTTAAAGCCTCAACCGGATCTTTCCTAGACGCTATATTAGCCGGAATAGCTCCACCGATAATCGTTAAAGCCATACTTATAATAATTAAAATCAAAGCATGAACTGGATTTAATTTTGCCACATTCGCAAGCCCAGATAAATTTTCAATAATCATATTTGTTGGAATTGTAAGCAAATATGCGATAGCTATACCGAGTACTCCTGAAAATATTCCAATAATGAACGTTTCCGCATTAAACACTCTTGTAATATCTTTCTTTCGCGCACCAATGGCTCTTAAAATTCCGATTTCCTTAGTCCTTTCAAGTACTGAAATATAAGTTATAATTCCTATCATAATTGAAGATACCACTAATGATATTGAAGAAAAAGCAATTAATACTATTGTTATTGCATCCATAATATTACCAGATAACGTCGAAATCATCTCCGCCATATCTGTATATTGAATAACATCTTCTTCAGCTTTTCCTTCATTATATTTATCTAAATAACTCGTAACTTCATCTTTAGTTTCAAAATCCTTAGGATAAATATAAATAGCTGTTGGTACCACATCCGCACCTAAATAACCTAAAATCATATCTTTCGTCATCGTATCATCAAAAGATTGTCTTGTAAGAACATTATAATCCGCTTCTCTTTGAACTTTTACTATCTCTGAATTATCATTACTACTTATAACTTTTTTGCCCAAAGCTTCTGTATAATAAAGACCTGTATTAGTCGCAATTAATTCCTTATCTTCTTTACCACGTAAAATTGCCGTAATTTTAACTGTAATACTATCTTCACTATCATATAACTTTTCTAAATCTGTTTGAACCATAAAATTATTGCCAACTTTTATATAGTAATCATCATTTAAAATGACTTTTAATTCTTTATTAATTATATCATCAAAGCTCGCATGTTCATCAAAACCAAGTTGTTTTAATATATCAGAACTTATCTGATTTCTACTATTTACAAAAAGTACTAAACCAACCTCATCTTCGTTAACTTCACCAGCTAAAACATCGTAATTATTTTCTATTATTCCATCGTCGCCATTACTACTAGGTAATTGTTCAAAAGAAGAAGTACTACTCATCATTGAACTAGAACTAGGCTGAACAAAACTATAATCATCACCATTTTTACTGACGATATTAATACTAGTACCTTTAACATAAGAAATTCCAGATATATCATCCTTATTCAACTTATCCAAATAATCTATATAATCACTTGTTATTTTATTACTATGAATTATCGTATCAGCAATATTTTTTTGCGCATACACTTCTTTATCGCTTGGATATTCAACTGTACTATTATCACCACGTAGTTCATTCAAAGTATCCTCGTCCATCTGAACTGTTTGATTGGTAACTATGATCGGTGATTGTGAAAGCGAGTCTTGTTCAAAATTCTCAACCTCGATATTAAATCCATTAGATAAAGACAAAATTAAAGCAATACCAATAATACCAATCGATGAAGCAAAAGCTGTTAAAATCGTTCTTCCTTTTTTAGTGCGAATATTACCAAATGAAAGTTTTAAAGCTGTCCAAAAACTCATCGCCGTTTTCTTAATATTTAAATTACCCTTACTTTCATCAGAATCATAAGGTTTACTATCACTTAAAAGTTCCCCATCTTTCATCTTAACTATTCTAGTGGCATAACTTTCCGCAAGTTCCGCATTATGCGTAACCATAATAACTAATTTATCCTTAGATATTTCTTTAATCAAATCCATAATTTGGGTGCTTGTTTTACTATCCAAAGCTCCTGTCGGTTCATCAGCTAAAATAATTTTTGGATCGTTGGCCAAAGCACGAGCAATTGCTACTCTCTGCATTTGACCACCAGAAAGTTGATTCGGTCTTTTATGAGCGTGTTCCTTAAGTCCCACTTTTTCAAGTAAAGACAAAGCCTTCTTTCTTCTTTCAGCCGAACTCACACCACTTAAAGTCATTCCCATTTCCACATTTTCTAAAACTGAAATATGACCAATTAAATTATAACTTTGAAAAACAAAGCCAATCGCATGATTACGATAAGCATCCCAATCTTTATCCTTAAATTTTTTAGTTGATTTGCCATCAATAATCAAATCACCACTATCATATCTATCTAATCCACCAATAATGTTTAATAAGGTTGTCTTTCCAGAACCGCTAGGTCCAAGTACAGCTACAAACTCGTTTTCTCTAAACGTTAAATCAACACCTTTTAAAGCGTGTTGAACAAAATCACCTGTTTTATAATCTTTTTTAATATTCTTAAGTTTTAACATCTAGTCACCCACCTTTATAATAATATTACATGAATCAGAAAAAAATACAACCTATGCAGCTTTTGCTAAAGTTGTATTTATTGCTTTCTTACTCTCTAACATTTCTCTAATAATCTCACTATTTTTAAATCTCGGATTTCTAAGTGTCATAACATCATAATCATATTGTGGATCCATTAAAATAGTTGAATCTTCTTTAGATAATTCATCGAGTTCTCTAACTAAAACCATATAGACAATTTCATATTTACTGTCTAAATTATAACGTTTATAAATATCTTCTAAAATTTTCTTACTTGTTAAATTCATAGAAATAATTGGAAGCATTCCCTCCTTGGCAAGACCTTCCGCAATCATCGTATAAGCATTGATAAAACTTAATAATTTCATTTCACTATCTTTATTCTTTTGAACAAATTTATCATTAACTTCATATACTACACATCTTGTAAAACTATTACCACATTGATCCAAAAGTTTAAATAATTTCTTAAGTTCATATGTAGCATCTTTTTCATCAGTAGCTTTACCATATATCATTACACCAGTATCAACATTTTCATCATTACATACATTCATATTTTCAAAAAACAATTTTTCTTCTTTGATATTATCAACATCTTGACAAGGTAAAATCACTAAATTAGTTCCTTGATCAATTAAATTTCGAACATCTTTTGTAGTCAACTTATCGCCATCTAATATTTTTTGTGCAACAAATTCTTCTGCAGGCTCAGAAACATTTTCTAAATTACTTTCCAAATTAACAGATGATGATTCTTGAAAATTTATAGCATTAGCCTCTGGTTCTTGAACAACTGGTTCAGATGAAGTAATAGGTTCAGCCAAAGTCGCATGTTTAGGTACCACATCAGAAATAGTAGGTTCCTCCACTTTCAACGGTTCCATCTTCTGAATCTCTTCCTCATATACCTTCTCAATATCAGCAGTACTAACCGGTTCTAACATCACACTACTTTTAGTAACTGTAAGCTTTTTCTTTTGTTCTTCTTCTTGTAATTTTCTAGCCACCTCTAATTTATAATTATCCCAAATACTTTCAAGCTGACGGGCATAATCCGCATTTTCTGGATTAAACTCTGGCCAGTTAATCGTTCTATAATCAAGTTCACCTCTCATACAAGCATAACTAAGACATCCTTCCAAATAATCCACAGCCAAATTGTAAACTCTTGCCCACGCATCACGATAATTAGGCTCGTTTTTACTAGGAATAGTCACAATATTTTTAAGCTTACTATTGGGAACATCGATCCAAACTTCACGTCCTCTAGCCACCATAAAATTACCAGATTTAAGTAACTGTGTTTTAATCCAATCTATATGATCACGTGTCACCACGCGTATTTGATTAATTAAAGCCCCTGTATCTTTTTCATCAATCATACCATCACCCGTTCCATTATTATTACCATTATACATCCTCTTTACACTTACTGTCAATATTTGTCGGTAAAATATCAAAGAAAAAAGCCCAAAAATCAAGGCTTTTCTAAAAAATTCACTTTATTAGAAATTTTGTAAAATAAATCTGTAAATATATTAAATAAAGATATGGCAATCATAAATAAAGCGGCTGTTAAAATTAAAAGTTTTGGTGTTAAAATTGTTAATGAAAATAAGTCCCCTAAAAATACAACCTCTAACGTAAACATCGTAATTAAAAATACAAACAAACATCTACGAATTGCATTAAATGGAACACTAATCCTATACAAAAGCATAAAACCAGTAAGTCCAGTTAAAAGAACACATAAAGTAGATACTTCATCATCAGTAAGTCTAATAATGGTTGGTAGAAATACAATTATTAAAACATTAGCCACAATCGTCAAAGCTGTTGGAATTGATCTTTTTAAAACATTGATAATTATCTTACCATTAATTCTTTCATTATTAGGTTCCAAAGCTAAAATAAATGATGGAATTCCAATCGTTACTACACTTGTCAAAGTAAGTTGTATTGGTTCAAAAGGATAACTCTGTGGTAAAAACATAAACAATAACGCTAGTAATGTCGCATACACTGTCTTACAAAGAAATAATGAAGATGACCTTTGAATATTATTAATACTTCTTCTTCCTTCGGCTACTACCTTTGGCATTGATGAAAAATTAGAATCCAAAAGCACCAACTGTGACACATTTCTCGCCGCATCACTACCACTATTCATCGCCACACTACAATCAGCCTCTTTCAAAGCTAAAACATCGTTTACTCCATCACCAGTCATTGCAACTGTATGACCATTTGCTTTAAGTGCCATAATAATCTCTTTCTTCTGATTAGGTTTAACTCTTCCAAACACATTATATTTGTCAGCAATCTGTATAATTGGCTCGTCGCATTTACTCATATCGATATATTTAATATTAGTAAGTCCAACCTTTTCAGCTACTCCAGCCACTGTTTGCGGATTATCCCCGGAAATAAGTTTAATATCGACACCCTGTTCCTTAAAATATTCAAGTGTCGCTTTAGCTTCTAATCTAACCTTATCATTAATAATAACTAAAGCCAACGGCTGAATATCTTTAGGTAAAGTTTTATTCAATTTATGCTTAACTTGACCAAGCAATACAACTCTATTACTGCGTGTATACTCATTAAGTTCTCTATCTATTTTTGACGTATCTTTTAAAACAATCTCTGGAGCCCCCAAAATATAACTTACATCTTCAAAAGAAATGCCAGACCACTTAGCTTGTGATGAAAACGGTACAATCTCTATCACCTTATGATCATTTCTTCTCGCATACTTTTTACTAATTGCTTCCATCGTTTGATTATCATTATCCATATGATAACTCATCATACTTAAAGCATCTACTATATCATTCATAGATGTTCCGTTTAAAGGTACTAATTTAGAAACTTCCATCTCGCCTTTCGTTAATGTTCCCGTTTTATCTAAACAAATAGTATCAACTCTTGCCAAAGTTTCGATACAATATAATTCCTGCACCAACACATTATACTTAGAAAGTCTAATAACACTAATAGCTAAAACCGTACTAGTAAGTAGTACCAACCCTTCTGGTATCATTCCGATTAATGCGGCCACAACATGTACAACTGTATCCACAAAACTACCTTCACCCATTTGACCAATAAATAATAGAACACCGATTGGTACAATAAATATAGAAATATATTTTATAATTTTATTTATAAAATTCATAATTTCCGAATTTACCTTTTTAATATATTTTGCTTCAGCTGATATTTTAGCGGTATAATTATCAGCTCCTACATGTATAACTTCTGCATAACAATTCCCACTTACGACAAAACTTCCCGATAAAATATCCATTTCTTTATTTTTAGTCACCGATTCAGATTCACCTGTAATAAGTGATTCATTAACTAAAATTTCACCAGAAATAATTCTACTATCAGTCACGATTTGATTACCAGCTCTAAGTTTAATGACATCTCCTAAAACAATTTCATGAATTCCAATTTGCTTCTCTACCCCATCTCTAATAACCGTAGCTTTACTCTCATTAAGTAAAGAAAGTTTATCAACAATTCTTTTACTTCTAATCTCTTGAATTGTACTAATTAAAGTATTACAAATGACAACCCCTAAAAAAAGTAAATTTTTATAAGAACCAACAAGAAAAATAGCTAAAGCTAAACCAAAGTTCAAAAAATTAAATAATGTGAAAAAGTTTCCCATAATAATTTGATGAGTTGATTTAGTTTTAACATCAGCTTTATAATTTACAAGACCACGTTCTTTTAACTCAATTACCTTTTCTTCTGATAATCCATTTATTTTTTCCATAATTTTCCCTCTATATCAATTTTATCATGGATAATTTAATATGTAAATTATTCATTTTTACTTACATAATTTCACAAAATTTGTTATAATGACTCAAGGCAAAAAGAAATTGGTATAATTGGAAACGTACATTTTAAAATGATTAACGAACAACAACAATCTTCTTTTAAAAATGAAAGGAGGTTTTTATATGCCTAAAACTAAATTTCAAGAAATCATTTTTGGAATAATGATGGTTATTTTAATGGTATTTGCTATGATAACATACAACATATCACTTCAAAATGGTGGAATATCTAATGAAATATTTTTAGAAGTACTAAAAGCATTACCCTTAACATGCTTAATCGCTTTTTTAATAGAGTTTTTCTTTGTTGGAAAATTAGTTCACAAAATAACTTTTAAAACACTAAATGTTAAACAAACAGAACCTATATTTATAACCTTAATGATTTCCTGTTTAACAGTTGCTTTTATGTGTCCAATTATGACTTTAATAGCCAACATATTTTTTGAATTTAAAGGCTGGGAAAACCTATTTGTAAACTGGATTCAAACATGGACCTTAAGTTTTCCAATGGCATTATTCTGGCAACTTTTTTATGCCGGACCATTAGTTAGATTCTTATTTAGAAAAGTATTTAAAAATCAATTAAAAGCTAGTAATTAAACTAGTTTTTTTCATTTTTTCAAATATTTTCTTTACAATAAACATAAAATATTATATAATTAAAAAGACGCAGGTGTAGTACAACGGTTAGTATATGGCCTTGCCAAGGCTAAGATGCCGGTTCGATTCCGGTCACTTGCTCCATTATGAAATTAACCCTTGATTTTTCAAGGGCTTTTATATTGCCAGATGATATTTGCCTTGTATTCACCTCGTGTTTTCCTTTAAAATAATTAAAAAAAGCAAATATAAATAAAAACTTATCAAAAAAATTGATAAGTTTTTCAGTATTCACTAAACATTTTTATTTCTGATATAATCTCCATCAAATTCATTTTCTAATATATCCATGTGCAACTTTCCGTAATACTTTCCGTTTAAGAAAATTGTTTCTCTATCACAACCAGTATCCTTAAACCCACATTTTAAATAACATTTATGAGCTCTTTCATTAACGTCTAAAAGATCTAACCTAATACTATGTAAATTAAGATACTTAAAACCATATTCTAATAACATATTAATAGCTTCTGTTCCATAACCTTTACTTCTGTAATCTTTGTCCCCAATAAAAACACCAAGCACTGCACTTCTATCAGTTTGACTTATATGCACTAAGCCAACTGTTCCAATTAGTTTATCATTATCTAAATCAACAATATCAAAATTCCTATTACCATCATTTTTTACTGTTTTTTCAAGCCATTCTTTCTCACCAATAAATGTTGTAAGCTGATCACTTCTTCCAATATAATCAGTAACTTCAAAATCATTCATCCATTCAGTATACTTTTCTACTGCCTCATCATCAGCGCTTTTAGGAGATAAATATATTCTATCTCCAACTAATTTTTTAAAATATTTCATAATATCACCTTCCTACAATCATTTTACAATTACTTTTATTTTACTTTATTAACAATAATTAACGGTATATAAACCTCATCATCAGTATATCCCGCATGATGCGAACACAAAATCACATCACCTTCTGAAACTAAAGACTTATTCGAATTTTCAGCTATTGCAATATAATCACCTATCGCATCTCTAAAAAGTGGATGCTCATCACCATCACCAAATAACTTACTATCTATAATATCAGATTTATTATATAAATTAAAATATTTTCCAAAATATTTATTAAATTTTTCTTCAAATTCTTTATTTTTTCCAACTTTAACTTTAAAGGAAATTGCTCTTGTCTCCATCGAAGGCGTACGTTCTAATAAACCAGTAACATCGGGATAATCATTTAAATCTATATTATCCACTTTAATGTGCCCATGATCCGCTACAATAAACACTATTGTATCCTTTAACCCATCACATAACTTTTCTACCTTATCATTTCTTATTTTTATCAACTTTTTAACTTCATCACTATCAGGACCAACATCATGCATTGTGTGATCAGGCTCCTCATCATAAGCATATATGAATTTCTTACCTTCTTCAGCGCATTCTTCTTTTATTATAGAAAGCATATCATCTAAATCTTTATAACTATTTTCTCCAAAAGGAAATAAAATTCTACTTCTATACTTGCCAGCATCATTAATCTCTTCTGTTATTGTCTTATAATTAAAATACTTTTTCTTAATATCTGACCATTTGTCACTAGGCATCTGTGTAACTTTATTTTCTCCCGTAAAAAGAGCAATCACCTCATCAATAGGCTTAATATATGAAAACCAGCCTGTATAACCGTGTTCAATTGGATTCAATCCTGTCATCATTGAAGTTGTAGCCGCCGTCGTTGTTGCTGGAAAAACACTCGTTATCTCTTTATATTTATTTTTAATAAAGAAGTCATCTTTATCTAAAGTTCTATCCAAAATCCTCGAACCCATTCCATCAAATAATATAACTACTACATTTTTAGGTTTATTTTTATCTAAAATTTTATCCACATAATCTAATGTATTATGTTTATATTCCAAATCAAAATATTTTCTAATCGAACAAGCTAAATTTGTAATACATTCATTATAATCGTTTTTTAAAACCATAGCACCACCTATCAAAATTCAATTCTATCTCTAATAAATCTATCATACATCCACTCAGGTCCTTCATATAACAGTTGTAAAACTGTTTCCTGAAGTTCAGCTTTACTCATCGATTTAATATATTTATGTAACTTAATTTCTAACTCTTCTTCGTAAGCCTCATATTCTTTTTGAGCTTCTTCAACTTCCTTTAAAAACCTATCTATCTCTTTTGGAAAAACCGTAAAGTATAATGCTACTATATGTTTACAAACAATCCTTCTATCCTTTGCATGAGGACAATCACACTTTGATTTTCTAGGATGACTTACATCCATAAATACATTATACTTCTCACCATTACTACCCAAAGCAATACCAGTATAAACGTCATCATCTATTTGTTTATAACTTTTTATTTTCCCATTTTTAGCATAATCAAGTCCACGCCATACTGAATTTCCACTTGCAACATCAATTAATCCCATAAAATACCTCTCCTATAATTTATTATCTATTTCTCCATATTAGAAACTTCTAATATAAATTTATCAAAATCAGAATTATATAACCTATCTTGTTTTACTCTAAATTTGTCATACTCCTTATAAACAAGTTCCTTAGCTACTTCGTGAGAAATCTTTCTGCATCATGAAGAATTTCTCTACCGTTAAATTTTAAAAATGCATTTAATTTCCGAGTCCAATCTTTCATCGTCATCGCATTATGATTTTCCGCCTGCATTTCCGCATAATCTAAATACATCGTAACAATTCTATTTAAATCTTTCAATTTTTTCTCATTCAAATAATTTTTAGCAACTACAACATCGTATTTGTAAATAGATCCATCAGGACTGTTTTTCCAATTAGTTAAACCCATATTTTCTTTATCTGCATTAGCTCTATTATAAATTATTTCAGCAGCCGTATTTCCTGTAACTGCAAAATGTAATTTATTCTGAACTGTTTTAAAAAAAGTCTTTGTTATTTCACTATCTTTATCATAATCTATACTACATTGTGAATAAATATCAGTAATTTTTTGATAAAATCTTCTTTCACTAGAACGAATATTTTTTATTCTCTCTAAAAGTTCATCAAAATAATCTTCGCCAAAAATATAATTAGGATTTTTAAGCCTTTCATCATCCATCACAAAGCCTTTTATCATATACTCCTTTAACACTTTTGTTGCCCATATTCTAAAATTTGTAGCTTTTTTTGAATTAACGCGATATCCAACAGCAATAATAGCATCTAAATTATAAACCAAAGTTTTTCTTTTTACTCTTCGTTCACCTTCATTTTGAACTAGGAAGATTTCCTTCTTAGTTGAACTCTCATCTAACTCTCTGTCAAAATATATGTTTTGTAAATGAAGACCAATATTTCTCCTTGATGTATCAAATAATTCAGACATTAAATTTTGTGTTAACCATAAATCATGATTAATAAGCATCACATTTACTTTAACATCACCATTATCATCTTTATAAATTAAGAAATCACGATTAGTAACTTGTAAATCTTTTTCATTCATATAGATATACCTCCTTTTTATTTTTAACCATATTAAAATTATTTCAATTATTATAACATTTAATTTCTCACCATTCTATATTAATTATAATATTTTAAAAATTTCTATACAAAAAAAACATATCATTTGATATGCATTTTATCTTTCAAATATATTTTCAAGCCAAACAGAAACATCACCTATCCAGTCCCCACCAGCTCCAAAGCCATGTGGATAACCCGGGACTTTGACAGTTTTAAATTAAGAAAATTGCATAAACCATTGAAAAAATGGTTATTTTTTTGTCAAATTTTTAATATGCGTAATTTATGGTAATTTGATATAATTATATTAGATTAGGATAGTGATATCATGAGATTAACGATTACAAAAAGCAAAAACTCTGAATCATTCTTTGTTATTAAATCTGTTACTATCAACGGGAAAAGAACATCTAAAGTAATTGAAAAATTAGGTAATCTAGAGGAAGTTACGCTTAAAGCTCAAGGACAAAATCCATATGTATGGGCAAAACAATATGTTGAATTGTTAAATAAAGAAGAAAAAGAAAACTCTAGTGACATTATTTTAAAATTGTCACAATCCAAAAAATTAAAAGATAATGAACAATATACAAAACTTGGTTTAAATAAAATCTGTGATGAAATAACTGATAAATATCAATTTAAATATGATTTGAATTCTATTTTATCTAGACTTATTTATGGTAGAATTATTTATCCATCTTCTAAGCTTAAAACTCTAGAATTATCTAAAAACTTTCTTGAACAACCAAATTTTGAACTTCATGATATTTATAGAGCTTTAGAAGTCATAGCTAATGAATCTGATTTTATCCAATCTGAGCTTTATAAAAATAGCTTAAATTTTATGAAAAGAAATGATAGAGTTTTATATTATGATTGTACAAATTTCTTTTTTGAAATTGAAGAAGAAAGTGGCTTAAGACAATATGGTAAGTCAAAGGAAAACAGACCTACTCCTATTACTAAAATGGGCTTATTTTTAGATGGTGATGGCATTCCAATGTCATTAGGTATATTTGCTGGTAATACTAATGAACAAATTACTATGAAACCACTAGAAGAAAAAATAATAAAAGATTTTCATTCTTCAAAATTTGTTGTATGTACTGATGCTGGTTTAGCTTCTAATACAAATAGAAAATTTAATAATATAAGTGGAAGAAGTTTTATCACTACTCAGTCTATTAAAAAATTAAAATCACACCTTAAACAGTGGGCTTTAGATTTAACTTCTGGTTGGAAACTATATGGTAGTGATAAAACTTATAATATTTCTAAATTAAGAGAAAATGAAGAATTGATGGAACAATATCATGATAAAACTTTCTACAAAGAAAAATGGATTAAAGAAAACGGAATAGAACAAAGACTTATTGTTACCTATTCAGTAAAATATCAAGAATACCAAAAAAATATTAGAGAAAATCAAATACAAAGAGCCCAAAAACTTATTGATAAAAATTCTAAAAAAATAGGTAAACCGAAACAGAATGATCCTAAAAGATTTATAAGTACTATCTCTATTACTCCTAACGGAGAAGTAGCTGAAGAGAATCATTACGAGCTGAATTATGATGTTATTAATGAAGAAGCAAAATATGATGGATTATATGCAGTATGTACAAATCTTGAAGATAATGTTCAAGATATAATTAAAATTAATCATCGCAGATGGGAAATTGAAGAATCATTTAGACTTATGAAAAGTGAATTTAAATCAAGACCTGTATACTTATCTAGAGATGATAGAATTAAAGCTCACTTTACTACTTGTTTCCTTGCTTTAACTATCTTTAGATATTTAGAAAAAATACTTGATGAAAAATTTACTGCCGAAAAAATTATAGATACTTTAAGAAATTATAATTTTAGGAACTTTCCTGGATTTGGATATGTGCCATTATATACATCCAGCAATTTAATTCATACATTGCATGAGAAAACAAGCATTAATACCAACTATGAAATACTTAATTATAAAAAATTTAAAATAATTTTCAAGGAAACAAAATTATAAAAAAATTACGCACTTTTTTAAATATATAAAAACTCCTCGAAGCTTTATAAAATAAGCCTTAAGGAGTTTTTTGCTTTGTAAAACTGTCAAATTCAGGATTTTAAATTATGACACCCCATTTTTTATAATCAGAGAAATAATTCTCATTAAACCATATTTGTGCATTTACATATGATCTTCCCAGAACTTAACTGCATTATCAATCCAACCTTCTGCATTAGTTCCAATGCCTAAACCAAATCCATGAGGAAGTCCATCGAATACTTCAATTTCCGCATCTGTTCCATTAGCCTTAATTCTATTAGTTCTCTCTTCCATAATTCTATAGTCGAAGGTTCCATCATCAGTACCCACACAACTATATGTTGGTGGCTCCGCGCCAGTCACTTCACTCAAACCAGTATATTGCATAACCACAGTAGCCGGTTTTGGATAAGCCTTCTCGCCATATCCTTCTGTTCCATTATTGCCAAACCATGCCGCCATACGTGCACCAGCTGAACCACCCCAAACAGAATAACCAGAAGTATCAACCTCAAGTTCATCGGCATGTTCAAAGATAAATGCCACCGTTCTAGCCAAATCTTCCATCGCCGCACTCGGCCTATAAATAAGGGAAAAAGCATTATATCCTTTTTTAGAAAGCTCTAAAGCATGCGGAAAACTATCTTGCATAGCTCCAACATACATAAATCCACCACCAGCATTCAAAATTGCCATCTTATTACCAGGCTCTCCTCTAAAATAAAATATACCTATATTTCTTTTCTCAGGATCAGCCTTCATCTCATCTTCTGAATATATATGGTAGAAAATCTGATTACCAGCATCCACTTCATCTTTCATATAATTGACAATTTCCACCGTCTTATCATCATTTATATAGTTATACCAAACATAAATATCATCGATATCATCTAATCTAGTATTACCATCGAAATCTCTATCCACCGGAAAAATCAAATTGCCAAATCCCTCGAAAAACTTATTATTCATAACCTCTGAAACCGTCGAACTTTTAGTAAACGATAAAATATTATTCACCTCACCACTAGTAAAATCACTATCTCTATTCATATAAAAATATCCAAATAAACCTATCGCAATCACTAAGATTACAATCCATAAAATATTTTTCATCATAAACAACCTCTAAATAATTTAAATAGCCATTTCACTTAAGGTTTTTCTACCATCAGCTGTATCCACATACACTCCTTTTAAATTCATTCCCATAAGTGTGCATAATCTATTAGCTAAAAAAGTAATTGATTTAACTGTACCATTATCAGGACCAGAGCCTTGAGCAAACAAATATAAATTCTTACCATTTAAAACTTCCGCTTCTGGTAACATATAAAGCCTATCGATAAATGTTTTTAAAAGACCACTAACTGTATACCAATAAACGGGCGCTCCGATAACTAAAGTGTCATACTCTTTAATCTTATCAAACACCTCTTTTATTTGATCATCGGCAAAAACCTAACCATATTGTGAAATCTTATAATCACTCATCTGCATGGCATCATAGTCTTTACCTTCTAAAAGTTTTTCACCAATACTAAAAGTATTGCCTTCCTTATTAGGACTAAAATTCATAAATAATATTTTTTCCATATCTATCACCTTCCATTATAAATATATACCCGTGTGTAGCTTCCATGTTAAGAAAAAATATCCATAAATGGATATTATATAAAACAAATTAAACTTAATATAAATCTAATCAAATAACTTTTTAAGTTCATCTTCCCAATTTTGATTATAATATTTATTTTTAAAACAAATAATATTATTATGAAATTCATCATATCTCGATAAAAAGTTATTAATTTCATCACAAGAAAAATCTTTAGCGACAAATCCCAAATTATATTTTTCTACCATCAACGCATTGTATTTTTGTTCATAGGTTTCCAGCGGAAAAACATAAATAGGAATATCCAATGATAATGATTCACTTAATAATTGATGTCCTCCAGTTGATAACAAAAAAGAACAACTTGATAAATCATCTTGAAATTTATCACTAAAACTATGTATATTTATATTTTCATACTTTTCAAACTTCTTATAATTATTAATCGTATAAACATTAAATGTATAATTTTTGATATCTTTTATCACATTTAAGATTCTCTCATATTTTTCAGAATCAGAATATGGAGAAAAATATACAACCACTTTCTTACTATCTTTAAAATTAGAGTTTATTTTGGGAATTATTGGCGAAACTATTGTTACTTTTTCATTGTTGACAAATATAGGAAAAAATGAAGAAATAATCCTTTTGTCATATTTTGGAAAAAAATAATTTAGCCTATATACTTCCTCCTTAATTGAAGCACCTTTAATATTAATTTCATCAAGATATATAAATTTTGACTGCTGTTCCATACAAAGAAGCGGAACCATAGATGCATAAGCATATTGTGCGACATTAGGCTCATAATCTGAAATTATTAAATCCGGCTTTGATTTAAAAATTCTTTCTATAGATAAACAAAATTCAAAAAATTTCTCATATTGATCTATATTATTATTTCTATATTTAATCAAGCAATCTTTATAATCTAAACCATTATCATCACATGTAATCCAAGGAATAGTTACTAGTATAACTGGAATTTTGGAAAATTTACGATTTATAATTTTTTTCTTATCTTCTGTTGTAGCAACAACAACCATCACATCATATTTTAAAAGCTGTTCAATAACGCATATCTGTCTATTTATGTGTCCATTACCAATACCACATATACCAACCAAAATCTTCTTCATACTAATTAATAATTTCAACCTTATGTTCTTTTTCATTACATATTAATCGTACAATGCTTCCGTTTACTATTGTAATTCTTGGATATGTATGGCCTAAATCAAAATTAGTTATAATTGGTACATTTAACTCCCTAAGTCCTCTGATTAACGTTTCATCTAATGTTATACCAGTATAACTAGTTTCCTCTACTCTTCCAAGTATAATACATTTAGAATATTTAAACCATCCCAACTTTTGCAAATGCCAAAGATTTCTTAATAATTGCTCATTATTCATATAGTCAATATCAAAATACCAAATAATTCCATCATTTTTATATTTTTCAATAAATTTAGTCGTATAATCATATTCTGTCCCTACTAAATCCATCAAACATTCTAAACAACCACCAATTATTCTACCAGTTAAATCAACATCCTGCTTACACACCCAATGACTTACTTGTTTCTCACCATCGATTAACTGATATTTAAAATCATTTTGTATAATTTTCTCTCCTTTTAACACGAGAATATTATTATTGTATTCTTCATCACTAATATTAGCCATCGAATTGGCATTATAAGAATATATTGTTTGAATATCATACTTTGTTGTAATTAAATATAATAAAATCGTAATATCTGATTGTCCTTGTATCCATTTAACATTTTTCTTTATTAAATCAAAATTTAAATAATCTAATACTTCTATTAAGTAATTGCCACCTGTAACTCCAATTATACATTTAACATTTTTATCCTCTACAAGTTTCATAAAATCTTTTGCCCTTGTTCTAGCATCACAACTTTCCCCTTTAACACTACAAGTTATGTGCTCATCTTTAGTTATAGTAAACTCTGTTTCAAGTCTCTTAATTGCCTTAAATAACTTTTTTTGCTTAGACTCCTTTAATATACCGTCCGACATTGATGATATTGCGATAATATCTTCTTTTTTAATATTATTTGGTTTTTTCATTATAATCCCCTCCTTTTATATATTTTAGTCTTATTTATAGATAAATCTATCATAGCCGTTGTAACAACTGCATTATATAAATCTCTAACCTTTTCTTTTTCTTGAACACTATTATATGCCTTCATTATATCAAACAAAAATCTTGTTACCTTGCTTGGATTACCGCTTATTAAAGCATTATAATACACTTGATTAATTAATGCCATTTTAGCAATTAATTGTTCACCAGTCAAAGAAAAACCATTAAAATTTGTCAAACTTCTTCTACTTAAACTACAAAAAATTTTATCAAACATCACAATATTTATATTTTTGATAATATTAAAATCAATTATTTGATTAGTTCCTACTGCCGCATAAAACAGCCGCAGAAAATCAAATGCCTCAATTTTTTCATCATCAATTTGAATATTATTAGTTTCAATAATATTATATAATATTTCAGACCATTCCTCAAGATTTCTTGAAGCTGCACTTTTACATATATTATAAGTTAAAAACATAACATTTAAATCTAAATTATTATCTTTTTTAACTTGTAAAACTTTCTTTATGTGTTCAGATTGATCTTGTCCTATTATATTAATAATCACACTATCTTTTATACATGGATTTAATAAAAACATAAATTCCTGTAAAAAATATTTAATTTCATCATTCTCATTAATTCCATTACTATAAGATAAATTTCTAATAAAATCATATATCTCTGCATATTTATATAATTCAGACTCTCTCAAATAATCAATATCAACAAATCCTAATTTGGATAAAACTCCATCAGTTTTTTCTATAGACACATCACAGTATTTACTATAGTCATCCAAAAGTTCAAAATCTAAAAATTTACCATGCATTAAACTAGTATACAAAGTTTCAAATGCTATCTTTCTTTCTGACTGCGAATATGAATCTAAAAACTTATTAATTGTTTTTTTAGAAATATCTCCAATTGTAAAAATATTATTAATTTCTCCACTAGTACGAATTAACCCTTTAATCATATCATCAACATACAAATTTCGTAGTTGTCCAAGCATTGGTATTGGTTTATTTGGATGTATATCACCATATCTTAAAGTAAAGTCCTCATTATAAATTGGTCTATGATTTATAAAATCATCCAATTCTTTTAAACTAACATCTAAAGGAATATTAAAATGCGGATAATTGTTTATATATTCACAGTTTTTACATCCTCTCATAGGAGCGACAGTCGTAAATGAATAACATCCAAATCTATTTGTATACAATAATTGAACATCATCTAAATTTAAAACATCCTTTAAATAATGCTTCAAATATGAATCGTATGATAAATTTTTATCATATCCTATCATCATAAAAATTACCACCTATCTATAACAATTATGCATAAAAATAATTATCTTTTAAATAAAATCGCACTACTTTAACATCAACATCACCAAACAAATACTTTAATACAGCAATCCTGTGTTGACCATCTCTTATAAACATTTCATCATTATATAATATTACCAATTTATCATGATATGGATAACCATTTTCTTTAATACTATTCAAAGAAGCTTTCAATCTATCATAGTCAGAATCAATTATATGATTAGACTTAAAAGGTGTATAAATTCTTTTACCATTATTAATTAAAGCTTTATAACTTTCTGATTCTTCCATTGAAACTGGAGCTGAATTATGCCTTAATAATTTAAAATCTGATACATTTACTATATCATATTTTACATCAACTATTTTATCTAATAAATCATAAAAGAAAAGTGAAAAATATATTGGGTCTAATAATTTATAATCATAATTAATAGGATACTTATTTTGAAAATAAGCATATATTTCTTCTACTAAATGTTCAAACTTGTCATATTGAAAGCACAATTTTTCACTTCCCATAATAAGACTTACATAAAAAGTATCGTAAGAAACTGTAAATCCTTTCATTTGTTTTAACTCAAACTTTATATTTTTTCCTTTTAAAATCATATATTGTATTTCATCATAAGCTCTTAAAATAATAGAAAGAGCATGATTCACTTCGCTTTGAATAAAATTATTTTTATCCAGTAACACACAAACTTTACTTAACACATAATCAACTCACTTTATCAATAAATAAAACAAAAATAACATCTTTAACACATATTAAAATACTTATTAATATTTTTTATTATATATTAGTCAAATATATTGCCATAATAATATCACTTTTATTAAATAACTTCAAGAAAAAATACAAATATCTTAAATAGTTTCTATTTAACACATTTGTATTTACTTTTAATCTGTTGCTCGCAACTTCTTATTAGCTTTAACTATCATATAAATAGCCATAAAAGAATTAACAATTGCCACCACAAAACCAGTGACCATTGTCATAACCAGTTTAAAATCACTATCATTACTACCAAACTGATATATCATCGCCACTTCTAAAGAAATCATTGAAATCATTGCTACTGTTAAACTGATAAACTTATTAGCCTCTACTAACTTAGATTTAGCCATTTTACCTCCCCTTTCATTAAACCGACACTTGCCTGTTTAATTACAATTTTAATATAATATTCTTATAATCTAAAAACAATCATCAATTTTAAAACATTTGTTGGAATAAAAGAGAAATTATGAATAAACCAAACAATAAAAGAAAAAAACAATCTCAAGAAAAAATCGAAAACATCTTCTTAAACCTAATTTAAACCAAAGACATCAGTGAAATATCTGTAACATCAATTTGTAAAAGAGCCAAATTAAATAGATCAACCTTTTATGCTAACTACATTGATATATATGACCTAGCTGACAAAATCGCAGAAAAACTTGAAAACGAAGTTACCCTCTTATACCAAAATGAAAGAAAAGATAAATATAACTCACACAACTACTTAAAACTTTTTACCCATATTAAAGAAAATCAAATATTTTATAAAACCTATTTCAAACTAAAAAAAGATGAACCATTTATTATAAAAAAATATGATACCAAACTTGCCAAAGAAATATATAATGACAAATATATTGACTATCACATTGAATTTTTCAAAGCTGGTTTAAATGCCATAGTTAAAAAATGGCTAGAAAATGGGTGCAAAGAAAATCCCGAAGAAATAAATCAAATATTAAAAGATGAATATAAAAATAAGAATATCAACTATTCAAATTGATATTCTTTTATTATTGACAGCTTCCACCATTATCTTCAAAATATTTTTTGATATTTTCTACACTATGGTCAATATTTGCCCAGTCAGTAATATCCTTTAAATATATCTCCATATCTTTACTGCAATTAGGACAATCAAAATAATTTCCTTCACCAATAGAAATAGTATAATCTTTACCTTCTATCACACAGTCCATAGTAGCAGATATAGTCTGAACATTCGTGCTACTATGCTCTTCTGGAAACACCATAAATAAAACAAGACCTATAATCATAAGTACTAAATAAATAATTGCAATAACACCAATAATTTTAAGTATTTTAATTATCATACCAGCTAGTTTTTCTGTATTACTAACCTTAGCCTCCAAAACATTTTTAATATCATTATCTGTTAATTCATCTAAACTAACATTAAATATTTTAGATAATTTTTTAGCCTGCAAAATATCAGGTGCCGTCTCTCCAAGTTCCCACTTAGAAATAGTCTGTCTTGTCACCCCTAATTTCTCTGCCAATTTTTCTTGTGAAAGATTCTCTTTTTTTCTTAAATCTGATATTTTATTTCCTAAATCCATAAACCCTCCTTTCAAAGCCCATTTTATATTTTAATCACAGTTTAATCTACCAATTTTCACTGGAAAATACGCAATTTTTCTTAACATTAATTATCTATTACTTCTATCATATCATTGAGCTCATCCTTATAATGAGAGTTACCAATGCCATAAAAAACAAAATTATCTTTTCTAATCAAAATAACATATCCCTTATCATCTATTATATACTTTTTATAATCCTTACTATCTTCTTTTATATACTCATCTTTAACATTATCATCAGTCTCTGATTTTGCCCAATACTCTAAATTATGCTCAGCCATCTTATCTGTTTTAAAATCATAAACATACAAAACACTATTATTACTCATAACAGTCATCGTTTTAAAAGTATAACCATCATTCACACTTTCATTAACATCAACATTATAGTCCTTATCTTCAAAGCTCTTTTCATATTTATCCATCCTATTACTATTCATAAAAGAAAATATAATAGCAAGCAAAAAAATCAGTAAACAAATTCCAAGAAAAACTCTTCTTATAATAACCCATTTTTTACTATTAATAACTTTCTTAGACTTTAAATTTTCACAATTTTCAAATAAATAATTAATAAATTCTTCCTTACTTCCACCGGTCAAATTATTTTTATCTACAATAATTCCCACATTGTATTTTAACTTTAAAATAAATAAATTTTCTGTTTCAATAATCGAAATTATTTGACTAAGTTTATAACTAGAAGTATCACCCTTTTGTGAAGTCAAAACAATATTACCACAACTAACCTTAAAAGTCTGTCTCAAATCTTCACCATTATTCAAATTTTTAGTTCTTTTATATTGGATCTTATTAATTCCAGCCACCTTATATATAATCAAAAATATCCCACATATAATTCCAATTATTATTACAAGTCCATAACTGCCCATAATCATATATAAAATTAATAAAAGCAAAGAAACAAACATAAACAAAATATTCATTTTTCTAGTAGAAACAGCACCTAAAGCAAACTCCTTATATTTTTTATAATCAAAAGTACAAACAGAAGAAAACTCTCTATTTTTTTCCATAATTAACCTCCAACACCAAAATTATAACAAAAAATCAGTTTCACATAATATAACCTATCTCTCTTCATTTTTACAATAAACTTTATTTTTTCACTATGATACTTATTTAATTTTCCTACATTAACTAATTTATTTTTAGTTATTATTCTTTTTCCATTTTCTAATTTTACCTCTAAAATTCTTGAAATTAGCAATAGTATTTAAATGTATTAATCTACATACACTAAATTCTTTACCATTTGTTTTCGCCCAATTTCTTTTTCCCGCTTCCAATAATTCTACATCAGATAAATTATTTACTAGTTTGATAATATTATCAACGTTTTGATTAAAAATATTAATTAACTCTTTTAAAGAATAGCCATTATATTTATCATAAAAACTTTGATATAACCAATCTAAATTATTCCATTTCCACTCGGTAGCAAGTGGTGTTTTTTGAATGCCTTTTTGTTCTTCACTTTCCCAAGCTAAAACTAAATCCATCCAACCGTTGCAAAACGATAACATTTGAAAAGGAGTATATCCAATTTCCTCATCAACCATATTTATAGATGATTCTTTTATATCCAAATATTCTTTAATAAACAAATTAGCATTACTTTTTATTGCTTCTACCAATTCTAATTTATTACTGTACCTCATAATTCCTCCGTAAATTATAATTTGTTATTATTCTTTCTTTGTAAATTTTAATATTTTAGTTGTTAATGGTTTAAATACTATATACAATATATAACCAATAATTCCACCAAGTACATTTGTTATTAAATCTGTTATATCTGATGATCTAAAATCATTTATTAAAGGTTGTAATAACTCAATACCTAAGCTTAATAAAAATGTATATAATATTATATTTATTAAGCTTGCTTTCTTGTTTTTAATAAGTGGCAATAAAAATCCAAATGGAATTGTCATTATAATGTTTAAAACTACTTGTCTAATAAAATCTCCATTGCCACCTGAAACGTCAATGAAAGGCACTAAATTCATTGACACATAAGAGTGATTAAATATAAATGGTAAAGAAGCGATTATTGGCATTAAGGTAAAATACAATACAAATGATAAATATATATACATTATAGTATTTATAAATAATACATCTTTTCCCTTTAATTTCCATCTCTTGTAAAATATAAAAATATATAAAAGAAATAAAACAATAAAATCTACTAGTTCTTTCATATCTTCCATCTCCTACTTAATAGTATTTTAATTTATATAACTAATTTTTTGATGTCACTTTTGCTGGATTTCCTACTGCTACTGAATTGTTTGGAATATCTTTTGTTACTACACTTCCAGCACCAATAACCGAGTTATCACCAATAGTAACTCCAGGCAAAATGGTACAATTCCCTCCAATCCATACATTTTTACCAATAGTTACAGGTTTGCCAAATTCAATATCTGAAATTCTTTCATCTGGAACTAATGAATGACAAGCAGTATAAATATGGGTATTTGGTCCAATCAAAGTATGTTCTCCTATTTTTACTGGGCAAACATCTAATATTACGCAACCATAATTAAGCATAACATTTTTTTCAATAAAAATATTATATCCATAATCACAAAAAAATGGTGGTTTAATCCAAAATATTCCATTAGTGTTTATTAATTTTCTCATTAATCGTGATCTCATATTTATCTCATTAAAATTCCTTTTATTATACTTATTACATATTCTATTTGCTCGTGCTCGTTCAAAAACAAGTTTAGGATTAGCAGGATTGTATTTTTCTCCAGAAATCATTTTTTCTTTTTCTGTTTTCAATCTTATCATTCCTTTTTATAATTTCAAATTACTGCTTATCTTTTTTAATTAAAGATCCCATTCCTAAACCAACACATAAACCTATACTAATTCCAAAACATATACATATAGGAATATTATCAGTAAACACTCCTATAATTACCCCTAGTGATGTTCCGATGCACATTCCTATTGACATTCCCTCTAACATATATGTTTTTGTTTCATCTTTAATTTCTTGCTTATTAACTTTTTTGTTTTTCATAAGATTCCCTACTTTCATGCCATTATAATTCTATCAAACTATCTTCAAAATCTTTAACATAATACTTTATATTCTTTGTACCCTTTGAAATAATCGTATGTCCTTCTTCTTTAAGTAACCTTTTTTGAAGTTCTATTGCTTCAGGATATTTAACATTTAACTCACCATCAGATTTTAAAGTTCTCCAGTAAGGTGTAATATCATTATTTCTTTGATAACTCGCCCAAGCTACAATATTTATAAAAATTCCAGCAGTCATTGGATCAGTAAAATCTGCACTATTCTGTTTAGCAAGATAATCTCTTATCTGCCCTACTGTCACCAACTTTCCTCTTGGAACTTTTTTCATTAATTCATCATAATAAAGTGGAGGAGCAAAAAATATTTTATTTCCCCCATATTTTTTAATAGTCTTTTCATCTTCTATAATTTGAATTTTAGGCATATCTTTGTTGTTTTTCATCATAGCATTAAAATCTTTTTTGTTTTCATTAGCCATATTATTCTAACTCCTTACTCATATAGTCTAATAACTTGATATTGATAATTATCATCATTACCAACATACCCAAGATCAATTTTTTTACCATCTTTAACCGTTTTTCCTGATGCAGCCGAATTTTTAGCTTCAGTCATTAACTTATTTACTTATTCAGCCATAATATCAGAATTATTCGCTTTCATTAAATATTCCATATACTCATTAACACTTGATTCAAACCCACTATTTCTTCTTTATTACTCCCAAAAACTTTATTCCATATTCAATAGCTAATAAAAATAAATAAAAACCAAACCATACAGAAAAATTTAAAAATGCTACATCAAATGTGTTTTCAGCTCCTGTTCCATCAACCTTTCTCACAAAAATAAATACACTAACTCCCAAAAACACAATAAACTGAAAAATTTGAAATATTTTAAACCCACTCATCTTCATTTAAAAAGCTCCTTTCTTCATCATTATATCAAAAAAAGCAGACTTAAACATCCGCTTTATTAATTATTATACTGTTCCTGTACATTTTTAGGCATATCTTTAAACTCTATCTCTTCCCAAGCCTTAACACCCCTCGTTATCATCACATCAAGCTTTAAATAAGCATCATCTCTTAACTCTCTACTAGTTTTAAATGTAACTGTCTTAGATTTACCATTTTTATCATAAGCTTCCAAACTATATTCATATCTCATATCACCAGAATCTAATGTTTTAACCTTTTCATTATCTATCTGAGTATAATATACACTTTCTTGATAAAACAACAGCCAAAATACTAGAAAAAATACAGCAATCACCAAAACAATACCAACTAAAGTAAACATTTTACCTTTCACATTGTCCATATTTTCACCTCCACTATCTTTCTTTTATAATATTTTTGCTTGCAAAATAAGTTATTAAAAAATATCCGCCATAAATAAACACAATAATTCCAGCTGTCATAATAATAGACTTCACAAGTTCTCCTTTACCAAATGTCTCTAAAATATATGTACAAAATTTAATACCAAAAATTGAATGAATAACTGCTAATACTAATGGAAATATAAAGAATATACCAATCTGTCTAAATAGTGCCCTATTAAGCATCTTCTCATCAGTACCAATCTTTCTAAGCATTCTAAACCTTTCTTTGTTATCCGTTGACTCTGATAACTCCTTTAAAGCTAAAATAGCCGCACTAGCAATCAAAAATACAATTCCTAAATATAAACCAATAAATGTAATCATAGCCCCAAGACCAATACTACCTTCATATAAAGATAACTTAGTACTAGCTTCAATATCAGTATTTGAAGCATAAGCACTATTACCGGTCGCTACAATCATATCTTCGATTTCTTGTCTTTCTTCATCAGTATTTGCCTTATAATTAGCAACTAATAACTCGGACTCTCTAGGAACACCTTCCAAAACCTCATCTGGAACAATAAATATTCCAGTATTAATATGATTACTTGCCATATAAATAAATCCATCCTTACACTCATCATACTTAGGTGTCAAAGTAAATCCATTCAAATTAATTGGTGTTCCTTTTTCTAAACTTTGATTTCTAATATCAATCCAAGAATCAAAATCAGCAATAATCACATACTCATTACTATCCAAATGAATTTGATCCAAACCATATAACTTAGCCACCTTATTATAATCACTAACCTTTATAAAAGACTCAGCCGCATCATAAGCTAAATATGGAAATTGTTTAGAAACCTCCGCATAATAATCTCCTAAAGTATCCCTAACTAAAATGTCATTACTTGCATATATATCAAACTCTAAAACATCCTTAAAATACTTATCAGTATCAAATCCAAGCCTATCTAAAGTTTCACTAACAGATATTTTAGAATCCTCTATAACCGCTTCAGAATAACCAGAATTAACTGGTAAATCCATCTTCTTATTAAGCTGTATATCGACAGGTGCCATCTGTTCCAAATTGCTTGTCATAGAATTTCTAATTGAAATAGCACTCGATAAAATACAAATTGTAAAAAATAACATCAAACAAATAATAGTCATCGAAAATACAGTTGTATTAATCTTACTACTAAACTGCCTTAAAATAAAACTATTTAACCCCTTATAATAAACATTCTTCATACTCATAAAAATTTTAAGTAATAATCCAGACAAAGACCAAAAAATAAAGAATGTAGACACTGCCCCAAGTGCGATTGGAATCAAAATTTTATCAGCCGTTTGCATATCAGTAACTCCAGCCGTTACACAAAAATAAGCATAACCTAAAACGCAAACAGAAATAATAAATATAATCACACAAAGCCAAGGATTTTTCATCTTAATCTTCTCAGACTTTTTATTCGCATTAAGTAAATCAATTAATCTGCAGCGACTAACATTATATGTATTAAAAATCATAACTAAAACATACATAACACTAAAATAAATCAAAGTCTTAATACATGCCGAAGTCGAAAAAACAAATTCAAACTCAGTCATCTTTGCTTCAAACATATTCGCCACAAGTAAACTCATCACCTGTGATAACGCAGTTCCAAGCACTAAACCAATAACCAAAGAAATACATCCAACAATTAAAGTTTCAAAAAACAATATTAACGATACTTTTCTCTTACTCATTCCTAAAGTCAAATATATTCCAAACTCTTTATTCCTTCTTTTCATTAAAAATCTATTAGCATATATAATTAAGAACCCTAAAATAAAAGCCACAAACACACTTACCCCAGACAGCATACTATTCATCAAATCTATAATTTCATAAGTCGATGAAGATACATTCATCATTACCGTTTGGCTTTCAATCGCATTAAATATATAAAATATTGCCACACCTAATATCAAAGTAAAAAAGTAGATGGCATAATCTTTTATACTTCTAGCAATATTCTTAATAGATAACTTAAAGAGCATCATTCAAATCTCCACCTAAAAGCGTTACAACATCAATAATCTTATCAAAAAATTCTTTCCTTGAATCGTTACCTCTAACAAGTTCATTAAAAATTTTACCATCCTTGATAAAAATTACACGTGATGCATAACTAGCCGTAAAAGCATCATGAGTCACCATCAAAATTGTCGCTTCTAATTCTTTATTTAAATAAGCAAATCTTTCAAGCAACATTTTTGCCGACTTTGAATCCAAAGCCCCTGTTGGCTCATCAGCCAAAATAAGCTTAGGATCTGTAATAATCGCTCTAGCTGAAGCCACTCTTTGTTTTTGACCACCACTCATTTGATAAGGATACTTTTTTAAAACATCTTTAATATCAAGCTCCTTAGCCACCTTATTTACTCTTCTTGCAATCTCACTAGCAGAAACATTTTGAATAGATAAAGCAAGAGCAATATTTTCATAAGCTGTCAAAGTATCAAGTAAATTAAAATCTTGAAAAATAAAACCTAACTCTTCTCTTCTAAATTTATTAAGATTATTACCCTTTAACTTAGTAATATCTTCTCCACCAATAAAAATATGACCTGATGTCACTCTATCAATAGTCGAAATACAGTTTAAAAGTGTTGTCTTACCAGAACCAGAAGCTCCCATAATAGCAACAAACTCTCCCTTAGATGCTTCAAAAGATATATTATCTATTGCCTTTGTAAGACTAGATCTACTACCATAATATTTCTCCACATTGTAAATCTTTAAAATACTTTCCATAAAATATCTCCTTTCATGTCTACATTTTATGATAAAAAAAGGCTAATGTCGCCCTTTTAATATTACGGTATATTACTATTTTGTAATAATTTTAACGCACTTTATAAAAATCATCCTTAGAAAATGAAATTATAACCTCTGTATAATCATTTTGAACTGATAAAACCTTAATTTTATGCCCTAATTTTTCGCATAACTTTTTAACTATATATAATCCCATACCAGTAGACTTTGAACTATTTCGCCCATTTTCTCCCGTAAAAGTTTTTTCAAACACTCGTCCAATATCTTTAGCTGGTATTCCAATACCATTATCAATAATGTGCAAATCCACCTGTTTTGGTAAATCATTAACACTAAGTTTAATAAATGAATCTTTGTCCTTCTTATATTTTATACTATTACTAATAATTTGATTGATAATAAATTCAAGCCACTTAGAATCAGTAAGAACCACCTCATCTTTAGCTTGAGATATAAAATTAATATTATTATCAAGTAAATCATCTTTATTCTTCATAGCAACATTATTGATAATCTTTTTCAAACTAACTTCCTTAATTAAATAATCTTTCTCAGCATTCTCTGATCTAACATAATACAAAACTTGATCAACATAATCGTCAATTCTTTTTATTTGTTCCTCATACCTTTTATCCACCTTATTTTTCTGATTATGATTCATTAGCATCAAACTCGCAATCGGAAGTTTTATCTCATGTATCCAAAGTTCAATATACTCTTTAAAATAAGTTAAACTCATCTCGTATTTTTTCACATTTTCATTCATTGATTTATTTATCTCATATAAAACCTCGTAAAGTACCTCTCCATCATAAAATGAAGGTTTACTTAGCATCTCTAAAACCAAATATTTTTTATCTAATTTTTCAGTATTACTAATTAAATTATTATAAAATCTTCTTCTCTTTAAATAACCTGTAAGTATCACTGCAAAACAAATAACCAAAAAAGTAATTGAAATCCCAAATACAAGCTGACTAGAAGCCTTAAAAGCAAAAAGCATCATCAAAGCTATAATATATCCAAAAATAACTATTAAAATTTCTATAAATTTAGAAATAAAATATTTACTAAACTTCATAATAATTTATACCCCTGACCTTTTCTTGTCTCAATAGCCCCATGAATCCCAAAATCTTCTAATTTACTTCTAAGCCGGCTAACATTAACCGTCAGAGCATTCTCATTAACATACTCTTCATTATTCCAAAGTTCTGTCATAAGCTCATCACGTGTTACAATATTTCCTCTATTATTAAGTAAACATAAAAATATCAACATTTCATTCTTAGTCAAATCTAATTCCTTATCATTCCTTACTAATATTCCCTTATTTTGATATACTTTAATATCATCATAATTTAAACTATTAACATTCTTTTCCATCCTTCTAAAAATATTAGCAATCCTCAAAAGCAAAATAGTCGGATTATAAGGTTTCGTTATATAATCATCAGCCCCATAAGACATAGATAATACCTCATCAGTTTCTAGTGCTCTACTAGTTAGCATAATAATTGGTACATTAGATACCTTTCTAATTTCCTTCAAAAGAAATTCACCATTAACCTTCGGTAAATTTATATCCAATAATAGTAAATCAAAATTACTATTTAAAATATCCTCTAATGTATTATCATAATTAGTTAAAGTTATAACATTATAACCAGAAGTCTCTAAAAGATGAGTTAACTCTTCACTTATAATTTTATCATCTTCGACAATCATAACCGTTTTCACTTTTATCACCACTTTTATTATAGCATGTCTTTAAAAATTAATATCTTACAA
Source organism: Firmicutes bacterium CAG:822 (assembly GCA_000432855.1). Lineage (GTDB taxonomy): Bacteria > Bacillota_I > Bacilli_A > RF39 > UBA660 > Coprosoma. The sequence continues at coordinate 35,323 of HF990861.1, forward strand.
AATAGTAATACTAATAATACCTAATCGTAAAAATAGTTCCTTTTCCCTTAACTGAATTAACACTAATTGAACCATTATTCATTTCAATTATTTTTTTTGCAAGCGCTAAACCTATTCCCACACTATCTTTCGAAGAATTTTTTCCCTTATAAAACCTCTCAAAAATATGAAGTAAATCTTTTTTATCAATACCCTCACCAGAATCTTTAATAATAATTTCTTTATATATCTTATTATCTATAACCTCTATATTAATAAAAGAATTTTCACTAGAATGCTCAATACAATTTTTCAAAATATTAATAATAGCCTCCACCTGCCAATTCAAATCACAAACAAGCTTAACATTATCATGAAAAACCACCTTAATCTCCACATTCTTTATCTCAGCCATCATCTCAACATTAGAAATAGCTCTTTTTATAATATCTTTTACTAAAACCTCTTTATTTTCAAACCTAACCACATTAGCATCAAACTTCGATAATTTTAATATTTCCGTAGCTAAATTACTAATATTTGTAACTTCTCTTTTAATACTTTGAATAAATTTCGCCTTAGTATCTTCATCCATATTCGGATTATCTAAAATATTATCAAGCATAATATTAATTGAAGTTAACGGTGTTTTTAACTGATGAGATATATCAGATAAAGAATCCTTTAACCTTAACTTATCATCCTTAGAACTTTCAGCCATCTCCTTTAACATAACCGTCGTTTTGTATATTTCATTTTTTAAAATAGAAAGCTCATCTTCCGTATTATCTTCTATATTAATCGCATAATTTTTCTTATTAATCTCTTTGATACACTTTACAATTCTTTTAATTTCTTTATCTTGATCATTCTCGTGCTTCAAATATAGTAAAATAATACTCAAAGATAAACCAATAAATAAAATATTATATATAATTATAAATCTACTAAATAATCGGTCATTTTCCATAATTATAGATTCTTTTTGTACATCAATTCCATATCTACTAAAAATATCTTCAGAAACTTTATCATCACTATTTAAAATAGAAATAAGTTCATTCCTATCTATATTAGGATATTCTTCCTCAACTAAACTGACGATTACTGCTATTTTACTATTATAATTTTGAATATAAGATTGATATTGATAAAAGAAAAATATATTTCCGATAATTAAAAAAACAATAATTGGGATAAGCGACATTAATAAAAACTTTTTTAAATGAACCTTATTTTCTAGTATCATCTATTCTATATCCTATTCCTTTAATAGTAATAATTATATTAACCCCAATTTTTTCCCTAATTCTTTTCATATAAACTGTAACCGTATTATCATTAACATCATTGCTTGTCCACTCCCATATCTTTTCAATTATATAATCTCTTCTTACAACCTTTCCCAAATTAGTAAAAAGTAAATGTAATATTTTAAGTTCAAGTCTAGTTAACGGAATAACCTTTCCATCCTTACTTACTTCCATTTTATCAAAATCAAAACTAACATCATCTATACTAATAATCGCCTCATTTTTATGTTTCATAATATTCCTTTTTATACGGGCTAGTAATTCCCTTGTAGAAAAAGGTTTTGTCATATAATCACTTGCGCCAAGTTCTAACCCCTTTACAACATCATCCTCACTATCTTTAGCCGTTAAAAATATACTAGGAATATTTTTTTCTTTAATATAATTTTGATATAAATCAAATCCATCTCCATCAGGCAAAGACACATCTATAATAGCAATATCTACTGACTTATTTTCTTTTAAAAACTCTATAGTATCTGCCACATTAGTGCAAATAAAAACTTCATAATCTTCTTGCTCTAAAGAATATTTTAAACCATCAATAATATTTTGATTATCTTCTATTAACAAAACATACATAAGCTTCTCCTCTCAATACTAGTATACCAAAAAAGGGAATAATTTTCCCTTTAAATATTATCCTTTCTGATTGTTTCAATAATATTTTGCTTATTAATTTTATTCATTGAATAACGCATAATAATATACACTAAAATAAATACTGCAAAAATAGAAATAATAGTTGCGGCAAGTGGGAAATGATAACCATAATCCATTTTATTAGCCGTTGCCAAATATATTAAATATGAACCAATAGTTCCTAAAACAATACCATAAATAAGTGCCTTTACAGAATAAAATATTGTTTCTAAATTAATCATTCGGTTAAATTCTTTTTTTGTCATTCCAACACTTTTAAGCATTGCAAACTCTTTTTGTCTAAGCTCTAAATTAGATGTTATTGTATTAAATATATTAGTTACCCCAATCAAAGTAATTACTGCAATAAATCCATATAAGAATATTGCCATAAGTAAATATAATGATTTTTCCGCTTGTGCATTCTCTTCAATATTTACCGCACTTAATTCTGGTAACTCTTCATCTATATCTAAGGTAACTTGCGTAGGATTATCTGCTTGAATTGTTAAAATATAAGGTCTAAAATCTAAATCATGATATTCTTCTTCCGATACAATTAAATATCCGCTAGAATCCCAAAAGTTTTCAAGTCCACTTGGTCTTACATTTGTAACTTCTGAAACATCAATTTTGAGTGGACTACCATTATAAGTACCTTTGATTGTCTCATCCTTTTTATAATTATAAATACCGTTTTCCATTCGAACACCTTCAGCATTAATATATGAATAATTATTTACTAAAACCCCTTTATTTTTCACACTATTATAATCTAAACCTAATTTATCTACATACTCTTTAAAAGATTTTTCATCCATACCAATAATATTCATTTTACGTTTTTTATCACAATTCATATCAAAAGTATCTTTTCTCTCATCATAACAACCTTGCTCTCTTAACCCCTCTTCTAAAATATTTTTTCCAAAGTCAGTTAATTTAGACAAATCATCTATCTCCAAATAACCCTCAGATGTAAGAGAACTTTGATATAGCATCGTATAATCATCAGTACCTTCTACTTTTAAAGCATCTTCAAGTTTTGGTGAATCCTCAAAAGATGATGTTACCATAATATTATAATCAATATTATTATAATATGTATTTGTTACTGAAAATGTATAATACATAAAAGTATTCATACTAATAAATACAAACACACTAAGTGCTAGAGAAATAACCGTTGTTCTATATTTCTTCTTACTTCTTTTTAAATTCTTATAAGCTATTACTCCACCAATACCAAATATTTTTTTAATAATAGATGGACTTTTTAACTTTTTCTTATTAATCTTAATATCATCATTACTTCTAATTAAATCTATTGGACTAACCTTACTTGCTTTCTTAGCTGCTCTAACACTAGAAAAATAAATTGTTACTACCCCAAGTATAACAGACACTAATATAGGAAATAGTGAAATAATACATTTCATTTCCACATTTCTTGTAATAAAATTACCAATTACTGAATTTACAATAATAGTTAAAATAAATACTGCCAAATAACCCACAATAATTCCTATTGGAATACCAACCATACCAATCATTAATCCTTCAGTAATAACACTTCTTTTAATTTGTTTTTTTGTTGCTCCCGCACTTGCAAGCATACCATAATTCTTTTTCTTTTCCATCACAGATATATCAAAAGAATTTTTAATACAAAATACACTCGTTCCCACAATGATTGTAAGCAAAACTGTAATAAGCGAATAAATCATAGTAGTTGTACCAGAATCAAACTTTAGCGCTTGCCATCTGAGTAATGAAGCATTAATACTATATTTATCAGTTGCTGTTAGTGAATCATTTGTAAAAGTAGTTCCTAAAATTTCTGAAAATGTTTTTTCATAACTAGCTGGATTTTTTATACGTATATAAACACTTTGATTTTTATTAGAACTATTTTCTAAACCTAGTGTAAGGCATCCAATTCCAGGATCTCCATATGGATCTAATTCATAATCTCTATCCATAATACCTACAATAGTAAATGTTCTTTCTTTAGAATTACTTATTAACTCATCTTCATTATATGGATTTTCTTTAGTCATAGTGTATCCATCTAACGATTTTCTCACACCATAATTCAAAGAAATAGCCTTACCAATATCATATTTATCCTTATCAAGTAAATATAGCTCTTCACTTATCAAAATTTCATCACTATTCTTTGGATATTCTCCATCAAGCAAACCTACTGTTAAATTAGTAAAACTTTTTTCATCATCATAAGAATATAAATGTATATACTGTCTATCTTCATTTTTATCTTCAAAATCAGAATAACCAATATCGCGCAAAACATCTATTTCTTCTATATCACGGTTATTCTCAAATACTTTTAAATCATCATTAGTCTGGTTAAAAAGCACAATATGATAATTACCTTTACTTTCTATTTCTGTTTGTACTAATGCATCTTGTAAACTGATAAACATTCCTGCAACCGCACATATTAAAGCAACTGATAATATAATACCTATTAAAGTACCAATACTTCTTTTTTTATTTAAAAGAAGATTTTTAAGCGATAATTTATTTAAAGCCTTCATCTTTAGTCCTCCTGAATTATCTTTCCATCTTCAATTTGAATAATTCTATCAGCTTGCTGAGCAATTTCCATATTGTGAGTAATCATAATAATTGTTTGGTTATATTCTTTGTTAGATTTTTTCAATAATGAAACAATCTCATCACTTGACTTTGAATCCAAATTTCCTGTAGGTTCATCAGCTAAAATGATTGCTGGATTAGTAATCAAAGCTCTTCCAATAGAAACTCTTTGTTGCTGTCCCCCTGAAAGCTCATTAGGTAAATGATCTTTTCTATATTCTAAACCTAATAATTTTAATAATTGTTTTAACTGCTTCTTATCTGCTTTTCTATTATCTAATTCAAGAGGTAATGTTATATTCTCTTCCACATTCAATATAGGAATCAAATTATAAAATTGATAAATTAAACCTATTTGCCTTCTTCGAAAAATAGCTAGTTTATCATCATTCATTTCATAAATATTTTTACCATTAATATAAACTTTTCCTTTAGTCGGTCTGTCTACTCCCCCAACTAAATGAAGAAGTGTTGATTTACCAGACCCACTTGCTCCTACAATCGCCACAAATTCCCCTTTTTCAACTGAAAAAGATACATTATCCAAAGCAACAACCTTATTCTCACCTTTACCATAAACTTTTGAAAGATTCTCGGCTCTTAATATTTCCATATTTCTTCCTCCCTTTTGATTACATTATATAATAACTAAAATGACAAGTAAGTGACATTTTAAAATAAAATTTAAAAAGACTAGTAAACATATTACTAATCTATCTTCTCTCCATATCCCCATATTTATAAATATAACTTTGTAATTTATCCTCACCCACTTTATCAATACTAAAACCTATATTATCAGTATCCTTGCAGTAAATTGTATAATTTGTTCCATCTGGAAAAGTATTATAATATTCAATTTTATACATCGAATCACAATAATTAATGCCCGTCATATTATCTGTTTCTTCATTTAAAAGACTCATAATCTCATCTTTATTTTGATTATTAATATCCACATAATAATAATATTTTTTAGATAAATCTTCGCCAAGCGCTTTAAATGAAAAATATATACTTAAACAAATAAACACAATTACTAAGATTACTACAATAATAATAAAATTATACATCTTTCCTTTAGTTTTTATCTCATCTTCATTAAATTCCATAATCTCTCCTAATTTAAAATTACCTCATCCGCATAATCTGCTAAATAATTATCCTCTAAAATTAACTTACCATCCACAATTTCAAATACCGAAATTGAAGGAATATCAACATCATCAGCTTTTGAAGTAATTTTATCACGAGTATAATATAATTTATCACCTTTAATCTCGTACGTCCCACTAGACTTTTCTATTTCTTTTCTTGAAACATATCTCCAATCATCAGTAGGTGTTAAATATTCTACAGTCACATCAGCAGTAAAATTTCCATTATCATCATAACTATCAACAAATGACATTCTAAGCATCGGTTTAAATTCTTGATCAGGTGAAAGAGTGAAACTATTACCCATCGCATGAATACTAAGCATACTACCTAATTTTTTAGAATATTCTTCCGCCTTTTTTACAAAACAATAATTTCCATATCTCACATCATAAGTAATCGTATTATACAAAATATTATTTTTTATAGAATAATTAATTACTGTAAAATTATTATCCTTATCATAATAATAAGTTGTATCATTACATTTAACTTTTTTCAATGTGTTTAAATAATCCTTCACTTCTTTTTTTAAAACATTATTACCCCTAACATTTTTATATGAATAACTTCTATCATTTTCTCTACCAAGAAAAGACAACCTTGGAACACCCAATATCACCGTTTGTTTACCATCGCTCAAATCATAAGTAAAGCTTTTTTTAATAAAACCAAATGGTATCATTCTAAAAATCAAATATAAAACTAGCAAAACAACCACTATAATTAATATTTTTCTTTTCATCTTAAACCTCTCTAAAAAACTATTCCAAACTATACTCTACATTCATATCATCATCAACTATAATTTTTACCTTTTTAGTCATTACTGTGATTTTACCACTCGCATCTGTAAACTCAAAATCAATATTCATAACTCTTTCCCCACTATTTTTTGGAATAATATTTACCTCAAAATTCAAATTATACCCATCGGTAGACTTATCAGTTAAAACTAATTTAGCTATATCTGACTCCACATCACTAGGACCAAAATAACTATTACCAATTTCATTATTTACACTCAAATTAAAATGTGGATATTTATTTTGGGCTTTATAATCAATATCACTATAATCAAAAACAGTTAAAAGCATACCAATATCATAATTATATTTTGAATCATCCAAAAACTCTTTAACTTGAAACCTATCCTCATTATTAACAATCAAATAAAATTCATTATTATCATAACATTCAAAATAATATTTATAAATCTCATTTTCATAAAACAAATTATTACTAGTGCATTCATCATTGTATTCAAAAGTTATATTTGGATGATTTATTTTGTCATACTCTTCATAATTCTTGTCATATAACATATTTCTGTATTTTATAAGTCCTATAAAAAGACAAACAACAATTAATACAAACAAACCCATTTTAATATAAGACTTTCTACTTATCTTATTGTGCTGAAGTAAAAATATATTATGAATCAAATCATCAACACTCCGAACCTTTAAAATTAAATAAGCTAAAACAGCTCCAGATAAATTAAGAATCAAATCATCAACATCAAATCTACCAGAACCAGTAACTAACTGTAAAAACTCTATTCCAAGTATCATCAATACCATAGTAATAACAAAATATCTAAATTTATTTTGCTTCTTAAATAAAAGTGGTAAAAAGAAAGCCATTGGCATAAAAGCACACACATTACCAAATAAATTAAGCATTACCTGACTTGTCGAATACATACTATCAAACTTTTGAATAAATGTCATAATCGTTTCAAATGGCATCAAATTAACGCGTTCTTCTAAATTAGTAAATCCTTGAAAATTAAAACCATTTCTAAGCCACAAACTATCAAATAAAGTAAGTGTTATAAGTAAAACTAAATATAAAACAAAATACACATATAAATTTATCTTCATCGGTTTATTATTTTCGTAATACTTTGATAAACAAAAACCACCAACATACATAAAAGAGGCCATAACGCACATTAAACCAAGTCTAGCCATTTCTGTCATCTGAACTCTAAATTCCATCATTAAATAAAATAGTAATATCAAAATAGCTATCGTATAACCTATAATTCCCAAAACCAAATACTTTCTTTTTCTCATTTTAAAACCCACTTTCAAAATAATACATTAATTATAAAATTCATTTAATATATTTGCTAAAACCTTTGGACACTCCTCATTTATAATATGTGAAGCTTTTTCAATAATCTTTAACTCTGAATTTTTAATATGTTTAGCTAAATAATATGCGGACTTAATATTTGCCTTATCTTTCTCACCACATATTATTAAAGTTTTACATTTAATCTCCGAAACCCTACCACTAAAATCCAAATTTTTCATAGACTTACCTAAAATAAAAGTATCTTTCTTATTAAAAGCCATACTATCAAACATTGATTTAGGCAAAAATCTAAAAATAATATTTTGAATTCCAAACATAAATTTAGGCACTTTATATGGTGTTCCAATTAGTACCAGTGAATTAACTTTATCTGGAAAATCCAACGCATAATTTAAAGCTAAAATACCCCCTAATGAAAGACCACATAAATCTACTTTTCCTGAAACCTTATTACAGTATTCTATAAATGCAAAATACAAATTATCATAACTAGCCTTCTTACCATTCAAAATCAAAGATAAATCTGGAAGCAAAACATCATCGCTATTCATATATTTAATTGTCTCATTATAGCTATCAGCCTTATGACCAGATCCATGAATTAATATTTTTTTCATATAACCTCCCAAACTTTATAATAAAATCACCCTAACAAAAGCTTTTAAATATCTGATACAATTATAATATTTTAATGCCCTTATATCTACCATTTAAAGATGGAAATATGTCACCCAAACATAACATTTTAATATTTTCCCCTACTTCTATAAAATATTATAACAGAAAAAAATCTGTGTACCAATATAACACCACTAGTTGTCTTAAAGTTAAAAATGTGTTACAATGTATATAGATGAGAGAAATCTCATATAATAAAAAGGAACATTCAATACTTCTATGTTGGATGTTGCCATATATTTTATGGTTATCACCTAAATCATAGTAGCTAATGAGTTAGGTGATTTTCTTTTATATCAGTACTACTAATAGTATTAATAATAAAAGGAAGATAATAATTACTAAAGATAAAATTAAAAAATCTTTCTTGTTCATCATATCGCCCCCTTTCTTAAAAAAGAAAAGTGGCAATCACCCAACTATTGAACATTCTTTACATATAAGTATAACGAATAGTTATATAAAACGCAATATATTTCAAAAAAAAACGTGCAAAACAAATGCACATTTTTTTAATAATTAAATACTACTTTTTATCTTTCCACTCATGATATAAAATATCTTTTAAAACAAGCATACTATCTAACTTACTATATCCATAGTTAGTAGCTAAACTATCCAATAATTGTCTTATTATTCTCGCATATTTTTCCACATCCACTAAAGATGGATAATCAAGTAATACTGGATACTTTTTACCCCAAGCATTAGTCCAGTTGATTTTAGATTCTATTTTTTCATCAGTATTTTTAATAACATCCTCGATTTCTTTTAATTCAATATCAAAACCAATCAATTCATCCAATGATAAATTATAAAGTTTAGAAAGCCTTTTAGCTTGATAAATATCTGGTAAAGTTTCATTTGTTTCCCATTTAGAAATAGTCTGTCTACTCACCCCTAATTTTTCAGCTACCCTCTCTTGCGATAAACCACATTTCTTTCTAGCATCCACTAAACTTTTTCCTAAATTCATTATTCTCACCTCAAAAATAAATATATCACATAAAGGCACTTATTTCTATCAACAACAATTTGAATTTTTGCCCGCATTAATAACACTTAAAAAAATTCATAAACATATCAAAATTAATAAATCTATTATTAAAGTTAGTATCCCTGATATAAACATCAACCAAAAGAAAATTTTCTTATTAGAGTATCTTAAAACATAAGCGATTTGGGGATTATCTGGATCATAAAAAACATCTAATTTAGAATTAACTGGATATAACTCTTGAATAGGATTTTTATATACTCCACCAAAAGAATTTAAAGATCTATTAATCCTCAAAATTCCATTCTCTTCTTTATATTCCACCTCATTTTTACTAAAAGGTGTGCTTACTGTCTTTTCAATAACCCATTTATACTCAGGGCCTTTAATCTTATACTCTTTTCCGCAGGCCTTATAATAAACAATAGGCAAATGAACACCAGAATAACTTACCGTCGTATATCTTTTAACTATTCCCTCTGTTTTAGACGTGCATCTTTTTTCCATAATTAAATACTTGTAAAATAACTTAAAAGCTAAAATAATTAATACTAAACCACCAATAGATAAAAATATACCAAACACTAATTTAATAATTTCAATCTCACTCATTTTATCACTTCCATAAATAAAGTATTATTTTTCTTTTGAAACATAAATAATAAGCATAATAATTCCAATTAAACTAATTCCCACTGAAAGACCTAGAAGTAATCCTGATGTAAATTCACCAAAAGAACTTTCACTATAGCCAAAAAATATATAAACCAAATATAAAATATTACCTAAAATAACTAAAGATACTCCACCTTTTAATTTTTTCATCTAAAACCTCCATATTAAATCCTACTACTTAAATTATACACTAAAACCCCAATAACATAAATATAAAATTATAATATAATATTAATTTAAAATAAAACTTAAGTTTCCCATAAAGTTAAAAATGTGTTACAATGTATATAGATGAGAGAAATCTCATATAATAAAAAAGGAACGTTCAATACTGCAATGTTGGGCGGTGCCAAAAAATTGGATCACCTAATCACAGATGTGTTAGGTGAGTTCTTTTATATTAATGTTATTAATAATAGCGACAATAAAAAGAAGATGACAATTACTAAAGCGAAGATTAAAAAATCTTTCATCCAATGATAGATGCTTAGACATAATTCATTCTCCTTTCGATTAAGCACCATCAGTGGTTGTTATTATACTGTTTTACAGGGTAAATGCAACTTCTTATATTTTCCCAGTTAAATGCAACTTTGTTTACTTTTAGGGTTGCGTTTAGTTTTACATCTTACCACTATATACCATATTAACCTAAAATAAAATTTAAGTTTGTCTTAAAATTAAAAATGTGTTACAATGTATATAGATGAGAGAAATCTCATATAATAAAAAGGAATGTTCAATACTCGAATGTTGAACGCAACCACTAAATTCGTGAAGCGTCTAAATCATCGATGATGAGTTAGACGCTGTTTTCTATTTAAATAGTAATACGAATACTAAAATAAATAGAAGGGATATTATGACATAAAGAGCTTTTTCTCTTTTAGTCATAAGCATCACCTCCAATTCTACATGAGAATTGGTAGCGCCCAACTATTGAACATTCCTTATACATAAGTATAACGAATAGTTATATAAAATGCAATATAATTTAAAATAAAAATGTGCAAAACAAATGCACATTTTTTTATTACTCATTTTACCTTTATTGTCCTTTTTATTTCCTTAACTTTAGCAAAAAAATAAATAGAAAAAACAAGATATTTATCATCTTGCCTCTATAATTAATCTACATAACTTTGAAAACTATTTTTAACCTGATAATCTATAGCCTCTTTTAATGTCGCATTCACATCAAAGCCAACCTGATCATTAAAACGAGAATAATCTGCTGTTTCGAACGCTCTATCATAATCACTTCTAAAACTCTTATAATAATTAAGCTCCGCACTAAAACCAGGATTTGGCTGAATCATAATACTATTATAAGCTCTAATGATATGTGAAAGTGGTACACTATATTTATTATCATCCATCAACTCTAAATTATCGGACTGAAATTTCCAAGTTTTCATAATCTCTTTTTTAGTAAAATCTAATACTTCTCTTTCTTTATTATTAAGTGATTCAAAATTTTCCATATATGAAACATTATCACGAACCTGCTCCATATTACTCATTCCAGAAAGCACCGTAAGCACTCCATCAAATGAAGACGCATATCTAATCGCATAACTAGATGGTGTTGCTAAAGCATTAAGCTCATGCATTTTATCTAAAGCAGCTTCTGGCACTCTAGCTAAAGTGCCACCTTTAACTGGTTCCATAACAACCACCTTACAGTTATGTTTTCTAATAACTTCATAACACTTTTTAGATTGAATAAAAAGTTCATCCCAATCATAATAATTTATAACAATCTGTACAAATTCTACCTCTGAATGTTCATATAAAATCTTATCTAAAGTCTTCGCATCATCGTGAAAAGAAAAACCAATATGGTGAATCTTGCCTTCTTCTTTCCACTTTCTCATGTATTCAAATAAATGTGTTTCTTTAACCTGTCCTTCATATATAAATCTATTTAAATTATGAAGTAAATAATAATCAAAATACTCTACTCCACATTTTTGGAGCTGTGTATTAAAAGTTTCTTCTACCTTATCCTCGGGCACCATATTAAAAATCGGAAATTTTGAAGCTAAAGTAAATTGGTGTTAGTCGGAAAACGATTAATACCTCTAATTAATTTCATTTCAAAAACTGTCCGTAAGTGAGCTACTTGAGAATCAGTTGAAACACGGACATAAAGAGCTTTCATTTTTTTTACTACTGCTTTTATATGATTAATAGCTTGTACCTCCTTTTTATAAAAGCATTTTTTGTAAAAAAACTTGCAACTACATGATAACATTTTTATACAAAAAATAAAATGCTTATAGTTTAGCTTATGCTTCTTTCATGTATTTCTTTAATAGTGTATATAATAAAGAAAAAGTTAAAGTAACATTTCTAGGTTCTAATCTTTTTCCATCCTTATCATAGTTTTCTACTCGTAATACTGCCATTAGTATCACCTCGTTTAATTATATTTTTTTAAGACACAAAAAAACACATTAAAAGTTTTCAATGTGCTAAATACTCCTAAAAAACATTATTTTTTTAAAACAATACTACTTATAAAAGATTGTATACTTTAAAACTATCAAGCATGGTGTTTACACACCCTAAGCTTGTTAGGGAATATCCCTAAGACCCACTAAATAGTCTCCGACAGTTTAGAAAAATTATCAAATAAAATATAAAACCACGCTCCTCTCTTATAAGAAAATTTAAAGAAAGAGAAAAAAAAGAGAGATAAAATATCTCCCAAAATAGCTCTCTTTATAATTATCCTATAATACTATTTTACCACGTTTTTTTAGGAACGTAAATGGCACGAGTTTTATAAATTATATTCTTAACCAATCAGCATAATCTTTTCCAGTTACATATCTATAATCTAAGTATTCTATAATCCTTATAACTTTTTGGATAATCCAATCTATCTGACTTTGGTCAACATCATTTAAATTACTATGAATAGCTTTGTTTAATATTGGCATTAATTCTTCTATTGACTCATACTCGTTGCTACTAATGTATTTATTTTTATATAATTCTTTTGCTAAAGAAATTGTTGATTTTGCTGAAATATCTAAATTGTTTTTTTCTGACAATTTACGAATTATCTTTTCTATTTCATATCTTCCTAATACTAATTTAGATATTTCATCATCTGAATTTAAAATTGAATTAATTGCATTGCACTGATAAATTTTCTTTTCTTTTTTATATTTATTGCCATTTAAAATGGAATCAATTTCTTCTTTACTAATTGGTTCTATAATTTCATCGATTTTCTTCTTTTGTTGTTCTGAAACTAACTCAACCTTAACCCCAAAAGCGTCAACTGATTTAACATATTTAATAATCCAGGGAAGAAAAGCTATTATAAATAAAGTAATAACCATCCCAGTTATATTTTCTTTTGCCCAATCAAACAAAATAATTACAATTGCAAGGATAAAAAAGAAAGTAGAAAATATTATTTTAAACCAAAATGAACCCTTACGCATAAAAATCACCAATATTATTATACATTAATTCTATAACTAAATAATTTTATTTATTTATTTATTTTGATATTATTTTTTTACAAAGAACTGGATTCAATAAACAAGTCCACTTCTTTTTTTATTAACAAAAAGTTGGCATATGTATGTTTATTACCATTTATAGGTTTTATTCTAATATTTTTACCCAAAAGATCAAAAACTTCTTTTACACTTCCCTGTGGATCAAACTTTTGTTGTATTATTAAAATTTTACATCTATTATTAATATTATTTAATATTTCTTTTATCTTAATTCGATTTTCAAAAGTAAATTTCAAAGGCAATCCTAATACTACAAATATACTTGGTGTGATATTATTTTTTTCTATCTCAATAGCGGCTAAAACAGCCCCTGCTGACTTTGCTATTATTACATAATTTTTTTTTCCTTTGCATAATTGCCTTAATTTTTTTCCTTCTTTTTCAAAATCTATCATTGAGTTATCTTCCCAATTATCAAAAAATAAAGAAAACACATTATAATTTTTCTTATATACATTTACCATTTGTCTCAACCATTTTATGTTATTAGAAGTGTTTCCACCTAATATTATAATATCATTATGCATTTACATTGCTCCTTTTAGATAAAAAAATGCATACAATATGCATCTAATTAACATATTTGGAGGGCCCGATTGGATTTGAACCAACGATCAGGGAGTTGCAGTCCCATGCCTTACCACTTGGCTACAGGCCCATAACATAAATATATTTTACAATATATTTATGTTTTAAGTCAACAATTATAACTAAATTATATACACGTTTAATAAAATATTTATCTAGTTTTTGATTTTGGTGGAATATCAATATCCCATTCAGTAGATGTACCACCATCTTTAAGAATTATTCCTCTTTCAAGTAATTCATTTCTTATTTTATCTGCTTCTATCCAATTTTTTTCATCTTTATAATGTTTTCTATTTAATATCATATCATTTATCTCAGACTCATCTATATTATATAAAGTTAAATACTTATTTTTTATTTCTTCAATCACTTTAATAGGATTTTGTTGAAGTAAACCTAAAGTCGAATACACTTTTATTAAAGCATTCTTCATATCAACAACTTCTTGAATTTCATTTTTATTAATCATTTTATTCATTATATTTACATATTCAAAAATATTTGCAATTGCCACGGAAGTATTAAAATCATTATCCATAGCTTTTCTAAAATTATTATCAATAATATCTAAGTATTTAGAATTATCATTTGGCTTATAATCACTACCTAATAAATCAATCAAATAAAACAACTTATATAACATATATATTTTTGCTTCATGTTGATCAAACATTCCATCTACCACATTCATATCAGAACGATAATTATTTTCTAATAATGACATTCTTATTACTTCAGGATTATATTCTTTCAATAAATCACCTAATAAAATACCATTGTTTAAAGATTTACTCATTTTCTGACCATTAACTTTAATCAAACCATTATGTAACCAATATCTTGAAAATTGCTTACCTGTTAAAGATTCACTCTGTGCGATTTCATTTTCATGATGAGGGAAAATCAAATCTTTACCACCACCATGTATATCTATTGTTTCTCCCAAATATTTCATACTCATTGTTGAACATTCAATATGCCATCCAGGTCTACCTAATCCCCAAGGTGATTCCCAAAAAATTTCATCATTTTTTGCATTTTTCCATAAAGCAAAATCTTTATCATCTAATTTACCAGGCTCTACACTTTTTCTAACCCCAGATAATCCATCATCAATTATCCTATTTGATAACTTACCATACTCTGGAAATGATGAAACCTTAAAAAATACATCTCCATTTTCGGTACAATAAGCATGCCCAGTTTCAATTAATTTCGTGATAAAGTTAATCATATCAGGTATACATTCTGTCGCTTTTGATTGAATTGTAGGTTTTTCCACAAATAATTGCGATAATTCATAATCTATTTTTTTCATCATATTATTTGCATAATCAGTAGGATCTACTCCCAATTCACGGGCTTTAATGATTATTTTATCATCTACGTCTGTATAATTTCTAACATAAGTTACTTCATATCCTATATACTCCAAATATTTTTTTATAACATCAAATATAATTGCTTGATATGCATGACCAATATGTGCATCACCAGAAGCTGTTATACCACATGCATACATTTTAACTTTTCCATCTTCTAAAGGAATAAACTCTTCTTTTTTTCTATGTAAAACATTGTAAACTTTTAGACTCATTTTTGCCTCCTAATTTTAAAGTTTTAATTTAAACATACAATCGTAATTTTTTATCTAATACAACACCAAAGAAATGAAAACGATACGGTTTGTACGTATTATACTATTATTTTCTATTAAAATCAATAATATGAATTTATACTATTTTTTCATATTTTTATATTTGGCAATAAAATATTCATAAAATATTTTAAAGTATTTCTAACTTTTATCAAGATTTCCATTTCAGCATTAGAATATTTCTTTTTTAAATTTTTCATCACATCAACAAGTACCTGTTGATAAAAACCATCTTTCAACTCTTGGTAAATTTTGTCAAATTCCTCAACAAAATCATTGTTGTTACATTCTACATTAAGTAACTGACTATTTAAAAACACTACATAATCATAAAATTCTTTCAGCATTTTATTTATAATTTTTATATTTTCTTCGGTATAATTATACATTTTCGAAGGATGACCACCAGTAAACATTATTATCATGCGAGCAACATTACTACCATATTCATCTAGTAAATCTTTCAACAATACAGCAGTTCCTCTTGAAGATGACATACGTTCACCATTTACATATCCCATTCCAGTAATAAAATACTTATTTGTATAATACTTCTTTTTAAAAAGTAAACTTTCAGAAAAAGTTTTCTTAATTATCCAATTTTTTAAATGTTCTTCACAAACAAATAAATCTGTTGGCAACCATTTTACAACTGCTTCTACTATAGGAATAGTTGTTTTTTTATTTCCACCAAGAACCTCAAATATTTCATTAAAAATGTCTTCCTTTTTTTCATCATTATTCAAATATTTAAATTTTTTATATAAATCATAAATTACAAATAACTCACTATCAAACATTGGATCAATAACATAGTTGTCTCTATATCTAACACCAATTCCATAATTTCTTAATATTCCCCAATCACTTCTTATATTTTCAAAAGATGATATTATATTATTCCTTAAACTTGGGCTAATAAAAATTAGTTGTTCCAAATTGTTTTTTGTTTGTTTTTTCCAAGTTTCATCATCATAGTTAAGTGCCAATTCATCTTTAGAATTTTTGATTAACATACCTTTCTTTTCGTAACAATTAAATATTGTTCTAACAAATATCTCATAATCTTCTTCATTTGTTTTATAAAAATTTACATAATCACATGAAATATCAAGCCGTTTCAAATCTAATAAAGTCTGAGCAGTATAATAATCTAACAATTTTTCAGGATTGTTAAAATTTTCAACGACTTTTCTCGGAGTTTTATAACCTTTGATAAATTTATCTCTCTCTTTATTTCTAACTTCTTTGTTATTGCTATTTAAATTATTAATAGTATTCTCTGCAGTCACTCCACTATAATGTGAAGCTATTGGAAAGCAAACATCTTTCCCTTCCGCACGTGCAATTCTCGCATTAATATCAGCAACTAACATAATTTTAGCATGATCAATACTCAAAGGACATACTGGATATATATATGGAACTGAAATAAGCAACTTATTATTTTTCTTCACTTGAACACTCCTTTACTATTTCTTTTAACATTAATTGTCTTTCTTTAAAAGTAAAAGATAATGCTTTATGCCAAGAATTTTTATATATTACATCTTCAAAACCTAAATCATGATTTTTCCCTTATTCTTCAACGGTTTTTACTACTTTGTCCACAGTAAAAAAGTACCTAGTTATTTTTACTAGATACTTTCATTGTCTACTCTAGGCTGTGAATAGTAACCCCTAAACCACTATCTTCACTAGTATCTTCATTATTTTCTAAAGTAGTAGAATTATTTTCAATATCCTCATCCATCTCATTACTAGAATTATTATTTATAAATGCAAAATATATAATTATTCCAATTACTATAAATATTAAACCTATAATTACAATTATCTTTTTCATAAACATCTCCTATCCAAGTAATTTCCTAATACCCATATATGCAATCTCGTAAATTGTAAAATATTTATATTTAATTCCAGCTTCTTTCATTGCTTGTTTTTGTTTTTTAGTCACACTCGCATAAGGATATATACCAAACATAAACGGGAAAAATGAATAAATAAATTCTATCGTATCTTCTTCACTCATATCTTTAAAAAACTTATTTAAACAAAGCCTTACAGCATGAACCGCATTCCCATAAGCCTTTTTAAACTCCGTTAGTCTCTCTATTCGGCTATTTTCTTCTAAATCATACATATTCATTGACAAAAGCTTCAATAATCTTTCCTTATCTTCAAGCGTATGAGCTAACTTTCCCGCAAACTCATCTTTCGTAAGACTTTCATTATTATTTCTTATCGCATCAACTTCATCCTGCCATTTTTCGTATTCTTTTTGAAATAATGCCAAAAAAATTTCTTCCTTTGTTTCAAAATAATTATAAATAGATGGTCTTGAAAATGTCGTTTGTTCACTTATCAGTTTTATTGTTATGTCCTTAAAATTATACTTATCATATAAATCTGTACAAGCATTAATAATTTCTTCTTTTCTTAAATCACTATGTTCCATAAAATTACCTCCTTTTGACACTCTGTCAGTCATCTTACACTTTCATTATATTAATTTTCTGACACCGTGTCAATAGAAATTGATAAAAAAATTTACTAAATATTATTAGTAAATTAATTATTAGTATTTGTCTTTAACTCTGTCTCATATAAATGTTTATAAGCTAAAGATTTATCTAAAAGCTCCTCATGTGTTCCTTCGGCCTCAATATGACCATCGTTTAAAAATAAAATTCTATCACTATCTATAATTGTTGATAACCTATGAGCAATAATCAAAATAGTATATTCACCCTGCATATTATGAATAGCTTCCTGTATTTCTTTTTGTGTTTCATTATCCAAAGCACTTGTCGCTTCATCAAATAAAATAATCTCAGTTTTTTGTATTAAAGCTCTCGCAATAGCCAGTCTCTGTTTTTGACCACCTGATAGAGTAATACCACCCTCACCAACTACTGTATCATATTTATCAGGTAAAGTATTTATAAACTCATCTAAACAAGCCATCTTACAAGCACTAATCATCTCTTCATCAGTTAAATTTTCTTTAACTAATTTTAAATTATCTTTAATACTTAAATTAAATATATAAGGATTTTGATTAATAACGGTAATATTATTTCTAATACTATCCTTATCTAATTCATTAATATTAACCCCATCAATTAATATCTCACCACTATCTACCTCATACATTTTATCAATCAAACTAAATATTGTACTTTTACCTGCCCCACTTTTACCAACAAAAGCAACTGTACTATTCGCATCTATCTTAAAAGATAAATTATCTAAAACCTTATTATCTCCATAACTAAAATTAACATCTTTAAACTCAAAATTACCATCTACCTTAGATAAATGTTTATTTCCAAAAGATTCCTTGGGAAACTCTTTATCTAAGGTAATATCAAATATTCTTTTAGCTGATAAGTTAAAATCTTTAACAACTCTAAATAAATTATCCAAAGAAAAAATAATACTTGTTGTCCTACCTGAATAATTGTATATAACAAGAGCTAATGGAATAGTAAGATTCTTTTGAACAAGCAAATAAACAAGCAAAATAATAAACACAAGATCCATAAAATCAATTAAACTGCGGCCTAATAAATCATAATTTCTAATAACTCTCATCATTTTATATCTTTTTTGATTAAGCATAATAATTTTTTCATTCATAACTCTAAGAAAACTATTTTCCGCATTTAACATTTTTATATCTCTAGCGCCCCTAACAACCTCACCAGTAAAACCAGAAACTTTTTCTTCTTCTTTCCTAAACTCTTTATCTTTCTCATTATATACTCTAGACTCTTTAATTCTAACAATAATTAAAACAAATAACATGAAAATCAAAAATAAAAAAGCCCATACATTAATAATCAATACCGCTACTAAAATACCAATATTACTAATTATATTTGATAAATTAATAGTTAAATTATTAAAAATAGAAGATAATCTTCCAGTATCACTAATTAATCTTTGAATAAAAACACCAGATGAATTTTTATCTAAAGTTTTATTTTGAAGCTTTAAAATCTCAGTTCCCAAAGCTTTTTGAGTATTAGTAAATGTTTCTCTATAAATCACTTGTATAAAATAATCATTAGAAAATTTAATAATATTTTGAATCATTTCTATTATAAAAATAATTATACTTATATATATTAATTGACTTAATTCATTAGATGTTAAATTAACAACCATCTTCGCACTCAAAACTGGTAAAACAACTCCAATAACCGCCATTATCACATTTGTTATCGCAAATAAAATAAGTTTTGTTTTTTGACCCTTCACATATCGCCATGCAAATTTCAAATTTTTAACTAACTCTAACATACATACCCCCTCACATCAAAAGTATTATAACATTACAGTATACTAGAGTGTCAACTAACAAATTTAAAATAATATAATTTAAATTAAAAAAATTATAATATAAGCTCATAAAATAAAACGTACAAAATCATTGCACGTTTTTCTAATTCAAATAATATAACTAAACAAATTTCACTAATTACCAATTTTCATATCTTTGATTTTTATTAATATCAGCTATATTTTTCATATCTTCTTCATTTAAACTAAAATCAAAAATACTATAATTTTCTAAAATATGATCTGAATTACTTGAACCCGGAATAACTATATATCCAGCTTGTAATTGCCATCTTAATATAATTTGTGCGGATGCTTTATTATACTTTGTAGCTATATCTCTAATAACCTCATTATTAAAGTTTTCAGAAGTATGCCCTCTACCACCAAATGGATACCAAGACTCAATTATTATTCCATATTGACTAACATATTCCTTTAAATCAGTATTTTGATAATATATATGATTTTCATTTTGAATTACTGCCGGAACAATTGTTGCATAAGACAAAACTTCATCTATCTCTTCTTTAGTATAATAATTTGATATTCCAATTGATTTCACTTTTCCATCATAAACACCTTGTTCCATCGCTTTATAAACCTCTTCATCATTAGATCCAGGTTGATGAATCAAAAGTAAATCTATATAATCTACTCCTAATCTTTCCAAAGACTCATCTATTGAATTATAAGCATTATTATAACTACTTGGCATTATCTTTGTTGTAATAAAGACCTCTTCTCTTGTAACAATACCATCATCAATAGCTCTTCTAAGGCCTTCTCCAACACCTCTTTCATTACCATAATATTGAGCAGTATCAATTAATCTATAACCATCTTCTAAAGCATAATAAACAGAATTAGCGGTTTCTTCATCATTTTGAGTCCATGTTCCTAAACCTATTATTGGCATCTCATAACCACTATTTAAAGTTACTGTTTTTGTATCAAAATTAAATTCAGCTTTACCCATACTTTCTTTAATATTTTTTACCTCCTTGCTATCATCTACATTCTTTTCACTAAAAAACCAAAATAATATCAAACCAAAAGCACATAAAACAACTATAACAATCAAAATATTCTTCATATTTTCTCCCTTTTAAATTTTCTTAAAAAATATTATTACAACATCCCATTAACATAATTTTTATTTATGTTCTAATATAATTGTAGCACCTAGACCTAACTTTAGGTCAAGTATTAATTTATAAATTCTAAGAAATAAAACAAAATCATAGAAAAATCTAAAGTGATATTATCTTCACTTTAGATCTATCTTCTTTATAATCCCTATTCATAATATTATCAAGTCTCTCCATAGATAAATTTAAACCAAGTTTCTTATTAAATTCATCCATAAAACGTCTTGCTCGTTCATACCCTCTTTCAGGTATTGTTCTTCTTGAATATAAAAGTTTTAAAGCTACAAACTCCAACAATCTATCCCTCAAATAATTATCTAAATATTTATTGTTTGATGCCTTTTCAAGTTCAGAAAAATCTAATTTATCATAATGTTCATCAATAAATAATTTAACTAAATTGTAAACGTCAATTTCATCCACAGATACATACTTCTCTATCTCATAATCCATATCAACTAAGCCCGTTTCCGCATCCGCACTCACCACAAAATCTTTATACTTAGAAAAATACTTATCATTCTCTGTTCTTTCAACTTTATAATATACCTTTTTACTTACACCTACAACTTTATCCATATCATAAATAGGATAATTTTTTTGGACATTTGATCTATATAAACCCTCAAGTAATTTTTGTTGATTATCAGTCAATCTAAAAAACAATTGTTTAATATCCATAACATCAGATAACTCTTTAAACTTACTAAAATCACTAGTCATCTTTCCATCATAAAAATCAAACTCTCTTTCGGGAAACTTAATTTCATACCACGCAGCAAGCCTATCAATCATATCTTGCATTTCATCAATTCCAATAAAAAGTTCATACCCTTCATCAATCAAATGATTAAACATATATAAAAACTTCTTATTCTCATTTAAATCATATAATTTTTCATCTTCACTATAAAAATTTTTCAATTCTTCTTTTGTCATTCCAACCACCCTACTATAAATTATTAAATATTTTTAAAATAAACTCTCTATATTTAAAAAATTCTAAATCCTCGCTATTTACCATTAAAACAAAATTAATTTTTCCAAGTAAACTACGTAAATAACTAAATTCATCTTTTACATTTATTCTCTTTAAATGTGAATAAAGTCCATATTTCTTTATATAATAAACTTCTTGTCTAATTTTCCTTCTTTTAACTTTTAAAACCTGCGGCTTCTCATTAACCGTAATCCCTGTGACTTGCTGGGACATATTACTATAAATAACATGAATCTTATCATAATTTAACTGCATTCCCATTTTCTTTAATTCATCTTTAACTTTGAATATAACCATTTTGACATTGAAATCACCAGAAAAAGTCATATCATCTGAATAACGAGTATAACTTATATTATTCTTTTCACAAAATAATCCAATTTTTTCATCAAAATCCTGCATAATCAAATTAGAAATATAAGAAGAAGTTGGTGCACCTTGTGGTAAAAACTCATTATACGTACATAAATAAGTTAAAACAGTTCTCGCTTGTTTAGGAAAATATTCTTCTAAAAATACCTTATTATAAACATCCATAAAACTAATATTATTAAAAAAATCTTTAATATCAAGTTTTAATATAAGCTTTTTATTAACATGCATATTAGCATTATCTTTAACTGACTTTCCCTTAACATAAGCCATCGCATATTTTGAAACTTTAAAACCACTTAAAACATTATCCAAAATATTTCGCTGTACCTTTTTTAAAGTATAATTAGGTTCATAAATAATTCTTTTATTACCATCTTTTTTTAAAATTACAGTTTTTTTATAATTTTTTTCTATATTATTACTAAGTGTATAAAGTTTTCTTATTTTTTCTTTATCACTTAGTTTTTCATCAATTAAATTAAGAGATAACAAAAATTCATTAGCCATATCTTTTGTAACATTATCAAGCATTTTCATCACCTCTTAAAAAGAGCAATACCCAAGATATTGTAATATGAAAACGTGCATAAAGCGTAAGCGACTACACGTAGTGTAGTTAAGCACGGTGGAATATTACAATCATAATGATTTAAATTCTATAATCATTATTGTAACACTTAATCTAGTCCCTTAGCGACTCGCTAAAGTATGAAATAATTTTCAAACCACTATTGCTCTTACACCGATTATACCACAAAAAAAATGACTTAAAAAGCCATTTTAATTTATAATTATTTAATCTCAATTGATTTAGAAGCTTTTTCAATAGTATCCCTAGGTAAACATACTTTCAAAACACCATCTTTAAACTCAGCTGATACTTTACTCTCATCTATATCGCCAACATAGAATTTACGTTCCATAGTTCCATAAAATCTCTCTTGGCGAATGTAATCTTTCTCTTCTTCATTTTCTTCAGAACTCTTAGAAGCTTTAATAGTTAAATAACCATCATTATAATCAACTGTTACATCCTTCTTATCAAGTCCTGGCATATCAGCTTCAATAACATAATTTCCTTTATTTTCGTAAATATCACATTTCATACTATCTGTTGGAGTAAAAATATCAAACATACTATCTAAATCAAATTTTCTTGGTAACATTCTCATTTTCCATCCTTCTTTCTTTTACAATTATGTTATACCACTCTTTTTAGCACTTGTCAAGCGTAAGTGCTAAAAAATGACAAAATTTTTATAAAAAAAAAGATGATTAAATAACCATCTTTACTCTCTCCATCATTCTATCTTTTCCAAGCAATCTCATAATTTCATATAAATCAGGAGTATTTGATTTACTAGTTAAACTAACTCTAACAACTGTACTAAAATCCGCAATACTTCCTTTATAATTATCAGGATTTTCTTTATATTCTTTCATTTCACCCGCATATCCAAGTTCTATAGCAGCCTTTTTCATATTATCAAACCAAGTATTCTTATCATCATTTTCATTATAATATTTATTCAAATAAACATCTAAAATATTTTTAATTTCGCACTTTTCAGTAACCTTCTGCCAATCATATTCTTTAGGTTCAAAAAGTTCATCATACATATACCAAATTTGATTTTTAACATCTCCAAAATATCCAATATCTTTACGAGGTTTTTTTTGTTCTCTTTCAATATTAAATATAGCTGTAGAATAATCTTTATATTTTTCTAAAAGTAATGCGAAATCTTCATCATAAGCCAAAGCCCACTCTAAAGTCATATCATATACTTCTGTAGCTTTAAGCGTGCTAATATAATTTTTAGAAATATTCATTAATTTTTCATAATCAAATAAACTTCCACCTGCAGGCATCTTTTTAAAATCTAAAACAAACTCTGATACATCCTTATCCTTATTTTGATTCATCCACATTTCAAAATTAGAATTGGCAACCGTCTCTAAATAAAGCATAACCGCTTTGTTAGGAATACCTTTTTCATGATAATAACTAATAGCCGCCTCAGGATCTTTTCTCTTACTA
This sequence comes from Firmicutes bacterium CAG:822, assembly GCA_000432855.1. Taxonomy (GTDB): domain Bacteria; phylum Bacillota_I; class Bacilli_A; order RF39; family UBA660; genus Coprosoma. The sequence continues at coordinate 60,200 of HF990861.1, forward strand.
AGTTTTCTTTTAGTACCATTATCTTCAATTGTAATTGGCGAAATATGTGCATACTTTGGAACCTTAAAACCTAAATATTCAAATAACTGAACATGAACAGGTATAGAAGAAAGCCATTCATCACCTCTAATAACATGAGTCGTTCTCATCAAATGATCATCAACCGCATGTGCAAAATGATATGTTGGAAGTCCATCAGATTTTATAATAACAATATCTTGATCATTTTCAGGAAGCTCCATCTTTCCTTTAATCTCGTCTTTAAACTTAAATCTATGATTAAAATTACCTTTAGATTTCAAACGAATAATATATTTTTCACCATTATCTATTTTTTCAAGTGCCTCTTCCATAGATAAATTACGGCATCTAGCATAATATCCATAATAACCTATTCTCTCTTTATGTTTCTCTTGTCTTTCTCTATCTTCTTGTAAACTCTCTGGTGAACAAAAACAAGGATAAGCCTTATCTTCTATAATTAATTTTTTAGCAAAAGCCTTATAAATGTCTCCTCTTTCACTTTGAGTATAAGGTCCATAATTACCTTTATCACCTTCTAATGTAACACCTTCATCAAAAGTAATATCAAAATTAGCTAAATCAGTAATTATTTTTTTAACCCCATCTTCAATACTTCTCTTTTGATCAGTATCCTCTATTCTTAAAAAGAAAACACCATTGCTTTGTTTAGCCATTTTTCTAGCAATAAAAGCTGCATATAAAGCTCCTAAATGTATAAGACCTGTCGGACTAGGTGCATATCTTGTAACTATTGCTTTCTCATCTAAATCTCTCTCTGGATATAATTTTTCATAATATTCAAAATCATGTTCTGTTTTTAATAATCTATCTGCAAATTCTTTTCTATCCATAATATCCCTCTTTCTTTTAATATTATCTTATAAATAGCTTTAAAAATCAATGAAAAAAGAAAAAAAGCTCAATTTTTGAGCTTTATTCAGTAGTATCAGGTGTTTTATTTTCATCTGATTCCTCAGGACCACTAGGAGTAACTGGAGTTGAAGGTTCTCCACCACTACCAGGTGTTCCCGGAACTGTATTTGAAATATCATCATCTTCTCCATCATCTGTAGTTGTATCACTAGTTGTATTATTATTTGATGAACTAGAACTACTAGATGAACTTGTATTTCCACCAGCAGTTATTGTAATTGATTTAACATCCTCAACATTAGCCCCAGATGGAACACTTTGACTAAGTACATATCCATTTCCACCTTTAACCGTTACACTAATGCCATGTTGTGAACAGTAAGAACGTACATAACTTACAGTTTCACCAACAAAACTTGGAAGCTGAACTAAAGACCTAGTTCCAGTAATATCAGCTCCTATTACTTCTTTTTCATAAGGAGTATTAATATCAAAGCTAAATGATTTAACTACTTTAGTTTTCTTTAAACCTAAATTTTCCTTCATCGCATCTGATACTGCTTTAACACTATCATCATATAAAACATAATTATAAAGTGATAAATTAGTTCCACCATAATCATATATTCTAGCATCATAACCATTTAATTTTAATCTTTGAATACCCAAAACATCAGCCATATCATCCATACCAGTACTCTTAGAAGCAATATCTTTAAATACATTATATAAAGATAAAATCTGATCAGTACTCATATTAGTAACCATATTATTACTAATAGTATCCAATAATTTATAAACTGTATCTAAATCCTTAACATCCTTAAACTTATTAAGAAGAGCTGTTACAACCTCTTGTTGGTGCTCACCACGGATAAAATCATTACTTGTATAATTTGTCCATTTAGAAGAACATTTGCCAGGATTTGGATGTCGGTTACGAGCATAAGCTAAAGCTTGCTCACCATTTAAAGTTTGTAAACCTTTTTCAATATAAATTGTATTAGAACCCCACTGACGTTTACTATTTTGTTCACACAAATTATATGGAACATCTATCTCAACTCCACCTAAAGTATCAACGAGTTGAACAACACCTGTAAAATTAATCTTAACATAATAATCTATTTTAATATCTAAGAAATTCTCAATTGTATTCATCATACATGTCTCGCCTTTCCAAGCCGCATGTGTAATCTTATTTTTTCTTTGACCAGAAAAACAAGCAATTGGAACGTAAGAATCTCTAGGAATGCTAAGTATAGTTGTACTTAAAGTTTTTGGGTTAAAAGTAATTACCATAAGTGAATCACCATTAAATGATCCATTCGCAATCCCCTCTGCATCTGAGTCCACACCCATAAGTAAAACTGTAAAAGGTTCAGTAATAGCTTTTGTATTTGTACTATCACTTTCTTCTTTTTCATTTTTTACCTTTTTAGTTTGAGTTAATAAAACCTTAGTCTCATCAGCAATGTCTTCATAACCCTCCATACTGCCAAACATAACAGTATAATTTGTTGGTAAAAATATATAATTAATCTCACCATCACGCAATGCATCAATCATTGCAATATAACTATCATATTCTTTAGTTTTATTATTTAACTTTTGTTCTTTAATTACTTCCTCTGGAATTATATTTCCTTCATAACTAGTAGTATCATTTAAAATACCAAGTTCTGAATCACCTATATCTTTAATACTTTCAGCTTCATTATCTTTCAAAGTCACTAAACTAGAAGAATAAGTTGTATATCCAGAAGTATCACTTACTTTAGATAAAGCACCATAAACCTTATCAACATTGTAAGCCGCAAAAATACCAACTCCACCAATTAACAACATTAAAATAATAACTATTGAAAGTTTAATTTTTTTAAATTTATTTAAAAATCTGATACTCAAAATAAATAACAGTAAACTTATTATTCCAAGTACAATCGATCCAATAAGTCTTAAATTATTTTCTACATTACTTAATTTAGAAATAGATAAAACAAAATATCCTACTCCTCCAAACAACACTAAAATACTTATTAAAGTGAGTATAAACGCAACCTTGTGCTTAGTAAGCTTCTTCATACAAAACCTCCTTGCGTACTATATAAGTATAACTTATATTTCAAATTTTAACAAGAGTTCCAACTAATTTTTGAAAAAAAAATAAAAGCTCTTAACAAGGAGCTTTCAAAAACATAATTGGAGGGCCTAGTCGGATTTGAACCAACGATCAGGGAGTTGCAGTCCCATGCCTTACCACTTGGCTATAGACCCGGTTAAAAGGTTGAATTGTAAGAGAATTACTAGAAGTTTCAATAAATAAAACCTCGACGGTTTCAACCAGACCGTAGCACTGTGCACCATTAAAAATGGCTTTCATTGAATTTGCAACAGTACATACCATAGAAACAGGCAAAGTAAAATTCCTATGACACATACTTAGCAATATCATTTTATTATATTTTATGAAACTTGTCAATAAATGTCAGCTTTTTACATTAATTTTTTGATTTCTATAATTTTCTTGCAAACTTAAAGTGTCAATAACCATTAAAGGTAATTGCGCTTTTTTAGATAAATTAAGAGCTTTCTTATAAATGTCCTCATTACCCTTTCGCACCCATACACCAATCGGCAAAATTTCTTTATTATCATCCATAAACACTATTTCATTATAACCAATTCCAAAAGGCATTCTTTTATCACTAATTAAACCATTCTTTAATGCTTTTTGATAATTTTCTTTAAGAACCATATCCGGTGTTAAAAGTTTTGTATAATTAGGATACCTATATACCATTGTTTTATCACCGAAATATGTCAAAGGTCTATTACAAAAATTATATTCAAGACCATTTAATAATAATTTATTTGACCAAGTTTCTATATCTCTAATAAATTCATCCTTCGTTATAAAATAACTATATGCATCACTTGCACTTATCATATCACATTTATCCATATACATTGGATATAAATAACCATAATCACCAATAATCGTAATATAGCGTTCATCAAAATAGCACGCACAAATCTTATCAGCTTCGTCAGGTAAAAACTCACCTTTGGTAAATCCATGCGCCAAGCCACAAAATCTATCGGATAATAATCGATCATTCCAAATTTTTTCAGTATATGTAGATAAACTATTTTCAATAATCAAAAGGTTTTTATAATAGCTTTCTAATACTTCATAAACCATTTTCTGATATTCAAAATCACCTTTCATTACTAAATTAGGAAACTCGCTAATATATTCACACAAAACCTCACAAAATTTTTCAAATCTATCCCTTATATCTTCTGAAATATTATCATCGTTGATAATCTCTAACATCTTACTGGTTGTATAAGTTATCCGGTGTTTTAAATAATACTCATCACCATAAAATGGCTTTATATCTGCATCCAACAACTGACATTTTATTAAATTAACTTTATCTAATAATTCTACCATATTAACTTCTAAATGATAGTCCAAAGGCACATTATCACAAAAATATTTGCTAAACACGTCTTTCAAATATTCTTTAAACAATTCTTCTGATCCATCGTTCACATTAATCGGATAAACCTTATAATCATCACTAATTCCTTCTTTAAAGTTCAAATATGTTAAAAAGCAATATTTTAAAGATGATAGCATATCAAAACATACATATCCACAAACATTATCAGTACTTTTAGTCCGCACATGAATAAAATAATTTGATATTATGTCACAAATACGATCTAAATCAATAATCGATCTATTTCTTACACATTTTTCTACAAATATTCTATCATCATCCAATAAAAATTTACCATTTAAAATAATTTGTAATACATCTAATATTTCCATATATACTCCTATGCGAAAAAACAGTAAGAATGTATCCTACTATTTATTTCTAAGTTTAGCCCCTAATTTATTTTCAACATCTTTTATAATTTTATCAAAGACTTTCATAACCTCTTCTTCACTTAAAGTTCTATCAAGTGAAGAAAAAGTTAATGAATAAGCTAAAGACTTCTCACCATTCTCAACATGTTCACCGGTGTAAACATCAAATAACTTAATATCAGTTAAAAGCCTTCCGCCAGCTTTTCTAATAACACTTATAATCTCATCAGAAGTTACATCATTATTAACTATAAATGCCATATCCTTAACAATTTCCGGATACTTAGGAGCTTCTTTAAACTTAATAGCCTTCACTTTACCCATAAGGGCTTCTAAAGAAAGTTCAGCCACATAAATGTCATCTTTAGTAATAATTGGATGAACCTTACCAATCACACCTATCATTTTTCTATCAAGCATAACACCCGCACATATTCCTGGATGTAAATCAGGTAACTCTTTTTTCTCAAATGTATATCTATTTTTGAAGCCTAAATAATCCAAAATGTTTTGAACTATACCTTTAATTAGATAAAAATCAACTTTCACATTTACACCATGCCACTGGTTAAGTAAATAATTGCCACTCATAAGCATACATACTTTACTTTCTTCATTATAAGAAGCATCATATGTTTTCGCAATCTCATAAATATTTACATCATTAACTTTGTGATCACGATTATATTCATAAACCTTTAAAAGTGATGGAATTAAACTAGTTCTAATCACTGACTTATCCACACTCATTGGAAGTGGTAAAGTAATTTGTTCTTTATCTTCATATTTAAAACTAGAAGCCATCTTTGGTGATGTTAAAGTATAAGTCTTAACCTCATTTAAACCAAGTCCGCGTAATCTCTTAGAAAGAATCTTACGATATTTAATATCTAAAGCATATTCACCCTTTTTAATTGCCACACTTGGTAAAGTAGAAACTAAATTATGATATCCATAAAGTCTTCCAACCTCCTCGGCAATATCATTCACATAAGGATCAATATCAAGTCTTCTAGAAGGAATAGTTGCTTTAAATTCACCATTATTATATTCAAATGGAAAACCTAAACGATTAAGTTCAACCTTAACATCTTCATCAGAAATTGTAATTCCAAGTAATCTATCGATTTCTGAAGATTTAAATGTTACAACTTTAGGCGTTTTATCGACTTTATCGTGTTTAATCGTTCCAGAAAGTACTGTCGCCCCCGCATATTTTTCAAGTAAGTGACAAGCTCTTTCGATTGCTTTTTCTGTGTATTCATAGCTTAATCCTTTACCATATCTGATAGAAGCTTCACTTTTCAAATCAAGTCTATTAGAAGTATTTCTAATACTAACTCCGTCAAATATCGCACTTTCAATTAAAATATTTTGAGTATTTTCCGTAACTTCTGTATTTTCACCGCCCATTACACCAGCAATACAAACAGGCTTTTTACCATCTGTAATAACAATATCATCACAAGTTAAAACTCTATCCACACCATCTAAAGTTCTAATCTCTTCGCCATCTTTCGCATTTCTAACGACAATCTTCTCTCCTAAAGCATCCTTATCAAAGAAATGTAATGGTTGCCCATATTCAAGCATAACATAATTTGAAATATCTACCACATTATTAATAGAACGCATACCATAAGCTGTTAATCTTCTCTTAATAAATTCCGGTGACTCCCCAATTTTAACATTAGTAACCATTTTAGCTAAATAATATGGACACTTATCTGTATTTACTTTCAAACAAAAATGATTTTTAACCTCATCTTTAATAGGTTTAGTTTTATCATCTGGTAAAGTAACCTTCCTATTTAAAATAGCGCCTATTTCATAAGCAAAACCAATGTGATAATAACAATCATTATTACGGTGTTTATGAACATCAAGTTCATATAAAGTATCATCTAAATTAAGATACTTCATCGCATCAGATCCAACTTTAGCTTTGCTATCTACTTCATAAATACCTTTGCTGTAAGTTTCTTCTGTTTTCTCTTCTAATCCAAGTTCAAATAAAGCACAAAGCATTCCATTAGATTCTACTCCTCTAATCTTACTTTTCTTAATTTCCACATTCCCAGGCAAAATAGCTCCAGGTAAAGCTACGATGACTTTTAAACCTTCTCTAACATTAGAAGCTCCACAGATAATTTGCTTAACATCATCGCCAACATTGACTAAACAAACATGTAAATGATCAGAATCAGGATGCATCTCACACTCTATAACTTCACCAATAACTAAATTATCTATATGATTAGAAATAACCTTTTCAATATTAATGCCCGCTTTAGTTATCTTAACCGCAAGCTCTTTTAAATCTTGGTCTTCAATATCGATATAATCTTTAACCCATTCTAAATCTATCATTAATTAGCCTCCCTTCTATCAAAGCCTCTACTCTCTCTTAAATCGTTTGTATAAAATACTCTTAAATCATCAATGCCATATTTAATCATAGCAAGTCTTTCAGCTCCAAATCCAAACGCAAAACCAGACCATTTTTTAGGATCATATCCACAGTTTTCTAAAACCTTTGGATGAACCATTCCTCCACCCGATACCGTAATCCATCCAGTATTTTTACATATATTACATCCTTTGCCTTTACAGTGATGGCAACTAATATCCATCTCTACAGAAGGCTCAGTAAATGGATAATAACTTGGTCTAAATCTCGTTTGACATTCTTCCCCAAATAAATGTTTAGCAATCACATCAAAAGTACCTTTTAAATCAGATAAACTAATATTTTCATCAACTAATAACCCTTCTATCTGCATAAATTGATGTGAATGAGTCGCATCATCATCATCTCTTCTATATGTCTTACCAGGACAAATCATTCTAATTGGCTTTTCACCTTTTCCAGCTAACATCGTTCTAATTTGTACTGGTGAAGTTTGACTACGAAGTAAAAGTTCATCATCTTTTACATAAAATGTATCTTGAGCATCTCTAGCTGGATGTCCTTTAGGTAAATTAAGCATCTCAAAGTTATATTCATCTTTTTCAACTTCCGGTCCATCAACCACATCGTATCCCATTGACATAAGTAACTCTTCAACATCTTCAATCATTTTCTCTAAAATACTAGGTGCTCCTACTTTAATTTCTGTTGCTGGCAAACTAATATCGATACTTTCGTTTTGTAATTTTTCATTTAATAATTTTGTCTCAAGTTCACTTTTTTTACTATCTAATAAACTAGTAGCTTCATTTTTTAGGTTATTAATTAAAGCTCCAAAAGACTTTTTTTCATCGTTGCTTAAATCTTTCATTTTAGAATATAAAACAGTAATCTCACCTTTTTTACCTAAATATTTTGCTTTTACCTCATTCAAATCATGTTCAGTTAAAGCATCCTCTAAATCACTTTTCAAATTACTTAAAATATCATCTAATTCCATATTCATCCTCCTAACAAAAAAATCACATCCAATAAGGACGTGATTGACGTGGTACCACCTTAATTTATAAGTTAAACTTACCTCAATAACTATAACGCGTTACCGATATATCTTTACATATACAGCTCCTAAGGTGAATTCATAAAAGATTATTACTAACTTCCACCAACCGTTAGTTCTCTATAAATAATTACTTCTATTACTACGTCTTAATCTTCGCTTTTAAAATTTCAATATCAATTATACCACAAAATTTAAATTTTTAAACAAAAAACTAACATAAGTTAGTTAAGTGTCTTAGTAGAACTTGTCAAAACATTTTGAGCTTGGTATTCATTTATAGCAGATTTCAAACTCTCAAGAGTTCCAGGTTCAGTCTTTTGACCAATTGGTAAATATATTTCAGAGGCAAAGATATTTTCTACTCCAATTTCAGGAAATGCTGTAAACATCTTTTCTTGCATATCAAACACATGCGAACTCCCACCGTGTTTTCTATTTTCATAATTACTATTCATATTGTTAATTACATCAGCTAATACCATTATTTTACCTCCGCTTCTGCCATAGCTTTTAATACCATTCCAGCATCATTACTAAAATAAGCTTTGTATAAAACATCATTTCCAATAACCTTACTAATTAAATTAGTCATAATAATCTCATCTGTAAAGAAATTATTATCGACATCCCCTACTAAATTATTAGTAAGTATTTCTGTATAGCCTTCATTGAGTGCAAGTAAGGAATCGCCTTCATCATTAAATCCATAATAATTATCTTTTGCTGTAATAACCCCAAGTAAACTATGCATAAGCCAGTGTCTCGCATCAGCCTCAGTTATAAGACCATAATTAATGGCTATTTCATTATTATGTGGAATGTACTTGCACGGCATTTTAACTAAATACATACTCTCCCTTTTTATCTTTAAAGTTTTAAGTCGTTCTTTCAAAGTCGTTAAATCCACGTCTTTAAATATTTCGTGAAAGATTGTAATAAGTTCCATAAGATTATCTCTAACCTCTTCAGTTAAATTTTCATTACCATCTAGTATGACTTTAACTTCTTCAAGCATAACTTAATCACCTGGTAAGTATTATATCACACCGTAAAGCAAAAGTATACATTTTTTCCACTTTTTTTTGACATTTGTTATACACTTTTTATTTCTTTACACTCAAAACGCCCTTATATTACAAGAGTTTTTATACATTTGTTGCGAAAGTATTTAATTTGTTATATAATGTGGAAAAGTGAAAAGTTTTCCACAGTCCTACAAAATATGTAAAGAAAAAGGTGAAATCAAATGTATCGAAAAACTTATGCGTTAATCAATTGTAATACTTTAGCAAAAAACATTCAAAATATCAAAGAAAACTATCCTTATAAATATTATATAGGTGTTGTTAAAGCAAATGCCTACGGACATGGCGACTATATTGTAAATAGTTTAATTGCTGGTGGTGTTAATTATCTTGCTGCTTCTTCCCTAGAAGAATGTCTAAGTATTAGAAAAAGAAATGAAAATATTTCAATATTATGCCTAGAACCAATAGACCATGAATACTTAAATATATGCGAAAGAGAAAATATCACCATCACTATTCCTGATTACGAATATTTTAAAAAATTAGATTTAAACTTAAATTTAAAAATTCATTTAAAAATAGATAGTGGTATGAACCGTTTGGGTTTTAAAGATAAAAATGAGGTTAAAGAAGTATATGATACTTTATTAAATCATCCCAATATAAAATTAGAAGGAATATATACTCACCTAGGTACTTCTGGCATGTGGGATAATCACTACGATCATGATTTAAAAAAATTTGAAGAAATAACAAGTTTAATTGATTTAAAAAATATTCCAATTGTCCACATATCTCGTTCCTTAATTTTAGTTACACATCCAATGCCTACATATGTCACTGGAATTAGACTTGGAATCATCATGTATGGTTTTCCTCAAAAAATAAATAAACCATCCGGACTTAGATTAATAAAAAGAAATATGTATCTCAAAAAACACCATATAAGTGATATAACTTATGAAAATAATTTAAATTTAAACACAGCGTTCTCTCTTCACACCACCGTTATGACCATCAAAAGTGTAAAAAAAGGCGAATATGTCGGTTATGGGGCCAAATACATTGCTGAAGAAGATATGAAAATTGCCATTATTCCAATCGGTTTTGCCGATGGCTTAATTAAACAATATGAAAATCAAACTGTCAAAATAAATAATAAAAAATATAAATTGATTGGTGAAGTTGGTATGGACATGACAGCCGTTAAAATTGATGATAGCGTAAAACTTAAAGATCATGTTATAATATTTGATGATGCCAAAAATAAATCAAAAGAACTTGGCATCAGCGCTTATCAACTCTTCACAAGTATCACAACTAGAGTACCACGTGTATATGATGAAAATGGTAAACTAACTGAAATAAAATATTAAAGGAATGATTTTATGAACTTTGAAGTAATAATTATTGGAAGTGATGCCAATGCCTATTACATGGCAAGATGTGTTCACGAATTATATAATAAAAAAGTAAAACTCATCGCCCACAAACCGATGAGCTTTGTCAATCACTCTAATATAATTGAAGCCACATATGACTCAAGATTATGGGACATAAATAAATTTGCCGATGCTATGAATGAATATGTTAAAAACATAAATGCAGACAAAATAGTATGCATCTCTTCTAATGAGACATATGCTAGAGGACTAGTTGCTAATAAAGATAAACTAGACAAAAGAATTTTATTTAATTATGTCGATTTAAATTTCTTAGATAGTCTAATGATGAAAGATAAATTTTATGAAACATATAAAAACTCTGGCCTACTACCTAAAACTATCATTTATAACCTAAACGATGAACTAAAATTAGATTTCGACTTTCCTATTATTATAAAACCAAATGATGTTATCGATTTTAATCATATTAATTTCGAAGGAAAGAAAAAAATATATAAACTAAACAATATGGAAGAAGTAAATCATACAATCGAATGTTTTAGAAATAGTAGTTATAAAGGAAAATTAATCATTCAAGAATATATTCCTGGTGATGACAGTAGCTTATTTGATGGTGTTGTATATTGTAATTCCAAAGGCAAATGTGAACTTTTTGCTTTTGCTCAAATTGGTCTTCAAGAGCACACTGCAAACATGGTTGGTAACGCCGCCTGTTTAATCAATCATTTTAATACTAATGGTTATAATGAAAACATAATTTTAGAGTTTAAACAATTTATGGAAAAAATAAATTTCAAAGGTATCGCTGAATTAGACATAAAATATGATTACCGTGACAAAAAATACAAAATATTAGAAATCAATGCTCGTCAAGGAAGATGTAGTTACTATGTCACCGCTGCTGGCTATAACATTGTCAAACTATTTGTCGATGACTTAATTTATGGTAAAGAAAAAGAATTTAAAATTGCTGATAAAGAATTATTATTAACTTATGTACCTAAAAAAATAATCAAAAAATATGTCGTAAATGAAAAATTCAAAAAAGAAGCTATGAAACTTTATAAACAGAAAAAAGTCGTAAATCCTTTAATTTATAAAAAAGATTTACCTTTAAAAAGAATTATCTTTTTAATTAGGAAACACTTTAGATACTATAAAGATTACAAAAATGGATATTGGAAATACTAGAAAGGAAGTAAAAATATGTGCGGATTTTGCGGATATATAAATAGAAAAGAAAAAAGCCATATCAAAGCCATGAATGATATGATTGCTCACCGTGGCCCAGATGATGAATCTTATTATACCGATAATGAAATAGCTATGGGCTTTAGAAGACTTAGTATCATCGATTTAAAAGGTGGAAGACAGCCAATGTCTAACGAAGATGATACAATGTATATAACATTCAATGGTGAAATATATAACTTTAAAGAAATCAAAGAAGACTTAATAAATAAAGGGCACATCTTTAAAACAAACACCGATACCGAAGTTATATTACATGGGTATGAAGAATACCAAGAAAAAATATTAGATAAATTAAGAGGCATGTTTGCTTTCGTAATATGGGATAAAAATACTAAAAAATTATTTGGGGCAAGAGATCACTTTGGTCAAAAACCCTTCTACTACTGCACAATGCAAGGAACATTTATGTATGGTTCTGAAATAAAAAGTTTCTTAAAACATCCAGATTTTCTAAAAAAAGTCAACAAAGAAGCTTTAAAACCATATCTAACATTCCAAACATCAGTCTTAAATGAAACATTTTTCAAAAATGTCTATAAATTAAAACCTGGTCATTACTTCACTTATGACTTTAATACTGAAAAGATGGAAATTCAAGAATATTATGAAATAAAGTTTGAGCCTAAAAATCAAGATTTTGATACTTTAGTAAATGAAATAGATAACACCATTACTAAATCTATCGATTATCACACTATTAGTGATGTTCCGGTTGGATCTTATTTATCAGGTGGTATTGATTCATCATATGTTGTAAGTTATCTAAAACCAGATAAAACATTCTCTGTTGGCTTTGATTATAAAGACTTTAACGAAGTACCACTTGCTAAAGACTTATCAGACCTTTTACACATTCAAAATAAAAACGAATTAATAAATGCCGACCACTTCTTTGAAAGCATTGATAAAGTTCAGTATTATGCTGATGAACCAACCGCTAACCTATCAGCTGTTCCCCTATATTTCTTATCAAAACTAGCTGTTAAAGATGTAAAAGTTGTTTTATCAGGTGAAGGAGCCGATGAATTATTTGGAGGATATCCAAGTTATAACGAAGATAAAACATTAAAAAAATATCGTAAACTACCAATGTTTTTGAGAAAATTTATTAAAACAATTGTCTCACCTCTTCCAAGTTTTCACGGTAAAAATTTCTTAACTAAAGGCGGTAGTAAACTTGAAGATTATTATGTTGGTGATGCTTTCATCTTTAATAATAAAGAAGCTAACAAAATATTAAATGATAACTACAAAAGTGATCTAAAATATCAAGATATCACCAAGCCATATTTTGATAAAGTTAAAGATAAAGATGATGTCACAAAAATGCAATACTTAGACATGCATTTCTGGCTTCCAAATGACATTTTACTTAAAGCTGATAAAATGAGTATGGCTAACTCTCTAGAACTACGAGTACCAATACTAGATAAAGAAGTATTTAAATTAGCAAGTACCATTCCAACTGAATATAAAATATCTCACGATACAACAAAATATGTTTTAAGACAGGCAGCTTCCAAACGAATTCCAGAAGCATGGTATAAAAGAAGAAAAAAAGGTTTCCCTGTTCCAATTATTAAATGGTTTAGAGAAGAAAAATATTATAATATTGCTAAAGAAATGTTCAAGCAAGATTTTACCAAAGAATTCTTCGACCAAAAAGCTTTACTTAAAATGCTAGATGAACATTATAAAGGCAAGAAAAATAATTGTCGTAAAATTTGGACTGTCTATGTATTCTTAGTATGGTATAAAGAATTTTTTATAGATTTTGATAAAGTCACAGCATAAAACCGTTAGATTTTCTAACGGGGTTTGTCAAGAAAAGTGTGTAAGTAATTAATATATCATATAT
>HF990862.1 GCA_000432855.1 Firmicutes bacterium CAG:822
ATATTCATTTGGAATATTTTGAATATTAAACCCATTATTGTTCATATTAGTTTTGTCATCATGTTTTTTTACTTTATGACCACATTTAAGACAAATATCTGCTCCTTCATTTATTTTCTCTCCACAATTTGAACAATACATAACTCACACTCCTTTCAAATTTATTATATCACAAAATGTGGCTATCAGCCTATATATAAATTTTACTTTTTGGGAGAAAATATATAAATAGGCTGGTGATTTACATGAAAGAAAAAGCTTATATACATGATGATGAATATTATTATTCTATTATTCGTAAAAATGTTAAAAAGTTTAGATTAAAAAAAGGGTTAACCCAACAAGAACTTGCGGATATGACGGAAATGTCCCGTGAGTATATATGCGATATCGAAAACGAAAGCAGAAATAAACATTTAACAATTGCTGTTTTAGGAAGAATCGCAGAATCACTTCAAATAGATATTACAGATTTTTTTAAACAATGAAATTAAAAAGAAAAAACTGTCATGAAAATTATTCGTGACAGTTTTTATCAATAACTTAAAAATATTTAAGTAAAATACATATTGGTAGCCTGTACGAGAATTGAACTCGTGACTCCACCTTGAGAGGGTGGCATCTTAACCACTTGACCAACAGGCCATATAAGTAGACATTTTGCAATGCCTATTTAATATTAACATAAAATATTTATTTTTTCAATAGTGTTAGTGACTATTTACCTAATTATAGCAAGTTACAAAGATTAAGGTAAACTTCGTTAGTTAAAATACAATCGTTCAAAGCACGGTGAAGATTTCTTGTGTTTAAATTAAAATATTCAATTAAATCATCTAATCTATGGTGAGCTAGAGTTGGAAGTATTTTTCTTGAAAGCCTTAATGTGTCTATATAATCATTTGTTAAAGCTTCGCCAAGGTTTTCTTCCATACTATCATATAAGAAATTAATATCAAAATTTACATTATGACCAATAATGATGTCGTTTTCTATAAAGCTACTAAATGAAATTAGAACATCTATTAAATCTTCACCTTCATTTAAAATCATTTCATTAGTGATGCCGGTCAGATTGGTGGTGAATGGTCCTATTTCTTGATTTACTTTGATAAGTTTGGAAAAGGTATCTACTATTTGTTTATTTTTTACTTTGATTGCACTAATTTCTAAGATTTCACCTGATGCGGAATCTAAGCTAGTTGTTTCAATATCAATAACTGTATAATCACTTATATTTTTAATTAAGCTTTTTCCTTTATGTATTCTTTGATTATAATATGCCATACTGCTTCTTTTCTATTTTTATAGTTACTTATTTAATTCTTTACTTAATTTACTGGGAATCCTTCTAGCGCTTCTGACAGAATTTAAGCCATATTCTTTTAATTTGGTAAATTGATATTCTTTTGGGTCATATTTTTTTATTAATTCTAAATTCATTATTGGATTTTTCGGTTCATCATATAAATCAAGTTCTATTACTTTACATTTATATAAAATAGCAGAATATGGGGCGCCTAAATATATATAAACAGTGTCACCTAGTTTTATGTTTTTAGGCTGTTTCCATGAAAATACAGGTAAGCTTTCGATATAGGTAATGACATCAAAATATTTAGGGTTGGCGGGAATTATCCATTCATCTTTTATATCAGATAGTTCATAACTAATATCTACTAACTTCATTATTTCTTCATCAGTTAATGTACCATCTAAAATAATACTTACCCATGATTTTTTATTCATATGGTATGCGGGATAAATACCTTTTCTTTTTAAGTAATTTATATCATCTAATTTAAGATTTAATATTTCTATTTCACCACTTTGAGATGGAATAATTTTACTTTTATCGATATTCATAATAATGGCAAACCATTTTTCGCTTTTTTGGTTTCTAAAAACACCGAAAGTGGGATTTTTCTCCCATAGAAATTCTGGAGTTACTTTATATTTGTTTATGATTAATTCAGCTAATTTATTTGTCTTTTTAAATATAAAGTATTTTTTATCAAAGCAGTTATTTCTTATATCTTTTAAAATGTTTTGATATTCTTCTTTGATGGTTAAAGCAAAACTTCCAGTGATGTTTTCTACTCTAAAGTTCGTGTATTCACTTTCAGCATCTAAATCAAAAACCTTACCTTCTACTTTGCCATCTTTATTGATAATAATGTTTGCTCTGAAAGTATCATCCATGAATTTTTTAGAATATTTATAAGCATCTTTTTCTTTAATAAAACCATATTTAATTAATTTGTTTTCATTTAATATATATGTTTTAAATATTTCTTCTTCTATTTTCATAAGGCATCTACTCCATAGAGATTATATCACGTATAATATTGATTAGTAAATTGATGAAATTGCAGATCATCTTTTTACAAGTATAATAAAGTTGCTCTTGTTGGGTAAATTATACGATTGATTTTAATTTTCAATATTTTACTAAAAGGTCGTACAAACTTTTCGTATTTGATAGCCACACATTAATTAAGTATTTTATAAGCAAATAAACACAAGATTTTATTCTTATTGCCTGTTTTAATATTGTAATTTATATAACTGTTTGTTATAATTATATCAAGGAATATTCAATAGAGTTGGTGCGACCTCTTTTTAAAAAAGGAGGTGGTGTTTATGACTAAAAGAGAAAAAGCTCTTTATGCCATAATCTCCCTTCTATTTATTTTAATATTTATTATATTATTTAAATAGAAAAAGGCACCTAACTCATTTGCTTCAATGATTTAGGTGCGGCAATCAAATTGGTCGCATTCAACATTGCGGTATTGAATGTTCCTTTTTTATTTTATGAGATTTCTCTCATCTATATACATTTTATCATATATTTAACTTTATGGCAAATATCTATTTTGCATTTTTACATACATCTATCCATTTTTTATAGTTAGATGTTTTTTCCAACTCTTCTATGGTTAGTTTTACCGCACTATTGCTTGTGCCGCAGGCAGGATAAATGGTTTTAAACCTTTTTAATGAAGTATCTAGATAAACTTTTACATCATCATTTATACCAAATGGACAAACACCACCTACTCCGTGACCTATTTTATTTTCAACTTCATTAAAGGGAATCATTTTAGCTTTGGTATGAAATTCGGCTTTATATTTTGAATTATCTATTTTTTGATCGCCTGAAGTTACGATTAAAATTGGTTTATCATCTGTAATAAAACTTAAAGTTTTCGCAATCTCTTCTTCTTTACAGTTTAAAGCGATGGCTGCTTCTTTGACAGTTGCGGATGAAACTGAAAATTCCATTATTTTATCTTCTAATCCATATTTTTTTAAATGTTCTTTTGCTTTTGTTAATGACATTTATATTACCTCTTTTCTTAATAACATTTTACTATCTTTTTATATGTTAGTCTAGTTTTATATTTGACAAAACATTACATGATAGAAGGACGGTTTATAAAGTTAATTATTAGTGAAATGGTTTTAATTGTTGGCTTATCGATTTTGATTATTTTAATTGGTTTTAGCAGAGTTTATTTAGGTTTTCATTATGTTAGTGATGTCTGTGCGGGCTTTGTTATTTCAATTTTCTATTTAGTTTTGTTTGTAAAAGTTATTAATAAGTTTAAAAAAAATAATTAAAAAAACCATGTCTTGTTTAAGATTTGGTTTCTTTGTATTTTAAGAAGTCTTCAAAGGCTTTTAGACCATATTCTTTATTATAATAGTTTGGAAATTCATTTAGGTGCGCTAAAGCGATTTTAGCTGTTATTATTAAATCATTATTAGTAACATTGGTTTTTGGATTGATTAAACCGTGTTCTAGTTCAATATTTATACCGTCTAAAAATTCTTCTATAGTATATTTATCAAAGGTTACCCCTAATATATTAGCGGCATATATGGCATCATTTATATTAAACATATTATCACCAATATATTATATGTTATTTTTTTGATATGTTTTTTGATGTTTCTTTTTTATGATGCTTTTTATGAATGATTATTAATGTAATAATAGTTACAAGAATAATTACTACATCGATTATAATAACTATTATCAAATTTGTATAATTGGTTTCTAATTTCTTTCTAGACGTTTTTTCTTTTATATCTCTAATTACTTTAATTTTATATTCTTTAACTATCCCATCTTCGGCTTTGACCGATAATTTTATTTCATTAACTCCAGCTTTAAGTTCGTATTCGCCATTACCCTCAACTGATGCTTTTGAATCTTCTAAGGTAGAGTTAACTTTTATTTTATCAACTTTATTTTTAACATTAATGGTATATTCTAAAGTATCTTTATTAAATTCTATTTTCCCTTCGCTTAGTTCAATAGTTTTTAAATTGGCATTGTTTGATTTTGTTTCTATAACTGTTTGAGCAGAGTTTTGTTTACTAGATGAAGTAGAACTCTTTTTAGGAGCATTACTCAAATAAATGTATCCAGTTATTCCATACCTATCTGGGGAAATGGTATATTCACAGGCAGCTTTGGGAGCATTTTGCTTGCACACTTTGTCAGTATCTTCGTTCCAACTGCTTGCCATACATTCTTTATAAGTTGGATCGTTTTCATCTATACATGGTCCAGTTGAATCCCATACATAAAGGGTATTTCCAGATACTCTTTCAACATAGCCAACATGTCCATATGAAGTCCAGCCACCCCAAACTATAATAGAGTTAGCTTTGGGAGTAGTTCCGACACTATATTCAGCTCTTTTAGCATCATTATACCACTCTTTCGCATTACCCCAGCCTGGTAAAGTTACACCGGCTTTTTCGTAGGCCATTTTCCATGCATACCAAGTACAGTTAGTTCCGTAAGGTCCAGATTGTTTATAAGGATTACTTGCGGCATTTACCCCACTAATGCTTAATACATTAATAATAAGCAAAAAAATAATTATTTTAATTTTTTTCATAATACTCTCTCCACTACATTTAAATTCATTTTCATTATATCATATATTATTCATGTGTTAATATACCATTGATAATTTTACAAATAATTTAATTTCATATATAATTATTCCTTGTGAAGGACTGATATTATGAACAGTGCACTTAATTACTATGAACTTTTAGGAGTTAGTGAGAATGCGACTAAAGAGGAGATAAAAAAAGCTTATAAAACTCAGATGAAAAAATGGCATCCTGATATTAATAAATCGAAAGAAGCTCCCGAGATGTCTATTAAATTAAATGAAGCAAAAGAAACCCTTCTAGACGATGATAAAAGAAATGCTTATGATTTAAGTTTGAAAAAAGAAGTGAATGATAATTATAATAAATTTAATCGCAGTCAAAAAAGTAATGAAGATACTTATACTAATTATGATTATACTACTCATACAGTTTATGAAGAAGCTAGGAAGGTTACTAAATGGGAATATTTTAAAGAATATTTAAAATTTAGTAGCGATTCTAAGTTAAGAAAGATTTTGGCAATTATCGGTGTTGGTTTAGAAACTTTCCTTTGTTTTATAATAAAAATGTCATTAATTTTCTTTGCAGTTATATCAAATTTTTGCAGTTATTTAATAATGATGACATTTAGTTTATTAGCGCCCGTTTTAGGATTGCTTTTATTAATTGTGATTGGTACAATTCTGACCAAAGGTTTCTTTGAAGCTTTTACCGACTCGACAATAATTCAAGGAGCACTTATATTTGGAAGTTTATATGTATTAATGTTGGTACTACCTATTTTATCAAGAAAAATTATATCACCAAAAGTATTTGATATTCTGTATAACAAGATTGATATTAATTTGTTTAAAAAATGTGTTGGATATGGAAAAAATGCTTAGTTTTAAGCATTTTTTATTAATTCTAAAGTATCTCTAGCTATCATTAATTCTTCATCAGTCGGAATGACATATACTTTTACTTTTGAATTATCTGCGCTTATTTCAGCTTGTTTTCCACGAACATTATTCTTTTCTTCATCAATTTCAACACCTAAGCAAGATAAATTTTCGCAGACCATTTTACGAACTAATGGACTGTTTTCCCCTACTCCGGCAGTGAAAGCAATCACATCAGCGCCTCCTAATAGTACATAGTACTCCGCAATATAATCGGTGATTCTTCTAACGTATTTTTTCATTGTTAAAATAGCTCTTTCATTGCCTTCTTCATAAGCCGTTTCTAAATCGCGCATATCACTACTGATACCACTTAGGCCAAGAACACCACTATTTTTATTTAAATCATTAATAATATCGTTTATATCTTTATTTTCAGCTTCCATAACTGGAGGTAATATAGATGGATCAACATCGCCAGAACGAGTTCCCATCATAACACCAGCAAGTGGAGTAAATCCCATAGATGTATCAACGCATTTACCATCTTTAACAGCAGTGATTGAGGCACCATTTCCAATATGACAACTGATTAATTTAAATTTATCAGTTTTTAAGATATCTGTCATAGTTTCAGTAATATAACGATGACTAGTACCATGAGCGCCATATTTTCTAATACCATATTTTTCATACCATTCGTATGGTACTGGATACATATATTCTACTGGATCCATTGTTTGATGAAATGCAGTATCAAAAACTACAGTGTTTGGAACATTTGGTAAAGCTTTTCTAAACGCTTCAATCCCAAGCATATTGGCTGGGTTATGAAGCGGAGCAAAATGTTTAATTGATTCTAATTTTTCCATAACTTCATCATCGACAATGACAGACTTATCAAAGACATCTTTACCTTGAACAACGCGGTGACCTACTCCTTCAATTTCATCTAATGAATTAACGATTTTTAGGCCAATTAATTTTTCAAGTAAAATATTAACAGCATCAACATGACTCTTTAAAGAAACATCTTCTGTATATTTTTCACCATTAAATTTAATTGTGTATTTACCGTCAATACCAATTCTTTCAAATACGCCACTAGCGATGACACTTTCATCATCCATATTGATTAAACTAAATTTTAAAGAACTACTTCCAGCATTAATTGATATTATTTTCATTTATTTACCTCCCTAACATATTGCTTTCCATAATAGTTTTTATTTTTTTCTAAGTGTTTTTGTTTTTCGGCGGCAGTAATTGTATTAGTTAGTAAGGTTGCAATGGTTACTGGACCAACGCCTCCTGGAACAGGAGTATATAAACTAGCCACGCCAGTTGGGTTTTCAATATCTCCTACTGGTTTACCATTAATATAATTATATCCTGCATCAATAACAACTGCACCTTCTTTAAGCCAATCTTTTTTTATTAACTCAGGTTTGCCGACAGCACCAATAACGATGTCAGCACATTTAACTTCATCTTCTAAATTTTGAGTTTTAGTATGACAGATTGTAACTGTCGCATTTCTATTTAGAAGCATAGCAGCCATCGGTTTACCTAAAATTGGACTTCGGCCAACTACACAAGCTTTTTTTCCACTAACATCTATATGATAAAAATCTAAAATATGCATAATACCGGTTGGGGTTGCGGCTCCAAAAGCCTCTTCACCAAAGGCCATTTTGCCAAAACTATGCGAACTCAAACCATCAACATCTTTTTCTAAAGCTATTTTATCAAAGCACTTTTTCTCATCGATGTTTTTTGGTAGAGGGTGCTGAATCAAAATTCCATTTACTGAAGGATCTTCGTTTAACACTTCTATAAGATTAATTAAACCTTCGGTTGTAAATTCAGGGAGAACATATTCTCTAGTATGAATACCTACCCTCCTACATGCTTTACTTTTCATGTTGACATATGTCTTTGAAGCTTTGTCATTACCAACAATTATAGTAGCTAAAGTAACTTCGTCACCATATGCATCTTCAAATCCATAAACCCTATTTCTAACGGCAGTTTCAAGGGTTTTAGAAACTAATTTACCATCTAAAATTTTACTTTCTATCATTTTTTCACCTACTTATATATGTGTGTATAAAAATTATAACATATATTATGCTTGACAAACAAGAATATTGCTTGTGATTTCAAAATAAATGGCGTCCGAAAGGAGAATCGAACTCCTATCTTTCCCTTCGGAGGGGAATACTTTATCCATTAAGCTATTCGGACATTATCTTAATTATAACACGAAAACGCTCAGGACTGAACCTGAGCGTCAATATTTATATCAATATTTTTTGTGTTTTTTAAATTTTTATTCGTTTTGATAACAATACTTCTTGAATCTTCACTAGTTAAAGTATCACCTATATAACTAGTTAAAACAGTATCATTATTTTGTTTATCTTTTAAAGTAATGGTTATTGGAGATATTCCTAATGTATTTGATGTCATATTAGTGGCTTTAGCTGTTACATAGAAACTCTCATCCTGTTTAAATACTTTAATATCACTAAAGAGAATATGATTTTGAACTGTATTATCAAAAGTTAGATGAATTAACTCGGGAGCCATAGTTGGCTTTTCATCCTGCTTTTTAGGAATAAAGATATAAATAGCAATTACTATAATAATTAAAATTATGGTAATTATAGCTACCTTTAATGGCGTGATCGCATGAATATCTCTTTCCATTAATTAGCTTTCCAAGTTGTGAATACATCACAGCTACTAGATGAAGGTGCGGGATCTGGCATTTTCATTCTAACGATTGTTGGAATTTTAAAGGCTCCACCGAAAGCCATACAAGTTCCTGGTTGCAAAGTCTTTTGTTTTTCAACGATATCGGCTGAGATGTTTGGAAGCATCTTAGTGATGTAATCCAAATCTCTTGGGTGGGTAATTTTAAAAATTAAGAAGTTCGCACACTGTGAAATAACGGTATCAGATATTTCAACTGGTCTTTGAGAAATTAGGTTGAAAATTAAACCATATTTACGTCCTTCTTTAGCGGCTCTTTCGAAAATATTGTAACCAATTAATTCAACATCGCCGTCGTTTTGAACATATCTGTGAGCTTCTTCGACAAAGATATGGAATGGAATAGATGCTCTATCTTTTAATCTCTTAGTGAAGTTAAATAACATTTTAGTATATATTTTAACAACAACTTTAGCAAACCAATCTTCAACATCTTCTAAGTTAAAGTTAATAATTTGAGCTTTTTTACCATTTTTAGCAACTAATGTAGCAATATAGTTCTCCATAGTTATAAAAGTTGGGTAACGTAAATATCTAGAGTTTTCAGAAATAGTTAATGAATGAAGTCTTACTTTTAATTCAATAGCATCAGCGTAAGTATCAGTATTATTTAATAAACCTTCACTTATTAAGGTAAATTCTAGAGCTTTTTCTAGGTCTTCTAAGGTGTAGAATTTTACTTCTTTTGGTTCATACTTATCTAATGACTCATCGATAAAGCTCGTAACGTATTCTGTCATTAAAATACTTTCTGGAAATTGTCCTTGAGTATCAATAGTAAAACATTCTCTGAATTTTCTGGTATAACCAATACCTCTAACTGGTGCTTCCAAATTAAATTGTTCAGTTGAACAAGTAGCTAAGATAGCAAAAACATCATTTCTTTTACTACTAGCTGTTTGGTTAGTATATAAAATTGTCATAATAGCTTTGGCAATCAAATGGTTTTTATATTTAGTACTTAATTCATCATCTGAAGCAAAGATATTAACTAATTTTAACATTCTTTCGATGATGGTTAATTGTGAATGTTTATCAGCACGTAATAGTAAAGCCATATCATCGATATCTAAAAGCCAAAGTGGAATTGAAAGTATTTCACCATCAGTTTGGTTGACATTAGTTGTATAGAATTTAAAGTTCAAATTCGGATTAATTTGATTGATGTTTTGTAAGGCATTATGATATTCACCATAAGCATCGAAAATAAAGAAATTAGAACGAAATGGTAATAATTTTGGGTTTTGAAAAACATTTTGCAATAGTCTTGCAACTCCACATGATTTACCAGAACCACTATTACCAAATATAGCCATATGACTACTAAATAAATCATTAATATCAACACTAATTGGATAACTATCATATAGTGGACTTTCACCAATAACAAATGATGAAGCAGTGTCATCACCTAGTATTAAAGCAACTTCATCCTGATTTATTAATCTTAAATGTGAATTAAAGGTCGGTTTTCTAATAACTCCTCCGACAAATTTATTATTCACAATTTCACCCAAAAATCTAATTTTTATAACGTCACTTCCAATGTCTTCAACTTCACCTAATATTTTCTTTTTTTCATCTTCAAATATAACATGCATATTCATAATATTTGTTGAAAGTGAACCATCTTTAGGCACTTCTACATGAGCTTCAGTATCACTAATATAAAGTATTTTTCCAAACATAATTTATCCTCCCCTATAATAACTCTTCTATCTTATTTTTTATTTTTGGATCTAAATCTTTAATTATTTCTTTAATTTTAGTACTGTTTTGATATTGTTTTAAAACATTTTCATAGTGCATTAATTTGTTTTCAGCATCTTTAATTTGTTTATGAACCGCATTTCTTGAAACGCTTTCATTTTCAGCTATTTCAGATAAAGTTAAATTATCAAAGTAATAGTATTTGAAATAGGCTTGTTGCTTATCTGTAAGTAATTCGCCATAATAATCAAACAAATTAGTTAAATAAATAACTTTATCCATTATTCATCCATTCCTTTAAACAAACCATATATATATTTTTCAATATCAAACACTCTTAAATCGTCTTTAGTTTCACCTAGTCCGACGTATTTAACAGGAATACCAGTTTCTTCTTTAATAGCTAAAACAATTCCACCTTTAGCTGTACCATCTAATTTAGTTAACACAATACCGGTAATATTAGTAATTTCTTTAAAGTTTTTAGCTTGACTAATGCCATTTTGCCCAGTAGTAGCATCAATGACTAATAAGGTTTCATGTGGAGCATTAGGTATTAATTTACCAATAACTTTATTAACTTTTTCCAGCTCTTTCATTAACCCTACTTTATTTTGAAGTCTTCCAGCAGTATCGATTAAAACTACATCGTATTTTTCATCTTTGGCTTTGGTAACCCCATCATACATAACACTTACGGGATCGGCATTTTCCTTTGAAACAATATCGACGCCTATTCTTTTTGCCCATTCATCTAATTGCTCTATAGCTCCAGCTCTAAAAGTATCACCGGCAACCATTAAAACTTTCTTACCTTCTTCTTTTAATTTATTAGCAATTTTACCAATAGTCGTCGTTTTACCAGCACCGTTCACACCGACAAATAAAATAACGGTTGGCCCTTCTTCAGCATAGTTAATTTTATTAGTTATAATGTCACCATCAACATATATAATAAACATTTCATCGACGATAATATCTTTTAATTCATCAGCTGTTTTAATATTTTCTTTTTTAACACGTTTTTTTAATCTATCGATGATTTCCATAACGGTATTTACACCAATATCGGACATAATTAGTATTTCTTCTAAGTTTTCAAAGTATTCATCATCAACTATTTTGTGGTTTTTATTTAAATTAAGCAAAGCAGATAAAAAATTATCTCTCGTTTTTTCTAATCCTTTATCATAAATTTGTACTTCTTCTTTTTCTTCTTTTTTAAAGATGTTTTTAAATTTATCAAATAATCCCATGTCTATCACCCTGTTACTATATAAATTTTACACTATTTTTGATAAAACTGCAATAAATAGAAGGAAATTTAAATGTTATAAATAAAAAACTGGATTAACCAGTATTTTAAAATTAGATCAATATATTAATTTCTGATAGTCTTTTAGAAATAATTTCTTTGTTTTTCATTAAATAACGGCAGATATTAGTTCTTTCTTTTCCAAACTCTAACATAGCTAAATTATTTGTTTGCAGATACTGTTTATAGCCATAAGTGCTGGATAAAAGTTGAATTAAGTAAATGTAAGGTAGATATTTTAAATCTTCTTTAGTGAGCTTAGAATATTTAAGGTATTCTTTTATATATAAAATTAGATTATCAATATTAAATTCACCATTTTTACATTCTTTATCCATATAATTATATGAACGGGCAAGTTCCCAAACAATAGGAAGTTCACCAGCGGTAGCAAAATCTAAAATAACTTTTATACTATCATTTGAATCATAGATAAACTGAAGAACGTTATAATCTCCATGGGTTTTCTTGATTGTTATATTAGTTATCTTTGTTATTATTTGATCTTTTTTGATTTCTTTTAACATTTCAATCTTGTCATTTAAATCTTTTTTTATCTCTTCACCGTAAACATCAGCTTTGGCAATTTGGAATATTAGATTTTTATATTTTCCAATACTTTTTTCAATATCTTCATTAGTAGTAAATTTTTTTATATTTGATTTAAACATATCATTATATTGATAGTCTTCTAGAGCATTAACTAGGAGTCCTAGATATTTTGCAGACTCTAAAAGATTTTGCTTATTTCCAGTATACTTATCTTTAGCTTTTCCTTCAATATATTTTTGGAGAATTACTATTCTACCTTTGTGTTCAAAATATTTTTGATTATTGGCGCAGGTAACATATTCGGGAACTGGTAATTTCTTTTTTCTTAAATGCTCAATAACGTGTACTTCTTTGAGTATCGTTTTAGAATTAAATTTCAATTGAAACTCTTTTAAAATATATTTGTTTTTATGAATATCCGTCAATTTATAAATATTGGCATTCCCACCATCAATCGTTTCTATTTTAATAATATCTAAATTATAATGTTTTTTTACTTCAAATTTTATTTTATTTTTATCTAGCTCCGATTTTTCTATCATATTAACTTATATAATCAATCTTAAAAAAATATTTTTCTATTTGATTGTTTATCCTTTCTATTTACAAAGTTTTTCAATTTTTAATATTATTGCCTTCTTGAATTTTATTTAACCACTTATCTCTTGTATAAATGCCTATAAGCTTGTTATCTTTAATTGTAAAATCATAATCCGGTCCAAAATTAGGATAATTATCTTGATCGGTAAAAAACATTTCAATATCAGTGTACATCAAATCTTTTCGGGGATTTATGGTAACTTTTAGTTTTTCTAATTCATCTTGAGTAATATTTGAAATATCAAAGACAACTTTTTTATAATCGTCAAATTCTAATAATGGCACTTCTAGTGTTATTACCTTCTGCGTATGTGCATTCTCAATATCTATCCATGCTTTCATATGTATCACCTTAAATCTTCACTATTATATTCAAACATATAATCTTGAACTTCTAGTTTTTAAATATATTTACTCACTTTTTGCAAAACCTCTTTTTGTTCTTGATAAGTCACTTTACTAATGGCTGTTTCTAATAATAGCCATTTACCTTCTACGAAATTTTCTTTTTCTAAAGGAATTATTTTTTGCGGTTCCTTTATTTTAAATAAATAGGCTTTTATATTTTTATCGCTATTTTCAAGATCAGAAAAATAATTAAATTCACCTATTTTATCAACTAAATCTTCATTTTTTAATTTTATATTTGTCTCTTCATAAACTTCTCTAATGGCAGTTTCGACAAAACTTTCACCTTCTTTAAAGTGTCCTTTAGGTAATACCCAATTATTATCTTTATCTTTTAACAAAGCTACATAAATTTGTTCATTATTAATATAAGTTACTACACCCATACACGAGATAATTGTTTTTTGATTCATATTGGCACCTCTAGTTAAAATATTATCATGTAATAAAAGTAATTTCAATATTTATAAAAAACGACTTTTAATTATTTTTAATTGCTCTATTATATCTCAACTTGTCAAAGTAAGAAAAAAAGGATATAATGTTATAGTCAGTTTTAACTTTTTAAGAAAGGAGTTTATAATGAAGTTTAACAAAGACGAAACTTACATTTTCGCTTTAGGCGGACTTGGAGAAGTCGGAAAAAATATGTATTGTGTAATGCATAATGACGAAATTATTATTACTGATGCGGGTGTTATATTCCCTGGTGGTGAACTTTTGGGAATTGATTATGTTATTCCAGATTTTACGTTTTTAAAACAAAATGAAAGTAAAATTAAAGGTTTATTTATTACTCATGGTCACGAAGACCATATCGGTGGTATTCCATTTTTGCTTTCAGAAATTAATATTCCGGCTATATATGCACCTAATCAAGCTGCAGCTTTGATTAGAAAGAAACTAGAAGATAGAAAAATAAAATATAATAATCTATATGTTTATCAAGATGATAGTGTTTACAGATTTAAAGAAATGTGGGTTGAATTTTATAGAACAACCCACTCTATTCCAGATTCACATGGTATAGTTATTCATACACCAGATGGGGTTATTGTGACAACAGGTGATTTTAAATTTGATTTAACTCCTATTGGTCCAATGGCTGATATTCAAAAAATTGCGAAATTAGGTTCTGAAGGTATTACTTTGCTTTTAAGCGATAGTACTAATGCGATGAACCCTGGTATAAGTATTAGTGAATCTAAAGTTGATGACGCTTTGGAAGAATTATTTAATAAACATGATAGCCGTATTATTATTGCGACATTTGCTTCTAATATATATAGATTAAAACATATTGTCGATACTTGTAAAAGACACGGTCGTAAGATTGCAGTGTTTGGTAGAAGTATGGAAAACAATATAGAAATTTCTATTGAAGGTGGATATATTAAACATAAAGAAATATTTATTACTCCAGATGAAGCAACAAAATTACCTTCTAACAAAGTATGTTTACTTTGTACTGGTACTCAAGGTGAACCGCTTGCGGCTTTAAG
The DNA here is from genome assembly GCA_000432855.1 of Firmicutes bacterium CAG:822. GTDB lineage: Bacteria > Bacillota_I > Bacilli_A > RF39 > UBA660 > Coprosoma. The sequence continues at coordinate 14,670 of HF990862.1, forward strand.
TAGACTTGCGAATGGGACATTTAGACATATAAAATTGCGAAGTGATGATGTAGTTGTATTTTCATCATCAGCTATACCTGGTAATGCTTTAAGTATTTCGAGAACAATTAATAAATTATATTTAAAAGGAATAACTGTTTATACTAATACATCATTAAGTGATATTCATGCTTCTGGTCATGCGAATGAGGAAGAATTAAAATGGATGCTTAGACTTGCTAAACCAAAATATTTTATGCCTTTCCATGGCGAATACAGAATGCTTAAAAGACATGCGGATATTGCTACTGAATGTGATATACCTAAAGAAAACACCTTCGTTTTAAATAATGGTGACGTACTTTCAATGAAAAAAGGTGTAATTAAACAAGTTGGTCGTGTTCAAGCTGGTGATACTTATGTCGATGGTAACCGTATTGGTGAAGTTAGTAATGCAGTAATGAAAGATAGAAAAATAATGGCTAACGATGGAATTGTCGTAGTGATTGCCAATATAGATGTTAAAAATGGTAAATTACTAACCAATCCAAATATTATTACAAGAGGGTTTGTCTTAGTAAATGACAATTTAGATTTACTTAAAAAATTAGAACTTTTAGCTAGAGATGCAATTAATAATAAAATTAAAACTGGCGTAAATTATGCTGATGTAAAAGCGGAAGTTACTAATACTTTAAGTAGCTATATCAATTTGCACACTGGAAGAAAGCCAATTATTTTACCAGTCATTATGGATGTTAAAAAAGACGTCAAGAATTTAGCTTAACGTCTTTTTATTTACAATCATTTGGAGCATTATACTTGTAATCATATTTAGTGTTGTTTTCTTTTTCTGTAACAGTGATAGTAACTGAAGCATTATTTAAACTACATCCTTTAGAAGGTAAAGTAATATCGCCTTCTAGATACCCTTCACTTTTTAATGTTGCGACAGTTATTGTATAAGGAGAATTGTTCTCAACAACATCTCTATTATCACTTAACCAATTTCTAGCCGCTAAAACAATAGAATTGGTTGTCGATTCGTCAGCATTTTCTTGTCCATCTTGGATGCTACCAACAACACTAGGTACAATTATCATAAGTAAAAGTGAAAGTATAATGATGACTCCTAAAAGTTCAATTAAGGTAAAACCTTTACTTTTCATTACCAAGTACCTCTTCAATTCTCAAAAGTTCATTATATTTACAAGTTCTATCAGTCCTAGAAAGTGAACCTGTTTTAATTTGACCTAAGTTTAAACCAACAGCTAAATCAGCAATAGAAGAATCTTCTGTTTCACCACTACGGTGAGAGATAATTGTTTTATAACCGTGCTGTTTAGCTAAGTTAATAGTATCTAAGGTTTCGGTAATAGTACCTATTTGATTGATTTTAATCAAAATAGCATTTCCAGCATGCATATCGATACCTCTCCTCAGATATTTTTTATTTGTAACAAACAAATCGTCACCAACCAATTGAACTCTATCACCATATCTTTCAGTCATTTTTCTAAAACCTTCCCAGTCATTTTCATCGACAGGATCTTCGATTGAAATGATTGGATATTTTTCTAATAAAGTTTGATAATAATCAATTAATTCATCAGTTGTAAGTTTTAAATTAGCACCTTTTAAATTATATAAACCGTCTTCATAAAACTCGCTAGCGGCCACATCAATAGCAAAATTAACATCTTTACCTGGGGTATATCCAGCTTCATTAATGGCTTTCATAAGCAAATTCAAAGCTTCTTCATTGGTATTTAAGTTTGGAGCAAATCCGCCTTCATCACCTACTCCTGTGTGGTAACCTGCATTATGTAAAACTGTTTTTAAATGATGGAATACTTCACTACCAATTTGTAATCTTTTACTAAATGTATCAGCCATAGGTATAATCATGAACTCTTGAAAATCTAAGCCATTATCAGCATGCGCTCCACCATTTAAAATATTCATCATAGCTCTTGGCATAGAATACTCTTTACCAACATATTTAAATAATGGTTCATTATTATCTAAAGCAGCAGCTTTTAAGTTGGCAAGTGAAATACCTAATATAGCGTTTGCGCCATATTTTGATTTAGTTTCAGTGCCATCTAATTCGATTAGAGTTTCATCGATTTTTCTTTGATCGTGTGGATCCATTCCTATTAGTCTATTTTTTAAAATGTTATTAACATTATTTACAGCTGTTAATACACCTTTGCCCATATATCTTGTTTTATCATTGTCTCTTAGTTCTAAAGCTTCCCTTTCACCAGTTGATGCACCTGATGGAACAGCAGCTCTTCCTAAAATACCATTCTCTAATATAACGTCTACTTCAACTGTAGGGTTACCTCTTGAATCTAAAATTTCTCTAGCTTTTATATCTTTAATTTTTGACATGATGCCCTCCTCCTTTTAAATAACATACTGTATTTTCTTGTTTTAAAAATGTGATAAGTGTACGATATTTATTCAACCAATACCGGTAATCTTCTAAATCTTCTAAAAAATCTTCTGAATGTTTCTGTTCGAAATTTTCAACATATTTAGAAATCTCAGTTTTAAATTTAAGCCAATAATCTACATCATATTCAATAGAATAAGTTATATGCGGGCCTCTTAAATTCGGATTACCTTTAGGTGGTCTAAAGAAAATATCGTCATTATCAATAATTTCGGTGACTTGATAATTTACAGGAATATGTTTTTCAGTAATTTTGCTGATAAATTCTGATTCTTTGTCTGATTTAACAAAATCAAAATCATAAAGATACAAAACATCATTACAATCAGCTCGTTCAGATTTTAAAACTTCTTCTTTACCAGTACTATCTAAAATCTTCTTTGAACTAGTGAAATCTAAAATTTTATTCATAGTATTATTGTTACTATTTAATAAGTTTTTATAATACGTATAAATAAAGATGTCTGAAAATTCATCTCTGAATTCACCTTCGTATTCATTGACAATGGCTGTTAGTAATTGTTTTAATTCTTCATCTGTTAATGATTCGTCAATGTTTAAATCAGCTTTTAAATCTTCTTTAAAATCGATAAACAGTTCATCAAATAGTGTAAAATTTTGTCTGTTTTTACCTTCTTGCATATTATCACCATTACAATTATAACATTTTTCTAAAGAAAATGAAAAAAAGTTATTGAATTTTTTGTAAATGTATAGTATACTTAATATGTCGCGTGAGTTGTCTCCGTAGCTCAGCTGGATAGAGCAACGCCCTTCTAAGGCGTGGGTCGCGAGTTCGAATCTCTCCGGGGACGCCATTTAGAAATTAACTAGACTTTGGTCTAGTTTTTTTGTTTGCCTGTTTAGGTTGTAGTAATGCGAGGCTTTAAATGGTATTATGAGTTCTGGTGATTAATATGGATTTGAAAATAATATTAGGTAAAAATATAAAATACTATAGATATAAGAAAGGACTCACACAAGAGAAGTTGGCAGAAATTTTAGATGTAAGTCCTAATTATATTGGAAGATTAGAACGTGGACAGCATTCTCCTTCTTTAGAAAAAATTGAAAATATTGCAAAAACACTAGATATTCAGGCATTTAAACTATTTATGGAAAAGGAAAAATATAATTTACCTAATAGAGTAAATTTAAAGGGTTGAGGTAAAATGAAGTTAAATAAAATTTTTGGTAATAATTTAAAATATTTTCGTTTTAAGAAAAAATATACTCAAGAGCATTTAGCAGAACTTACAGGTATGAGTGTAACTTATATAAGCCAATTAGAAGCAGGAATGCATTCACCTTCTTTTGAAAAAATAGAATGTTTAGCTGAAATACTTCAAGTAAAAGCTTTTGAATTTTATATAGAAAGAGATTTTATAGTTTTACCAGCAAGAGTTGATATGAAATTATAATTTTTTATAATTTTGAATTATTTTCAATTAAATTTCACATAAATTGGTTATTCTATATTATATAGAAGGAGATAGATATGGAGAAATTGAAAAAAAACAAAAAGAAAATATTAGTGGGAGTCTTAATTGTTGCGTTGTTTACTTGTTTAGGTTTTGGTGGTTATAAATATTATGAACACTATCAAGATACGAGGTTTGAAAATGAAAATTGGCTGAACAAGCATATTTCTTTAGAGATGAATTCTGAAGGTGTTTACGAGGTTACCACTGATGAAGATTTATCAATTTTTAATTTGTCTTATCAAAATGTTATTGAAAAGAAAATTGAAATGCTTAAGGCTTCAGAAGATTATTCATTAGAAAATCCCCTACTCATTTATAATCCTTATGGGACTGGTAGTTTATCTTATTACGTTTATTTAGGTGACAGTTACGATGATTTAAGTTATAAGATTAGTTCTGAGAGATATGCAGATTATACACATACCTTAGGTGACAATGATGAATATCAATTAATTGGGTTTGCACCTGGAAGTGAAAATACTTTAACGTTAACAAGTGGAGATACAACTTTTGAAGTAACAGTTACAACCCCAGATATTGAAAATGATGTAGATATTCAGCTTGAAGAAACTGATGGTGATAGCGATGAAGAATTAACTGATGGACTATATACAGTTTTAGGTCATGATAAAAATTATGAAGCAAATGTTTATCTATACGACAATGCAGGAGTTTTAAGAAATGAACTTGTTTTAAATGATTACCGTGCGGATAGGATTATATTTGATGATGGATATATGTATTATCCTTATGAAAGCCGCGGAATTATGAAGGTTGATTCTTTAGGTAAAATTGTTCAGATGTACGACCTTGGAAAATATAGAATGCATCATGATATGATTTTAGATGGTAATAAATTAGTAATCTTAGTTGATGAAGTTGGTGCTGATACTAAAGAAGATGTTATTGTTACTTTGGATTTAGATTCTGGTGATGTTAAAAAAGTAGTAGATATGAAAGATTTACTTCCTGAGCTTTATGAAAAAGCTATTTTACCAGAAGATAATGAGACATTAGATTGGATTCATTTGAATTGTTTAACCCTTAAAGGTGATGATTTAATTTTGAGTGCTAGAGAAATTTCAACAATTGTTTATGTATCTGATTATGAAACTAACCCTACTATTAAGTATTTGATTACTGATGAAAGCATGTTAGAAGATACTTCTTATGGTGATTTGTTATATGAAAAGATTGGTGACTTCGTCGATACGGCAGGTCAGCATGCGGTGACTTATATTCCGGGAGAATCTGATAGTGAATATTATTTGATTATGTTTAATAATAACTATGGTTCAATCGTGACAAGACCGGACTTTGAATGGACAAATTATCCAGGTGTTGGGGAATATGAAAAAGGAGATACATCTTATTTCTATATGTACAAGATTAATGAAGATGATCAAACTTATGAGCTTGAGGATAGTTTAGAAATTCCTTATTCAAGTATTGTCAGCAGTGTTCAATTTGTGGATGATAATTTAGTTGTTGGTAGTGGAATGGATGATTCCTTTGGAGAATATGATGAAGATGGCAACTTAATTAAACAATTTAATTATAATGCCAAGAAATATGCCTACAGAGTGTTTAAATATTCATTTGATAATTGGTTTAATTAGAAAAGACTTACGATTAATTTCGTAAGTCTTATTTTGTATAATCACATTTACTACATTTAATTGTTCCCTTTTTTTCTGTAAGCATTTCACCACACTTTGGACATTTCTCACCAGTTGGTTTATCCCAGTAAGCGGTTTTACATTTAGGGTAATTATTACAACCATAGAAGATCTTTCCTCTTCTTGTTTTCTTTTCAATTATTTTACCGTCACAGTTTGGACAGTCACAAATAACAGTTTCTTCTTTTGGTTCTTGTTTAATATATTTACATTCTGGGAAGTTACTACAAGCAACGAACTGACCATACTTACCTTTTCTGATGACTAATGGATGACCACATTCTGGACACATTTCACCAGTTTGTTCAGCTTCTTTTTTAGGCAGTTTATCAAAGGCGTCTTTGACAGCCGGTTCAAAATCTTTGTAAAAATCTTCTAGAACTTTATACCAAACTTCTTTACCTTCGGCTATTTTATCTAAGTCTGTTTCCATATCAGCTGTATATTTTACGTTAATTAAATGGCTAAAACATTCTTGGAGTTTGTCAGTGACTTCAAATCCAATTTCTGTTGGAACAAATTTACGATCGGCTAAATTAACATAGCCACGTTTTTTGATATTATCAATAATAGTGGCATACGTACTTGGTCTACCGATTCCAAGTTCATCCATCTCTTTGATAAGTTTAGCTTCAGTATATCTAGCTGGAGGTTCTGTGAAGTGTTGTTCTTTGGTGATATCGTTGGCAACGATTACTTTAGAATTATACTGATCAAAAGGTGGTAAGATAGCATCTTTGGTTTCTTCATAGTCGCTATATACTTTTAAGTAACCATCAAAGATAATAACTTGGCCAGTAGCTTTGAAGTTGTAATCGTTATTGGTTAAAATAACGGTTGTCCCTTCAACTTTAGCTGGAGCCATAATACTAGCTAAAGCACGATAATAAATTAATCTATATAATTTAAATTCGTCATCGGTTAAGTATGGTTTTACGCTCTCTGGCGTTCTTTCAATACTAGTTGGTCTAATAGCTTCGTGAGCATCTTGAACATTCTCGGTTTTCTTACTAATTTTTACCGGTCCAGTATATTCTTTACCATATTTATTTTCGATAAATTTATAAGCTTCTGATACAAATTCATTAGATAATCTAATAGAATCTGTACGCATATAAGTAATTAATCCGACAGTTTCATCAGCTAAGTCGATACCTTCATATAACTTTTGAGCGACACTCATAGTTTTTCTAGATGAAAATCTTAATCTATTAGAAGCTGTTTGTTGTAAGGTGCTGGTTGTAAAAGGTGGCTTTGATTGTTTGTTTTTTTGTTTTTTGGTGACACTTTCAATTTCAAAAGCTTTGGTTAATTTATCTAAAACATCATTGGCTTCACTTTCGGTTTTAATTTCTATTTTTTTTTGATTATAGGCAAATAAATCCGCTTTAAAATCTTTGAAATCAGCTTCGATTGTCCAATATTCTTCTGGATTAAAAGCCTGTATTTCTCTTTCTCTATCGACGATTAATTTTAAAGCAACACTTTGAACTCTACCAGCAGATGAACCATCGGTTTTAGACTGAATTAATTTACTTAATCTAAAACCAATAATTCTATCTAAGATTCTTCTTGTTTCTTGGCTATTTACTAAGTTTTGATCGATTTTACCTTCGTGTTTCATAGCTTCTAAGATAGCGTTTTTGGTAATCTCATTAAAGGTAACCCTACTATAAGGTTTATCTTTTAAATCTAGACAGTCATAAAGGTGCCAGGCAATGGCTTCTCCTTCCCTATCGTGATCGGTTGCGAGATATACTTTACCGGCTTTTTTAGCTTCTTTTTTTAATTCATCGATAACACTTTTTTTACCTTTTATTGTTTTATAATCTGGTTTAAAATGATTTTCGATATCGACACCTAAACCATATTTACCTTTTGTAGATAGATCTCTAATATGACCTTTACTAGATGAAACAACATAATTATTTCCTAAATATTTACTAATTGATTTGACTTTTGTAGGCGACTCTACAATAACTAAATCTTTACCCATAATTCACTTCCTTTTTTGACTAATATAACTTATACACTACTTTGAAATGATTGTCAAATAGTTTCTTTATTATTATATTAAGAAATTTGTGTTATATGAATAGAAAAGGATGTATAAATAATTTATACATTCTTCTATTTCTAATAATAATTAATTTAAAATTCTATATGGGTTAGTTTTAGTACCTTGGCCACTTAAAGATGTTTCGTCTTTTAAGAAAACTACAGGCCGCGGAGCAAGTTCACTGTGACCTGCATGATTGCGGTTCACATACATGCGTGAGCTAGTTGCATAACTATCCCATGTAGCATATGAATAGTCCCCAGACTCATTAGAAGAGGCATTGATTGTCCAATAATATAATCCAGAGGCAGTTCCTATATCTAATAAATAATTGCTATTGCATGCAGTGTAATTACTATATGAGATAGTTACTGATGTACATGATGAGTTCGTACTTGCTCTTAATATATCTGATACATTTACAAGTCCTACATTTCCTGTCCATATATACATTTTCTCTCCAGCTATATTCTTTTCTATACTATCTGCGCTGACACCGCTTTGATCTAAATACTCTACTGCTCCTATATTAAATGAATGAGATGTCATTTGTCCTTTAGCTATAGTATTTATATTATTTACATAATACTCACCATTCAAATATATTTTGATACTAGAATCTTCGGTTACTGTTCCGCTTTGTGATCCACTAGGGGATGAAAATGTTCCATCTACTTTCGCATATACTCCACAGCCTTGTACGGGATCAGTACAATAACTATTGTTAGAAGTGTCTCTATAGTTTGGCTCGTCAAATACATGGTTTTCAAGCACTTCATTTCTAATTATTTTATATGTACCATCAGTTTCTTTGGCGATAATTCTCCAAAGTTCCTCATTAAACCAAATATAATTGTCAGGGTTTTGTCCACGATAAATATATCTACCATCTTCATACTGATCTTCGTAAAGTCCATCACCGCTAGTTACTACTTTATCGGTGATGTCGATTGTTTTAATATTGGCTTTTGCTGTTATATTCAAATTAGTTTGAAAAGCTGCATAACCAATAGTCAAAAACAAAAGTAACGTAATACTAGTAATAAGAATAATTTTCTTTTGTTTGTTTCTTCTCATTCTTTTAATCTTTCTCATGTTATTCACTCCCCTATTTTTATAATAGCACATTTTAGGACAAAAAGTATACCTTTTAGGGACGAAAAGTTTACTTATTTATTTTACTAATTATGGGACAATTAGTTTGGTGATAGATATGGTCGAACCATTTAAAAATTATAATAAAGATTTTAAAAAAATAATTTGTAAAAACATTAAGAAATTTAGGAAAGAGAAAGGTGTAAGACTAATGGATTTAGCTGAAATGTTAGAGGTATCTCCAGAATATTTAAAAAGAATCGAATCACCTAATGATGAGAAGAAAACCTGTTCTCTTACTTTAGTCTATAAATTATCTTTGATTTTTGATAAAAAGATAGATGACTTTTTGAAAGACGATCAAAATTGATTGTCTTTTTATTTATATAGGTGTTACAATGGATTTAGAGGTGCTTTATGACAGAAAAAGAAATGATGATTTTCGAGATGATTAGTGAAGGATATTTTTTAAATGAAATAGCACGTAACCTATGGCTTAGTCCAAGACAGGTACACCAAAGAATTCAAAAGCTTATAGGTGATGGATATTTTATTAATCCTTTATATTTTGACGATGGAAATATTAGATATGTTTTTGAGGAAAATTATGAAAAACATACAATCAATCTATCGCTTCATGATAGTGCGAAGTTTAAAGCTTTAGTTATTTCAGATATACATATTGGCAATGAACTAGAAAATTTTAGCTATTTATATAAAACTTATGATTATGCGCGAGATAATGATATCCATATTATTTTAAATTGTGGCGACTTAATCGACGGAAATTTTACACGAGGCAAGCAAGTGGTAAGTGATATAGACGAACAAATAGAAAGAGTTATAGATTTGTATCCACATGATAACAATATTTTAAATATTATTTGTTATGGCAATCACGATTATAGTAGCTATGAATGTGGCCGCGATATTGCTTCAGCTATTTCTAAAAGAAGACCTGATTTAATTAGTGGTGGCTATGGCTTTTCCTTAATTAATGTTGACAGAGATCAATTTGTCCTGTCACATCCTTTAAATAATATGAGTTTTAAACCATTACCTAATAAATTGGTGTTAGAAGGTCATCATCACAGAATGCTTGTCAAAATAAATAGGAATAATTTTTTAATAAATGTTCCACCACTTAGTGATTTATGTTTTGGATGTCAAGAAAAGCCAGGAATGGTTGAAATGCAATTACTATTTGGTAGCGGATTTATCCATAGTGGATATTTTAAGCAAATTGGGGTTAAAAATAATTTTGAAGTTTTTAGTGAGACTAATTTGGAGTTCTTCTTAAAACACGAAAATTTGAAAGAAAAGAAATTATTGAAGAAATAAGGAGTTTATTATGTTTGATGAAAATACTGAAATTGTACAAAAGATAAAAGAAGAGAAAACATTAAGGGAAATGGCTCAAGAATTAAATATTTTGGTGAACGATGTTCATAAAAGAATTATGCAGATTAGAAATGAGGGTTTAGTACTCAAAAAAATTATATATGATAGTGGTGATATTAGGTATTTAATTAAAAAGTTGCCACAAAAGAATTCTTGTGCAGCAACAATAAAACTTTGTGATTCTAATAAATTCTCGGCGATGTTAATTAGCGATTTACACTTTGGAAATAAATTAGAATCAATGGATTATTTGAATAAGATTTATGAATATTGTAAGAATTATGGTATTAATATAATTATCAATGGTGGCGACTTAGTCGATGGATCATTTAGTAAGGGTGATCAAGCAATAGATGAGCCAGAAAAGCAATTAGAATATGTGATTAAAAATCATCCATATGATGAAGATGTTTTAAATTTAATCTGCTTAGGTAATCATGATTTTAGTTTATATAAATCTGGTATTGATATAAAAAAAGCCTTAGAAACGGCCCGCTATGACTTAATACCTTTAGACTATGGGCTTGGAATTTTAAATGTTGGAGAGAATCAAATTTTTATAAGACATCATATAACTGAGTATAACTTTGAACCAATTTATGGTAAGCTTGTACTAGAAGGTCATAAGCATAAAATGGCATTTGCGAATAGTGATAAGGGCTTTTTGGTAAACATTCCAACACTTAGTAATTTGACTTTGGGAAGGCATGAATTTCCTGGAGCTATTAGAATGGATTTATTTTTAGATCGTGATGGATATATAAGTTCTGGGCATTTTGAACAATTTATATTAACAGATAAATTATACACGGTAAATGAAGCAATTTTTGATTTAGATTTTTTAAATCATGATTATTTATCAGAAAATTCAGTTAAACCGAAGATAAGGAAACTGCAAAATGGTCAAAGCCAAATTGATAAGTTTTATCAAAGATGGGGTCAAAAATAAAAGAATTCGTTTAGGAATTCTTTTTTAATATTTACCACATTTACTACCCCATGAATCGACAAGTTCATCATTACGATATATTTTAAGTAGTTCACAGGTGTTTGGACAGCGATGACATTCAAAGGCTTTAGTGATAAATTTAACATTGTTCATTTCTAAAGAATAATTATGACCAGTTTTATTTCTTCTAGCTAAAACAGCAATACCAATAGCGCCCATTAAATGACTATTTTCATCAACAATAATGTCTTCTTTTAATATTTCTTTAAAGTATTTAACGACTCCCTTATTTTTTGAAACACCACCTTGGAAAATAATTGGACCGACTATTTTTTTACCTTTTCCAACATTATTTAAGTAATTTAAAACAACACTTTTACAAAGACCAGCTATAATATCTTCTTTAGGATAACCCACTTGAGCTTTGTGAACTAAATCAGATTCAGCAAAGACGGTACATCGAGCAGCTATTTTAACTGGATTTTTAGATTTTAAAGCATAGTCACCAAACTCTTCAACATCAATACCTAATCTTTTGGCTTGGCTTGATAAAAAAGAGCCTGTTCCAGCGGCACATAGGGTATTCATAGCATAGTTTGTTATAATACCGTTTTTTATTAAAATGATTTTAGAGTCTTGGCCGCCAATTTCTAAAATGGTCCTGACATTTGGATAAAAGGTTAAAGTACCAATAGCGTGAGCTGTTATTTCGTTTTTAACAATGCAGGCTTTTAACATTAAACCAATTAGTTTTCTAGCACTTCCGGTTGTTCCAATACCTTTTACCACATATTCTTTTGGCAATTTAGATTTTAAAATATCAAGTAATTTACGGACGGCTTCTACAGGATTACCTTCTGTCCAAATATAAGCAGATGTAATAATATTGTTATCATCGTCGATGATAACGCCTTTAGTGGATATTGAACCAATATCAACGCCTAAGTAACAATCTTTCATTTATCTTTCCTCATTTCTAACATGTCATAAAAGGCTTCTAATCTAGTTTGAATTCCAGTTTCCGAAGTAGCGGAATCAAAGCTAAAAAATAATACTGGTTTTTGATAAATGTCGGCTATTTTATTTATAATGGGCATTGCCCCTATTTCTGGAGTACAAAAAGACGATTTGATATGTATAATACCGTCATAGTCATTTTCACATAGGTATTTACACCTTGCGATATTATCACTCGCATCGGCACCCATAGAATAAGTAAAATATTCTTTAGAATACTTTTTGTATTTTTTATATTTATGGGCTTTTTCAAATAATAGATAGTGAACATTTGTAAATCTTTTAATTTCAATATGATGTTTAGCAAGTTCTTTTTCTAAAAAATAATTAGAAAATGGTTCCATAATCGTATATAGCTCCCCTATTATGCCAATTTTTAGCCGGTTATCTGGTTTGTGAACTTTTATTTTATGGAATTTTTTTAAATATCTTTTATAGGCTCTATATAATTGCCGGTAGGTATTAACATGACTAAAGGTTATAAGCATTTCTTCTTTTAAACTTTCAAAAGAGCCTTTTTCTATTTCAAAACCAATGTTTTCTCTAATATAATCATCAATTTCATCCATATATTTGACCATTTTGATAGTGATAAAACCATAATATAAAGCTTTAATTTTAGAATATTTTGGATTAATTTGCTTTAATAATTTATTAATTCTTTTTAAACTTGTAGTCCCTTCAGTAACTAAATTAATAATTTTACAATTATAATCTAAATCCTTTAATATTTTTTCTTGGAGTTCAGCATAATATCCATAACGGCATCCACCACCCATTTGAATTAATGTTTCTGCGCCTTTTTCTATACATTCAATCATTGTTCCTAAGGTATATTTAAAAGGAGTGCAGACAAATTCTGGTGAGTGTTCAGTGCCGAGTTCGATTGTTTTAGAAGTTATTTTAGGAGCTTTAATTATTTCATCTTTTGGGAAAATATGGGATAGTAAAAAAGTGGCTGGAATATAATAATCACCCATTTGGGGGAAAGCTATTTTAGTCATTTAACTTACCTCCTAACATATCTAAGAAACTTTCTAATCTGGTTTCTAAGCCGGTAAATGAAGTACTATCATCGATTACAAGATTCAAATATGGAATTTTAATCTTACGCATTGCAAGTTCATTAGCTAAACTATCAGGGGCGCATGGAAATGATGAAATAAAGATAACCCCATTTATATTTTTTTCGCTATAAACTATTGAGCCTAAATTATCTTTACTATATTTAAAATATAAATCTTTGGATAATTTTTTACTTAGCGGATTAGTTATTTTAGAATCAAACTTGTCCGAATATATTACTTCGATATTGTTTTTAATTAGATATTTAAGGATATCTTTACCGATCATATCATCATATAAATTATAAGGATGACCAACAATTAAAATTTTTGTTTTATCTGATTTTAACTTATTTAAATTAATGATATGATTTTTTTTAATTCTTTTTTTTTCTTTTATTAAGGCATATTTATAGGCCTTTTTGATTTGGTGCTTAGTTTTACCCAATTCTTTGCCGATTTTATATAAACCTTTTTTTAAAGTTTTCCCTTTATCTAAATCAATGTTGTAATGAAGTAATTTAGTTTGAAATTTATTTTTAACGATATCATACGCGGCCCAAAAATTAGTACATGTTTGGTTACTATTTTTAAAATTACTAATGCGTGGTACTAAAATATAATCACATTTATCTTTTAGATAATCGACATGTCCTAAATAATTTTTTAAAGATAAACACATTTCATCGTTCGCAATTTTTATTCCCCTATTTACAATATCTTGATTACTAACTGGGCTGATTATATATGAAATATTTAAGCTATCAAAAAAATCTTGCCAAAAATTTCCATAATAATAGTAAAACAGACTACGCGGAATACCGACTCTGTTCATAATATCACCAATACAAATATATTAAGGTAGTTTGTTTTTTATGAATAAATATGCAATTTTAACAAATGATATTAGTGGAGGTAATTTTATATGAAAAATCAAAAAATAAATTGTACGGTATACGATTGCAAACACTGTGATGTTATGAACGATGCGTGCAAGTTAAATCAGATAAAAGTAGCATGTTGCCGCGCTACAGATGATAAAGAATCGACAATGTGTGATAATTATGTTAAAACAGATTTGAGTTAATTATTTGACACAATTATTAGATTGTGATATATTGTTTATAGAAAAAGCGGACTGCGAAGCAATATTCGTACTCTGCTTTTTTTGTTCATAAATTTTTGTTAATGACTTGTTTTTAATATTATATTTAATATATTGATTTAAATTTGGATTTTTTCTATCATAACCATAAATGCTTTTTACTGGATTTACATCTATTGAAACCTTATTTACATCAGTTTTTGTTTCTATTTCTATCGGAACAATAATATTATTATTTTTTTTATCTTTAATTACTGTTAAAATTAAATAATTTTTATTATCTTTATTTTTAAAAATTACTCTAGGATTATCTAAACTTTCTAATGCTTTTATATATAATCCTTTTCCTAATCCGTGATAATGGTCTTTACTGTTAACTGCCAAGCCCAAGTTTTTGGCTTCTTTAATAGTTAAAATGTTTTTTCTAATGTGGGATGGATTTTCATACATCGGCAAGTTCTTTATACCGTTTTTGACTAAAACTCGAGGTGTGTAATCTCTCAATTTAACTGGTGTTCGTTCGTTAATGTTATTTAAAACATTATCTATATCTTTACTTATATTTGGTGAGATACGATTTTTAATAAGGTTATTTTTAGGTTTATTCTCTTTTATTGTAGTGATTGTCATATGTCCTCTTTTCTAGAAGGAAAGATTCCTTCTATTAAAAACATACGACACAAAGATTATTTTTCCTTTTTTAGTGAAAATTTGTTTAAAAATATATATGTATTAGCGTTTATTTGGTATAATTAATAATGTGGGAGGCGTTTATATGCATATTAAATTATTAACAAACGCAGAATTTTTAGAATTTTCAAAATTATTTAAACCGGGGTCTATTTATCAAAATCCTTATTATGCATTTACAATGCATGAGGAAGGATATAGTTCAATGTTTGTGGGACTTATGGATGGAAATGTTTTAAAAGCTGCTAGTTTAATTTTAGTTTATAAAGTTAACGGATTTAAATATGCTTTAGCGCCTAGAGGTTTTTTAATTAATTATAATGATGAAGAGCTTGTTACAACTTTTACAAAGTTGATTAAAAAATTTTTAGGAAAAAAAGATATTGTGGCTGTAAAAATAAATCCAATGATTATTAGAAAAGTATATAATAGTACTGGTCATACGATTCAAAGTAATGAATTATATGATGTGACTTTTGAAAGGCTAAAAAAACTTGGCTATTTTCATTTAGGTTATAACAATTACTTTGAGGCTTTAAAGCCGAGATTTGAAGCTTATATTAACTTGGATTTAGATTATATTAAATTATTTGCGAATATCGATCGAAGCTGCCGAAACAAAATTAGAAAAGCAGTTCGTGATGGTATTAAAGTATATCATGGAAAAGAAGAGGATTTAAAATTTTTATACGAGGAAACAAAGGGCAAATACCCAAGAGGCTTACAATATTTTAAAGATTTGTACAAGTTTTTTGGTAAGGACAATTTAATTGATTTTTATTATAGTAAGCTTGATACAACCGATTACTTACAATATACGCAAAAAAGATATAATGATTATTATAAAAAAAGTACAGAACTTAGTCAGAAATTAATTCATCAAAAAGGGAATTCTGATAAGATAATTAATGAAAAATTAAATATTGATAAAAATGTTGTTAAATACCGCAATCAATTAGCTGAAGCAACAGAATATTTAAAAAAATTCCCGGATGGAATTATCACATCTAGTGCATTAGTGATTAAATGGCAAGATGAGGTTTATTTAGCTATCGATGGATATGATGAAACCTATAAAAAATTTGGAGCCAAACAATTAATGATTTGGAAATTAATGGGAAGATATGCGAAACTTGGCTATAAAAAGTTCCATTTAGGCGGAGTAACAAATATTAATAAACCTAATAACAAATATAAAGGATTAAATGAATTTAAACTGAACTTTCATGCGAACGTTATTGAATATGTCGGTGACTTTGAGTTAATTACAAATTCTCCGCGTTACTTTGTATATAAAAATTCATTTGGAATTACAGGAGTGTTTAAAAAGTGATAACGAACTCGTTACCACTTTTTTGATGATAAAAAAAGAGCTTATAGCTCGACATTGTGATAGACGTGCTGAACGTCTTCCACTTCATCTAGTAAATTAAGCATTCTTTCAAAGGTTTCTTTATCTTCACCAGATAAAGTTACTTTTTCTTTTGGTAGCATAGTTATTTCGTCTAAATCAAATTCGACATTTGGTAACTTAGCTGAAATGGCTTCTTTGATTTTATTTAAATCATTTGGAGCTCCATAAACAACAACTTCATCATTTTCGGTTTCAATATCATTAACATCTAACCCAGCTTCGACTAATGCATCTAAAGTATCTTCTTCAGATAATCCTTTAAAACTAACGATACATAAATGGTCATACATGTAATTAACACTACCTTGAGCTCCCATTTTAACATGACATTTGTTGATAACAGCACGTACACTACTAACAGATCTATTGACATTGTCAGTTAAGCAGGCAACGATAGCTGTTGAACCTGATGGTCCAAAAATTTCATAATTAGCTTCAGTATAAGTTTCATCGGCTCCACTATTTACTTTTTCAATAGCTCTATTAACGATATCATTTGGAACTTGTTCCTTTTTGGCTTTATCAACTAATCTTTTTAAGGTTGGATTTCCCTCTAATTCAGTACCTCCATTTTTAGCAGCTTGATATATTTCTCTCGCATACATTGAATATAATTTAGCTTTAGCTGCTCCTGTTTTTTGAATACTTGCTTTTCTTACTTCATATGCTCTTCCCATACTAAACTCCCTTTCTGTGCTTTATTTAAGGCATCTTTTGCAGCCTCTTGTTCAGCTGATTTTTTACTATGTGATTTACCAGTACCATAAACAATATCATCGATGACAACTTCGACAGTAAACTGTCTATTATGTGATGGACCGGTTTCACTTACTAATTTATATTCCAAACTACGTTTACCGGTTTGGACAAATTCTTGTAACGCTGATTTATAATCGTCAAAGAAATCAACTTCATGATTTTCAATTAATGGAACAATATGCTTATTAAAAAAATCTTTTACTTTATCTAATCCTTGATCTAAATAAAGAGCACCTAAAAATGATTCAAAAATATCGGCAACGATGGCTTTTCGATATTTACCACCATTTTCTGCTTCACCTTTTCCAAGTTTTAAATACTCGTTTAGGCCTAATTTAAGTGAATATTCATAGTTAGCAGTTTCACAAACATAATGAGATCTGATTTTAGTCATTTCGCCTTCGTTGTATTTATTACTGCGATATAAATAATCACTCATCAATAATTCCAAAACAGCATCGCCTAAAAATTCTAGTCTTTCATAACTCTTAACTCCATGTTCATTGGAATAAGAGGTGTGAGAAAACGCTGTTTCATATAACGATATATCTTTAGGTTTTATTCCTAATTTATTCAGTAGTTCCACTTAAAATCACCTCGTATATTATAACACTTATTTATGTTCTTTAAAAGATAGTATATTTAATTTTATTCTAACAATCTACTTTTATTTTAACATATTATTCATTTTCGTGACAAGAACGAAGGTCAAAATAGATTTTGACTAGCTTACCTCACGGTAAGCTCTTTCTACTTCATAGGAATCTTAGATTCCTCCATAGACCAATATCGGATGGTCGCCACCCTAATTTATTTTATTTATTTGTCAAAATTTATGATTAGATAGATTGCTTTAAGTATAACATATATTTTTCTAAACCTTTAAACATTATATTAACTGCTGCATTATAATCACGTTCGTGCTCTGTATGACATACTGGACATTCCCATTTTCTTATACTTAAATCTTTTACTTCTTTATTTTGATAATTACAAACACTGCAGATTTGACTACTTGGATAATATCTATCTATTTGAATTATTTTCTTATTATTCCAGTTAGCCTTATATTTAAGTACTTTAATTATCTCAGATATTGGGTTTTCGTTTAGACCTTTAGCCACGTAGTGATTTTTCTGCATTCCTTTAACATCTAAATTTTCAGTTATTTTGATAATTACAAACACTGCAGATTTGACTACTTGGATAATATCTATCTATTTGAATTATTTTCTTATTATTCCAGTTAGCCTTATATTTAAGCACTCGGATTATTTCAGATATTGGGTTTTCGTTTAGTCCTTTAGCCACGTAGTGATTCTTCTGCATTCCTTTAACATCTAAATTTTCAGTTACTATAATGTCGTTTTCGTTTATTAGTTTATTTGTTATATCATGTATCATATGCTT
>HF990863.1:0-933 GCA_000432855.1 Firmicutes bacterium CAG:822
GTAAAGGAGGTTTTTATGACTGATGTTTTGATAGATCTTGAGAGTTCTTTAATGTTTTTCCTTGATAATGTTGCTTATAGCTTTATTGCAATTGATTATAAGTTGAGGCAAAAATGTAAATTTTAATATTATTGTTGTTTCATAAGTAAGTAAAGTATAATTTTGTTTTTAATAAAGTAAAAGAAGAAACATATTTTTGTTTTTTCATATATTAAATGTTTGTGACTGAATTAAATTATGTTATAATGGTTATGTGTAATAAGGTAAGTGATTTTATGAAAGAACATATAAATAAATTGTTAACTTTTCTAATTTTGTTTGTGTCTTTCTTTATAGGTACTAAAGGAGTAGATGCAGCCTGTAGTTGTTATTTTATTGGGCAGTTGATGACGGATGATAATAGTTATAGGACTGACTATTTGCTAGAAGTTAGCTTAGAAGCGGGTCAAGATCCTAAGATTGCGTATTTTGGTGAAAGTGGTTTTGATGTTAATTCTGGTAAAAGTGGTGCTTATAATGATTTAACTGATGATATTGTTTCAAACAATAAATTTTTGTATAATTTTGATGACGAAAAAAAAGAACTTGCTGATAATGTTGCAAATAATAGTTGTTCTGTGACTGCGGCTTCAGCAGGATGTAATCGATTTACTATTTACTATGAAAGCTGGGATACGCCTACTGGACATAGAGACAGAAGAATTCTTTGGAGTCAGCCAACAATTGATGTTCCTATCCTTGGTGAACAAGTAACTTGGGATCCTACTGCTGTTCATAGTGATAGATTTACTGCTATTTCAAAAGATAATTATACGAAGTTGAAAAAGTCTAATAACGTTGCTGGAACTATGAAAGATGAGGGCTTGGGCGATTCTAATTATACTACAGAAATTGAAGCCATAAAAAAGTGGGCAGCAACTACTGGGCAAACTA
>HF990863.1:1094-1234 GCA_000432855.1 Firmicutes bacterium CAG:822
AGCTTTATAAAAGCTATTGTTGGTTCTGATGATGAGAAATTTCGAGATGCTTTTAGACATTTAGTTATAAGAATTGTTGTTGTTATTATTTTACTATTACTTCCTATGATTTTGGACTTTATAATAGGCCTTATTAATGA
>HF990863.1:1338-14693 GCA_000432855.1 Firmicutes bacterium CAG:822
TAAAGGAGGTTTTTATGACTGATGTTTTGATAGATCTTGCGAGATCTTTAATGTTTTTCCTTGATAATGTTGTTTATAGTCTTATTCCAACTATTTATAAATTATTTGTATATTTATCGGAAGTTGATTTATTTACTGGGAATTCTGAAATTAATAATTTGATTAATCATATATATGTTTTATTGGGAATATTTATGCTTTTCAAGATTAGTTTTTCTCTTTTGCAATATATTGTTGATCCAAACTCTTTTAGAGATAGTTCTAAAGGTATGGGAAAATTAATTACTAATGTTTTAGTCGCTTTGGTATTGCTTGTTAGTGTTCCTTCTATCTTTAGTTTTGCTATGGATATTCAAAGAGTAATCGTTCAAACTAATGCAATAGGTCAACTTATTTTAGGAGATGCTTCTGGGTCAACTAGCAGTGATGTTACTGGTAATATGATAACTGTAGAAGGTGTTAATTCTATGGCCAGAGATTTACAGTTTATGTTATATGGAACTTTTTATTCTATTGATGAGAATGCTATGAAATCGACAGCTGCTAATGACTCTACGAATGGTGTTTTAAGTAGTTGTAATGGTACTTCTGGAATCTTAGGCTCAGTTGATATGGCTTATGCTAATAATGGAGATTGTTTAAATCAATTTGCTACACAATTAGAAGAAAATGATGAAACGTCGGCGAATAATGTAACTTTATTTAGTTTCTTTAAATATGTTAATGAAAATGGCGAACTTAAGGATGAACGTGAATTTGAGGATTTTGGCCGATTATTGAATTGGAAGGTTGATGGAGAATATGTTATTAATTATTTACCA
Source organism: Firmicutes bacterium CAG:822 (assembly GCA_000432855.1). Classification (GTDB taxonomy): domain Bacteria; phylum Bacillota_I; class Bacilli_A; order RF39; family UBA660; genus Coprosoma. The sequence continues at coordinate 2,160 of HF990863.1, forward strand.
TTCATTTCAGCGGTTGTTGGTATTTATGTTGTATTCTTATTGATTAGCTTTTCTGTTGATATTGCAGTTCGTGCTATAAAATTATGCTTTTTGCAGATGGTCGCTCCGATTGCTATTATTTCGTATATAGATCCTAAGGAATCGATGAGTAATGGAAAATTGCACAGTTGGATTAAGGAATGTGCAACTACATATTTTTCATTATTCTTAAGATTAGCTACAATATATTTGGTAATGTTTGTAATTTCTATGATAGCTTCTACAGTTATTTCAAATGGTACTAATATTGGAGGCTTGTTATCTCAAGATACCGGTTATAATATTTGGGTTTATCTTTTCCTAGTTATAGGTGCGTTTATGTTTGCTAAGCAAGTTCCGAATATTATAGAAAATATATTTGGAATTAAAGGCTCTGGAGATTTGAATTTAAATCCATTTAAAAATGCAGGATTTAATGCTTTAGCTGGTGGAGCTGTTGGATTAGGAATTGGAGTTGCAGGTGCAGCTACTGGATCAGGAATTGGACGTATAGCTACTGGAACTTTAGGCGGTTTTGCAAATGGCCTTGGCGGGAAAAAGATAAATGAGATTGCTAATATGCAAGCAGATACTAATAGGAGGTTAGGTATGGCAAGATCTAGTGGTTCTGACTTTTTTGGCCGAATGGGAGCTAGATTTTCTAGCACATTAGGAACTCCTGGTGCTTTAGGAAGAACAGCAAAGAGCAAGAATGAATTGGAGTATGAAAAACGAAAAATCGAACTCGGCCTTATGGATTCTAGAAGACAAATTTCATTAAATAAAGCTACAAGTTCTTCTTTGGATGCACTTAGAGATAGGGCTGTAAAGAAAATTCAAGAAGGAAGAGGAGCTCAAGGTGCACATTATCAGGAATTGTTAAGAAATGCTGCTGAGGAAGAAACAAAAGGTAATGGTGCTAGAGCAGAAGCTATTAGACAAGAAGCACAAAAGTATTTGTATAGTGATGGTGCGGATAGCTATGTTACAGAAAACTTAAATAGCCAAGATCCAAATGCTGATATGGCTATAAAATCATTATATGATACGGCTTTGGCAAATGCTGGTTTGAGTGGACATGCTAGTAGCTTTACTATGGATGGACATAATTTAGATAGTCTAAGTAAGCAAATTTCTGCTAGCGCTACACAACTTGAAACTAAAAATATACCTGCAGAACAAGAGATTAAGAATCTTCAAGACAAAATGGATGAGCTTAAAGATAAAGAGCAAAAGCAGAGAGCTGACGTTGAGGCTGTTAGAGGAAAAGAAGGCGGTCCAAGAGGCCGTATGCCTGGTGGTCCTAGAAGATTTGGCGGTCCAAGGCATTAATTAAAAGGGGTGATTAAATGCAATTCTTAATTCCAGCAAACACAAAAAAATCAATGCTTATATTTGGAGCATTTACAACATTTGATTTAATCTTATTTGCTGTTGGTATTGGAGCGACATTGCTCATGCTAGTGATAATATCTCCGAATACTTTATTAACGGCAATTATTGATTTGCTTCCGGCACTTATATGTGGCTTTTTGGTACTTCCTATACCAAATTACCACAATATTAGGATAGTGATTCAAGAACTATATAGGTTTTATACAACAAGACAAAGATTTATATGGAAAGGATGGTGTGTGAACGATGAGTACGGAGAGTCGAAGCAAGTACACAAATGATTTTGTGCCAATAAAATCGATTACAAATGGAGTTATTATTTGTAATAATAATGAAAAGGTTACCGGAGTTAAAATTCAACCGAGAAATATCTTTATTCTAGAACCTGACATGCAAAATATGATTATAACAAATTTGAGAAATGTTTATAATATGATTGATTATGAATTTTGGATTATAGTTGCTGACAGACCGGTGGATATTACGGCTTATTTATCCAGATTACAATTACTTTATAATTCACAGACTAATCCAGTTAGAAGAAAATTAATAATGGAGGATATTAATAAGGCTAATTTATTTACAACAACATTAAATGTAGTTGATACAGAGTATTATTTACTCTTTAAGGAAAAAGATATGGATAAGATTCAGAAGAAAATAAGAGGTTTGATTCAAGCTTTCGCTAACGCAGGACTTAGTGTTACACAAACGTCTAATGATGATTTGAGAATCATTTTAGATAACTTCTTAAATGGTGGAATGACAACAACGTTTGGGACGGTGATGAGTTAATGGATATTAGAACGCAAATTGCCCCTAAGGGGTTGGAATTTAAACCAAGTAGCTTTGTATCTAGTGATAAATATTGCTCTATATTAACCGCTATTTCTTATCCAAAAATAATTACACCTGGCTTTTTAGCTAATTTAACTAGTATGCCAGGGATTAAAATAGCTATTAAACATATTCCGCTTCCTTTTAGTGTTATTCAAAAGATGGTTAATAAGGAAATTGCTGATTTGAAAACACGTTATCAAGAAGAAAATGATTTAACGATGCAAGAGAAACTTCGTCAAGATTATGAATCTTTGGAAGAATTTATTAAACAGTTGGCAGCTAGCCAAGCTAAGATATATGATTTTCAATTACATATAATGGTAACTGCTGATTCGGCTGATGAATTGACAACTAAAAAATTACAGTTAAAAAGTTATTTGGAAGCGATGGAAATGAGGGCAATACCTTTAAGATTTGAACAAGAAAAAGTACTTAAAAGTATGTTGCCAATTTTCCCTAAACAAGATGTTGAGGAAAGAATTGGAACACCAATTCCTTCACCAACATTAGCTGCAATGTATCCATATGTCTTTGATAGTATCAAAGATCCTGGTTTATCTACTTTACTTGGAGTGGATTTCTCTGGTGGTGTTGTATTATTTAACCAATTTTTATATCAAATTCAAAAAGAACATAATAGAAATAATGCTAATATGATTATTTTAGGTACTTCAGGAAGTGGTAAGTCAACGGCAGCTAAGTTGCTTTTAAGAAGTCATATTAGAAATGATTATAAAATGGTTTTAATTGATCCAGAAGGCGAGCTTGAAGATATGGCAAGACTTTATGGTGGAGATTTTATCGATTTAGGTAAAGGCGGAGAATTTGGTATGATTAATCCACTTGAAGTTATTATGGATGCCGATGAGGAAGAGATTAAACAAGGTATGGGTTATGCGGTTCTTACTAGGTCTTTACAAACAGTCAAAGCATTTATGAAGTATTATGATCCATCAATTACTGAAGATGTTATTAACGTATTTAGTGAAATGGTTCAAGAAACCTATAAACGTTTTGGCATTGATTTTAATACTGATTTTACTCACTTTACTTCTAATGATTATCCAACTTTTAGAGATGTATATGCAACTGTTAAAGGAAAAATTACAGCTATGCCTGAGCAAAATAAAGAAAGAGATATTTTGGAACAGTTAGAATTAAAACTTCGTCCACTTATTAGGGAGCTTAGATTTTATTTTGATGGTACCACAACAATATCTCCAAAAAGTAATTTTATCGTATTTAATATTAAGGAGTTAATGAATACTGATACAAATATTAGAAATGCATTATTCTTTAATGTTTTAAAGTATGCATGGAGTTTAACATTGGATCCTAGTATTAATACAATATTAACGGTTGACGAGGCACACGTATTATTATCTGGCAATAATACTTTAGGTGCTGATTTCTTAGCACAAGTTCAAAGACGTGCTCGTAAATATAATACTGGTACAATAATAATTACCCAACAACCAACTGATTTTTGTGATCCTAGTGTTATTACACAAGGTAAGGCTATATTTGATAATGCTTCTTACTATTTAGTAATGGGCCTTAGAAAACAGGCAGTTGAGGATTTAGCAAAATTGATAGATTTAAATGATAATGAGAAAGAAAGTATAAAAGGATATAATCAAGGGGAAGCCTTGTTTGTATGTGGTAGTAAACGAATGAGAATTAATATCATGGTTACTCAACAAGAATTAGATTCTTTTGGTTCTGGTGGAGGACTATAATAATTTGAAGTGGAGGTGGTATAATGGCTTTACCAGCAGTTTTACTTAAAGCAAAAAGTGCTATTTCAAAAGGTGCTAATGCAGTTAAAACAGCAAAGCCTATCACCTCTAATTCAAATGAAGAAGAAGTAAAATCGTTTTTTGCTGTTTTTAAAATTCCAATTTTTTTGGCAACCCCTATTGTGGTATTTGTTGTTTTGATTTTTTTAATAGTTGTGTCAACGCCTGATATTCTTTATGGTTATGTTTCAGATCTTGCTGGCGGTAATTCTGATAGTAGTGGAAGTAATTATAGTGGCGACATCGGTTATATACAGTGGGCTGTTGATATTGCTAATGATGAGAGTCATGGATATAGTCAATGTAAAAGAAATGGACCTGATTATGATTGTTCAAGTTTAGTATATTATTCTTTATTAAATTCTGGTTATTCACAAGCTGAATTGGGTAATAACCCATTTAATACGGGAAATGAATCAAAAGTTTTAACAGGGATAGGTTTTGTAAGATATAATTATGTTGAAAGTGAGTTGCAATCTGGAGATATATTGTGGAAAGTCGGACATACTGGAATGTATGTTGGAGATGGACAAGTTGTTGAAGCTGTGCAAAATGAAAATGGAAAGATATGTGGTGGAGAGTCTGGCGACCAGACTGGTTCAGAAATTGTAGTACATGCTAATCCTGGTGGATGGACAGCTTATTTTAGACAAGAAGGATGAGGTTTATGAAAAAGAAAATTTTATTATTTATCTTGTGCTTTTTTTTAGTAACGGGTTGTGATGTTAAATACGATTTGACTATCGATAATGATAGTTATGATGAAATAGTAACCTTATCTTTTTTAAAAAGTCAAAATACATATGATGATGTATCTAATTATTTGGAAGATGAAATTCCGATTTCCTATAATCCTTCAGAAGGAGTTTATTATGACTCAAAAATTGAAGAAGATGACAATTATTATAATTTGATTTATAATTATAAACATGATATTAATTCTTTTACACAAAGTTATTTTGTTAGTAATTGTTATCCTGATTTTAATGTTGAAAGTAATGATAAGCAAATTGTTTTAACTAGTGGAAGTCAGTTTACTTGCTTTGAGGGAGACGATGGTCTTTCGGCTGATAGTGTAGAGATAAATATTACAACAAATTTAGAAGTATTAGACAATAATGCCGATAGAGTTAATGGAAATACTTATACTTGGAATATTAATGAGAGTAATTATAATAATAAGCCAATAGAAATGACACTTCAAAAATCTTTTGAAATAGAAGATGTTGTACCTCAAAATGAGGCTTCTAATTTATCTTTTATTATTGTAATTGCTATTATTGTGGTAGCATTAGTTGTGTTTGTTTTTGTAAAACATAAAGCTAGAAAAAATAATAACATTTGATTTGGTGGTGGTTAGATGAAAAAGATTTCTAAATTTTTGAAAAAACAAATAAAGAAAATTTCTTTTTTGTCTATAATTTTATTGGTTATATTTGTAAATACTAGTAGTGTATTTGCGAATTATATGGGAGATAATATTAAAGGAAATAAAAAAGTACAACAGTTATTTGAAAAAATTGAAATGATTCACGAGGCTTTTCCTAGACAAACTGATGAAGCAGCGCTTTATGCCACTTTGGTGCATAGAGGTACTTTAACTGATTATCTTGATGAGAGCTATGATCCTGATTTTGACTCTGAGGAATATAAGGATACTTGGTCAAAATTAGCGGTTGATATCGATAATTTAGTAAGTAATATTGGTCAGTCTATAACGACACTTGGTGATGCAGTTGTATCGGCTGGAGAATGTATATTTGGTGATACAAGCGGTGTTGATGAAACTAGTGGTTGTACTGATGAGAATGCTACAAACTATAATCCTTCTGCTGAAAATGATGATGGTTCTTGTGAATATAATAATGATTTTTTAACTTGTGTTCTAGATAAAACAATTGAAAAATATGCTGATAGATTAAGTGATACTGGGGATAGCACTTTAGAAAATAATATAAAAAAACCACAGGCGGTGGATTTATTAGTAGCAGCTACTATTGTTATGCTTGATTCTAGTGGTTGGACTGGAACTTATAGTGATGAAAATTATAAACAAGCATTAGCTGGCGATGGTTTAGTTGGTAATATGTTTGATAAAAATGATCCGCTTCAAAATTTCGCTTCTGTTGCAATGAATGGTGTTTTTTGTACAGTTGGAACAACTGTCGATATGTCATTGTCATGGTTTAACCCTGGATTTACAATGGATGGTAATGGCTTTGGTATTGAAGAGAATGCTATGGCCGGTAAGCTTAGCCGTTATTATACGATGGCTAATATTTGTCAACATGGTTTTATTGGGGCAACATATAGTCATGTAAAGAATCCTGATTTAAGTACAGAAGAAGGGAAAGAACAGTATCAAGGAAAAAAAGATATTGTTGCTGAAGAAATTATTGATCTTGCTGAAAGATTTAGATCTAATAATGATAACTGTTTATATGCTGGAACGGCTAGTAGTGGTGACATGGTCAATTGGAAACAAACTGATTCTAGATGGAGTAGTTTAACTTTGGGCGATGGAGGGCTCACTGTTGGTAAAGCTGGCTGTACATCTACATCTATGGCTTATTTGATTGCTAAATCTGGAACGACTTTAACAGTACCTAGTATTGATCCAGGAGTTTTTGTTAAAAATGTTAGTTATACTGATAGTAATTTAGTTTGGGATAGTTGGAATACTATCGCTCCTAATTTTACAATGCATACACAGGGAGCCTCGGTTAATATAGATAACGCGGCTGAGGTATTAGGAGAAGTTTTAAATACTCCTTATGATGGCCAATATCAACAATTTATTATTTTGTATTTAAGTTTAGGCCATTGGGTAGCAGTTGATCATGTTGCAGATGGAAAAGTTTATGTTTTTGACCCTTCGCCTGCGGCTGAAGGTGAAGGTATAGTAGAACTTAGTAAAGCATATAAGGGCTCTTCTTTAAAAAGTTATAATGCTTTTCATGCTACAGATGTACCATTTGGTAGTACTGGATCATCATCTCCATCTGTTACTGGTGGTGATAATTGTGGCGATGGTGTTACTTCTGGAAATATAATTATACCTGAAGAATATGGTGGTGGCGGATATACTGTTACTGTATACAATGATTTTAACTGGTCTTATAACCAGGGCGATGTATATGATTTATGGGCTGCTGCTGGTGCTCAGTGGGATGATGGTATTGCTGTACTAGATGGCAGATATCTAATTGCTTGTACTAAAAAATTTGGTAATGTTGGTGATAAAGTTGACTTTTTCTTAGATGATGGAACAAAAATACCAGCAATTATAGCCGATATTAAAAATGAAAGTGATTCGGGCGCTAATGAATGGGGACATAATAATGGTCAGAATGTTTTAGAGTTTGAAGTTTCTCATGTGGCATTTTATAGCACTTATAATGGTAGTAATCCAGGTACTAATGGATGGCATATGGAATGGTCTGGAAAAAGGGTTAGTAGTGCAACTAATTTAGGAGAAAGCGTTTTATAAAATATTATTTTATACTAAAATAGTGTTAGTAATATATATTACTAACACTATTTATATTATATATTTGATTTTATTGATTTGTAGCATTTTCATCTTTTAAAGTGATGTAGTTTACATCGATGTCATTATCTTCAAAAATTTGTTTAACTTCATCGTTAAATTCTTGGGCTTCTTTTTTCATTTCTGGACATTGAGTATCAAAACCATTGTTATTAACAATTTGACAATCAAATTCGTCATCTTTGTATGTTCCTTTTTGATATAAAGTACCAACTTCGCCTTCAGTGTTATAGCCTTCTAATTTATATGTTATTTCGATAGTGCCGTCTTGCTTAAAACTAGTTGTTATGCTTGTGACTTTTGTATCTGTAGATGTCGATTTGTCTTTAGTTAGTAAATATTGGTCGATTATTGCTTGGTATGTTATTTGTTCATCCCCACTATCTATTGTTTTTGTATATATATTATTTTCATCTTTTTGGTAATTGTTATTTTCAAGATATGTGGTGAATTTATTATTATTTACTGTTTGTAGATGATTTCGATAGAACATTATTCCTATAACCACAATTAAGGCTAACACAATGATAGCAATAATAATATTTATTATTTTTTTAACTTTTTTTTCGTTTCCATTTTCCATTTATGATCTCTCCTATTAAAATTATAGCAATTAGTTTTATAATTATCAATAAATTTTTTTTGATTTACTATGAATTTGTTTTTGTAAAAAAATTTATTTACAAGAACATTTGTGGGTGTTATAGGGAATGTATCAAAAATAGAATGTGATGATATGCAAGTATTTAAAGGTAGATAATTATTAGGTGAAATTATAATGTGATATGTTTCGTTGACATCTAAAAATTTACAATATATAATTAAAATAGGATTGGGAGGTTCATATGAGAAATGATGCGAAAGATAAAAAAAATATAAGATTTATTATAATTATTGTAATATTATTTATAATTTATATGATTGTGGCTTTTTTCCTTGTAAATAGAAGTGATAATACGACAACTGACTATTTGATAGTTGGTAATAATTTGATTTGGCATGAAAATGATGGCAAATGGTATCAATTAAATGATTATACTGATGAAGTAGGAAGTAATAATTATTGGGTTTATGATGGAACTAATGTGTCCAAGGCTAGTAGTGCTCAATATACGAATTACAAGTGGTATTTTTTTGATGAAAATTATAATCAAATTAGTAGTGATAATTTTAGAGCAGCATATAGTGGTGATGAGCAAATGGTATTAGCAAATTATCGAATTAGTAATTATGAATTTTCTGACGATGAGATTATTTCGGAAGCGACAGGTGAGACAGATAATACGAGATTAGATTTATATCAAACATCATTACAAAAGATAGAATATGATTTTGATAACGATGGTCAGTTGGAGACAATTTATACGTTTTCAGATTATGTTTTGGATGTTGTAAATTATAAACCAAAAAATTATTTAGTACTAGTTAAAAATAATAAAGTGATAGATGTCATTAAAACTGATGAAAATAATGTTTTAAATTTTGTCGAGGTTTTAGATGTTGATTTTGATGATGAGTATGAGTTAGTTATTTCTCAGGGAATTGTTAATTTACCAACTTTTGATTCTTGTTATCAAATATATAAAATTGAAAATAACAAATTAAAGAGAGTTCAAAATTGTTTATATGAAGAATAAAGGCGTGTAATAGACGCTTTTTATTATGTACTTTCCTTTGATTTATTGCGGATATTATTTTGTCGTGATATAATATTGTTAACTTGTAAATGGAGGGCATGTAGATGAAGTTAAAGTTTAGAGCAGATAAAAAAGATTGGATGATATTTGGAGGATATGCTTTAGTTTTATTATATTTTGTAGCCATTGCTATTTTAAATATTATGCAGTTTGCTAAAGGTGACTTAGATCATCCATTTCATGGTTTTAATCCATTTCCAGCCTTTTCTGGTGAGAATATTGGACTTACATTAACTTGTTATGTTATAGCTTTAGTAGCTAGTATTTTTAGTGTGTCTGATAGATTTTTTGATAGAGAAAAAGGTTTTGGTATTTCAACAGAAGCTAAGAAGGCGTCAAAAGGCTATTCAAGATGGACTTCTGTAGATGAAATGAAAAAAGAATTAACGATGGTTAAAGTTCAAGCACCAACTGCTGATGCTGGTGGACTTCCATTAATTAACGATGGTAAGAAAATGTGGGTTGATAATGGTGAGGGACATACTTTAATTATAGGTTCTACTGGTGCTGGTAAGACACAAGTTGCAATATTTCCACTTGTACATTCACTTGCCAAACATGATGAATCAATGATTATTACTGATCCAAAAGGTGAGATTTATGAAACAACTGCTGAAATGCTTAAGAAAAGAGGTTATAATGTCGTACTTTTAAATTTTCGTAATCCACAGCAAGGTAGTGGTTGGAATCCACTTCATTTACCTTATAAATATTATAAAGAAGGTAATTCGGATAAAGCTAACGAGTTAACTGATGACTTAGCTATGAATATCTTGTATGATGAAAATGCGCAAAATAATGATCCGTTCTGGGAAAAAACATCAGCAGATTATTTCTCAGGTATATGTTTGGGATTATTTGAGGATGCTAAAGAGGATGAAATAAATTTAAATAGTGTTAATTTATTTACAACGGTTGGTGAGGAAAAGTGTGGTCCTAATTCTACTTATTCTAATGAGTATTTTAAAACAAAAGATCCAACATCCCCAGCTTATATAAGTGCCTCTTCAACAATTTCGGCACCTAGTGAGACTAAGGGTAGTATTTTATCAGTATTTAAGCAAAAAATTAGGTTGTTTGCGGCTCGTGAAAATTTGTCAGAAATGCTTTCACATAGTGATTTTGAATTTGAAGATATTGGTAGAAAGAAGACGGCTGTATTTATTGTTATTCAAGATGAAAAGAAAACTTATCATTCATTAGTTACTATTTTCTTAAAACAATGCTATGAAACTTTAGTTGATTATGCACAGAAATGTGGTGGAAAATTACCATATAGAACAAATTTCTTACTTGATGAGTTTGCTAATATGCCACCTTTAAAAGATGTTGATACTATGGTATCTGCAGCTAGAAGTAGAAAAATGAGATTTTTCTTTGTTATTCAAAACTATGCACAATTAGCTGAGGTTTATGGTAAGGAAAAAGGAGATACTATTAGAGGTAACTGTACTAATATTGTTTATTTGATTAGTACTGAACTTTCCGCATTAAAAGAGATTAGTGAAATGTGTGGCGAAATTAAGGTTAAGACTGATAAGAAGGACAAAGATGGTAAAGCTATTGAAGAGACAAGGCCACTTATTACAGTTAGTGATTTACAAAAATTAAAGATGGGAGAAATTATTTTACTTAGACTTCGTATGGATCCTTTTAGGACTAAATTAAAACTGAATTATCAAATTGATTGGGGTGACATTGATAAGTGTGATAAAGCTACTTATTCAACTAGGGAGAAACAACCGTTACATGTGTTTGACTTGAAAACGTTTGTCAATAAAAAAAGAGAAGAAAAAAGAGAAGAAAGCATGAATAAACTTATTAGTCAAGTTATGCCTAATATAAATAGAAATACTACTTCTAGTATGCCAGGGGAGACCAAGCCAAATGGTTTACCTGGTATGAGTTCTGCTAATAATAGAAAACCAATGTCAATGGAGGAAATGCTTAAGAACATTGACAAGGCTGTGGAAAAACTTGAAAAAGAAGAGCAGCGTAAGCAAGCTGGTATTATGGGTAAAACCAATACAGTTGGTAAAGTTAATCCAGTAAAGGTTCCTGCTAATATGGCTAATGATAGTACAATAGATCCTACTAAAATTAGTACTAATATAACAAAGCCTAAAAAGTCTGATGATGGTGTAAAAGACAAGCCAATACAAACGATTCAACCAAGACCAGTAGTTATACCAACTACGCCTAAAAAAGATACTGTTGTTACACCAAAGACTGAGAAGAAACCTGAAGTTAAAAATATTATTAATAGTGCTGATTTTGCAGCTAAGATTACAAATAAAGTTAATCAAACGGTTAAAGAAGATAAGAATATTAATGTTAACTCAGATGTTAAACCTCAAGTTTCTAAACCAGAGGTAAAGAAAGAGGTTCCAAAAAATAATGATTATGTCACAGATGATCAGTTCTTCGATGATTTCTTTGCCGATGATGATGATTAATAAAAACTCTTTAATTTTTTTTAAAGAGTTTTTATATTTTAATATATAAGGAAATGGGAAGGTTCGGTATGTCATACAGAGCATGAACGTAATTATAAGGCGGTAGTTAATATAATGTTTAAAGGTTAAAAAAATACATGTTATATTTAAAGCAAGATATCTAATCATAAATTTTGACCATTGTTCTTAGTTTAATTTAATATTTATGAATTACTTTTTACATATAATATGTTAGAGGTGATTTGGTGGAAATTTCTATTGATGATTTTATGAAACTAGTTAATCCGAATATTATAGATGTTAGAATACCACAGAAATATAATGATAATCATATCCCTGGAGCGATAAATATAAATGCTAATAGTCTTTTAAATAGTCCGGAAAAATATTTAAATCCTAGTTTAACATATTATATATATTGTCAAAAAGGTACATCGTCTAAAACTCTAGCGCAAGTTCTTAGGGTTAAAGGTTATCAAGTTTTTAATATTATTGGTGGTTATGAAGCGTGGATTTTAAATTCTTAAACATCAAAGTGTAATTATTTTGATGTTTTTTGTATTTTTTAAAAGGAATTAAGGTATAAAGTGTCGTATATATCTATAGAAGGTAAAACTTCTTAGAAGGAGGAATATAATGTTTAAACTAGAAACAGAATATTTTGAACAGTTAGACGAAAAATTAACCCTAATTCCTTTAACTTACGATAAAGCTTTTAAAAGAATATTTCGAACAAATTTAGATATTTTAAAAGACTTTTTAAAAGATGTTATTCCTTT
>HF990864.1:0-24144 GCA_000432855.1 Firmicutes bacterium CAG:822
GTAAGCTAATGTCAAAATTTATTTTGGCATTTTGTTCAATATATTGACATCAATAAATAAAAATGGTATCATGAAATTACTTAATAGGATAGCGTAACAATTTTAATGACTTGCAGTTCTATAAACCCAAATTTTTAATCCGTATATTTATACTTATTAAAAACTTGAGAATATAGATAGTAATTAAAATCTCTTTGCTTACCTTATGCGTGGAAGATTAGTATAGGGGAAGAAAGATGCGTATTATCAATCAAGCTATTAAGTAATATGTACATATATGGGATCTTGATACCAAATTATATGTTGTAACTGTCAGTACAATTTATAATTTACCTTTAACCCCATCCAAAAACATGCTTTATGACAGAAGGCATGTTTTTTGGTATATAAAAGGTATTAAAATTGACTAAAACCATATAAATTATTAAAATGATAATAAGGAGTTGTACTTCTTAAAGAATGGAGATGTTAAAATGAGAAAATTTTATTTATGCAAAAAATGTGGAAATGTTGTTTCATTATTGGTAAATGGACAAGGAACCTTATCATGTTGTGGTGAACCAATGGAAGAGTTGACAGCTAATACCGTTGATGCCGCAGTTGAAAAACACGTTCCATCATATGATGTTAGAGATAATAAAATAGTTGTTAAAGTCGGTGAAGTGATGCATCCAATGGATGAAGATCACTATATAAACTTTGTTGCCTTAGAATATGATGATACAATCGATATTCATAACTTTAAACCAGGTGATGATCCATTTTGGATATTCGATTATCAAGAGGGCGCAACTATTTATGCTTACTGTAATAAACATGGACTTTGGAAAGTTGATATTAACTAGGTATTCATCAAAAACAAGCTAAGAAATTAATTTCTTAGCTTTTATTATATTTTGATATTTCATAGTGTAAAGTCGTATTAATTCAAACCGTTTTAAGAATATACTGATATAGAAGGAAAAATATTTTAACTTGAACTTCTAAAAGGAGAAAACATTTATGAAAATGTCAAATAAAGTTTACGATATATTAAAGGGTATCGCCCAAATTATATTACCGGGTTTAGGAACGTTGTATTTTGCTCTTAGTAGTATTTGGAATCTTCCACTTGGAGAAGAAATTGTCGGAACCATCACAGCAATTGATACTTTCCTAGGTGCCTTACTTGGAATATCTACTGTGAATTACTATAAAGAGAAAGATAATGAAACCTAAGAATATTAATTTATTAAAAAACCGCTTTTAAGCGGTTATTTTCATATGGTGCTGGAAATAGGACTTGAACCTACGACCTGCTGATTACGAGACAGCTGCTCTACCAACTGAGCTATTCCAGCACGTCAATGCAATTACATTATATAATATTTTTATGCATTTGACTAGTTTATTTTCGTCTTTTTTTCACTTTGACCGCATAATTATTTCACCAATTACATGGTATACTTAAACCGTGAAAGGAGAGAGAAATGTACATAATAAAAAATGCCTGGATTAATATTAAAAGACATCTAGGTAGAAATATTTTAATTGGTTTAATAGTTTTAGTTGTCGCTTTAAGTTCTACTATTGCTTTATCTATAAACACATCAGGAAACAAATTGATCGAAAGTTATAAAGACAAAAACGAACTAGCTGTTTCCTTCAGGCTAGATATGAGTAAACTAAGAGATGAAAGCAATACCTACACTAAGCTTACTATAAGTGATATTGAAAACTATGCCGACTCTGATTATGTATCGAGTTATTATTACACTCTAGATACTAGTTTATCATCAGATGATATTGAAGCTATCGACATGAGTGAAAAATTTGAACCTAAAGATAATGGAAACGCTCCAAATAGTGAAATACCTAGGGGAGATATTGGTGATATGGAGATGATATGACCAGCCAAGGTGATTATAAAATAACTGCTTATTCTGACCCATCTTATATTGAAAACTTTATAAATGGAACCTCTAAAATAACATCAGGTTCAATGATTACCAAAGATGATGAAGAAAATCATGTTGTCATAAGTGAAGAACTAGCTACTCAAAATGATTCAGAAGTAGGGGATGAAATAACATTCTATTTACCATCTGATTCTTCTATCACATACACCTTTGAAATAACTGGTATCTTTGAAACAACCGATGATAGTGCATCAGATGACTTCATGAATATAAACGCTTTAAATGCTCAAAACCAAATCTATACAACTGTTACTGCTATCAATAACATCTTAGAAGATGATGATAGTTCAAATAGTTTAAATGCCACTATTTATTTAAAAAATCAAGATGATTTAGAGGCTTACACCGAAGAAGTTAAAGATAAAGGTTTAAGTGATTATTACACATTATCAAACAACACTGATGAAATCACCAGTACCTTAACTCCCATTAAAAATATCAGTAACTTTTCAATGACATTCCTTATTATCATATTAATTGTTGGTGCTATCATTTTAGCCGTTATCAATATTCTAAATATTAGAGATAGAAAATATGAAATAGGTGTTTTAAGAGCTATAGGAATGAGTAAAACAAAATTAATTTTAAGCTTACTTACTGAACTATTTATCGTAACAGTTATAGCATTTATCATAGGAATTATAGGTGGCAAATTATTAAGTCAACCAGTTACTAATAAAATGCTTGAAAATGAAATCAATTCCCAGCAAGTCCAAACTGAAAATACAAGAGAAAACTTTGGTGGTAGAGGTTTCGAAAGACCAAATGAAAGGCGTACTACTCAAAATTATGAAGACAGCTTAACCGTAACTTTAGATGTTAAAACCATTATTATATTATTTAGTTTTGGATTAATCTTAGTTATTGTAAGTGGTTCTGCATCAGCAATTTTCATTACCAAATATAATCCAAATCAAATACTTAGAAATCAAACTTAAGGAGATGATATTATTTTAAAATTAAAAAATCTAAATTTCGCATATAAACACGACAATTATGTTTTAAAAAATATAAACTTAGAATTTAAAGAAGGAAAAGTATATGGTATATTTGGTAAAAGTGGCGCCGGCAAATCAACCTTGTTAAGCTTAATGGCTGGATTAGAAACCTACAAAGAAGGTGAAATTCTTTATAACGAAAAAGATTTAAATAAAATAAATCACGATTACTATAGATGTCATGATGTTGGAATTGTCTTCCAAAACTATAACTTACTCCCTTATCTAACCGCTTTAGAAAATGTCGTTTTATCATTAGATATTAGCGGATACACAGGTAAAGATAAAAAGATAAAAGCCTTAGAATGTCTTAAAAAAGTTGGTATCGATAAATCCAAAGCAAATCAGAGAATTTTAACTCTATCAGGTGGCCAGCAACAACGTGTGGCTATTGCGAGAGCTCTAGCCTATAACCCGAGTATTATTCTAGCTGACGAACCAACTGGTAATTTAGATAAAGAAACTGAAGAAGAAGTTTTAGACATATTTACAAATTTAGCCCATAAAGATAAAAAATGTATTATCATTATATCTCACTCAAACAACGTCAAAGAAAAAGTCGATGTTGTTAAATACTTAAAAGAAGGTAAAATTACAAATTAAACCTTCTTTTTATGTGCCAAAATATCGTAAAGTAATCTGTTTTTTCTAAGCAATTAATGGTATAATCTTATAAGAAGGTTAAACAAAAGGTGATAGTATGGCAGTAATAAAAATTATGGATGAACTTCTCGCTAATAAAATAGCCGCTGGTGAAGTAGTCGAAAGATGTGCCTCAGTTGTTAAAGAGTTAGTCGAAAATAGTATTGATGCCGGTAGTACAGAAATCAAAGTCGAATTAGAAGATGCTGGTACAAGACAGATAAAAGTCATTGATAATGGTAAAGGTATGGATAAAGATGATGCCGTTTTGGCTTTCTCAAGACATGCCACTAGTAAAATAGATGATGAAGATGATTTGTATAGATTAACTACTTTAGGTTTCAGAGGCGAGGCTTTAGCTTCCATCGCAGCCGTTAGTAAAGTTGATTTAAAAACATGCATGGGAGAAATAGGAACCCACGTAGTAATTAATGGTGGAAAAATATTAGAAGTTGGATTAGGAGATGCTAGAAAAGGTACAACCATTACCGTCAGTGAACTTTTCTATAATACTCCAGCTAGATTAAAACATATGAAAAGTTTATATACTGAGCTTGCCAGTATTACCGATTATATAAATAAATTAGCTTTGTCTCAGCCCAACATCCGCTTTACTTTAAAAAACAATGATAACGTTATTTTAAGAACTGATGGCTCAGGTAATATCTTAAAAGTTATTCAAAGTATTTATGGTACTGATGTTGCTAGAAAAATGGTCCCAATCAAAGGTGAAAATGCCGATTATGAAATATCGGGTTATGTCTCACTTCCAGAGGTCCATAGATCAAGTCGAAATAATATGGTAACCATTGTCAATGGTAGAGTAGTTAGAAATATGGATATTAATAGAACCATAAATGACGCCTATCACTCATATAAACCAGATAATAGGTACCCAATAACTATAATCAATATTGAGGTTGACCCAAGTGTTATTGATGTTAACATCCATCCAACTAAAATGGATATCAAATTTAGTAAAATGGACACTTTACTAGAATTAATTAAAGTAACTATCTTTGCGGCTATTACTGATAGAAATTTAATTCCCGAAGTATCAATAAGAAAAGAAAAACCAAAAAGAGAAGAGTTACGTTTTGATTTGGAAAGACATTCTCATACTGAACCTAAAATTGAAGCTGAACCTATAGAATTTGAAGAGCCAGAAATTCCTATCAATGAAAGTATTTATGAAGATGAAAACAATGGCGATATTGTTCATGAAGTTGTCATGGAAAATGACGAATATAAAATAAACACCAAAGAAGAAAAAGAATTCATGCCGGAGATGTATCCTGTCGGTTTAGTTCATGGTACATATATAATTGCCCAAAACGAAAAAGGTATGTATATCATTGACCAGCACGCTGCCAAAGAAAGATGTAATTATGAAAAGTTTAAAGTAGCTATGGGAAAACCTAATATTGCTTCAACTCCGTTGCTTTTCCCAATTACGATTGAACTTTCAAATGATGAATTCATTATCTTAAAAGAAAATATGCATATCTTAGAAGATTTAAAATTTAAGATTGAAGAATTCGGAATTAATTCTGTTATCGTAAAAGAACATCCTGCTTGGTTACCACAAGGTCATGAAGAAGAATCTATTAGAAACATTATTGAAATAATTATACATACAAAAAAAGATTTTAGTATTGAAAAGTTTAATGAGAAAGTAGCTACCATGATGAGCTGTAAACATGCCATTAAAGCTAATACTAATATTACGATGGAAGATATGGAAGCTTTAATTTCCGATTTAAGAAAGTGTAAAAATCCATTCAACTGCCCACATGGTAGACCAACGATGATTTATTATTCCAATTATGATTTAGAAAAATTATTCAAACGTAGTGGTTTTGATACCATCAAATAGAAAGGAGTTTATATGACATATTTAGATTATAGTGCGACAACTCCCGTCGACGATGAAGTTTTAGATACCTTTGTTAAAGCTTCAAAATTCATCGGTAATCCTAATTCGCTTCATAAACTAGGAATTAAAGCTAAACACCTAATAGATGCCTCTACTAACCAAATAGCCAGTATCTTAAATATCAAACCTACAGAAATTATTTATACATCAGGCGCCTCTGAAAGTAATAATACGATTATTAAATCCATGGAGAAATTCCAAAATAGGGGCAGACATATTATAACTACTGCTTTAGAACATTCATCTATTTATGCTCCTTTAAAACAGCTAGAAGCCAAAGGCTTTAAAGTCGATTATGTTCCTCTAGAAAATGGCCTAGTTAAATTAGATGAATTAGAGAAAATGTTAACAGACGATACTGTCTTAGTTACTATTGCTATGGTCAGTAGTGAAACCGGTATTCGCCAGCCCATCGAAGAAATTGGTAAACTATTAAAAAAATATCCAAAAATAATCTTTCATAGTGATATAACCCAAGCTGTTGGTAAAATAAAATTTGATTTAACTGATGTTGATGCGGCTAGTTTTTCGGCTCATAAATTCTTTGGCTTTAAAGGAATCGGTGTTTTATATAAAAAAGAAAATTTGATAATTGAACCGTTGATTGCTGGTGGCAAGAGTACAACTGTTTTTAGAAGTGGTACTCCACCTCTAGAACTCATTGCCTCTACCGCTAAAGCCTTAAGATTGAGTTATGAAAACATCGATAATGATATTGTAAAAGTAAAAAAAATAAATGAAACATTAAAAGAAGCTTTGTCTAAATATCCAAATGTTTCTATAAATAGTAATGAAAATTCTATCCCACATATTTTAAATATCAGTGTAAAAGGAATAAAACCTGAAACATTACTTCATAGTTTAGAAACATACGAAGTATATATTTCTACCCAAAGTGCTTGTTCAACGGGTGTTGCTTCTAAACCCGTTTTAGCGCTAACCAACGATGAAGAAAAAGCTAAAACAAGCATCAGAATAAGTATTTCTAAAAAAACAACTGAAAAGGATACCCAAAACTTTCTAAAAGCCTTTGATGAAAGTTATAAAAAATTAATGTAAGGAGAGTTCATATGAAAATAAAAAAAATATTATTTTTATTAACTTTATTTTTAGTTTTACCATTTACAAAAGTAAATGCCGAAGCAGTAAATGTTAACGTTTTTTATGGAGATGGATGCCCATACTGCGCCGAAGAAGAAAAATATCTAAATATCTTAAAAAGTGAACTAGGTGATAACCTTAATATTCAAAGATATGAGGTTTGGAACAACGATGAAAATAGTAAACTATTATCAGATGTCAGAATGGCTTTGAATGATAATGGTGATGGCGTTCCATTTGTCGTTATTGGAAATAAAACCTTTACCGGTTACAATGATTCTGTTGCCGAAGATATTAAAACGGCTATATTTGATAATTTGAAAAATCCAAATGTTAACATTGTCGAATTAATTAAAAATGGTCAACCTGTTCCTACTGATACATCTCTAAACACTGATCCAACCATTCATTTCACTATTTTAGGTGATACTAATGTAAAAGAAACAAGTGCCGCAACTATCGCTGTCACTGAAGGTATGAGTGATGCCATAAACCTTGGATCTTTATGGATAATGCTATTCCTAGCTGGTATAATGTTATGTGTATATAATAAGAAAAAACGCTGGATTTTAGGTGGAATCTTTGTTTTAACTAGTACGGTTACTTATGCTATACTTTGTTTTACAAATGCTGAATTTACTATTAATCAAACAACCTTTATCAGAAGTTTTGTAAGTATTGTTGCCATCATTATTGCAGCAATCAGTATTGATGCTCATATGAAAATCAATATTCCTAAAAAAAGTATCTTGCAATCACTTCAAGAAACCTTTGGTAAAAAGCAGATGTTCGTATATGCTATAAGTGTCATTATAACTAGTGTTATTGCCACATTTACATTAGTAAATCAAGTTCATAGCTCACCAATCTTAGTCAAAACAGCTTTAGAAATTCAAAATATAACTGGCGGAGCCTATGTTATGTATATGATTTTATATTTCCTAATGTATTTATTAGTTAGTCTTATCTTATTTGCTGTTGTAAATACAATTATTAAAGAATTAATAATTGAAAATACTATTGGAACCTATAATAGATTAATTGCTGGAATTGTTATGTTAGTTGCTGCAGCTATTTTACTATTTGTTCCAAGCATATTCATGATGATTTGATCCAAATAGGGCCTTCTTTTGCTACAAAATAACGAGTATTCGTTGCAATTTCATCTTATAATGATATACTCGTTATAAGGTGAAGTGATATGACCATAGAAGCATATCTAAAAGAGTATGGTTTTGAATATAAAACAATCAGTAAAATAAAAAAACTATCTTTAAAAGATAATAATATTGAAAACAATTTAAAATATTTTGAAAAGCTTGAATATTCCAAAGATTCTATTTTAAAAGAAATAAATTTTGAACTTAATGATAAAAGTATCAAGTATTTGTTTTCTGATAATAAAAAGTTTACTACTAAATTTAAAATTTCTAAAAAAGAGTTACTGAAAAAAATCAGTAACTCTCAGACTGTTGACAAAGTAAGTTCAAAATAAAAAGAACTTGCTTTTTTCATGAAAAATTTTATAATTTGAAATAATTTAGGAAAATTTAGGATATTTAGTGGTCTTCTAAGGCCACTTTCCCACATCCACCTTGCCATTTTCTTTAAATTATGGCATGTGAAAATCATCGTGGCATTATGCGAATTTTTCTTTAAACCACGAAGCCTAGTATATCTTAGACAATGTAATTCTTTACAGTCACCAAATACTCTTTCAATTGTTTCTTTCCTTTTTGGATATAATTCTTTCCATAGTTTTGTATATCTTAATTCATTGGTATATTCTTTATATTTTTCCCATACATGTCTAGTTATTATTTTTTGATTATTTTTGCTTTCTGTACATCTATCTTTGAATGGACAATTCTTACATTTCTCCGGATTTGATTTATATATTTTATAACCATTTTTGTCAGTAGTAGAATAATTTAATATTTTATTATTCGGACATATATAACAGTCGAAATATTCATCATATGTATATTCATATTTTCTAAAGAAGCCTTTCTTAGTCATTGGCCTTTTATATGGCAATAGTGGCGTATGTCCATTTGATATTATCTCTTTACATATAGCTGGAGTCAGATAACCTGCGTCTAAGCAAACATTTTCTATTTGATATCTAAATTTTTGATTTAACTCTTCATAGGCTTTATAAAACGAAACACTATCATGAACATTTCCCGGTATAGTTGTATTTGATAATACAAAGCCATTTTTATCACAAAAGGTATGATGTGAATAGGCAAAACATTTATCTTTTTCGCCTTTATGAAAACAGCCACTTTCAGGGTCAGTTTTACTTTGCTTAATATGTTTTTTATTCACATCTTCTCTTACTTCACCTGTTTCTTCATCAAACATTATTTCTCTTTTACCTGCACATTTTAATGGCTTTTTACCATGAATTTCTCTATCTATATTTATCTCTTCAAGCATGGCGTCTTCATAAACCTTTTTGACTATTTCTACTTCCACATCTTCATATTTGTTTTTATTGGCATTAGCTTTTTGATGGGTACTATCTCCAAATACCGTAGACACATCTACATACCCTAAATTTATAGCTTGATCTAATATTTTAGTAAATATCTGATCAAACACCTTACTATCTTTATATCTTCTTATATAATTTTGACTCCAAGTTGAATAGTTTGGTATTTCATCATATATTGATAATCCTAAAAACCATCTATAAGCTATATTTACCTTGCATTCTTCACATGTCTTTCTCATTGAATTTATTCCAAATATTATGTTTATAAATATCATTTTAAAAAGTACCACTGGAGGAACACTTGGTCTACCAAATATACTATATAAATCTTCTACTAAGTCTTCTATAAAAGTAAAATCTATACAGTTATCTAATTTTCTAACCAAATGATCTTTGGGTACTAGTTCATCTAAAGTATTTAATATTATACAATCATTTTTATATTTTTGTCTGGTCATGGCCATATTATCACACTCCAATATCTTACCTTTATATACTATAATTATATCATAATTCAATAAAAAAAGTAAGAACTTATAGCCAATTTTAGGTAAGATATTGGTAGTTCTTACATATTAATTATATCATATCTTTTCCTATATGAAAAGACTGTTGACCATATACCTTTGTCAACAGTCTGAGAGTTACTGAAAAAAATCAGTAACTCTTTTGCTTATTTCTTTTCTTTAATAATTACCTCAAAATTATATTTTCTACATATTTTCATTAAAGTGCTAAAAGTATAAGGCCTAGAATTAACTAAGCTTTTTGTATTCTTATATTTTTCAATCGCGAACTTAGCTTTACCAATTAATTCACCAATTTCTTTGTCGGATTTGCCGGTTGCTTGAATAATCATATTCATCACTTCAGCTTCTGTATATTTATTCGCAATTATTTTCATAACTATCACCACTCAAATTGTACCGTGAGGAAGTTATAATTTAATATTTGCTCCCTCTGAGTGAGCAAATTTTAATTAACTTTATTATAAAGTACATTTATAATAAAATTATAATACTCCCTGTGAGGGAGATAACGAGGTGAGTATATGCATAGAAGTAAGAAAAAAAGAAATATAATAATATTTAGTTTAGTAGGAATTTTACTTTGTATGGTAGCTGGTTATGCCGCATTTCAAACAAAACTAGAAATAAAAGGAACTTCTAAAGTAACAAGTAACTGGAATATATTAATAACTAATGTTACTGCAGGAACACCAACAAGTTCAGCCGAAAATGCCGTTGCTCCTAAATGGGATAAATTAACTGCCTCAATGGAAGCTAACTTGTATGATAAAGGTGATGCCATGGAATATGATGTCACTATCGAAAACCAAGGAACCATAGATGCGAAACTAAATGATATATTAACCAATTTAGAAAATAGTAATAGTGAAGCTGTATTAATTACATTTTCTGGATATACCAAAGGAGAAATATTAAAAGCTGGAGAAAGTAAATTAATTCATGTCAAAATAGAATATAACCCAGAATATGAAGGTGGAGAGACCTCAAGTGAAGTAACCTTACCAGAAATAAATGTAAATGATGAAAGTGCAACAATAGGCTGGTATGAAAGCAATAATAAAGTAGGAAACCCGGGAGATAAATATACACTCAAAAATGATATAACATTAATAGCTAAAGCAGAGTTTGAACCAATAATACAAAGTTGGCCTTCTAGTTCTTCAACTGATTTCCATGCAGAAGAATATAGAGCCAATATAATAACAGCCACCTTCTTAGATAATAGAGAAGTACCTAATAATGCCATAGAAAGGTGGGATGTATCAGCTAATGACAATGGAAGTGTCATGGCTTGGGTAATAGCTGATGAAAGTGATTCTACAAAATACCATTGAGAGTGTATAATCTAGTATGTTTTTTAATTTACACACTAGATTATACACTCTCGTTTTAATTGTATTTCAAAATATTCCCAAATAAAAAATATCATGAAAATTTCTTCATGGTATTTTTTCTATAAAAACCAGTCAAAATTAACTGTAAAACGACATGAAAAAACAAAGAAAAAATAAAAAAACACTTTACTTTAGCACGCCTGCATAGTAAAATGGTGGTATAAAGTGAAAATAAGTGGGGAAAAGTGGGTGATGAAAAATGTTCATGGGTGAATACCATCAAAAGATTGATGAAAAAGGACGTTTGACCATCCCTGCAAAAATAAGGTATGAGTTAGGTGATAATTTCATTGTAACTCGTGGCCTAGATGGTTGCTTATTTGTCTATAAAAAAGAAACTTGGGAAAAGATTATTAATCATTACCAAGAACTTCCTAATGTCAAAGAAGCTAGAAACTTTATGAGATTTTTCTTATCAGGTGCAACCACACAAAACTTTGATAAACAAGGAAGAATCAACATTTCCTCTCCACTTATCAAATACGCTGACTTATCTAAAGACACTATTGTTATTGGTGTTGGTGATAGATTGGAAATATGGAGTAATGATAGATGGAATAAATTCATCGAAGAAAATGAAGATAATTTCTCTGAAATGGCTGACAACTTATTTTCACAAAATTTGAATTAGGAGGAAAAGCATGCATGAGAGTGTTCTACTAACCGAAAGTATTAATTATCTGAATTTAAATGACAAAAGCATCATCGTCGATTGTACTTTAGGCTATGGTGGACACAGCAGTCAAATCCTAAAACAAATACCAAATGGTTATCTATACGCTTTTGATCAAGATAAAGAAGCTATTAAATCAGCTGATCAAAGATTAAAAGCTATTAGAGATAACTATGAAATTATTAATACTAACTTTGTTAATATCAAAGAAGAAATAACTAAGAGAATAGATCATGTTGATGGAATTTTATTCGATCTAGGTGTTTCTTCACCTCAGTTAGATGAAGCTGATAGGGGATTTAGTTTTCACAAAGATGCCCCACTAGATATGCGAATGAATCAAGATCAAGAATTAAGTGCTTATGACGTTGTAAACACTTATTCTCTAAAAGAGCTAATTAAAATCTTTAAAGTTTATGGTGAAGAAAAGTATGCCAGCAGCATCGCTAAAGGTATTATCAAAGCAAGGGAAAACAAAGAGATTAAAACAACGTTAGAATTATCAGAAATTATCAAAGCTAATGTTCCTGAAAAATATCGAAAAAAAGGACACCCAGCTAGAAAAGTTTTCCAAGCCATCAGAATTGAAGTTAACGATGAATTAAACGTTTTTGAAAAAGCTTTAAGAGATGCTTTAGATTTAATAAAAATTGGCGGCAGAATTTGTGTTATCACATTCCACTCTCTAGAAGATAGAATTTGTAAGGGGGTATTTAATGAAGTGAGTAGTATTCCCAAAGAATTACAAAACTTGCCGATTATCCCTGATGAATACAAACCTAAATACAAATTAATTGCTAATATTAAACCATCAGACGAAGAAATAGAAAAGAATAATCGCTCTAGAAGCGCAAGATTAAGAGTAATAGAAAGGAGCTTATAATATGGCAAAGAAGAAAAACAAAACAAGAATAACTAAAGGCGAAAGATTACTATATTTTTATGCCACTATCGCTTTCTTTTTAATGCTCGGTTTAAAAATATTCTGTGGTGCTTCTATCGGTGAAATGAAAATGAGTATCGAAGAAAAAAGATATAATATTGAACAGCAAGAAAAAACTAATGAAAGTTTAACTATGCAAGTAAACGAACTAACATCTTTTGAAAATGTTCAAAAAGTTGTCAAAGAAATGGGACTCGCTTATAATAACAATAATATAATCATTATAGATAAATAGGGTGGTGATTAGATGACCAAAGGAAAACAAAAAAATATCGAATGGAAAACCCCAAGAAAAATCTTTCTTGTTTTTTTCTTTTTAATGTTGGTTCTTTTTGGTCGTTATTGCTATCTAGCTTTATCTCCAACCATTAATGGTAGAGATATGCAAGTATTTGCCTCTAATCGTAATACCGTATCAACCATTTTAAAAGCTAAAAGGGGAACAATTTACGATATGAGTGGTAATGTTCTTGCCCAAACAGTCACTTCATATACGTTGATTGCCTACTTAGATGAAAGTAGAAGTACCGATACTCAAATAAATCACGTTAAGGACATTGATGCTACAGCTAAAGCCCTCGCGCCAGTTCTTGAAACGGATGAACAAAGTTTAAAAGATCGTCTTCAAAAGGGAAAAGACGATGGTAAATATCAAATTGAATTTGGAAGTGCCGGTAAAAACCTAACTGAACTCAAAAAAAGCGAAATCGAAGATTTAAATTTACCTGGTCTTGACTTTGAAGAAAGCTATCAGAGATACTATCCAAATGGTGACTTTGCCTCATATATTTTGGGTTATGCCAAAACAAATGAATATGTCGATAAAAATGATAAAACAGTAACCTCAATTGATGGAGAACTTGGTATTGAAGCTAAATTTGATGATGATCTAAAAGGTACTGATGGTTACTTAATGTATCAACAAGACCGTTTTGGCTATAAGATTCCTGATACCAAGGAAGAACGTATTGATGCCTTAGATGGTAAAGATATATATTTAACTTTAGATTCTAGTATTCAGAGATTCGCTGAAACCGAAGTTCAAAATATGCAAGAAGAATATGATCCAGAATGGACGATGATTGCTGTTATGGATGCTAAAACTGGCGATATTTTAGCTAGTGCTTCAACACCATCATTTAATCCTAATTTGCGTAATATTACTAGTTATGAAAACCCATTAGTATCCAATGCCTTTGAACCAGGTTCAACAATGAAAATATATACTTATATGTGTGCTATTGATAAAGGTACATATAAAGGTGATGAAACCTTTAAATCTGGTAGTATTGAAGTTGCTGATGCCGTAATTAGAGACTGGAATAACACTGGATGGGGAACTATCAATTATGACAAAGGTTTTGAATATTCATCAAATGTCGGAGTAAGTACTATGATCAATCACTTTATCGACCGTGATGAGTTAAAAGATTGCTTTAAAAAGTATGGCTTCGGACAGTCAACAGGTATTGACTTATCGAGAGAACTATCTGGTAACTTAGGTTTCCAATATCCAGTAGAAGTTGCCAATGCTGCATTTGGTCAAGGAATAACAACTACCGCTATCCAGCACCTTAAAGCTTTATCAATGATTGCTAATGATGGACAAGAACTAACACCACACATTGTTTCTAAAATTGTCGATCCAAACACGGGTAAAACAACTTATAAAAGAAAAGTTGAAAAAAGTGCGAAATTGGTTAAACAAACAACTATCGATAAAATTAAAGATTTAATGGATAGTGTTGTCAATAGTGATGACCCACAGGCTACTGGTAAAAAATATCACATTGACGGTTTCGACGTCATTGGTAAAACCGGAACATCACAAATATATAATGAAAAAACTGGTGGATATTTAAAAGGTTCAAATGATTACATTTATTCATTTGCTGGAATGTATCCAAAAGATGATCCAGAAATTATTATTTATGCAGCCATTAAACAGCCAAATGTCGGTTCATCTAGTACTTTAAGTACTTCAATAAATACATTAATGCAGAATATTGCTAAATATAGAAATATGTTTGAAGAAGAAACAAGTAATAACAGTAGTGTAACCTCATTAACTTTAGATTCTTACATTAATCAAAAAGTTACTGATGTTAAAGCCATTATGGACCAAAATCATATCACTACCACAGTCATTGGTAATGGTGATAAAGTTATCAGCCAATATCCAAACAAAGGAGAAACTGTTTTATCTTATGATAGAGTATTCTTAATTACCAATGGTAGTGCTGGAACTATGCCTGACTTAACTGGTTATACGAGGTCTGAAGCAATTTATCTAATGAAAACACTAGGTTTTGATTATGAATTAGAAGGCTATGGTTATGTTACTGCTCAAAGTATTAAAGCTGGCGAGGTCGTTGGTGGTAACACCGTTAAAATAACTTTGAATGAAAAGCAGACATAACGGAACCACAATCCGTGATGTACACTATAAAAGGAGAATTTATTTTTCCTTTTTTCATTTTCTAAAAGGAATTAAGGAACAAACGATTGAAATAGCTAAAAATATACTAAAAAAAGGTTAGCATTAAAGATATTTCCGAAATGACATGTCTAACTTAGCAAGAACTTCAAAATCAAAAAAACTAAAAAGGCAAATTTATTTTTGCCTTTTTGCATTCTGAAATATAGTATTTAATCTTTTGTCGGGATAATGTTTGTCTAAAAATACTTCAACTTTATTACTAGGTTCCATTCCTTTTGCACGTTCACTTTGCCTTAAACAAGCTGTAACTGAAATGATAATATTGGCAACCATAAATACAATTAATATCGCTGTTAAAATATTTCCAGTTTTTACCGGCATTTTCTCAATTAAATTTGATAAAAAAGGATATACAATCCTCATAACTAATAAAGCTAGAACACCCCAAACAATCATGTATTTTAAACTTGTTCTTCCACCGATATTAAATAACTGATGACTGTAGTCCCAAGATAAGGTTCCAAATACCTTTTCCTGTACTAATGAACACAAATACTCACATCCGCCACCTAATAACATTCCACCGAGAAATATGAGTGCGGGGTTCTTAATTTTAGAAAGAAAAATTACAAAGAACACCAGACCTAAACCATACACTGGATTAAGTGGACCATATATTAAACCGCGCCTGCTGACCCAGTCACCATAATGAATAAAATGATTGACCATTTCAAACACACATCCAAAAACACAGCCAATCATAAATAACCAAAATATTTTTTTAAAACAAATACCTCTCGCAAAGGCTTCTTCTTTTTGCTTCATATACAACCTCACAACAAAAATTTCACTTCACTAACACAATAGTATATTATTATGAATTAATTGTCAAACCGGTAAAAATAAGGTATAATCAAATTAGAGTAAAGTCAAGGTGATATAGCATGATAAAATTTTTAAAAAAACATTTAAACCTTATAGGACATCGTGTTTTTTTAGTTCCACTTATTATGATAATTCAAATTGCTATAATCTTCTTAATGACTTTTGAATTTTATAGTTATTTCATTGTTTTCTATATTATATGTAGTATCTTTAGTTTACTTATGGTCTTGCACATTGTCAATAGTAGAGCTAACCCGGGCTATAAAATTGCCTGGATTATTCCAATTATGGCTTTTCCAATTTTCGGACTACTTTTATATGTTTTGTTTGGCGGTAATCAGCTAAGCAAAAGACAAAAAGCTAAAATGCGAAATATATATTATAAACAGTTTAAATATAAAGATAATCATAACATTGTTATGAGTGAACTTAGATATGATAATTTGTCGGCCTATAATCAAGTGAAATATATTAGTGACTATTCACTTACAAATGTTTGTAAACACACTAAAACGACATATTTATCTAATGGTAAAATTTATTATAGTAAATTATTAGAAGCTATTAAAAACGCCAAAAAATATATTTTCTTAGAATATTTTATTATAGGTAAAGGTAAAATGTGGAATACTATCTTAGATATCTTAAAGCAGAAAGTTCAAGAAGGTGTTGAAGTGAGAGTAATTTACGATGACTTTGGTTGTATTATGACTTTACCTAATCATTATGATAAAGTCCTAGAAAAAGAAGGAATCAAAGCTGCTGTATTCAATCGTTTTGTTCCCAATTTAAAATCAAAATTCAATAATCGCGACCATAGAAAAATAGCTATTATTGATGGGCATATCGCCTTTACCGGTGGTATTAATCTAGCCGATGAATACATTAACGAGAAAGTTCGTTTTGGTCATTGGAAAGATAATGGCATTATGTTAGAAGGTGAAGCCGTTTGGAACTTTACTGTTTTATTTTTATCAATGTGGGATTTTATTAAAGAAGAAGATGAAGACTATGAAAAATATCATTCCTCTTATGAATACGAAACTTCATCTGATGGATATGTTATTCCTTATGCCGATAGTCCATGGGATAGTGAAGCTGTAGGTGAAACCGTTTATTTAAATTTAATTGGTAAGGCTAATAAATATATTTATATCACCACACCTTATTTAGTTTTAGATAATGAAATGCTTACCGCTTTATGTACAGCGGCTAAAAGAGGTGTCGATGTTAGAATCATAACGCCTGGCATTCCTGATAAAAAACTTGTCAGCGAAGTTACAAAAGCTTATTACGATCAGCTTTTAGAAAGTGGTGTTAGAATATATGAATATACTAAAGGCTTTATTCATTCAAAAACTTTCGTCGTTGACGATGAATATTCAACTATTGGTACTGTCAATTTAGATTATCGCAGTCTTTATTTACACTTCGAATGTGGTGTTTGGTTATATGATTGTTCGGTTATATTTACAATTAAAAAAGATTTTACCTCAACATTAAAAGAATGCCGAGAAATCAAACTTAAAAATTTAGGTAAATTAACTTGGTTTAATTCACTTAAAAGACAAATCTTAAAGGCTTTTGCCCCATTAATGTAAGGAGAGAGAATATGAAAAAATTATTAATTGTTATGTTTGGAGTATTTATTTTAACTAGTTGTGGTAATAGTGGTGAAGAATTCACTTGTACCATTAATAATAGTGAAGCCGTATTCACTATAAAAGATGGTATCGTCAGCTCATATACCTTAGATGGTGAAAAACAAAGTAGAAGTACCATCGATGAAATTAATGGAACTTATTTTACAAGTAGTACAAATACTGAGGAAGGAAAAGCAGCTTTAACAAACTATGTAAATTCATTAAATGGTAGTTGTAATTTTTAAAATATGAAAAAGAAGTATGTTATATTTGTTGTTCTAATTGTTTTAATATTTATATCTGGACTTTATTTACTAAAAAAAGAGTCACAAAATGAACCTAAACAACAAGAAAAAACCGAAGAAGTACAAAAAGAAGAAACTAAAACTAGTAAATTATCTTTAATCATGGTTGGTGATGCGCTATTACATGGTTCAGTATATCGTGACGCTTATAAAAATGGTGTATATAATTTTGATTCCCAATTAGAATATATAAAACCAATTGTTCAAAATTATGATTTAGCTTTTTATAACCAAGAAAGTATCTTAGGTGGAACAGAGCTCGGTCTATCCGATTATCCAACCTTTAATTCACCGTGGGAGTTTGGCGATGCCATGATTAATTCTGGTTTTAATTTAGTTTCACTAGCCAATAATCATACGATGGATAGAGGCGAAAAAGCTGTATTAAATTCTTGTGAATATTGGAAAAGTAAAGAAGATGTTTTAGCCGTTGGTAGTTATTGTTCTAAAGAAGATTCTGAAGCTATTCAAATAAGAGAGAAAAATGGTATCAAATATACTTTACTTGCTTATACCTATGGTACAAATGGTATATCTGTACCACAAGGTAAAGAATATTTAGTCAATTTATATAGTGATGAAAAAGTTAAAAACGATATTGCAAAAGTCAGGGACAAAGTCGATTTATTAATAGTTTCGATGCACTGGGGAACCGAATATCGAACCGAACCCACCGAAGAACAAAAACGTGAAGCTGAATATCTTTCATCATTAGGAGTTGATATAATAATTGGTACTCACCCTCATATTATTGAACCTATAACATATATTAATGATACTTTAGTTATTTATTCCTTAGGTAATTTTATATCAGCTCAAAGTACTAATAACGATTATAATACCATGGTTGAATTAATGACTTCTGTTGATATTATAAAAGAAGAAAAAGATGGACAAACTACTATCAAATTAGATAATTTAAACAATGAACTTTTATTTAATTACTATAAAAAAGGAAGTAAGTGGACTGATTTTAAAGTCGTTCCATTTAGTCAGATGAATTCAAGCTATAATTCGGATTATCAAAGACTTTATAATAAATATAGTGCTGTAGTTAAAATGTATAATGAGGATATTCCGATTAATCCATTACCAGAGGCTTAAAGCCTCTTTTTCATATACTGTTCAAAAAATAAAAATTATAAATAAAGAAATTGATAGTGAATTAAAAGCTAATAAAAAAATTTCCACTCAGATTAATGACACAGAAAAACTTCCAAATACAGCTGATATAAAATGTACGATCTATAAAATAAATTAACTAAATATCCAAAAGCCTAGAAATATTAGGCTTTTTTCTTGTCAAAATTATTAGGACTTGGACATATATTTAAATGGTGATTATATGTTCCTTAAAAATATTCATCGTCGAATGAAAATCGCATTATGTATTATTTTATTTGTATTTCTTGTTATTATCTTAAGAGTATTTTATATTCAAGTAATAGATTATAAAAAACTAAATGAAAAAGCTAGCGACTTATGGAGTAGAAACTTACCAATAAAAGCCGATAGGGGATTAATATATGACCGTAATGGTGTTGTTTTAGCTGACAATGCAACTACAACTTCCTTAGTCGTTATCCCAAATCAAATAAAAAACAAAGAAGAAACAGCAACTAAACTAGCTGAAATATTAAATGTCAGTTATGATGATATGTATAAACATGTTAATAAGAAAACATCGATTGAAAGAGTCCATCCAGAAGGAAGAAAATTGTCTTATGAAGTTGCGGATAAAATCAAAGCATTAAAGTTAGATGGTGTATATTTAGTTAAAGAATCACAAAGAGTATATCCTTATGATACTCATATGGCTCACACCTTAGGTTTTGCCGGTATTGATAATCAAGGATTAAGTGGTATTGAATTGACTTATGATGAATACTTAACCGGTGAAGATGGTGCTATTAAATACTATAGTGACGCTAAAGGTAATAAATTATCCTTAAGTGAAGTCTATGAACAGCCACAAGATGGTATGAATATTACTTTAACTATCAATAACGAGATTCAAACATCTTTAGAAAGAGAACTAAGTAATGCTGTTACCAAATATAATCCTGATAGAGCAATCGGTTTAGTTATGGACCCAGATACCGGTGAAATCTTAGCTATATCCGCTAGACCTACCTTTGACCCGAATAATTATCAAGATTATAGTTTAGAAGAAATTAACCGAAATCTTCCAATATGGGCCACCTATGAACCAGGATCAACTTTTAAAATAATCACTTTAGCTGCCGCCTTAGAAGAAGGAAAAGTCGATTTAGAAAAAGACACATTTTATGATAGAGGAAGTATCAAAGTTGAAAATGCTACTATTCACTGTTGGAAACATGGCGGACACGGTAAAGAAACATTTATGCAGGTCGTTGAAAATTCCTGTAATCCAGGCTTTGTTGTTTTAGGCCAGCGCTTAGGTAAAAATACATTATTTGACTATATCGATTCCTTTGGTTTTGGTAAAAAAACCGGCGTTGATTTAAATGGTGAGTCGAGTGGCATCATCTTTGATAGAGGTAAAGTGGGACCAGTCGAACTTGCCACCACCGCTTTTGGCCAAGGTGTATCAGTAACGCCAATTCAACAAGTTACAGCCGTAAGTGCAGCCATAAATGGTGGAACCTTATATAAACCATATATTGTTAAAAGTATTAATGAACCGGAAACAAATACTGTAATAAAAGAAAACAAACCGACAAAAGTAAGACAGGTTATCAGTGAAGAGACTAGTAAAAAAGTAAGAGAAGCATTAGAAAACGTTGTTGCTAATGGAAGTGGCCGAACATCTTACATCGAGGGATACCGTGTCGGTGGTAAAACAGGAACTGCCCAAAAAGTCGAAAATGGTCACTATTTATCTAATAACTATATCTTATCTTTCATTGGATTTCTCCCAGCTGATGATCCGGAAGTTGTTGTCTATATTGCTATTGATAATCCTAAAGGAACTGTTCAGTATGGTGGAACCACTGTTGGACCAATATCTAAAGCTGTATTAAAAGACTGTATTAAAGCTTTAAACATCGAAAAAAGAGAAGGCGGAAAAGAAAAGAAATATGTCTGGACCGATCCAAAAACATATACCGTTCCAAACGTTACCAACAAAAGCGTTAGTGATGCAAAAAAGGAATTAGAAGGATTTACGGTATCTGTTGAAGGAGACGGAGATAAAGTTATCTATCAATCACCAGAAGCCGGCGTCAAATTAGAAGAGGGCAGTACTGTTAGATTATTTACAAACTAGAGGTGATAAAATGCTTATATTAACCAAATCAATTATGGCGATGATGATAGGTTTTATTCTAGCAGCTATAACTGGATTAATCATTATTCCTCTTCTAAAAAAGCTTCACGCCTCACAGAGTTTAAGTATTTACCTGCGAAAAGCTCATTCTTCCAAAGTTGGCACACCGACCATGGGTGGTTTAATCTTTATCATTCCAACTATATTGATAACCATAATCTTTTTATATTTAAAAAAAATAGAAATAACTTATACTTTGATTATTATTATTTTCACCTTCCTAAGTTATGCGATTATTGGTTTCATCGACGATTATTTAATTATTAAAAAACATGACAATAAAGGTTTGACTAAAAGTCAAAAATTTACCTTGCAAGTAATAGTAGCTATCATATTTTTCTATCTTTTTATGAGGTCTGGAAGTGAACCGCTTCTTTGGGTTCATAGTTTGAATTTTAAATTAGATATTGGTTGGCTATATGGGGTATTTATTTTATTTGTTTTAGTAGCTAGTAGTAATGCCGTAAATTTAACTGATGGCCTCGATGGTTTAGCTGGAGGGCTTTCTGTTATTGCCTTTTTAACCTTTGGTATTATCTCTTGGAATACTGGTTGGCTTTTGGGTTATGAAGATATTGCCATATTTGCTTTCACCCTAGTTGGATCTTTATTAGGTTTCTTACTTTTTAATACGAGCAAAGCCAAAGTTTTCATGGGTGATACCGGATCTCTTGCTTTAGGAGCAACTTTAGGCGCTTATGCCATTACGACAAGACATGAATTATTGTTAGTAGTTATTGGATTAGTTTTTGTTTTAGAAACACTTAGTTGTGTGATTCAAATAGTAGTATATAAATTAACCAAAAAAAGAGTATTCCCAATGACCCCAATTCATCACACCTTTGAAAAACTAGGTATGAAAGAAACCGATATTGTTAAACTATTTTGGACTATTGGTCTAATTGCTTCGATGTTCGCTTTAGTGTATGGGGTGTGGTTATGAAAAAATTTAATTTAAGTCTATTTATAAGTGTCATAGTTTTATCACTATTTGGACTTTTAATGGTCTATTCATCATCTAGCGTATGGGCGGAATATAAATTCTCTGATCCTTTCAAATACGTTAAAAACCAAGGAATATTCTTAATATTGGGTATTATAATCATGTATATAGTAAGCAAAATAGATTATAAAAATTACTATAAATATTCCAGTAAAATCTTTTTAATTTGTTTTACACTTATCATTCTAGTACTATTTGTCGGTACCGAAAGAAATGGCAGTAAAAGTTGGTTTGGAATTGGTTCATTTGGTATTCAACCTAGTGAATTTATGAAACTCGCCATGATTATCTTCACAAGTAAATATCTATATAATAATCGTAAAGACATTGGTAATATTAAAAAAGGTGTTATGCCTATTATAGGCCTAACTTTAATTATCTTTTTACTGATTATGTTGCAACCAGATTTTGGAACCGGTGTCATTTTAGTTATGGGAGTAATTGGCTTACTTTTTGTAGGTGGTGTTGATTTAAAATTTTTCTTAAAAATAGGTATTTTAGGTGTTGTTGGAATTGTCGGTTTAATAATTGCTGCTCCATATAGATTAAAAAGAATTCTATCATTTTTAAATCCATGGAGTGATCCATTAGGTAGTGGTTTTCAAATCATTCAATCACTATACGCCATTGGACCTGGTGGTCTATTTGGATATGGGCTTGGTGGCTCTAGACAAAAACATTTCTATCTTCCAGAACCCCAAACCGATTTCATTTTTTCTATAATTAGTGAGGAATTTGGTTTTATGGGCGTCTTAATTGTATCTAGTCTATTTGCTTTTATTATCTACGAATCCATTAAAATAGCTTTAAAATGTGAAGATTTATTTGGAAAATATCTAGCTTTTGGTATTATATTTATGTTGGGGTTTCAAGCAGTTCTAAATCTAAGTGTTGTTATTGGCTTAATTCCTGTCACAGGAGTAACGTTGCCATTCCTATCTTATGGAGGCTCTAGTTTGCTTATCACCTTAGCTTCCATGGGTATTATTTTAAATATATCTAGACACACAAAACAATGAGAATTTACTCATTGTTTTTTAAAATAAAAAGGATTTTGTCTCTAAAAATCGTATATTAATATAAGAGGTGATTTATATTAATTACTATAATGAAATAAAAGAAACTTTAATCAAAAATGAAGTTTATAAAAGAATTAAAGACTATTCTAAAAATAAAAGTGATTTAAATGCTTACTTTGAAGTAGGTAGATTAATAGTTGAAGCCCAAGGCGGAGAAAAACGAGCTAAATATGGGAATAAGTTAATTAAAGAGTATTCTGACAAATTAACTAAAGAATTAGGAAAAGGATATGATGTATCTAATTTAAAACGAATGCGACAATTTTATTTGCTATTTCAAAAAAGTGGCGCATTGCGCCACCAATCTTACAATTTATCTTGGACACATTATAGATATTTATTACCTTTAAATGATGTGAATGCAATTGAATATTATATCAATGTTTCATTATTACAAAATCTTTCTTATAGAGAGTTAAGAAAAAAAATAAAATCAAAAGAATATGAAAGAATAGGATACAAAGAGGAACTAGAAAAACCTAAAATAAACACCTTTATTAAAAATCCAATTATTATCAAAACTCATAACCCAAGTGAAAAATTAAGTGAATATGCCTTACATTAATCAATATTAGAAAATATAGAAGATTTTTTAAAAGAACTAGGCATTGGCTTTTTGTATGCAGGTAGTGAAATAAAAATTAAAATAGGTGATAGATATAATTATATTGACTTCCTACTTTTTAACGTTAAATTCAATTGCTATGTTGTGATAGAACTAAAAGTAACTGAATTTAAAGCTGAATATATTGGACAAATCACAAAATATATAAATTATATTGATAAGAAAATCAAAGAGTCATT
>HF990864.1:24192-27064 GCA_000432855.1 Firmicutes bacterium CAG:822
GAACTGTAGGTGTAATTATTTGCAAAAAAGAAAACAAGTTTGTCATGGAGTACTGTACAGATAATAGAATTTTTACTACAACCTATTTAACTATATAAAAAAACATTCGATTTTTATTTCGAATGTTTATTTCTTCTTATTAGTTTTTTCTTTAATCTCAGCTTCTATTACTTTATTATTTTCTTCGTGGTTTGCCGTTACCCAATCTTTTCCATCGACAATTCTAGAAACAAGTAATGAGCAACTTGTATCACCAACAGCATTTAAAGCCGTTGCTGGAGCATCAATCACTGTTGCCACCATTGTCAAAACAGGTAGAGCGGCAACTGGATAACCCATCATTGAAATAATAACCATTTCACTAATCGTGCCACCGCCAATCGGTACAGCACTAATAAGTACTGAAGCAACTAGCGCTGTAATAAGAATTTGACCAATTGTTCCTGGATCAGCCGTATTTAACCCAAATAGACAAGCTAAGAACATAATTTTAAATACACTACCAATCATTGAACCATCTTGGTGTAAATTAGTTGCTAGGGAAATTGTTGTTTCAGCCACATCTTCAGATACATTCATTTTTTTAGCTGAATCAATATTAATTGGAATACAAGCAGCTGATGAGCAAGTAGCTAAAGCGGTAAATGTTGAAGGTAGAATATTTGTCCACCAAACTTTTAATCCTTTCGTTCCACCAGATATAAACGCATATAAACTATACATAATAACATAGTATGCCAAAGCCACTAATGCATATAAGACAAACGTCTTAAGGAAACCAGCAGCAATGCTAGCACCAAAACTTCCGACATAAGAAGCAAAATAACAACCAATTCCGATAGGGGCGTAGTACATAGTAATTTTAATAAAATTAAATACCACACTATGAGCACTTTCCATTACCTTTAAAAGCGGTTCAGCCTTCTCTCCACTCATTCTCATGGCAAATCCCACAATCAAAGCACATACAAGTAAAGCAACAACATTATCCTTAGAAAGTAATCCAGTAAAATCATCCACACTTATTAATTGAACAGTCCTCTCCAAGAAATTTAAATCAGTATCAGTAGATACCTCACCGTCAAATAGTTCTCTTATTGATGAAGAATCACCCGCATCTACTAAATCTACAAAGTAAGTAGTCGCAAATCCAATAACAACCGCAATTACTGAAGTGATT
The DNA here is from genome assembly GCA_000432855.1 of Firmicutes bacterium CAG:822. GTDB lineage: Bacteria > Bacillota_I > Bacilli_A > RF39 > UBA660 > Coprosoma. The sequence goes on from HF990864.1 coordinate 25,373, forward strand.
AAAAATATAATTACCGTTGATACCATTATTTTTCCTAATCTCTTAGGATGTTTAACTTTTGCCACAGCAAGAGCAATTGTTAAAAATACAAGTGGAACGATGATGACAAACATTAAGTTTAAAAATAAATCACCTAGTGGTTTAACGACCATCGAATCCTCTTTAAATATAAGACCAGCAATCGCGCCAATTATCATAGCTAAAATTAGTAGTAGCATGGTCTTATAGTTTTTCAAAAATTTTTTTACCTTTTCCATATAAAAACTCCTTCCTAGTACATTATAAGCATTTTATAGTAAAATGCCCAATATGTGTATTCCACATTTTTTTTTAAAATCCACGAATTTTGCCCAAAAACATGATATAATATATATGAAGTGGTGAAATATGAAAAAAAATTTTATAAAAATGAATAACAATCAAAATCAATTATCTTTGGGTAACTTTTGTAGGATAGTTAAGGAACTGGCTCAAAACAAAAGTTTTGCTAATCAGACAGAGGTTTTCTATTGCTTATTTGATGTTGATGATGTAAGTGATTCAACAATCAACAACTATTGTATTGGTTATAGAGCTATAGGTACAGAATTTAGACAACTTTATATAAAATATAAAAATAATTATCATGAAACCCCAGAAATATTTGATGGTGTCATAACTGGTTTGATGTCTATCCTAGATGGTGAAGTTCATTATAAATTTACTCATGACGAACTTTTAGTCAAAACAAATAATCATCCATTTTTCAACAAACTTGTTTTAGAACTTTATAATTTAGCTAAAAACGATCAAAGTGTCTCTGATAATTTTACTGAAGATATATATAGACAAATATCTGAAAATAAAATATATCAAACTTTGTGTGATATTCTTATATATATTGTCCTTGAAAAAAAGCAACCAGTATATACTGAAATATCACAAAAAGAAGTTATTGAAAATATTTTAAATAATACTAACATATCAGTATCAGAACTAGAAAAATTTTTAAAACTTCAAATGCAAGATGGAATAAACTACACCCATTCATTAAAAAAGCTTACCAAAGAAAGAAATCCATACGCCTGCTATGAAATGGGCGAATTAGAATATACTGGAGCCATGGTTGGGTATCCAAGATATATTAAAAGTTATGAATATTTTAAAATAGCTGCTGAAAAAAATCATCCCAGAGCAAGCTGGCTTATTGCTCAAATGATTTATCAAAAGAAAATTGGTGATCTATCAGAAGATGATTTAAAACTTGCTTGGAATTACTTAAAGAAAGCTGAAAAGGTCGGTAGTGTTGCTGCCACTAATACAATTGGTGTATGTTATCTAAATGGATTAGTTCCAGATGAACCAAAAAGCGAAAAAAAAGCCATTGAATATTTTAAAAAAGCTATTAGCTATGAATATGTGTATGCTTATAATAATTTGGGAAAAATATATGAAAAAAAGGGTGATTATAAAAAAGCTTTTAAATATTTTTTGTTCGGTGCTGATAAAGAAGAAAGTTGGGCCTGTAATAAAGTTGGTGAATATTATAGAACTGGCATTGCTAGTGATATAGATATGGAAAATGCTTTTAAGTATTACAATTTAGCCACCGAGGTTCCTTTAAATATTTTAGATCATTGGGCTTTTTATAACCTAGCTAAATATTTTTATCTAAATGGAAACGTTAAAGCGCACATTGAAAAAAATGTTGCC
>HF990864.1:27115-78106 GCA_000432855.1 Firmicutes bacterium CAG:822
TAAATATTTCAAAACCGCTGCTCAAAAAGGTATTATGCCTGCTTATGAAGAATTAATATACATATATATTGATAAATACAAAGAAAGCGATTCGGACTATCATTTAAATAAAATAAATGAGTATTTAAACATCCTAGCTAAAGACAAATACTATGATAAATGTAAGGATGGTTTAAAAAATAAATTAAAAGAAATTGAAAAGAAACATCTCGCACTAGTAAAATTAGTTTAATTAGTGCTACTTACTTAAAAAATAGACAAAAGCTGTATTTAATGTAGAGGTATTTTTATAATGGAGTAAATCTTTATCCTTGACTAATTCTTAACCCTAATTTATAATTTATATTAGGTGAAGAAAAATGAACAAAAAGGGTTTTACACTAGTTGAACTTTTAGGAGTTATCGTTATTCTCGGGATTATTGCTGTAATTACTGTCCCATTAGTTCAAAGAACTATTCTTGAAAATACTGAAGAAGCATATAATGATCAAATTACTAGTTTTGAAAGGGCGGCTAAAAACTATGTTGCTTCTGATGTATATAGTATGACTAATTGTCAAACTAGAATATGTACAGTTTCTTTAAACGAACTCCAAGAAAAAGGTTTTCTACCATCTGGTGATATTGTTAATCCGCTAACCGATGAAAACTTTGATATGGAGAATGTTGTCGATATTACTTATGATGGAAGTAACTTCTCATATAATTATGATACAAGTCAAGATGAATAGAATTATTATTCATTCTTTTTAAAAAGTAGGTGAAAAAAATGCTATATAGTTCAGTAAATAATCCTAAAATAAAAGAATTAGCTAAATTAAAAACTAAAAAAAATCGCGATAAACAAAAAACATTTTTAATTGAAGGAGCTCATCTAGTAAAGGAAGCCTATACAAGTGGATATTTAAAAGAATTATTACTTTTAGAAGGTACCGATTTTAAATTAGATGTTCAGACTAGTTATATAACCGAAAATGTTTTAAAACTATTAAGTAACGTTGAATCGCCGGCTGGTATTATTGGTGTATGTGAATTTAAAGATATGACTTTAAAAGGTCAAAAATTATTAATTTTAGATAGTATCCAAGACCCTGGCAACCTTGGAACAATCATCAGAAGTAGTGTCGCTTTTAATATTGATACCATTATAATTAATGATAAATGTGCGGATATATATAGTGATAAAGTTATTAGATCTTCCCAAGGAATGATTTTTAAAACAAATATTGTCAAACGGGATTTATCAGAATTTTTAAAAGAAATTAAAGGAAAAATAACTATCTTTGGTACAAAAGTTACTGGCGGAAAAGATTTAAAAACTCTTGAAAAAATCTCCGATTTTGCTATAATAATGGGCAATGAGGGTAATGGGGTTGATCCTAAATTATTAGACTTATGTGATGAATATTTATATATTCCAATGAACAAAAATTGTGAAAGTTTAAACGTTGGTGTCGCAACCAGTATAATTTTATATGAATTAACGAAGTAGAGGTGATGAAAATGCTATATATTGGTGATTTAGTTAATACCCATGGCATTAAAGGTGAAGTCCGCATCATCTCTTCTTTTAAATATAAAGAGTTAGTTTTTAAACCTCATAACATTATATATATAAATGACGAAAAATTAGAAATCAAAACATATCGTAAACATAAAAACTATGATATGGTGACCTTTGAAGGATATAATGATATAAATGAAGTATTAAAATTTAAAGGTCATAAAGTCTATATAAATAAAGATGACTATACATTCCCAGGACCACTTAATGAAGAATTATATGGTAAAAAAGTTTATGATAAAAGTAAATATATTGGCGTGTTAAAAGAAATTATAGATAATGGTGGGGGAGAGTTACTAGTCGTCAAAGGTAAAAAAGAATATTTAATTCCTTATGTTGATGAATTTGTTAAGAGTGTCGGCGAAAATATCGAATTAGACTTAATCAAAGGATTTATCAATGAAGATTGATATTTTAACAATCTTTCCAGAAATGTTTGAAGGTTTTCTAACAACCTCAATCATTAAAAGAGCTATTCAAAACAAATTAGTCGATATAGAAATTCATGACATTAGGAAATATAGTAAAGATCCTCATAAAAGAGTTGATGACTACGGTTTCGGTGGTGGAAGAGGTATGGTTTTAATGCCAGAGCCAATCTTCGATGCTGTTGACGATTTAAAAAAGGAAAACACCAAAGTTATTTTAATGACGCCGCAAGGAAAAACCTATAAACAATCTATGGCCTATGATTTATCCAAAGAAAAACATTTAATTCTAATATGTGGTCACTATGAAGGTTTTGATGAGAGAATAAGAACTTTAGCTGATTTAGAACTCAGTATTGGTGACTATGTTTTAACCGGTGGCGAATTAGCTAGTATGGTAATTACTGATAGTATAGTAAGATTAATTGATGGAGTTATCGAAAAAGAATCTCATTTGAATGATTCCTTTAATAATAATTTACTAGATTATCCTGTCTATACTAAACCCGTAGATTTTAGAGGTATGAAAGTTCCAGATGTCTTATTATCTGGTCATCATGCCAACATCAAAAAATTTAGAGAAGAGGAAGCCCTTAAGAAAACAAAAGAGCGCCGTCCAGATTTATTAGAAAATGGTGATAAAAATGGATGAGAGATATTACATTTGTGATAAAGATAATAACGAAATAGTATATGGATACATTGATTATAACCGACTTCATGGCTTTAAAATTAAACCACAAAATAATGTTCCATATGAAGGTGTTGAAGTTAGTAGACTAGTCTTAGTTGAACCATCACTAATAGAAAACGTTTTAAAAAGAAAAACCAAACACAAATTAGATGCTTATCTATCATTCTTATTTTCAGTTATTGATGATGATGACGACGATCCAGATGATTTAGAACTTGTTATCGATGATGTTACAAGATATAAAAACATTATCATGAATAAATACTCTAAATTTTTAGATAAAAAATATATCAAACAGTTGCTTAAAAAAGTTGGTATGGTTGAATTAGAGTTAAAAAATAAATTAGAAGAGCTCACCAAACAAAATACAAAATCAGTCGGTAAATCTAGATAATTGTTCATAATTTAAATTTATATAAATAATATATAGAGAAACCTTCACATTTACTTGCATTCTCACTCAAAATGTGATATAGTTTAATATGTCGTGATCCGCTGGGATTAACTTATGATCATAGATTTATGCGAAGGAGTGATTTGGATGAACTTGGTAGATAAAATAACTAATAAACAAATTAGAACAGACCTACCAGAATTCCGCGTTGGTGATACTATTAAAGTAAACGTTCGTATCATCGAAGGAAAACGTGAAAGAATTCAGGCGTTCGAAGGAATCGTAATTGCTATCAAAGGTAGCGGAGTTAGTAAGAACTATACAGTTAGAAAAAAATCTAGCGGTATTGGTGTTGAAAGAACTTTCCCATATAGCTCACCAAAGGTTGATAGCGTAGAAGTAATTAGAAAAGGTAAAGTTAGAAGAGCTAAACTTAATTATTTACGTGACCTTAAAGGACAAGCAAAAATCAAAGAAAGAAAATAAGGCCGTTAAGACCTTGTTTTTTCGTATAAAGGAAGTGATATCATGGAATTAAAGGAAACTAAAGAAGAGACACAAGAAAACAAATTGAACAAAATATTTAGAGCTACATTACCATACATCATAATCGTAATAGTTGTCGCTCTAATCAGAACTTTTATTGTTACACCTGTTCAAGTAGAAGGTATGTCCATGTATTCAACTTTAGACGATAACGAAATTCTTTTACTAAAAAAATATGATAAAAATTATCAGAGATTTGATATTGTTGTATTTAATTATAATGGAACAAAACTAATAAAAAGGGTAATTGGTCTTCCTGGAGAAGCTGTCGCTTATAAAGATAATAAACTTTATATAAATGGGGAATATATGGAAGAAGACTTCTTGAAAAATCATCAAGAAACCTATGATTTTACAATAGAAGAAATTGGTTATGACACTATACCTGATGGATATTACTTCGTTATGGGGGACAATCGAACCAATTCAACAGACAGTCGAATTATTGGACTAGTGCCTGAAGAAGATATTGAAGGTACAACCAGTTTTGCAATTTTCCCTTTTGATAAATTTGGTAATTTTAATAAATAACTGTACATCTACTTGTACAGTTTTATTTTAAATTGTTCATCGTGAAGAAAATAAATGATATAATAAATATATAGGAGGTCTTATGGTAAAAGCTATAGTTTATGAAAGTAAAGCAGGTCATACTTTAAAATATGCTGAAATGTTAAGTAAAAAATTAAATATTCCTTTTTATTGGGTAAACGAATCATTAGAAAAACTAAACAGTAATGAAAAGATTATTTTCCTTAGTTGGATTTGTGCTGGAAAAATTAAAGAAAAAAATAAAATAGATAATAAATACGATATCGTTTGTTATGGTGCCGTTGGAGCCTATCCATATTCAGATGAATATTTAAAAGAGCTTAAGGTAGCTAATAATATTGATAAACCCTTATTTTATTTAAGAGGCGGAATTGACTATTCCAAATTAAATAAATTTCAAAAACTCCTTGTGAAACTAGTTGGAAAAACAATGAAAAATTCAGATGAGAAAACCCAAATAATGTTTAAACAAGGTTATGATTTTGTCAAAAAAGATAACCTTGAAGAAATTGTAAAATACATTCAAATTAAATAAAAGGTGAAAATGGGAACAGATAATATGAATTATAAAAAGTTAATTAGTGAATACACTAGAGATCAAGACTACCTTTTGGTGATGATATTGTTGTTTATTGTAATAATAATTTTAGGATTGATAATTATCCATGATATCTCTTTAATATCATTAATTATTATGATTTTATTATGTCTTTTTCTTATTGGATTATCTTTTTATCGAAAAAAACAATTTAATGATATATATGAAAATTTATCCGAGGAAGAACAAAGAGAATTAGACTCGGATATTAATCAAACTTACTTTTTTTCAGGAAAAGATTATGCTTTAACGAGTAAATATATTATAAACTTTAAAAAGCCAAGAATTATTAAATATAGTTCGATTTTGATTATTGATAAAACAACTGGACTTATTTCAGGTAAACATAGCATTGCATGCGATCTGGTATATATTGTTACTAAAAATGAAAAAATAAGCTTAGTTCTTAAGGCATATTATACAATAAATCTTTATGAACAATATTATGAAGGATTATATAGTTATATAAAAGCTCAAAACCCAAATGTTTTAGAAGGATATACAAAAGAAAATCGTAAAATAATAGAAGAAAAATATAATATTAAAATTTAGATAGAAGGTGATGCTTATATGTTCTATGCTAAAACAAAAAATGGTAAAAGGATTTCTAGTTATTTGGTAAATAAAAATGACGAGTATTTTTGCCCTATTTGTGGTCAACAAGTTATTTTGAAAAAGGGTAAAATTAATGTTGCCCATTTTTCGCATAAAAACCTAAAAGAATGTGATGATTTTTCATCAGATATGTCAGAATGGCATATAAAATGGCAAGAGAAATTTCCAGAAGAAAATAGAGAAGTAATTATTAGTCATACTTTTACAGCACAAGATACTTTTGTAAAACAATATGGTTTGGAAGTTGGTCACGAATATAAACATCGTGCAGATATTTGTATTGGAAAGTATGTTATAGAATTTCAACACTCATCAATAACCAAAGAAGAATTTATGAAGAGAAATTACTTCTACGCACAGGCTGGGTATAAAGTTATTTGGATTTTTGATTTTATAAATGAATATTTAAGTGGAAAAATGAAATGCTATGGTGAGTGGAACAGAAGCAACGACAATGGTGGAAAATATAAATGGAATAATCCACCTAAATTCTTATCTTCAATTTCTCCACAAAGAAATAAGATAATAAAAATTTTTTTCCAAACTATTGAAGAAAATCCAACTGTTGATTATTTGTCCATGGTAACTTGGGCAATAGAAAATGGTATCCACTCTGATTATAAAAGATTTTTTACTTCTTACAAAATTGGTAACTTTGACGAATTGTATGATGCCCTTGTTAATAATCTATTATAAAAATGTTAAAACAAAGAACAGTCACTTGATATAAATTTATTTTATCATTTCTATAAGTTTGTATAAATTATAGGATATAATAATTTACAAAGAAAGGCAAAATATATGGAAGATAATATATATTACCATATTCATAAAATTGATGAAGGTATTAATGAAGCTAAATGGGTTGAAGGCACTATTTTCAATATAGGTGATGACTATAATTATTTTTACAAACAAAGTGTGCAATTTGAACCAAAATATTCAATATTTGAGAATAAAAATAATGTTCCCTGGACAAATGTTTATGATTATCTATTAAAGAGTGGCCAGTTAAATTATATAAATGCATGTAAATTGCTTGAATTTGCTAATATTATAATAAGTGAATATCAGATGCTATTACGTGAGAATACTTACGAAGAAATTAGAACAAAAAATTTTAGTTATCTGCCGAGTAGGACACGTTGTATTTGGTTATGTAAAGAAAAACAACTAGAATTTTGGAAAAAGCAATTATGCGGGAAGAAATACAAAATATTTAAAGTTAAAGTTTTTGGTGAAACTTTTAAATCAAATAATAATATGATTGTTGCACCAAGCACTTCCTATAATAAAACGAAAGAAATGGCGCAGAAATATTGGAATTACAAAAGCAATGAAGAAAAAGAAAATGATGAGTATTTATATATTGGAAAAATTGAGGTAATTAAAGAAATTTTATAAAGTAGATAAAATTCTACTTTTTCTTTTACTCTGTTTTTATGTTATAATTAAGTAGATTTAAATGGGAAAACAATTCTAATGAATGAAAACTTAAATATCAGTTGCTTGATATCGCAAAGTAAAACTCTATACATTATAAAAAAGGAGGCAAGCATAATGGAAATTGTTAATAAATATACTAGTAAAACTTTTGAAGATATAAAACATATTGATGAATACGGCAATGAATATTGGCTTGCCCGTGATCTGCAAAAAGTATTGGAATATAAGGATTGGAGAAATTTTAAGAAAGTAATTGATAAAGCAATAATGTCCGCAAACAATAGTATTCAAGGTAATGAGGATTGGGTTGTTGAAATCAACAAGCCAATAACAACTGGAAAAGGGAAACAAGAATTTATTAAAGATTATAAGTTATCAAGATATATTTGTTATTTAATAGTCCAAAATGCCGACCCAAGTAAAGAAGTTGTTGCATTAGGTCAAACTTATTTTGCTGTTCAAACGAGAAAGCAGGAAATAACCGAACAAGAATATGATTCTCTATCAGAGGATGAAAAAAGACTTTATCAAAGAAAATTGACAAGACGCGGTAATTATACATTACAAAAAGTCGCTTCATCTGCCGGAGTGAAAAACATGACTGAATTTCATAATGCCGGATATAGGGGATTATATAATGGTGAAACCGCTGATGATATTTTTAACAGAAAAAAGTTACGATATAGAGAAGATATTTTAGATAATATGAATGAAGATGAGCTAGTAGCTAATTTGTTTAGAATCAATCAAACGAAGCAAAAACTTATAAGGGATAATGTTCAAGGTGAAGACAATGCCAAAAATGTCCATTATGAAGTTGGGAAAAAGGTAAGAAAAGCAATTGCTGATATTGGTGGAATGATGCCTGAAGATATGCCTACGCCTAAGAAAAGTTTAAAAGAACTTGAAAAAGAAAGAAAACGATTAGAAAGTAAGACAAGCAAAAACTTAGAAATGAAACAATAAATGGGGAAGTGATTATAATGAATGAGAAACTAAATATTAACTGCTTGATACCGATTTAGTAAACCCCTTTGCGAAATCCTTATAAATAAAGGGATTGTGAGATTTTAAATCTTGCACATTTTCTCAAATAAACTGCAAAAATGAACTAAATAAGTAAATTTTATTAAAAAATAAGGTAAAAATTTTTAGTTGATACCGCATGGTAAACCCTGCTTAAAGATTATTATAATTCTGTAAAGAGAGGAGATGATATGATGGTAAAAGATTTAATGATTAGAAGTAGTAGTGCGGAGTTTTTAATATTTGAAAGACAAGCACATGATAAAGGGGTTCAAGTTAGATTTGAAGCCGGTGATTTATGGTTGACTCAAAAGGCTATGAGTGAATTGTATAACTGTACTACGGACAATATTTCATTGCATTTAAAAAATATATATAATGATTATGAACTTGATCGAAATTCAACTGCCGAGGAATTCTCGGTAGTTCAAAAAGAAGGAAATAGGGAAGTAAAAAGAAAGATACTATACTATAATTTAGATGCTGTTATTTCTGTTGGATATAGGGTCAATTCTGATAGAGCAATTCAATTTAGAAGATGGGCTACTCATATTTTAAAAGAATTTTCAAAAAAAGGTTATATTATTGATAAAAAGAGAATGGCAAATGGTGCTTTCTTTGATGAAGACTATTATGATTCTTTACTCGCAGAGATTAGAGAAATAAGGTTATCTGAAAGAAGATTCTATCAAAAAATCACTGATATTTATGCGACTAGTGTAGACTATGATTCTAAATCTCCTACTACAATTAAATTTTTTAAGAAAGTACAAAATAAAATGCATTATGCAGTATCTCATCAAACTGCAGCTGAAATTATATACAATAGAGCAGATTCAAAGAAAGAACATATGGGACTTACAAATTGGAAGAATTCTCCTAATGGGAAAATATTAGAAACTGATGTGGTAATAGCAAAAAATTATTTAAGCAAGAGAGAGTTAGAACAATTAGAATTAATAGTTTCAGCATTTTTAGATTTGGCAGAAGCTAGAGCTAAAAGACATATTCCGATGACAATGGAAGACTGGTCAACTCGAATTGATAAATTTTTATTATCAGATGATAGAGATATATTGAAAGATGCTGGTAAAATATCACATGAAATAGCCTGTGATAAAGCACTAACAGAATTTGAAAAATATAGAGTAAAACAAGATAAATTATATAAATCAGATTTTGATTTATTGTTGGAAGAGATAGATAAATAGTAATTTGAAAGTGAGATAATTATGAAAAAAATATTTGAAAAGAATGAAACTTTATTTTGTATATTATTAATAGTATTCTATATAATAGTAAATTCATATTGTATACAAAATTTTGGAATAGAAGATTATAGAAGTACAATTATAAACACAATATTTTCGTTAGTGTTAATTTTTGTGATAGTAAAACTAAAAAGAGTTTCTTATTATGGACTAACAAAAGTAAGAAATTTAAAAAGATATTTATATTTTATACCATTATTATTGATTATATCAGTTAATCTATGGAATGGTATTAACATCAATAATACACCAAACGAAATAATATTTTATATTTTAACAATGCTTAATGTTGGCTTTTTAGAAGAAGTTATCTTTAGAGGTTTTTTATTTAAAATGATGGAAAAAGATAATGTTAACAGAGCAATAATTATAAGTGCCATTACTTTTGGGATAGGTCATATTGTTAACTTATTAAATGGTTCAAATTTAATTCCAACTTTAATGCAAATATCTTATGCAATTTCAATAGGATATTTATTTGTTATTATATTTTATAAAAGTAAATCTCTTATTCCTTGTATCATAACCCATTGTTTAGTAAATTCACTTTCTATATTTAATGTTGAAAATACAGTATCATTATATGTATCATCTATGTTTTTAATAATAATATCATTAGTTTATGCAATTTATATAAATAAAAGCATAAAAGAACAAGAAATATAAATTACAATTTAGTGATTTGTTTAATAAATAGTAATTTGAAAGTGAGTTGTTGAGATGAAAATATTAGAATATGGTAATCCAAAAAATGATAAAATTATTTTGATTCACGGTTTTCAAAGTCCATATCAATTATGGAATGATTACATTGATTACTATAAAAATGACTACTGTGTAATTGTTCCAATTCTGGCAGGTCATAATATCAATGAGAATGATGATTTTGTATCATTTGATATTTGTGCTAAAGAATTAGAAGAATACTATATTACTAAATATGGTGATAAAGTTTTTGCAATTTATGGTATGAGTATGGGTGGAATTTTAGCAAGTTGTATTTGGAAAAATAAAAATATAGAAATAGAAAAACTAATATTAGAGAGTTCTCCACTTTTATCTTGGAATAAATTTATGACAAATTATTTTACAAAATGGTATTTGAATATTACTCATAAAACTCAAAATAGAGATGAACGAACTATAAAACAAGCCATTGGTACTATTATTAGTGAAGATAAAGTAGATGTGTTTTTAGAATTGTTTGATCATCTATCAGATAAAACAATAATTAATTGTGTTCAAGAAGTTGGAAAATTTAACTTACCTAGCGATATTAACACACCAAATACAGAGATTTATTATTTTTATGGTAGTAAAATAAATGAGATTTTATTTCGTAAAGTTGCACATTATTTGAAGAAAAACTATCAAAATACTACTACTATTTGTTTAAAAGGAAAAGGTCATTGTGAAGATGCACTAATTAATCCCGAAGAACATATTAAAACATTAAATAAAGTATTAAAAAAATAAATTCAAATTACAATTTATAAAGTAGATTAATGTCTACTTTTTCTTTTGATTAAAAAGTATGATATAATGAAATAGATTTGAAGTAAGGAAGTGATTCTATGGCAAATGAAGAAAAGGGGTTCCAAAAAGGAAGTATTAACTGGTTGATACCGATTTATTGCAACCCCTTTAGAAAACCTTGTAAATAAAGGAATTGCGAGATTTTAAATCTTGCACGGTTTATGTAAAAATTGATTGAAATTGAGTAAAAATGATAAAAACATCGTATTTTTAAGTCTTTTTAGTAAGAAAATTAATAAGGTGATTCCACCGTTTAACCCCCTTAATTTTATCAAATAGGTATAATATAAACAAATTAAATTGGAGTCCTTATCAAAGAGAAGAAAATTAATTGAAATAGGGAAGGAGAATGCAAATGGAATTTTTTTATTTGGAAATGCCATCGTTAGAACGAAAAAGCGAAATAATAGATTACATAAATGAATTTGTACAATATAAGTCAGATATTAATGGAACAGGAGGGCTAGATAAGATATTGGATGGATATACATTTGAACAAGCCCTTGAAAGGTGTTTAAATATGCAATATGAAGAATATGCTAAAAAAATTGGCAGATGTCAAAGTAAAACATTTTTATTAATTAGAAAGAATGATGATAAAATAATTGGAACTATAAATGTTAGATGGAATTTGACAGAAGAGATGAAACAATTTGGTGGAAATATAGGATATGGAATAAGACCTACAGAAAGAAGAAAAGGATATAATAAGATTAATTTATATCTCGGGTTAATTGAAGCTCAAAAAATAGGGTTAGATAAAGTAATGTTAGATTGTGATGTAGAAAATTTAGGTTCAAGTAAAACTATGGAAGCGTTAGGTGGAAAATTAGAAAGAACTGAGATTGATCCATATGATGGAATATTAACAAGTGTATATTGGATTAATGTAAATGAATCACTTGAAAAATATAAAGATAAGTATGTTAATTTTATTGATGTAAATTATGATCATAGGATTACAAAATAATTAAAAGGAAGTGACACAAATGAACGATAATAAAGATAAAGTGTTTAATAAAACGAGTATCAATTGGTATCCCGGTCATATGGCTAAAACAAAAAGATTAATTAAAGAAAATTTAAAATATATTGATATCATTTATGAAGTTGTCGATAGTCGTATGCCTAAGTCATCAAAAATTATTGATATTGATGAATATACTGGTGATAAGCCAAGATTAATGATTATGACAAAAGCCGATTTATGTGATAAAGAAGAAACTAATAAATGGGTAAAGTATTATGAAAATAAAGGTTATACCGTTGTCCTTATTAACCTAGAAAATAATAGTAATTTAAAACCTATTTTAAATGCTACTGATGAAATATTAAAAGAAAAATGGGCAAAAAGAGAAAAGCAAGGTCTATTAAATCGTAAAGCGAGAGTTTTAGTCGTCGGTGTTCCAAACGTTGGTAAATCAACTTTAATAAATCGTTTGGCCGGTAAAAAAGTTGCAAGTATCGGAAATAAGCCAGGCGTTACTAAAAACTTAAATTGGATAAGAGTAAATGACAAAATAGAACTTCTAGATTCACCAGGTATATTATGGTCAAAATTGGATCAAAATGAAGCCTTAAATTTAGCGGCTTTAACAGCCATTAAAGAGGAGACATTACCACTATTTGATGTTGCTTGTCATATCTTAATCACATTAGAAAAATATTATCCTAATATATTAAAAGTAAGATATGGTTTAGATAGTTTAGATGAAGATATTGTTTTAAGTATTGAAGAAATTGGTAGAAAAAGAGGCTGCTTAATTAGAGGTGGCGATATCGATTATGATAAAGTTGTATCTTTAATCATCGGTGACGTTAAAAACGGTTACATCAAAGGGGTTACATTTGATAGGATAGAAGATAATGAATAAAGAAGAAATTTTAAATAAGTTAAAAGAATATAACTTAGATAGTCATAAGTTTATTATAATTGGCTCTGCCGCTTTAGTTTTAAAAGGAATAAAAGAAGCTTGCCATGATATTGATATTGCTGTTACAAAAGAATATAATGATTTTCTTTTAAACAATTTTAAATGTGATTTTGAAAGAGAAATAGAAGGCCATAAAGTTTATATAATCGATGATATTATTAATTTTAGTACGCATTATTATAATGAATTTAAAGGTGAAATGTTAGAAGGATATCTAGTCCAAACACCTAGTGAAGTCCTAGAATTAAAAAGAAATTTAAATAGAGAAAAAGATCAAAAAGATATCGAGCTTATTTTAAAATATCTAAATAACCTAAATATGAATTCTCTCGCACTCGCATATTTAGGAGATGCTACTTACGAACTTTATATTCGTAAATATTTGACTAAAAAAGGAAATTACAAAGTTAAGGACTTGCAAACAATGGCCGTAGATTATGTTTCCGCTAAAGCCCAAAGTAACTTCCTAGATAAAATGATAGAAAATAACTTTCTAACTGAAGACGAATTAGACATTGTTAAAAGAGCTAGAAATCATAAAGTTTTGTCACACCCTAAAAATACGAGTATAATTGTATATAAAAAAGCAACTGGTTTAGAAGCTTTGCTTGGCTTTTTAGAATTAAATAATAATAAACAAAGAATAAATGAAATTATGAAATATATAGTAGGTGATTAGATGCGCGTATATGGAAAAAATGTTGCTAAAGAAATTTTACAAAAACCAAAGACCATAAAAAAAGCATATATTTATGAAAATTTTAATGATAATGAAATATTAGAACAGTTAAAAAAAGCGGGTATTCCTTGTAAATTTTTAGATAAAAAATCTTTAGACGATATTGAAGAGGGGAATCATCAAGGAATCATTTTGGAAATTGATGATTATAAATATACTTTTTTAGATGAATTATTAGATAGAGATATTATCATCATATTAGATCATTTAGAAGATCCTCATAACTTTGGTGCCATCATCAGGACCTGTGAAGCCGCCGGTATTAATAGTATAATCATACCTAAAGATAGATCAGTTAAAGTAAATGCGACCGTTATGAAAACTAGTGCCGGTACTTTAGAAAATGTCGATATCTGTATGGTTAGTAATATTGTGAATGCTATAAAAACATTAAAAGATAATGGCTTTTGGATCATTGGAACTGATATGGAAGGGACAGACTATCGAAAAATTGATTATAAAGGTAAAATAGCTATTGTTATTGGTAACGAAGGTAAAGGTTTAAGTAGACTAACTGAAGAAAACTGTGATTTCGTAGCTAAAATTCCCATGTATGGAACTGTCAATAGTTTAAATGCCTCAGTTGCTGCTGCTTTAGTTATTTATGAGGCGGTGATGAATCGTTGAATTATGATGAAATAAATGATTATGAAGTCTTATCTATGGTTGCTGATAATGAAGATGCAACAGAATTATTATTTAAAAAATATAAACCTTTAATTGTTGGGTTAGCCAAAAAAATCTATAATAATAATCAAAATACCGGTTTTGATTTGAATGACTTGATTCAAGAGGGTATGATAGGTTTTAGTACAGCTATTAATACCTTTGATGAAAATAAAGATACTACTTTTTTTACTTATGCTAAAACCTGTATTGAAAGAAGATTAATCAGTCTAATTAAATCAGCTAGTCGTTTAAAGCATCAGATTTTAAATGAGTCATATTCTGTTGAAGATCTAGCTCAAGATAATAAAAGCCTAGAAAATCTATTAGAAGATAGTACTAGTAATCCCGAAAATAAAATAATCGATGACGAAAATACCAATGAACTTATAAGAAACATTCAAAAACAATTAACGCCTTTAGAAAGTGCTGTTTTTGAACTCAAAATAAGTGGCTTTACTTATAGGGAAATAGCAGATATCCTGGATAAGGATAGTAAATCCATCGATAATGCCATTAGCCGAATAAAAACCAAAGTTCAAAAATATTTAGAAAAATAAAAAGCGAATTTTTAAATTATTCGCTTTTTTCTATATATTTAAGAATTTCTTCACTATCATCTAAGTGTACTTTTGTATGACCTAAAATTTGATAATCTTCGTGGCCTTTACCAAGTAACAACACAATATCATCTTTTTGAATCATATCTAAAGCTTTTTTAATAGCCTCACGTCTATCTAGACAAACTTCATAATTATCTTTTTTAACACCTTTCAAAATATCTTTCATAATATTTTCTGGATCTTCGGTTCTAGGATTATCATTAGTAAAGATTACATAATCACTATAATTAGAAGCAATCTCACCCATAATAGGTCTCTTCATTGGATCTCTATCACCACCGCACCCAACTAATGTAATAACTCTGGCTTTCGCAAGTTCTTTATAAGCTGTAACTGTCTTTAATACCGCATCAGGTGTATGTGCATAATCCACAACCGCAAAACCATCCTTTACTTTATAAGTTTCACATCTACCTTTAGGTGCTTTTAAATCTTTAGTTTTTTCTATTAACTCATTTATTTCAAACCCTAGTTCATGTAAAATACTAAACATTGTAAAATAATTGTAGACATTAAATTTACTAGTTAAATTAGTTGTTACCTTATATCCTTTTTCATTAACCTTAAAAATAATATCTGTATGATCTGGATAAATATCATCACTCAAAATATCATAATCCGCATTACCATAACCAAATGTCTTAGTATTTTTAAATCTTTCAATAAATTTTTTACTTGCTTCATCATCTTTATTTACAAGTAAAACTCCATCATTTTTAATATAATCAGTAATTAAAAGTTTTGCTTTTAAATAATTTTCCATCGTTTTGTGGTAATCTAAATGGTCTTCAGTTAAATTAGTAAAAGCACCAGCTACAAACTCTAAACCCTCAATTCTTTTTTGATCTAAAGCAAAATTACTAACTTCCATGACTACATATTCGCATTCCATTTCCTTAGCTTTTTCAAGTAATTTATATGTAGTTAAAATTTCTGGAGAAGTATTTGGTAATTCTTTAAAGTAATCACCGCACATAAATCCGATTGTACCTATATAAGCAGCTTTCTTGCCTAAATCCAAAAGCATTTGATAAGTTAAATAAGCAGAAGTAGTTTTACCATTTGTACCCGTAATTCCAATTAATTTTAAATCTTTAAACTCATCTTTATATTCTTTAACAAGTAATTTCTGATAATATTCAGCTGAATTTTCTACAACTGTAACCGGAACATCACATTTAACTTCCTTTTGGGCAATAACTGCAGTTGCACCATTTTTAATTGCATCTTCTATATAATCATGGCCATCAACTGTATAGCCTTTAATAGCTACAAAAGTCTGACCAGGTTTAATTAATCTTGAATTTGTTTCATATTTAAACATTTAATCACTCCCTAATTTATTTTATAAAAAACCATAAAATATGTGATAAATCACCACTATTTAATGATATCATCATTTATTCATTTATACAAACCTTCATAATTCATTAAAAAATATAAATTACCCAAAAAATCCCCAGTTGCATTTTTCAAAAAAAAAAATATAATTATATTGTAAAGGAGGATGACACAATGTCAAAAGTTTATTTTACAAAAGAAATAACACCAGAATCTTTAGTTAAAATATATGAAAAGTTAGGTGTTAAATTAGAAGGAAATGTTGCCGTAAAATTACACTCTGGTGAAAAAGGTAATCAAAACTATTTAAGACCAGAATTTGTAAAACCATTAGTAGATCATGTAAATGGTACAGTAGTAGAATGTAACACAGCTTATGAAGGAGCTAGAAACTCTACCGAAAAACACAAACAGTTAATCAAAGAACACGAATGGGATAAATATTTCAAATTTGATTTATTAGATGAAGAAGGACCAGATTTAGAATTAGATGTTCCGAATGGAAAAATTTTAAAGAAAAATTATGTTGGTAAAGATTTAGCCAACTATGATTCAATGTTAGTTCTATCTCACTTTAAAGGTCATGCGATGGGTGGATACGGAGGAGCTTTAAAACAACTTTCAATCGGTTGTGCATCTTCTGCCGGTAAAACTTTAATCCATACAGCAGGTGCTACTAACGATCAAACAAAACTTTGGGATAACCTTCCGGAGCAAGATCAATTCCTAGAAGCTATGGCCGATGCAGCTGAAAGTGTTGTAAATCATTTCAAAAATAATATTGTTTATATAAATGTCATGAAAAATTTATCAGTAGATTGTGACTGTGACGGTAATGCATCAGCTCCTTGTATGGGGGACATCGGAGTACTTGCTAGTACTGATCCAATTGCCGTTGACCAAGCTTGCTTAGATTTAGTTTATAATTCTACTGATCCAGGAAAAGATAAATTAATCGAAAGAATTGAATCAAGACACGGTGTTCATACTATTGAAGCAGCAAGCGAACTAGGCTTTGGTGAAAGAGAGTACGAATTAATCGAATTTTAAAAGCGAATGTTGAGTTCGCTTTTTTCTTTACAAAAATTTATCTTAAAAATTCATCCATTGATATTTTGTGATTTTTACAAATTGTATATAAAGTAAGTGTCGTAATTAAATTCATACCAATTTCATAATGACAGTAAGTAGCCCGTGAAATACCGCATTCATCGGCTATTTTCTGCTGTGATAATCCAAGTGTTCTCCTTAAAACTTTTAATTTTTCGCCAACAACCTTTTTATCTAGCTTTATTTTATCGAATAATTTTTATTGTTTTTATCTAACCTCAAAATAAAATCTAAAGAAAATCCATATAAATTAGAAAACTTAACTAACTTTTTTAATGGCATAACACTATAGCCGTTTTCCCAGTTAGACATAGTTGCTTTTTGCACACCAAAAACATATCCTAATTCAGTTTGCGTCATTTCTAATTCTTCGCGGCACCTTTTTAAATTATTATCCATCATAAAATCACCTAGATAAATTTTCCCATTAAAAAAGAAATTGTTATCAAAAGTATGCAATATATACCAAGAGTGCGATATAATCAAATCATAGAGAGGTGTAGTTATGCGAAGAAGATTAACTAGAAGACAAAAAAATAAAAGAAACAAACAAATAATTATGGTTTCGACTATATGTTTATTGATTGTAATGGGGGTAGGGTATGCAGCTTTTAGTACACAATTAAGTTTAAAAGCCAAAGGAAATATATTAAAAAAACTATAACTCCAGAAAAATTAAAAGAAAGTGTTGTTGATAGTGGTGATGGGCTTTATAAAGATATTTATGAATCCGGAAAATACACATATAAAGGAGCTGATCCAAATAATTATATAACTTTTAATAATGAAATATGGAGAATAATTTCTATAGGTGCAGATAATACAATAAAAATAATGCAAAATGAAAGTATAGGAAATCAAGTATAGAATGCAGATGCGAGTAATGATTGGGAAACATCAGATATAAAAACATTTTTAAATGGTGATTATTTACCAACCATCACAACTAATCAAGATAAAATAATGAGCCATACATGGAATATAGGAGAAGTAACATCTGGTAATAGTGATTTAGCTGGTCAAATCAATGATGAAAATGGGACACAGTCACAAAGTGCGAGTGTAGGAATGATAACAGCAAGTGAATATTTAAGAGCAAATCCAAATACAGAGCAATGTGGCAATTTAAGTATAAATAATACAAACAAATCAACATGTAAAACAACGAATTGGATGTATAATATAGTGCCTTCTGGTGGTGATTTATGGACAATTTCGCCTAGCGCCAGTTACAGCGACTTTGTCTTCTCTGTGCACGGCATCAGCTACAATGCCGGTAGCGTGACTAACTACACTGCGAGCATTTCGTTCGGCGTTTCCCCGGTTCTCTATCTAAATTTTGATATCACTCTAACAGGAGATGGAAGTCAAGGCAATCCATATGTAATTACAAATTAACAAGCTTCTCAAAAAGCTTGTTTTTAAGTGAATAATATAATTTGATGATAAAGTTACTTTTGTTCAACAATGTTTAATGATATAATGAATATAGATATAAATCTAAATTCGAATTGAAAATGAGAGGCTAGGTGAAAGTTAATATATGGATACAGGAAAAATCAAACACGAACTAATTAAACAAAAAGAATCCAAATTTAAAGGGAATATTTATCATTTCACACAGGTTAATTTTTCTTATAATTCTAACAAGATAGAAGGTAGTAGATTAACAGAAGAACAAACAGAAGCAATATTTGATACTTCTAGCTTTATTTCAAAAAGTGATGACATAATTAAGTTAGATGATTTAACAGAAGCTAAAAATCATTTTAAGTTATTTGATTATATGTTAGATAATGTAGATAAACCGCTTTCAAAAGAAATGATGATAGAGATGAATAAGATTTTAAAGAGAAATACTAGTGATGAAGATGATCCTAGATATAATGTTGGTGGCTTTAAAGTAGTTCCTAATATAATAGGACTTGTAAACGTCATTAAAACAAGCGACCCTAAAGATGTGGAGAAAGATATTGATGAGTTACTTACTGATTATTTAAAATTAAAGAAGGTTACTTTAGAAGATATAATTGATTTTCATGTTAGGTTTGAGAGAATCCATCCTTTCGGAGATGGCAATGGTAGAGTTGGCAGAATGATAATGTTTAAAGAGTGTTTGCAAAATAATATTATGCCATTTATTATACTAGATAAAGATAGACCTTACTATATGAGGGGCTTAAAAGAATATGATAATGATAAACAATATTTATTTGATACTATCAAGTATTCACAAGATGTATATGAAGATGTATGCAATCAGTTATTAGGCTTTGAGGTTAAAGAGGACTGATTCATAAGAAATTTTATAAAATATACAAACAATACTAGAGAAAATTTAAACAGAAAGGATATAATACATTTAATTATTTAATAAGAAATGATTATATAATGTGATGAATTATGAAATTAGTTTCATGGAATGTCGCAGGCATTCGTGCTTGTATTAAAAAAGGATTTATAGATTTCTTTAATGAAGTAGATGCCGATATATTTTGTATTCAAGAATCTAAAGCAATGGAAGATCAATTTGATTTTAGACCAGAAGGTTATGATATGTATCTATTCCCAGCTGTTCGTAAAGGCTACTCTGGAACTTTAATTTATTCTAAAGTAAAACCTTTAAACGTAATCTATGGAAATATCGAAGAAGAATACGATGAAGAGGGTAGAACTATCACTTTAGAATTTGAAAATTTTTATTTAGTAAATGTCTATGTTCCAAATGTCAAAAGAGATTTATCTAGAATGGATTCAAGAATGCATTTTGAAGATGTCTTTAGAAAATATTTAAATAAATTAGATGAAAAGAAACCTGTAATAATATGTGGTGATTTCAATGTTGCCCATGAAGAAATAGATATTTGTAATGCGAAAGCAAATATTGGGAATGCTGGTTTCACTTATGAAGAAAGAAATAAATTTACTGAACTTTTAAATAGTGGCTTCACTGACACCTTTAGACACTTTAACCCTGATTTAACCGGCGCTTATACTTGGTGGAGCTATATGCCAGGAGTTAGAGATAGAAATATTGGATGGCGTATTGATTATTTCCTAGTTTCTAATAGATTTATAAATAACGTTAAAAATGTTAAAATCTACCGTGATATTTATGGCAGTGACCACTGTCCAATTGGAATTGATATAGAACTATAATAAAAATAGTTCTTTTTTTGTATTATATTTGTAAAAAAGTCCAAACTTAGTTATAATAATTATAGATAATGGAGGGATATTATGGCATATATAAAATTTGATAAAGTTGGAAAAATTTATAAAGGATCTACACCAGTTAAAGCCGTTGATAATTGCTCATTTGAAATCGAAGAAGGTGAATTTGTTGTTGTACTAGGTCCTAGTGGTGCTGGAAAAACAACCATTTTAAATATGTTAGGTGGTATGGATAACCCAACATCAGGAAATATTTTAGTTGATGGTAAAAACATTGCTAAATTTAAAGCCAAAGATTTATTACTATATAGAAGATATGATATTGGATTTGTCTTTCAATTTTATAATTTAATTCAAAACCTAACTACCTTAGAAAACGTTGAACTTGCTTGTCAATTATCTAAAAAAGCTTTTAAGCCAAAAGAAATATTAAAGCAAGTTGGTCTAGGACGTAGATTAAATAACTTCCCATCACAATTATCAGGTGGTGAGCAACAGCGTGTCGCTATCGCTAGAGCTATAGCTAAAAATCCTAAAATCTTACTATGTGATGAGCCAACCGGAGCCTTAGATAGTGATACAGGAAGTAAAATTTTAGAACTTTTAAAAACAGTTTGTGATAAATACCACATCACAACTATTGTAATCACTCATAACTCGTTGGTTGCCGAAGTAGCTCATAAAGTAATAACCGTTAAAAATGGTACTGTCACCAATGTAAAAATAAATGAAAATCCAAAAGATCCAAAAGAGATTGTGTGGTGATAATATGCTATTAAAAAATACCATTAGAAAATTAAAACATTCATTTGGAAGATACTTTTCCTTACTAATAATCGTTTTAATTGGTATTGGTTTTTATGCTGGAATCCAAAGCTCAGTTCCAAGCATCAAAAGAATCCAAAACGATTACTACGAAAACACCAATTTAATGGATTTAACAGTAAGAAGTACTCTAGGACTTACGGATGAAGACGTAAATGCTTTAAAAAAATTAGATACCGTTTCAGATGCCATTCCATCTTATTCAGCTTATGTCTTAAACGGTGAAGAAGCCATCAAAGTTCATGCCATAACCGAAAACATAAATCAATATGAATTAATTAGTGGTAGAAAACCTAAAAACGATAATGAATGTTTAGCTGATAGTGCATTTTATAAAGTTGGTGACACCATCAAAATAACCTCAGATGAAAGCGCCTTTAAAACCAAGGAATTTAAAGTTGTAGGAACAATCATTTCACCATTATATACCGGCACTAACTATGGATATACCAATATCGGAAACGGAAAACTTCACTCATATATTTATGTTCCTAAAACTGCATTCAATTTAGATACCTATACCGAAATATATATAACCGGTAAAAAAACAGAAGATGACATCCCGTATTCTAAGGCCTATGATGATTTCTTAGATGAATTAACAAACGAAGTAGAAAGCATTCAAAGTGAAAGAGAAGAAGCTAGATTAACCGAAGTAAAAGATGCTTTAATTAAATCAGCTATGCTAACAGGAAATACAAATGCAGAGATGACAGACTTAGATTCAAGCTGGTATATCACCGGCAGAAATGCGGAAGTAACCGGCTATAACACATTAGAAAATCAGTACTTCCAAGTAACAACCATCGCTACTATAATCCCATTAATATTTGTTTCAATTGTTTTCCTTATGACCTCAAACACTATGACTAGAATGATTACCGAAGAGCGAACTGAAATGGGTACATTTTCATCATTAGGAATATCTAACACCAGAATTACCTTAAACTATTTAGGATACGTTTTATCAGGAACAATCATTGGAGCAATTATCGGCTATTTAATAGGAACTATATTTATCCCACCGCTTGTCTATAATATCTTTCAGTTCCACATCCCAGATTTAGAATATTATTTTGATATAAATTTATTTACCGGCTGTTTACTTGTCGCTATTACTCTTATGACTATTGTTACTGTTTGGAATTGCCGTAAATCTTTAAAAGAAAAACCAGCTAACTTATTAAGACCAGAAAGTCCTAAAAGTGGTAAAACTATATTTTTAGAAAAAATAAAATTCTTCTGGTCTAAACTATCATTTTCTTCAAAAATCACCACGAGAAATATCTTCCGTTATAAAAAAAGAGTTTTTATGACTCTAATTGGTTCAGCTGGCTGTACTTTCTTAATCTTCATTGGCTTTGCCCTTAAAGATAGTATCAACGGAGTTGGTGATAAACAATATGGAGAACTATTCACATATGATAATATGATAGTTTTAAATAATAATGTCCAAACATCTCAAGACCTAACAGATATTAATGATAAAATTAAAAATCCATTATTATTTAATCAGTATTCATATGACTTAAAATATGGTGATGATGAATCATTATCAGTATATGTCGTTATCCCTGAAAATAATGGAGAAACTTTTGAAGACTATTTTAACTTACTAGATAATAAAACTGGTAATCATTTAACTTTAAATAATGATGGTGTTATCATTACCCCTAAAATAGCCGATAAACTAAATCTCGAAGTAGGGGACAACATAACTATTCAAAATGAAGATGCTGAAGAAAGAAAAATTAAAATAACTGGCATCGCCGAAAACTATATAAGTAATTATATATATATTTCTAAAGACTTATATAATAAAATATTTAATGAAGATATAACTTATAATGTGGTCGCATCCCAAAATAAAAAAGGCACTAAAGCTAAAGATATTTTAAATACAGGTAGTGTTATGACTGTTAACTTTTCAGATGATTTGAAAGAAAGCGCCAATAATGAAATCAAAGGTTTAAACAACATTGTCATATTAATTGTCGTTGTATCATCTCTATTGGCTTTAACCGTTTTATATAATTTAACTTCTATCAATATTAGTGAAAGACAAAGAGAAATAGCCACTTTAAAAGTCTTAGGATTTAATGGTAGAGAATCTAATGAATATATCTATAGAGAAACATTAGTTGTCGTTATTATTGGTATTATTATCGGTCTAATAATATCAGTACCACTTCACCGAGTAATTATTGGATTCATCGAATGCGATGACATCATGTTCTTAAAAGCAGTCAAAGTTTTAAGCTTTGTCTATGCGAGTGTTTTAACTTTAGTTTTCGCTCTTATCATGCAAGTAGTAACTTACTTTAAATTAAGAAAAGTTGATATGATCGAATCATTAAAATCAGTTGAATAAAAAGCTGAAGCTTATTTTACTTCAGTTTTTTGTTATAACTAATATTGACATGATAAATAATTTATAATATATTATTGTCGTAAATATTTCGAAGAAAGGAGGGTGATTAAGTATGAAAAATTTACATTTTAAAAGTAATGCAGAATTAATCATCTCTCCTAAAGGACACATTTTATATTCTTTATGATATTGTATTAATTCTGCATTATACAGATTTATTATAGAGGTGAAAAAATGATAATGAAATTAAATATAAATGATAGAGCTGCTCTAGCTATTAAAAATAATACTAAAAGAGTAGAAATTAGAGCAAATAAACAAAATAGCGACAATGATTATAGTACTTTAAAAGAAAATGATATTATAGAATTTACAAGTAATAATATAGGAAAATTTTACGCAAAAGTAAAAGAAGTAAATCATTATTCTTCATTAGAAGAATTATTTACTATGGAAGGAACTAAATATACGACATCATCCACTAATGATAAAGAAGAAGCAATTAAAAATGTTAATAAACTAGATGGTTATGAAGAAGCTATTCAAAAAAATGGAGTGTATGCTATTCATATACAGTATTTATATAGTGAAAATACTGTATGGGATGAATTATACGAAAAAGCAAAGGCTGTTAGAAATCCAAGAGATGTTTCTGGTTTAATTAGAGCCGGTCAAGTTGGTGCAGCCATACTTACTAAAAATCATAATATCTATACCGGTGTATGCATCGATACCGCTTCTACGTTGGGTATGTGTGGCGAGAGAAATGCCATTGCCAATATGATTACAAATGGTGAAAATGAAATTATTAAATTAGTGTGCGTTGATTCAAAAGGAAAAGCAGGTTCTCCATGTGGAGCTTGTCGTGAATACCTAATGCAATTAGATAAAAATAGCAAGAATATTGAAATATTAAAAAATGAGCAAACAAAAGAAATTGTTAGGTTAGAAGAATTAATTCCTGATTGGTGGGCCTACGATAGAGTATAATACTAAAAAGCTTACTTTTTATAGTAAGCTTTTAAAGTGCAATTAAAGTAATTTCCGTTGGATAAATCATTCCGCCATGATACCTTAAATAAAATCTGTAACTTTCATCCATTTCTTTAATCATCCTAGGAATTTGCCATACATCATCATTACTGTGATAAATAGAAAATAAAAGTTTAGGGTGCTCATTCATAATATGACCTTTAGCCCCCATCAAAGCCATTCGCTCAGAGCCCTCAATATCACTTTTAATAATTGTAATCTCTTCTTTTATATCATCATCTAACGTAACCATCTGAATAGGAATATCACCATTATCACTAACCTGTGTAGAAGATAATTCGCCATTTTCCTTTAAATACATTGTTCCGTTTTCTGCACCAGCGCCTTTTAATCTTAAATCTATATCTTCATAAGGTTTCAGGTTAGTCTTTAAATATTCAAAATTCTCTTTACTTATTTCATAGCAGTATATCTTATTATAACTATCAGTTCCATAATTTTTTATAAAAGATAAAGTACTATCACCAATATAAGCTCCCAAATCTACAAACACTTCCGTCTCACACTTTGGAATTAAATCCAAATCAAAATAATCATCATATAGATTTTGCATCACCGAAGCTAAATCCGTAAAATTCCAGTTATACCAATTATCTAAAGTCCCCAGCAACACCTTCTTAGATTGATAATCACATAAATTATCGTAAAGCCATATAAAATCATCGATATGATTTTTAAGTGTCTTGGCTTTTAATTCAAAAAATTCAAAATCCTTATTCTTAAAATCTAACTTACCCCAATACTAAAACTTATTGAAAAAATCTTCACAAGACTTTCTTGTCTTTTCATTTACAAGTAAAAAACGCTCTTTAATGTGATAAAAGATTTCTAATTCTTCTTTATCTTTTATATCATCTGTAAGCTCTTTAAACTTCTTATCAATTATATTCATCAAATCACCATTTAATTATATTCAGTATGGTGATTTTTATTTAACGTTTTTTATAAATTTTTTTCACTTCTTTCAAGAACCCAATCAATAGAGTATCCATAAGTTTTACAAATCTGAATTAAAAATGGACTTAAAATCAAAAAAATAATTTCCGACAATTTAAGATGAATACATTTACTTCTGTTCGGCAAAATGCTATAATGTATGTACGAAAGTAAATGGGTGATTTTATGAATAATGAAAAAACATTAATAGAATTTTTAGAAAAAAATAATGGCTATATTACTACTGCTGAATTAGTAGACCTTAATATTTATAAGTCACAAATTCAATTTTATATTGATAAAGGAATTATAGAAAAAGTTAGTCATGGTTTATACATGAGTACAAAAATTTTTAAAGATGAATATTATATTTTACAAAAAAACTATCCTAGTGCAATATTTTCTTATAATACAGCACTCCATATTTTAAACCTTACAAATAAGACACCATCTGTAATTGATATAACTGTACCAAGAAATAAAAAAGTTAGGGGAAATTATAATATTCATTATGTTTCAGAAAACTATTATGAAATAGGAATTATAAAAGCGACTAGTCCACTTGGTAATCCTGTTAAAGTATATAATGCCGAAAGATGTATTTGTGATATGTTAAGATCAGAAAAAGAATTTGATTTAGAACTCCAAAATAGAGTATTAGATTATTACTTTAGTAGTAAAGATAAAAATATTGAGTTATTGTTAGAATATGCTAAAATTTTTAATATTTATGAAAAGGTTAATACAATTGTAGAGGTTATGATGAAATGGTAGATATAACTGATATAAAAAGATTAGCAAAAGAAATAGAAAATAAATATAATCTTAATTATTACGAAATATTACAAAGATATATGTTTGAAAGAGTATTAGAAAGAATCTCTGTATCTCGTTATCAAGATAATTTTATCTTAAAAGGTGGATTATTACTATCTGCTATGTTTGGTATTGGTAATAGAATGACTAAAGATATGGATGCTACAATTACGGGGATAGACGTATCAAAAAATAAAATGTTAAAAGTATTAAACGAAATATTAAGTATTAATTTAAAAGATGGTGTTAAATTTGATGTAGTAGATATAACTGATATTAGAGAAGATGATGAGTATGGTGGAAATAAATATCATATTGTAGGTAAATTACAAAGTTTAAAGGTTAATTTAGAAATTGATATATCTACAGGTGATAAAGTCACACCGAGAGAATTAAAATATAAATATCCTTTAATATTTGAAGATAGAACAATAATAATCAGTAGTTATAATATTGAAACAATATTAGCGGAAAAAATTGAAACAGTATTAAGACGTGGTGTATTTAATAGTAGAATGAAAGACTTTTATGATATATATTATTTCTTAACTAAATTAAGAAAAGAGATAGATATAAATATTTTAAAAGAAGCTGTGAATCATACATTTACTAAAAGGAATTCGTTTGAATATTTAAATGACTATGAACAAATTATAGATTCTATAATTGGCAATGAAAGATTAGAAAAATTATGGAATATTTATAGTAATAAGTATAAATACGCTAATGGTATAAATATTAATGAAATATTAAATTTATTGAAAGATATAATCAAAAAATTAAATTTAGAGGAATTTAAAAGAGAATATGATATCAATGTTTAGATATATGACTAGTTTAAAGGCAATTTATGTAAGCCCTAATTGGACAACCGCTAATGCTGATACAACCACTATATTTGCAAATAGTGGAGTATCATCAGTAACAACAGGCCAGTGTTAATAGAAAAATGTAATAGATAAAATATAAAAATTTACACAAAAATTACATATTCACTAGTAAACACATAGTTATATATGATAAAATGCTTTTGGAGGTATTTATGATAAAAGCAAATGATTTAAAAAAACAGTTTATTAAACAAAAAAACAAACGAGAAAAAGAAGTATTTTATGCCGACAATGGAATTTCCTTTGAAGCAAATGATGGTGAAATTATTGGTATATTGGGACCTAATGGAGCCGGTAAAACAACCTTACTTAGAATGATTGCTGGTATATTAGAACCAACCGAAGGAACCATTGAATTTGATGGCCTAAATTATAAAAATAATGAAATAGAAATTAAGGAAAATATTGCCTATCTTTCAGGTAATACCAAATTATATGATACATTATCAACCTATGAATTACTTAAAATGTGTGCGGAAATTTACGGAATAGATGATAAAAAAGCCGAAGAAAGAATTAAAGAAATAACAGATATTTTAGATATGCAAAACTTCTTAAATAGTAAAATAGGCAGCCTTTCAACTGGCCAAACCCAAAGGGTAAATATTGCTAGATGTCTAGTTCATGATCCTAAATATTATATTTTAGATGAAGCTACAACTGGACTAGATATCATCTCTAGTCAAATAATCTTAGATTTTATAAAAAGAGAAAAAGAAAGAGGGAAGACCATCCTTTATTCAACCCATTACATGGAAGAAGCTGAAAACATCTGTGATAGAGTAATCATGATTAATAAAGGTGTTGTCATAAACTCAGGTACACCTTCAAAAATAAAAGAAGATACCAATACCACTAACTTAAGAGATGCCTTTTTCGCTATGATTGGGGGTGTAACAAATGAAGAGTAATCTATGGAATATACTTAAAAAAGAACTTAGAGAACTATTTAGAGATAAAAAATCACTATCCATGATGCTTATCATTCCAATATTTATACCATTAATTATGCTTGGTATGTCAGCACTATTTGAATCACAAACCGAAAAAGATATTAATGAATATAACACTATTGGTTTTGCTTATAATTTATCAGAAGCAGAAAAAAATATTGCCAAAGAAATGGACATCAAAGTAGTTGAGGGTAAAGAAGATGAACTAAAAGAAAAATACGAAAATGGTGAAATCAATCTTTATGTAACAAAGGATGAAAATAAATATACTTTAAATATCGATTCATCAGATAACACAGCATATGCCCAAAATTTAACCGAACAATATTTTAATGCCTATAAAAGTTACTTGCAGCAAAACTATCTAACCCAAAACGGTGTTGATGCGGATAGTGTCTTAAACATCATTACCGTAGAAGAAAAAGCTTTAGAACAAGATAATTACTTTGCCGACTTCATCAAAAATTATGCCTTTTTATTCGTTATCATGGCTATAACAGTATCTGCGACTTATCCAGCAACCGACACAACAGCCGGCGAAAAAGAAAGAGGAACATTAGAAACATTATTAACCTTCCCAATTAAAAGTAAAGATATTATTCTAGGAAAGTTTTTGGGAGTAACCTTATCATCAATCATAACTGGTGTGATAAGTTTCATTCTAGCTATCATTTCCTTAGTCATTGCCGAGAATATGTTCTCAATATATGATGGCTTAGATATTATGTTCACACCGCTTAGTATTGTTATGGCCTTCATTATCATCATCGTATATTCATTCTTTATTAGTGGATTATGTATCTCAATCGCAAGTACATGTAAAACATTTAAAGAAGCTCAAAGTGCCTTAACTCCACTAACATTCATATCATTATTCCCAGGTATGATTGCCTTTATGATAAACATTACAACAACCCCATTGTTATCAGTAGTACCGTTTTTAAATTACTCATTAATCTTTACTGATATAAATGCCGGTAACGTAAACTGGCTAAACATTGCCTTAATGATTATATCAACCTTTATTTATATAGCAATAGTACTAGGATACATCATTAAGCAATATAAATCAGAAAAAGTATTATTTTCAAAATAAGTAGGTTCAAATGAATCTACTTTTTTTTTGTTTAAAAGGAAATAACAACGTTTTGTCGTATATTAATATATGAAGAAAGGTTTAGTAATAACCCAATTAAATATTATTACTTACGACATTTCTTACGGCATTTCTTATGACATTTCTTACGACATTAATAGAAAGTAAAAAAAGGTGATTATTTATGTTAGATGTAATTGAAGATACTAGAAATGAATTAAAAATTAAATTAGCAGATAAATTTGAACAAGAAGTTATTGCTTTTTTAAACACTGCTGGTGGAAATATCTTTATTGGTGTAAATGATAAAGGAAATATAATAGGAATAAATGGTGACATAGATTTACTTCAAAGAAAAATAAAAGATAGAATTGTACTAAGCAGTAAAAAGTTATTAGAAAATATAAATCAACAATTAGTCTTGATATAAAAATCAAGGACTTTTTAATTTTAGTATAATATAATTACACTATTTTTATATGTAACAACAAACCAAGAAACATATCAAGATAAATCCAATAAAATTTTTAAAATTACATTAATTGTAACATTATTAATTTATATTTACCTCTTTATTAGGAATTATAAAGCATTAGAAAAAGCTTCTTGTCATGAAAAAAGATTATATGAAATAAGATTGTTAGGGAGTAGTTTTTTAATTGCTGGCATATTACTTTTAATATATTTTCAAAATTATCAAGACCATTTTGACAATTCCTAAACATTATAATTTTTTTCAATTAGATGTTTTTGAAGATGCTTCAGTGAGAGGGTTTCCGTTTTAAACCTATTAAGTTACATATTAATACAGAAATATGCTTTTAAATAAAATTATGTTATAATACATTCAAAAGGAGAAATATCATGGAAAGAGTAGTTTATGTTACAGGAAACAAATATAAAGTAGAACTAGCTGAAAATATTTTAAATCCGCTAGGAATTGAAGTGGTAGCCAAAAAAATTGAATGCCCAGAAATTCAAGCAGACACTATTGAAGAAGTTTCAATGTACTCATCACAATATGCCAGTAATTTTTTACAAGAATCAACTTTAAAAAATGATTCTGGATTGGTTATTCCCGCACTAAATAACTTTCCTTCAGCTTATACAAAATATGTTGAAGAAACAATAGGCGAAGATGGAATATTAAAACTTATGGAAGGTATCGAAAATAGAGAAGCCTATTTTATAGAGTCACTAGCCTATACAGAATATGGTAAAGATCCAGTAGTTTTTGTTTCCAAAACCAAAGGAACGATTGCTAAAGAAAAAAAGGGAACAAATGGCTGGAGTTGGGATTTTATTTTTATTCCAGAAGGACAGACGAAAACCCTAGCTGAATTTCCAGATGACGAAAAATGGAAACTTTGGGATGATAGCGGATACACAAAATTTGCCGAATACTTAAAAAAATAAAAAATTTGAAATGAAATTTTATAGTACAATTTATTGATACCGTTGGAAAATAATTGTAGAATATGACAAATTATTTGAATTATATTTTACTTAATACGTTTTGGAGGAAGGGACCTTATTTTATCACTCTCTATCTTTTTGTGTCTATATATCTATACTAACACCAGAATATATAAAATAAGATTATTAGAAAATAGTTTTTTAATTGCTGGTATATTACTTTTAATATATTTTCAAACTCATCAAAGCTCATTTGTTGGTTCCCCCAACATTATAATTTTTTTTAAAAATGGCTGGGGTTCTATTGACAAATATTTAAAATATAGTATAATTTATATTGTCTACTAATTGCGGATGTAGTTCAATGGTAGAACCCCAGCCTTCCAAGCTGATTACGGGAGTTCGATTCTCCTCATCCGCTCCATTGAAATTTAAACTCACACATTTAAGTGTGGGTTTTTATTATATAAAATAACTTTGACCTCTGTAGTCAGTATAATATCTAGTCTAATTATAAATACTTATATCAGAAGTTGACATACAAAAATAGCACATGATAAAATTCTACTAGATTATAAGGAGAATACAAAATGAATCAAGAAAAGAAATACTATATATTTGAAATGAATGGAGTAATATTACAAGTAATATCAATTATAATTTTAATAGTTATGATAATTTTAACAGCTTATTTATCAGATGGAATTTTCATGACTAATAAAGATTTAGAACTTATATTTTTACTCATCATTCCATATCTTATCCTGCACGAACTCTTGCACAGCCTAGCTTACGTTATTAATGGAGCCAAATTCAAAAACATTACCTATGGTGCTCATCTAGAAAAGGGGATATTATGTTGTTTATGTAAACAAAATATCAGTAAAAGAAATATTTTAATTTCTTTATTATTCCCATTCGTCATAATTGGAGTTATTACTTATATCATAGGAACTCTTACAAACAATATTGTATTAATTTGGTTGTCCATTTTAAATATATCAGGATGTTCAGCTGACTTAATCATGTTTTTTGAACTGTTAAAATTAAAAGACTTTGAATACTCCGAATATGATAATCCAGTAGCATTCGGTCTATATACAAGTAAAAACTTAAGTAAAACAAAACTTTTTGGACTCAAATATATTGGAGAAACAAAAGCCCTAGAAAAAAATAACATGAAAAAAATTAGTATTAGTAAATTCAGTATAATCACTTTTATTATTTTTATCATCTTGGGAATATGGCTTATATTTTTAACATAACAAGGTTATCAAAAGATAATCTTTTTTTGTAAATTTTTTCCAAAAACAAAAAAATTGTTTAAAAGAACGTTTGTTCGTGATAAAATATAATTGGTGATATAAATGGAGAAGACATATATATGTATCGATTTAAAAAGTTTTTATGCTTCGGTAGAATGCGTGGAAAGAGGATTAGACCCTTTAAAAACAAACCTCGTTGTTGCCGATGAAGAAAGAACCGAAAAAACTATCTGTCTAGCTGTAAGTCCTTCTTTAAAGCAGTATGGAATAGGTGGTAGAGCTAGACTGTTTGAAGTCATCGAAAAAGTAAAAGAAGTAAATAAAATAAGAAAAAAACAAAATAGTTATAAACCTTTTACTGGTAAATCATCTAATGATGATGAATTAAAAAAAGATAAAACAAAAGAATTGTCTTTCATAATCGCCAAACCAAGAATGGCTCATTATATAGATACCTCGGCTAAAATCTACAGTATATATCTAAAATATCTATCCAGTGATGATATATTTGTCTATTCCATCGATGAAATATTTGCTGACATAACTAATTATTTAAAATATTATAAACTCACTCCTAAAGAACTTGTCACCAAAATAATTAATGATGTTTATAAACAAACAGGCATTACAGCTACAGCTGGTATAGGAACCAATTTATTTCTAGCTAAGGTCGCCATGGATGTTGTAGCAAAACATACTAAACCTAATAAATATGGTGTTAGAATCGCTGAACTTGATGAAATTTCTTATCGAAAACAAATGTGGCATCATAAGCCAATTACCGATGTTTGGAGGGTAGGTAAAGGAATCGCTAGTAGATTAGAAAAGTATGGTATCTATACCATGGGTGATATTGCTAGATGTTCAATCAAAAATGAAGACTTACTTTATAAACTATTTGGTGTAAACGCTGAACTTTTAATCGACCATGCTTGGGGCTGGGAACCATGCACAATAGAATCTATAAAATCTTATACTCCGGATGTTAAAAGCATAACCTCAGGTCAAGTCCTAGATTGTCCTTATGACTATCAAAAAACAAAACTAGTTGTCTGTGAAATGGCTGATTCACTTGCCCTAGACCTTACCGCCAAAAGCCTTGTCACAGATAAATTAACCTTAACTCTCGGCTATGACATTCAAAATATAAATAATAACTACGAAGGCGAAATAACCACTGACTTTTATGGTAGGAAAATACCCAAACACGCTCATGGTACCATCACCCTAGATCATAAAACATCATCATCCAAAATAATTATGAATGCTTTAGTCAAACTTTATGATAAAATCATCAATCCTAAACTACTAATCAAAAGAATTAATTTAACCGCCATCGATGTAACAAGTGAAGAATTAGAAACAGGTAAAATAAGATACCACCAACTAGATTTATTTTCAGATGCTGAAAAACAAAATAACCTTTTAGAAACTGAAAAAAGGGCAGAGGTAAAAGAAAGAAAACTTCAAGGCACTCTTTTAAACATCAAAGAAAAATATGGCAAAAACTCCATCTTAAAATTAATGGACATAGAAGAAGCTGCCACCACCAAAACAAGAAATGAACAAATAGGAGGTCACCATGCCTAACTACGATGATATTATAAACTTACCTCATCATATATCTAAAAAAAGAAAACCCATGTCCCTTAAAAATCGTTCCGCCCAGTTCGCACCTTTTTCTGCTTTAAAAGGTTACCAAGAAAAAATAAATGAAATTGCTAAACTAAATGATAGCTCAAACAAAAAAATGAATGATATAATAAATATTGATGATGACAAATTAAATAAAAACGAAAAGGAGTATATCGATGAAAATACCAAAACTAAAATTTAGAAAAATGTCACTAGAAGAAAACATAGAACTTATAAAATGGGCCTACTATGAAAATGACGATTTATTTAATATTCATAATTTCACTATCAAATATTTTCCTGAATTAGAAAACCTAGACAAAAATCTTTCAAAAGAAGAAATAAACAAAATAATTGAAAGAATAGTTAAAGAAAGTTATGAAAAACATCAAGACAAAATAGAAAAAGAAATTCAAAGATATAATGCATTATGGCAGTCATACAATGACCTTTATTTTAGAAATTTATCTAACTACTTAAATATAAGCTGGCCAAATAACATAGACATAATTGAGGGAAGAGTAGGTCTAATACCCGTATTTCCAAGATATTTAGATAGTTTTAGTTTTTCTGTTTCAACTAATATGAACGACCAGCAATTAATAGAAACATGTGCTCATGAAACATTACACTTCTTATGGTTTGAAAAATGGAAACGCACATACCCAGGAACACCAAGAGAAGAATTTGAATCACCATACATCACATGGCAGTATAGTGAAATGGTAACCGATCCAATCTTAAATAACAAACCATTTTCAGATATATTTGATTTTAAAGAAAGAGGCTATGCTAACTTTTACGAAATGTATGATGGTGAAACATCAGTAATGGATAAACTAAGAAAAATTTATAGCACAAACATTTCCGTAGAAGAAAAAATCAAAAGTGGTTTTGACTATATAACAAACCTCTTAAACCCAAAAAGCAAATCAAAATAGTTCTGATTTATTAAATTTTAATTTTAGATTATTCAAATATACCCATTTGAGTTCCGGTAAAATTTTAAAGAAGGAATAAAAAAGATGAATCCTGTGGGAAAGAATTCATCTTTTTGCTTTAAAAATAAGGGAAAATCATTCCAAATTTAGTATAATTAAATTGGTAAAACTATTTTATTACTAAACAAAAAATAAGGAGGTCTTTCCATGAATAATTTTACTACAAATACATATGAAATGAAAAGAGAAATTTTAAATTTTTCAAAAAAAGTTTCATTTGGTACAAATAAAGTAACAACAAAATTCATAATGGATATGCAATACGGACTTTCTAAAAGTCAAAGTTGTTTGATATCTAATATATCACGTGCTTTAGATGAAAGAGTTAAGTTAAAAAATACGATTGAACGATTATGTGATAATTTAATTAGATTAAGTGATGAAGATAAAAATAAAATTAAAGATAACTACTTTAATGAAATAAAGAAATATTTTGGAGATAATATCATAGCTGTATTTGATGATAGTGATATATCAAAAAGATACGGAAAAAAATTTGAGGATTTAGATAGAGTAATAGATGCATCAGATACAGATAAAAAAGTAGTTAATGGCAAAAAATGTGATATGGTATTTGATAGAGGTTATGATGATAACAAAATAATAGAATACATAGATAAAAATGGTAATAATTTTGTCATAAGAATGAATGATAGAAGAAATTTTATCTTTAAAAATAAAAAGAAAAATGCTTATAAAGAGGCATTAAAAAGGAAAGACAAAGTAAAGAAGGAACTGTGGTTTGAAAGCAAAAAATACGAAGTAAGTGTATCGCATTCAAAGGTAACATTACCGAGTAATAAAAAAGATTATGAGTTAGTATTTGTTTATGGACTGTCAGAAGAAAGGCCACTGATATTATTAACCAATAGAAGTATACATTCAAAAGAGGATGTAATAAAAGTAGTAAGGCTATATTTTTACAGATGGCGTGTAGAAGAATATTTTAGAAGTAAAAAGCAAGAATATGAGTTTGAAAACATGCGAGTAAGGACATTAAAAGCAATGAATAATTTGAACTTAATGCTTATGATACATATGGGACACTTAAGTATGCTTATAGAAAATATGGATAAAAAATTACTTACTATAAAAATAATAGAAAGTAGTAAATCAATAAGGAATAAAAAAATGGCAAGAAGTTGAAGTAAGAAGCAATTTTAAACAGTTAGAATTAAAGCTTTAAAATAATTAAATAATGAAATATTAAAAAAAGGACATGAATAAAGATTAAAAAACCGAAACTCAAAGGTTTTCACTGTTGTGAGAACTGTTTTTTTGTGTTATACTGATGATAGTATTGGAGGGGTATTATGGAAAAAAATAAGGAGTTTTCTTCAACTCATGATATTGATTATAAGAAGTATAAGGAGTTTGCATTAGGTTATGCTTCTACTAGAAAATTTAATATTGTTTTTATGCTTATTATTTTATTTTTACTAATTCTTTACATGTTTATGAAGAGTTATATATTGGTAATAATATTTTGTATTGTAATAGTAATTTTTATGTTTGTAATAAATGGCAATTATAAACGGCACTATAAGAAAATGAAGAATTTGAATAATGGTGAGAGTGTAAAACAATCTGTCAAAATCAGTGATGGTAATATTGTTTTAACTTCACAAAAAGCAAATGTTTCTAGTTATAAACTTGAACAAATAATAGAAATAGCTGAAACTGAAAATTTATTTATTTTGAAATTTAAGCATAACAAGGGAATTACTGTTGATAAAGGTACTTTAACTGGTGGAAGTAAGGAAGAATTTATAGAATATTTGTATGAAAATTGTAGTAATTTAAAGTCTAAGAAAGTTGTTCAAAGTAAAAAACGGATTGCTATGATAAAAATTTTCTTGGGAATTTATTTACTTATTTGTGTGCTTGCTGTTATATTTTTATTGCTTGATAATATCAAAATGAAACAGTATGCAGAGATGTTGGAAGATCAGGGGTATAATACTTACGCCCAAAATGAAATAAGAGCTGGTGCTAATTTTAATATTATGGCTGCCACTAGTAATAATAGTAGCGTTTTATATGTTTATGATTTACATACGGAAAATTTGGCAAAGCATAATTTAGACCGTTGGGCTAGTTTAGAGTCTGATGAGAATATGAAGGATGAATACATTGTAGCTGATGAGGCGGACTATAAAAAGTATGTAATAGATGATTTTGGTAAATATGTTGTTTTAATTAGAAAGAATAATTATGTCTTTTATGGGACTAGTAATTACTTTGATAAAGATGAACTTGATGATATGGTAAGTGTTATAGATGATTAATGTTAAGAAAAATTGCGCATTTTCCATTAAAAATTGGTAGATTAAATTTCAGTTAAATTATAAAATGTCTTGTGAAAGGAGAGTTTATGAGTTTAGGAAATAAGATAGCAGATTTAAGAAAAAAAGAAAATCTTTCACAAGAAAAATTGGCTGAAAGATTAGGGGTTACTAGACAGACCGTTTCTAAATGGGAACTTGGAGAAACAGCTCCCGATATTTTGCAAGCCAAAGAGTTATCAAAAATATTTAATGTCAGTTTAGATGAACTAACTGATAATGATATTAAGAATGTATTAGAGGCAAAAGTTAGTAATACAGAGAAGTTAGCTGGAATGATAATTAAAATACTTAAAATTATCGGTATTATTGCAATTATTTATTTAGTACTTATGATTATAGCTGTTGTTTTATTTACGGTATTTCCAGAAGAACATAGTAGTACGAATGTGAAAACGATATCAGCTACCTTGGACTGCAGGGTAGAAGATAAAGATTATACTATTTCGATTGGAGAAGGAAATTATTTCGATTGCCCAAATTGTAGTAAAGATATGGAAATATATTTAAAGGATATTACCGATTGGGCAAATATAGATCATAGTGTAGAGAATATCAAGAAGTATTTTGAAGATAATGGTGGTTCTTGTGAATAATAAAAGAATATCAGTCTTTTGGATTGATATTTTTATTTTTATATTCATCTTTTAATATTTGATTTATTTCTTCGGGACTTTCTTTACAACCATTATTTAACCATTTTTTGATAATGGCATTTAAACCAGTCATGAAAAATTCAATGTGATAATCTATGAATTTATCATCATATAAAGTTTTAGATAAATTGGTGTCATACTGTTCGATGATGAAATGTTTGTCTTTATTTAGTTTAAAGTAGGTTTTGCAAAGTATTTGATTATCTTTAATATGTTTGAAAATTTTTAAGTAATCATTAGAATTATATTTTAATAACCTTTCATCTCTATATAATTTTCCGACATCGGTTTCAAGTTTCTTTGCAATTTTATCAGCTAGGTCATATATGTCGATGTAATTAGCATAAAAAAGTTGATCTATTTAATTTGGCCCTTTTACAAATATCGGTAACGGAAATTTCGTCAATATCTTTCTTAATAGATTCTAAAAACACCAAAACCTTAACCTGCACAGCCGAAGGCACATCATCTAATATTAAAACAAAATCAAACCCAGAAATAAAAGTTAATAATAAAAAAATAAAAGATATGGTATTCACTGTTAATATGATTTTCCCAGAAGACCTTTTAGATCAAAGACAAAATTACGTTAATATAATAAGACAAACTAAACCATATATGAGTGCCAGCATCACTGACAAAGG
The DNA here is from genome assembly GCA_000432855.1 of Firmicutes bacterium CAG:822. Lineage (GTDB taxonomy): Bacteria > Bacillota_I > Bacilli_A > RF39 > UBA660 > Coprosoma. Next base: position 65,275 of record HF990864.1, read on the forward strand.
AATTAGATTTGTAACCAAAGAACATGGTGGTAACTTTATAGGCATCGATACCACTCAAGATATAACCATCTCAGAATTAAAACAAGTTTTAGAAGTGCAAGGCTATACATGTAAATAAAAGACAATTCTAAATCCTAGAATTGTCTTTTTAATTAATCTCATCAATAATTTCTAACCCAGTCATTTCACACGGAATATTAAATCTTTTTATATAACTTTTATCAAAATCTTTAAAATTGTTCATTCCAATATCATACACCTGCATATCCACACCGTGTAACTTAAGAACAAAAACACTTTCCTTTGTATAAGCGCCGTAAGGATAAGCAAAAACCTTTAAATCTTGTTTTCCTAAATGCTTTTCAATTTCTTGATATGATTTTTGGACATCATCTTTAAGCTCTCTAACTGGTAGTCTATCGTAAAACACATGTTTCGTACTATGACTAAAAATCTCTACTAAACCACTTTCATACATAATTTCACACTGCCTCCAAGTCAAATACTTTTTCCCATCTATTTTCTTTCCAATATTATCCGTAACTATAAAAATAGATGCCTTCACATTATACTTTTCTAAAATTGGAAAAATATATTTGTAATTACTGTAATATCCATCATCAAAAGTAATTAAAATCGGTTTATCAGGAAGCTCCTTCTTCCCGTTATAAGCATCATTCAAATCTTTAAATGATAAAAAAGTATAATCATTATCTAATAATGTTTTAATATTTTCTTCAAAACTTAAAGGTGTATTTATATAATTAAAATCATCCGGATCTTCATCAGGAACTGTCATCACAAAATCGTGATATAAAAGTATTGGAATATCTTTATTTTCTCTTTTGTCTTTCTTTAAACAAATAACTCCAATAACAATAATTAAAACAAGAATAATTAATATAACTATCTTTTTCATAATCATCACCACTTTATCATATTCAAACCCTTACAAATAGTAACCATCCTTTTCCCAGCCTCATAAGATACAGTAAAGGTGATAGAATGATTATAGTATTAATTATTTCACTTTTGTATCTTGTATTTGCTATATGTATTAATCTAAATTGGATTCAAGATATTGCCTGCTATTTTGGTTATCCTATAGCCATATATCTTGTAACCTTTGTCGCTTTAATACCAGGTTTTATTTATGTATTCACACTCTTAAGTATTCTTCTAGAAAAAAACAAAAGAAAAACCTGCACAAAACAAGAATGCGATGTAACCGTATTAGTACCAATATATAATGCTAAAAAAACCATCAAAAAAACCATCGAATCTATTACATGTCAAAAATATCATGGAAACATACACATAATCGCTATAGACGATGGCTCGGCCGACGAATCATTAGAACTATTAAAGAAAATAAACTGTGATAATCAAATAACTATATTAGAAACAAAACATAGAGGAAAATCATATGCCTTAAACGAAGGATTAAAACATGTCCAAACAGATTATGTCATCACCGTAGATAGCGACACCACACTTCATCCACTAGCCATAAAAAACATCATGGATAAACTAGTAAATTCTGATAAAAACATCGTCGCCACTGCTGGTCTTATATTTGTCAAAAACGATCAAACAAGCTTTGTCACTAAACTCCAGCAGTGGGATTACACCTTAGGAATATTTGGCGTAAAACTATATCAAGGAAGCTATCATTCTACTTTAGTAGCCCAAGGTGCTTTCAGTGCCTATAAAACAAAACAAATAAAAGAAATAGGTGGTTGGAGGCCATGCGTTGGCGAAGATATCGTCCTAACATGGAACCTACTATCAAAAGGTTATCAAACAAACTTTGCCAAAAACGCTGTTGCCTTTACCGAAGCCCCAGACACTTTCAAAGGACTATTTAGGCAAAGACAAAGATGGGCGAGAGGTATGATTGAAGCCTTTAAACAAACAAAAATCATAACCTCAAAAAAACTAAACTTAAAATCAAAATTTTTAATGTGCATGAATATATTTTTCCCATTTGTCGACTTCGCACTCTTAATCTTTATTCCTCTAGGACTCATCTTCTTACTATTCCATAATAATTTATTCATAGGCCTTCTAACTCTATTAGTAATATTACTTGGTATGATATTATGCTTAGTTATAGAAATAAAAAGACAAAATGTATTGAGAGAAATAGACTGTAAATTAGAAAAAAGAAGCATACTTGCGTTCATTTTTTATGCACTCTTTTATGCCTTTATTCTCGCACCGTTTTGTCTAACTGGATATATTAAAGAATTAGTAAATACTAAAAAAGAATGGTAATAACATAGATTACAAAGTGAAAAGAATAACCAGAAGAAAACCAAACATTTCCTCTGGTTTTATTATAATGAAACCGTAAAAAATCAGAAAACCAAAAGTTTTACGGCTACAACCGTAAAACTTGACAAAGACCATCTTGAAATATATAATGTAAATAGAGGTGAAAAATATGCTGATTAGAGAAGAGTATTTGCAAAAATTAATAGATAGTAAAGATTTAAATTTAATTAAAGTGATTACTGGAGTTAGAAGAAGTGGTAAGAGTACTTTATTATTGCAATACAAAGATTATTTATTATCTCAAAATATAAAAGAAAAAGACATCATCTATATGAATTTTGAAAGTGCTGAATGGTATGAAATAAAAGACTATAATGACTTATATAAAAACATTACATCCAAAATAACAGATGGTAATAAAAAATATATTTTATTAGATGAAGTTCAAAATGTAGTCGGTTGGGAAAAAGCTGTAAATTCATTATTAGTCGATACAAACTCGGACATATACATAACAGGTTCCAATGCCTATCTTTTATCAAGTGAATTAACAACTTTACTAGCAGGAAGAGTATTAACTATTAAAATATATCCTTTCTCATTCAAAGAGTTTATGGCTACATACCCATTTAAAAACGATGAAGATAAATATGATAGATTTGATAAATATCTAAAATATGGTGGTATGCCAATGCTCGTAAACATGAATGATAATGAACAGTTAATAATAAATTACTTAAACGATTTAAAAGAAGTAGTATTAAAAAAAGATGTAATCAGTAGAAATAACATAAAAGACATTGTTTTCTTAGACAATTTAATTAAATACATGGCCTCTGTTATTGGTAATCTTACAACCCCTAATGCCATCGCTGAATTTATGAAAAAAAACGGTAGTAATATTACAAATGAAACTGTAGACTCATACTTAAAAATGCTGGAAAATGCTTATTTCTTATATAGAGTACCTAGATATGAATTAAAAAAGAAACAATTATTAAAAACCCAGGGGAAATATTATTTTATCGATAATGGTTTAAAAAATATAATTGATGGAATAACTCATTATGATAGTGGTAGTAGCTATGAAAACTTAGTGTACATTGAGCTTCTTCGTAGAGGCTACGAAGTATATGTTGGACAGTATAATGATATAGAAATAGACTTTATAGCCATAAAACCTAATGAAAGAATTTATTATCAAGTATCGAGAAGTATCATGGATGAAAAAGTAGAAGAAAGAGAAAAAAAATCACTACTTGCTATAAATGATAACTATAAAAAAGTAATTTTAACTATGGACCGTGTTAAAAATAAACAAATAGAAGGCATAGAAGTTGTGAATATTATAGACTTTTTACTAGATTAAACGTTCAAAATTAATGAACGTTTTTTAATTAAACTTGAACCAAAACCAAGGATAATATATAATTTTATTAAAGAACTAAAATTTATTTTAGGAGGTGGTGAAGATGAGAAGATTATGCGTATAAGTTAGGCATAAACTTTGATTATGCCGAATAAAGGAGGCATAATATGTTTGAAGTAAAAAAATTAAATATAAAAATAAATGATAGATATATAATAAAAGATTTTTCTTTAACTTTAAATCCTAAAGATAAACTCGCCATCATTGGCGAAGAGGGAAATGGTAAATCAACTCTTTTAAAATCATTGTTAGGCATATGTGAGTATGCAGAAATCACAGGAAGTATAAATTCGAAAAATTATAGGATTGGTTATTTAAAACAATCGATGACTGAAGAAGACATAAATAAAAAAGTATATGATTTTCTATTTAAAGATGAAACCGACTATTATGAAAAAATAAATAAGCTTTATAAAAATCTAGATAAAATTAATCTAAATGATGATATACTAAATCAGACTATCACAACCTTATCCGGTGGCGAGAAAGTAAAAATAAATATTTTAAAACTATTATTAGATGAATATGATATCTTATTCTTAGATGAACCAACCAACGATTTAGACATCGAAACTCTAACCTGGTTAGAAAACTTTATTAAAAATGAAAATAAACCAATAATTTATGTATCTCATGATGAAACATTATTATCCAAAACAGCTAATATGATCTTACACCTAGAACAAATAAAAAAGAAAACAGATTGCCGTCACACATTATTGAAAATAGATTATGACACATACGTTGAAAAAAGAATAAAAAAGATAGAAAAACAATCACAAGTAGCTAAAAACGAAAAAACAAAATTTAACAAACAACAAGAAAAATTAAAAAAGGTCATGCAGAAAGTTGAATATCAGCAAAACACAATCTCTAGGAAAGACCCACATGGAGCAAGACTTCTAAAAAAGAAAATGCATTCGTTAAAATCGGTAGAAAGTAAATTAAATAACGTAAAACTAACCGAAATGCCAGATGTAGAAGAAAACATTAACTTCTTCTTTGAAAAAGTAGAAATACCAAAAACCAAGCAAATAATAGACTTAGATATACCAGTCCTTAAATCAGAAGATAAAGTACTAGCTAAAAACATCAAACTAAATATTATAGGAAATACTCACACATGTATTATTGGTAAAAATGGAACAGGTAAATCAACACTCATAAAAATCATTTATGAACAATTAAAAACACGCCCTGATATCAAACCAGGATATATGCCACAAACCTATGAAGATATCTTAAATAACTATAAAAATGTTTTAGATTTTATATGTCCAAACTCAGATAAAGTCCAAATTACAAAAGCTAGAATGTATTTAGGTAATATGAAATTTACAAGAGAAGAAATGAATAGTGAAATCAAAAATTTAAGCAATGGAACTAAAGCTAAATTATTTTTAATAAAATTAGTTTTAGATGAATGCAATATCTTAATTTTAGATGAACCAACTAGAAATGTCAGCCCACTTTCTAATCCTGTAATTAGAAAAGTATTAAGAGAATATAACGGAACCATCATAAGTGTTTCTCATGATAGAAAATATATTGAAGAAGTAATAGATACTTTATATATTTTAACTAAAGATGGCTTAACTATGGTGAATAATGATAAAAATTAACCAAAAAAACGTATATGAAATAAATTAAGAATAGATTGGAGACATATTTATGTATAATGGCCAAAGTAAATAAATAATAACAACAAGCGACCTAGCAAACTTTTTAAAATTATGTAATCATCATTTAATCCAAAAATATGGTATAGATTTAATTGGTGTGTTACAGTTAGATATAGAAGAAAATACAACTGAAATTTTAATGATGTTATTAATGCAATTTGAAGATGTAAAAGAAATAATAAAACAATATGAATTATATGATATAATTTATGACTTTATTGATGAATTTCAAAAAACAAAAATTTACAAATTATCTATAGAGGATTTAAGCATTACTCTACACAAAGGAGAACAAATAGAAAATTTAGATTCTCTTTTAACTGAAAAGCAACTAGAACAAATATTTAAAGCCTTAGAACATAATATGTATTTATATGAAAAATTATATAAAGATAAGGTGTTTATTATTGATAGTAGTATTGGAAAAAAAGCCAAAGTAACTATTTCTTCAACTAGACTTTTTCACATATTAGGTCTAGAAGAAAAAGTCATCAAAGCCAATATGCAAGAATTTGAAAGTGTTTTCAATCACTCTGATAATATAAAATCATTAATGACTGATAGAAAAGATTTATTTACTGTCTTAGAAAAAATACTAGCAAATGAAACTAGAATTATAAATGCAGTTTTAGAAGGAAAACTAAATCATACCTTTAACTTTCCAAAAATAGAAATGAAAAATTATGCATTTGAAAGAATGGGAATGTTAGAACATTCTTCTGGCGTTGTATTTTATGATAAAACAATTGATACATCACTAGAAGCCAAGACTTCTCATTTAAAATCAGATTTGTTTTTGCTAAACGATTTCATTAGAAATTATGATTTAGATTTTGTATTTTCAGCTTATAGACCATATAAATTTAGTAGAAACTTTTCTATGATTAATAAAAAAACTAACATACAAAATAATTTACCAACATCAGATGCTGAAAGCCTATTTATCAGTAGTAAAGGATGGGGAAATAGTAGATTCTTAAATGGGCAACTCTCATCAATATCAGAAAGTGTTGGAATATATCATAAAAACAATTTTGACTATACCATTTCTTTAGAAGATGAGAGTGAATTACCACCAGTAGACCCAGACGAATACATTGAATTTTCAGACGAAGATAAGGCTCGTATGGCAAATGTTATTATTGAAAACTTACCAAATTTGGATAATTCCCACTTAAAAAATTTATACGATGAATTAACAAAAGGAAAAGGAAATAAAAAAAGATAAATATAGAAACCACCATAACGAAATTAATGGTGGTTTAATTATAGTAGTTTACTTTAAGAAACCTTTATTTTATAAATCATTTATAACACACTCATGTGAAAAAATATAAAATCGTGTTGATATTTACCGTAATAATTCTCATAAAAGTTGGATTATGATATACTTGATATAAAAAAGTAAAATATTCTATTTTGCTTTAACGATGACAATGTCAATAAAAGCAGGAATGAATGTCGAGTTTTTGTCACTAGAACAACACAAGCAATTGCATTAATAGCTCTATTTAAAACCCAAACTTGAATCAAAACTACCAATAATATATAATTTTATTAGAGGTGATAACATGCATCAACAGTCACTATTTGAAATACCTAAAAATGAACCACTCGCATCTAGAATGCGCCCAAGAAATCTAACTGAATTTGCCGGCCAAACTCATTTAATAGGAGAGGGCAAACTACTTAGAAAAATGATTGAATCAGATAACATATCTTCCATGATTTTCTGGGGTCCACCAGGAGTCGGTAAAACCACATTAGCCAGAATAATTGCCCATGAAACTAAATCAGAATTTATCACATTCTCAGCTGTAACCTCAGGTATCAAAGAGATAAAAAAAGTTATGGAAGATGCCGAAAATAATAAGAGACTAGGTATAAAAACCATTGTCTTTGTCGATGAAATTCATAGATTTAACAAAGCTCAGCAAGATGCTTTCCTATCATTTGTTGAAAAAGGCTCAATCGTTTTAATCGGCGCCACCACCGAAAACCCATCATTCGAAATCAATAATGCCTTACTTTCAAGATGTAGGGTATTTGTCTTAAAAGAATTATCTAATAGCGATATTTTAACCTTACTTAAAAGAGCTATTAAAGATGAAAGAGGCTTCGGCAAAGAAAAGATAAACATCAGCGAAGAAAACCTAAAAATAATCGCTAACTATGCCAACGGTGATGCTAGAAGTGCTTTAACCACCTTAGATATAATCATTACCAATGCTGAAGAAGATAAAGATGGCACTATTCAAGTATCTAAGGATATCATCGAAAATTGTATATCTAAAAAAGCCTTGCTATATGATAAAAATGGCGAAGAACACTATAACATCATCTCTGCCTTACATAAATCCATGAGAAATTCCGATCCCGATGCCGCTGTTTACTGGCTTGCTAGAATGTTAGAAGCAGGTGAAGATCCAATTTATATTGCAAGAAGAATCACAAGATTTGCCTCTGAAGATATTGGCCTTGCCGACACTAATGCCTTAAACGTGGCTATTAATGTCTATCAAGCCTGCCATTTCATTGGTATGCCAGAGTGTAATGTTCATCTAACTGAAGCCGTAATTTATATGTCACTGGCACCAAAATCAAATGCTTGTGATGTTGCTTATAGACTAGCCTCATCTGATGCCAAAAACACTTTAGCTGAACCAGTTCCGTTAGTAATAAGAAATGCTCCAACCAAACTAATGAAAGACTTAAATTATGGTAAAGGCTATCAATATGCCCACGACACCAAAGATAAACTTACAAATATGGAATGTTTGCCACCATCTCTAAAAGGTAGAGAATACTATAAACCGGGCAGTCAAGGTAATGAAGCAAAATTTAAACAAAGATTAGAAAAAATCAAAGAATGGAAAAAGGCTCATAGAAATATTCAAAACAAATTAAATTAAAAGATTTGTTTTTTTACTGTTTACTAAATACCCCATGGGGTATATAATGAATGTGGGTGATAAAAGATGAATAAGATAAAAAAGACCCACCGAAGTGCGGAAACTAAGAAAAATCTAATCAACCGACTAAACAGAATAAACGGTCAAGTCAATGGGGTCAAAAAGATGATCGAAGAAGATTCTTATTGTAATGACATTTTAATTCAATTATCTGCTATTAAAAACTCTGTTCAAAGTTTGTCAAACGAACTTTTAGACTCTCATTTGCGTACCTGCATCACCAAAGGCTTACAAAAGGGAAATTTAGATGCCGTTGATGAAGTAGTAAATCTGTTCAAAAAATTTAATAATTAGAAAGGAAATGAATATGAAAGAAATAGAATTAAAAGTAGAAGGAATGACTTGTGAAGGGTGTGAAAAACGTATTCAAAATGTCTTAATGGATATTAATGGCGTTGAAAACGCTAAAGCTAGTCACACGGACAAAAAAGTCAAAATCACACTAAATAAAGATATCGATATAAACATCTTAAAAGAAGCCATCGAAGATTTAGACTTTAAAGTAGTAGAGTAGGTGAAATCATGCAAAGGATAATTTTATCTATCGATGGTATGACTTGTTCTGCTTGTTCAAACGGCTTAGAAAAATATCTAAACAAACAAAATGGTATTTATAATGCCTCAGTTAATCTAGTTATGGCAAATGCTACTATTGATTACGATGAAAAAATATTAGACATTCCAAAATTAGAAACATTTGTCAAAAAAGCCGGATTCAAAAGTCTAGGTGAATTTAAAGAAATCAAATTTGAAGCCAAAAGTAAAAATGAAAAAACAAAACTAATCATCTTTACCATTCTAGCTATAATCTTAATGTATATCTCAATGGGTCACATGTTAAACTTGCCAGCATTACCATATTTAGACCCGCATAAACACGTATACCCATACATGATTACTTTACTTTTACTAACCATATCATTCTTAATTTATGGCTTTGACATTATCAAAAATGGCTATAAAAATCTAATTCACAATACTCCAAACATGGACACTCTAGTTGCCATTGGCGTTCTAACAAGTTTCTTATATAGCCTATATAATATGTACCTAGTTTTTAAAGGTAATCAAAATGCCATTATGAATCTATACTTTGAATCATCAGCCATTGTCATTTACTTCATAAAATTAGGTAGATTCATTGATGGTGCCAGTAAAGATAAAACAAAAGAAGCTATCAGCAAACTAGTGACCATAACCCCAACTAAAGCTACTATCAAAAAAGAAGATACATATAAAGAAGTAACCTTAGATGAAATCAAAAAAGGTGATATCGTCATTTGTAAAGCCGGTGAAAAAATAACCGTCGATGGCGAAATAATCTATGGTAAAGCTCATTTTGATGACTCATTTATAACCGGTGAAAGTAAACCCATAAATAAAACCATTGGCGCTAAAGTTCTAGCAGGCAGTCTAAACTATGATGGATACATCGAATATAAAGCTGAAAAAATCGGTAAAGATTCCACTATATCTGAAATTGTTAGATTAGTTATCGAAGCAAGTAATACTAAATCTCCTATTTCTAAAGTAGCCGATAAAGTATCTGGCATCTTTGTTCCAATCGTCATCTTAATTGCCATCATCACTTTAATATTATATTTACTTATAACTAAAGATTTAAGTGAGTCATTAATAACCTTTGTCACCATTTTAGTTATTGCTTGTCCTTGTAGTTTAGGTCTAGCCACACCACTAGCTATCGTTGTCAGCGAAGGAAAATGTGCTTCCGAAGGCATTTTAATCAAAAAAAGTGAAATATTAGAAAATGTTCAAAAAGTTGATACCATCATCTTTGATAAAACCGGCACTTTAACCTATGGTAAACTAAAAATTTCTAAAGTTATAAACTATAGTAATTTGGAGGACCAAAAATTATTACAGTTAGCCGCTAGTCTCGAGGCTAAGTCAAGCCATCCAATCAGTAAGGCTTTTGAGGGTTATATGTCTGAAAATAATGTAACCCAATTAGAAGTATCGGACTTTGAAAACATTCCAGGTTTTGGTATTAAAGGCAAAGTAGAAAACGAAGAAATAATGCTTGGTAACTCTAAATTATTAGATAAATATAATATCGAAAACAATCACGCAGGTGATGAAAATGTCTTATCTTCAAATGGTAATTCGATAATATATGTTATAAAGAATAATGAAATTATTGCTTTAATCGGAGCCTGCGATATTATTAGAGAAAACGTCAAAAATGTAATTAAAGAATTACAAGAACAGGACATTACGACCGTTATACTTACCGGAGATAACGAAAGAGCAGCTAGTAAAATTGCCAAAGAATTAGGTATAACCATAGTTTATAGTAATGTTGTCCCAACCGAAAAAGCAGAAGTTATTAAAAGGTTAAAAGAAGAAAACAAATATATCATGATGTGTGGTGACGGCATCAACGATTCACCGGCTTTATCATTAAGCGACATTGGTGTCAGTATTCATGGAGCCACTGATATTGCCATGGATTCATCAGATGTTATTTTGACACAAAACAATTTAAACAGTATTTTAAAACTAATAAACATTAGTAAAAAAACATTCAAAATTATCAAACAAAATCTTTTCTGGGCCTTTTTCTATAACCTTATTATGATTCCTATCGCCATAGGCATATTAAAACCTATCGGTATTACAATCACTCCAATGATTGCTAGTTTAGCTATGGTCTTTAGTAGTATCACCGTTATTTTAAACACTTTAAGATTAAAAAAGTTAAAATAAATAAAAACCACCAAAAATATTCATAGTGGTTTTTTAAATGGTAAAAAAACGATAAAATTGTGTCAACATTTGTCGTAATTTTACTCATTAAAGAAGAATTATGATATACTTGATATAGAAAAAAGATAGGAAACCTATCTTGCTTCGACGATTAATTTGATAGCTGTTCGCTCCTCGCCATCGATTACAATATCTGTAAAAGCGGGGATGCATATTAAGTTTTTGCCACTAGGAGCGACAAAACCTCTCGCAATTGCGACAGCCTTAATAGCTTGATTTAAAGCTCCGGCTCCAATTGCCTGAATTTCCACAGTTCCTTTCTCGCGAAAAACATTAGCTAAAGCTCCAGCTACTGAATTAGGATTGCTTTTAGCGCGTACTTTAAGTGTTTCCATGTTTATTTCCTCCTTTATACTTAAACTATATGAAAATAAACGTGGAAAATTACAAAAATTTATAAAATCAAAAGGGGGATTTAGTTATGATAAAAAATGTTAACATAGAAGACGACAAAGAAAGAAGTATTTATTTTCATGATATGGCCGAAGATTCAAGATCTCTAGAACTTTTACTTCACACGTGCTATAATAATGGAATTGTTCCATATTTAGCAAGCAAAGGCCATGGTAAAAATAAAGTTGCCTATATTATCTTAAATGTTGATCATGCCCATTTAAATACTATCGGTAGACTAATTGACTTAACCTTAGAAATACCTGATAGTGAATTTAATATTAGATCTAGTAAAGGTAAAATATATGCTGAACTATCATGTGAAAGCAAAGATGATGATCAGTTATTCACTAGAGTTAAAGAAATTGTAGAAGAGCAAACAATCGAAAATAAAACTCATAATTTAACTTTAATGAATACAGTTTATAACATTGCCAAAATCGTGAATAGTATTATTGAAGCCGATATGTTATTTGCCACCAACGAAGCTTTATATAGTCAAGGCAAATGTGGAGTATCAATTTATAAAGATAAACAATTTGGTAAATTAAATACCAAAAAATCGGATAATATAGTCGATGTTATTAAAACTTTAAAAGAAAAAGCTACTTTAAATTTACCAACTATTTTCTTCTGTTCATTTGAAGAACTTAGAAACTTTTACTTTGAACTAGATGAAACAGTTTATGGAGAAAATGAAAATGTAGAAGGTGACAATTAATGGATAGTAATATCAAAAGAGAAATAATCTTAGAAAATTATCAAAACCCACAAAATAAAGGTTTACTTAATGATGATTCATATATGAAAGTAAACATGAACAATGAAAGTTGTATAGATGAAGTAAATCTAGAAGTAAAAATAGAAGGTGATATTATCAAAGATATCCGTTTCGATGGTGAAGCATGTGCTATATGTACCTCATCCGCTTCTATCATGACAACCACATTAATAGGTAAAACAACTAAAGAAGCTGAGAATATTTTACAAAACTTCTTAAATATGCTTGATGAAAAACCATACGATGAAAACATTTTAGAAGAAGCCGTTGTCTATGATGATATCTATAAAAATCCAAATAGAAAAAAATGTGCATTACTTTCATGGTGGGGAATTGAAAAAATATTAAATCAAATTAAAGAAACTTCGAAATAAAACCTTCGGAGTTTTTTGCTGCCTAATTTGCAACTGCAGAAAGTTTTTTTGACCCACACCCCCACTATAGATAAAAGCCAGCACATTGTATATTTTAATAAAAAAGTGTAAACCTACTTGACAAAATTATAGGGGGG
>HF990864.1:78138-79694 GCA_000432855.1 Firmicutes bacterium CAG:822
GGGGGGGGGGGGGTATAATATGCATAGAACATAAAGAAAAAGTATTGCTTAAAAATAATAATATGTTCTATAATCAAAATAGGTAATATTAAATTATTAAATGTTAAAGGAGAGTGTATAATAATCTATAAAAAATCAAATTATTGTTGTCAAATGTTTAAAAACAATTTATAATTAAAATATAGAATAGAAAAAAATAATTTATTCATAATAGTAGTAAGGAGAATGGTAAAAATGAAAAGAAGATTCAATAGTACCCAAAGGAATTATATAATAGCAGGACTATGTATGATACTAGTCATAATGGGAGTAGGCTATGCGGCATTTAGTAGTCAACTAAAGATAAGTGGAACGAGTAATATAACAAGTAATTGGAGTGTAAAAATAACAGATATCCAAAGTAAAGTAGTAAACGGAACACCAGCAAACGCATCAGAACCAACACATACTGATACAACGGCAACATTTAGAACAACACTAACAAGCCCAGGCGATATAATGCAGTATGATGTAACGGTATCAAATGAAGGCAATATTGATGCAAAGTTAGATAAAATAACTGTTCCAGAAAGTACAAATCCAGCCATAGGATTTGAAGTGACAGGAATAGAAGAAGGAACATTATTAGAAGCAGAACAAACGGCAACACTTACAGTAACAGTAAAATATAATGATGTAACAGAGCAACCATCTGATTTAACAGCGGATTTAGAAGTAACCTTAGATTATAGTCAAGCCCCAGAAGGATACGTACCACCAGCTCCATCTGGAATAATAGGCGGACAAAAAGTAGAACTAGTAGATAGTGGAGACGGCTTATACGAAGATGAATATGAAAGTGGAAGATATATTTATAGAGGAAGTAATCCAGATAACTACATAACATTCAATGGAGAAACATGGAGAATCATAGCCAAAGAAACAGATGGAACATATAAAATAATAAGAAATGATGTTTTAGCAAACCGTCCTTTCGATAATAAAAATCGAACAGCATCTTCTACTTATTGTACTAGTATATCTGGTTGTGGAGTATATGCAGCAGTAAGCGGAACATTTTCTTCACCAAGCGGATCACAAAGTGGAACAGTAACCGAAGATTCAAGTATAAAAATATATTTAAATGATGATTATTATGTAAATAATATAAATGCAACCGCAAAAGAACAAATGACAAGTCATTCATTTAATATAGGGGCAGTAGAAATATTAGATCAAAGTGGAGCCGAAGCAGATAGTATAGAAAAGAATATAGCAGGAGAGAAGATGTACCAATGGACAGGGAATGTTGGACTTGCCAACGTATCAGATATATTAAGAGCAAGCACCAATCCATTATGTACATCAGTAACAACTTCATATAACGGTACTAATGATGAATGTAATAGTAATTATTTGTTAGATAAAGGAGTGGCGAGTTCATTATATTACTGGACAATAAATGCTTATTCTCGCGAGTCTGGTGGAAATTCTTATACAGTTTGGAACGGTGATGTGGCTAGTTCGTACGCGGCTGTGAACAGCGCTTTTGCCTATCGTAGTCATAACGCTCCCCG
>HF990865.1:0-61561 GCA_000432855.1 Firmicutes bacterium CAG:822
GCAAACTTTTACCTTTTACAAAGCAAATTCCTAGTAAATAAAAATAGACTATATTATTCATCATTGAAATATTATCAGCTTTAATTAATCTAGAATAAGTAAAAACTATATCTTACCACATAACACCAAGTAAAAATCTATAATCTCCTATTAATTCTTTTTTAAACAATTTATTACAACATGAAGGACTTTCATAAATTATCAAATCACAATTATCAGTCATATTATAATATCTTCCATTCAATTTAGAATCATACTTTTTGAACGCAAATGAATCATCATTGACAAAATTTAAAGAGGTTGTAATTATGTCAGGTAAATTATTTTTTTGTGTGGCTTCATACATACTTAAACTAACATAATCATCGGCATCTACAAACCCAATATACTCTCCTCTCAGCTAATGAAAGGCCAACATTTCTGGTCATACTTTGGCTGATATACTCTTCATTGTGATACACGTACAAACAAGGACATTTTTCAGCATAGTCTTTCAATATTTGTAAACTATCATCATTAGAAGCATCATCAATAGCAATTATTTCTATATCATCAATGGTTTAAGTTTCTAAGCATATCTTAAAGTACATAGAAGCATTATATACAGGTACAATTACCCTAACCTTTACCATAAACTAGCAACTTATAACTTTATTTAATTATAACACAACTGCTAACAAATATTTATGTTAAGAATAATATTGAAACTATTAAAAAAATTAAAAAATAAAATTCCCTTACAGCTTAAGGGAATTCGTTTTATATTTGGTGCTCGTGGTGGGAATCGAACCCACATGGCCAAAGGCCACACGATTTTGAGTCGTGCGCGTCTACCAATTCCGCCACACAAGCAACAAAAATATTATAGCATAAATATTTATAAAATCAAAATATTTTATGCTATAAATAGATAAACATAATACATTATAAATATACAAATCATAAACATAGCTTCTCTTCTGCTAATGACTCTCTCACTTTTAGCAAACACATAAAGGAAAAGGGAAGACAAAAGTACCACTAAAATATCAATAAAATTAAAACCGCCTAAGTCGACATTACCATAGATAACTACTGGCACTCCTAGAACAACACATATATTAAATATATTAGTTCCTATTATATTGCCAACAGCCATATCAAATTCACCTTTTCTAGCACTTGTAACTGTCATAACAAGTTCTGGTAAACTAGTTCCAATAACAATAATTACCATCGTTATAATTTTTTTACTTATATTTAATTTATTAGCCAAAGCAACTGCATTATCGACAATTAAATCACTACTAAATATTGTAATTAACAAAGCCAAAATAATTAAGAGAATCGACATAAAAGCTCCATACTTTATTTCTTCATCACTTTTATTATCAGCACCTTTTTTTACCAAACCTATTAAATAAATTACAAATATACTAAAGAATAAAACTAAAACTAAACCATCAGGTCGAGAAAACACATTACTTGTAATGGGGTCAAACATTCTATCAAGCATTAAAATTGAAAACACCGTAGTAATCAAAAGTAAAATTGGTAATTCCTTTTTTATCGTTGCATGCTTAACTTTTATCGGCTTAATAAATGCAGCCACTCCAATAATTAAAAG
The DNA here is from genome assembly GCA_000432855.1 of Firmicutes bacterium CAG:822. Classification (GTDB taxonomy): domain Bacteria; phylum Bacillota_I; class Bacilli_A; order RF39; family UBA660; genus Coprosoma. The sequence goes on from HF990865.1 coordinate 1,607, forward strand.
AACATTAACAATACAACTACCAATCACATTAGCAAAAGCTATCTGACCATCGCCATTTTGAACACTTTGAAAAGATATTGCCACCTCAGGTGCACATGTGCCAAAAGCCATAATTGTTAGGGCCACTAACATTTTTGGAACATTAAACCTTAAAGCTAAAGAAGAAGCCGCCGTAACCAAAACATCAGCTGCCTTAACAATTAATATTAGACCAAAAACCAGTAAAATTAGTTCTTTCATTCTTCTTCCTTATATTTTGAAGAAAACAATTCCGTAGTTTCCGTAGTTTCTTCTTTCTCTATTTTTGGTAATTCATCCAATGATTTTAATCCAAAATAATCTAAAAACTGATCAGTTACACCATATAAAATCGGTCTTCCCGGAAGCTCAGATCTTCCAACCTCTTTAATCAAATTTTTCAAAATAAGTTTTCTCATTACATATACCGAAGAAACACCTCTAATTTCATCAACCATTAACCTGGTTATCGGTTGATTATAAGCAATAATAGCTAAAGTTTCTAAGGCGGCTGGACTAATCGTATCCGAAATTTCGGTATCAACTAATTTTTTATAATATTCCGAATGTTCTTTTTTAGTAACTAATTTATAATTATCGTTATATTTTTCTAAATTTAATCCTCTATCATCTTTACTTAAATCACTAGCATAATCATCTAATATTTTCTGAAATTCTTCCTCAGAAACATCCAAAACATTAAGTAACTTTTCCTTTGAGATTCCCTCATCACCTACTACAAACAGTAGACCTTCTAAAACAGCTTTTAAATTCACTCTACATTTCCCCTTTAGCAAACAATGTTATTTCATCTAAATTGTTATCTTGTTTAATCTTTAATCTACCACTTTTAGCCAAATCCAATATTGCCAAGAAAGTAACTACCACATAATCTTTACTTCTAATATCAAACAAATCAGTAAAATATATCTTTTTATCCTTCTCTAATTTACTCATTATGTCATGGCATCTAGCTCGAACTGAATATTCTTTTCTAGTTACCACTGTATTAAGTGGCTTATCAAGTTCTTTTCTCTTTTTAAAAGCCACAAACGCTTGTACTAAATCATCCAAAGATAAGTCATCACTAATTAAAACCTCATCATTTTTAAATTCAGTTAATTCACTAGGCATTTTAGAATACATAAGTTTACGTTCTTCTTCGAGATTCTTAAATTTGGAAGCAACTTGCTTATACTTTTGATATTCTATTAATCTATTAATTAATTGTTCCTTAGGATCTTCCTCATAATCATCAGAATCATCATTATTCTCATTAGGTAAAAGCTCCCTTGATTTCATCTCAATAAGTTCCGCAGCCATTACTAAATACTCACTATCAATATTTAAATTAAGTATTTCCATACTTTCGATATATTTTAAATATTGATCAGTTATTTCAGCAATATTAATATCAAAAATATCGATATCTGATTCTTTAATTAGATGTAGTAATAAATCTAACGGACCTTGAAACTTATCTATCGTAAACTTATAATCCATATCTATCACCTTAGTTATTATAACATTTTCTTTTTTATTTATTCAAGTAAGACTTTATAGGCAAAAATTTAATTGTAAAACAATAAACTTAATTATAGAAGGATGATCGTTATGATAGCACGTATTGTTTTTTTCCTAATTGGATTTGGTTTTAGTATAATTGGATTTGTTTTTATTATAAGTTATTTAAACTTGATGACTATTGGGTATAATTTTTTTGAATATGTAAAATTTATAAGTAGTAGTATTGAATGTTTAATTGGACCTATTGGTCTAATTATAACATTTCTTGCGATTTTTCTTCCAGGAGGCAAAAAAAATGAACTACATATATGATGTTGTATTAAACTTTCAAAATGAATATTACGATTTTTATGATTGGAATAAAAGTGATAACATATATCACATGCGCAAAATTCCGATTCTTAAAATAAGCAGTGCGCAACTTTTAGATATTAAAAACAACACCGTTAAATTTAACGATGATACCTTTAAAATACTAAATGTTAAAGCCGAGAGATTTAAACAAAACAGTATCTCCAAAGTAAAATATACAATTATTCTTGGTGATGAACACGAAACCCTCGCCATAAAACTAAATAAAAATGGTTTAGTTCACCTTAAAAGTTCTTTATTTCCAGATGAACAAGATGACATTATAGAAATTTTAAAATTTCAAAATGAAACTAAATTAAATTATCAAATAGTAAAAAGTCATAAAATCAACCCATTTAAAACGAGATTTGAATTAGAACACGAAAATTTCATTCATCACGAATTGGATGAAATCTATAAACAAAAAAACATTCAAAAATTAAACTATTTGTGCTTAGAATGTTTCGGTAAACCAGAAAAAAATCCCAATCATGCATACGAAAAATTAAAACAAGAAATAAACAATGCCAATGAAAATTTCCAAAAAATATATAATATTTTTAAAATTACAAAACAAAAATAAAAGGGATATAAATTATCCCGCAACGTTAAAAATAAATGGTAAAGCAATAATAAACACTAAAAGTATTACAAATAAAATTACTAAAAATCTTTTAGTTTCTTTTTTATCTTTAATTAGTTCCAAATTTTCTTCTTCAGAATTTTCCTTACCTGTACCAGTCATTTCCGGAGTTACTGGTGGAACACCAGAAATAATTGGAGTTTCAGCAGCAGGGGGCTCAGTAGTCTGCCCTACCGTCGCTGGAGCTTCAGAAGTATTTTCTGATGTTGTAACTTCTGAAGTAACACTAGCCATTACCGGGGTCCCAAAACTTTCAGAAGTAGTTTCTGGTATTGTAACTTCTGCAGCATTTGAAACTTCTTCGGTAGTATCTTCTGACATTGGAGTTGATGCCTCTGTAATTACAGGACTTTCAGAGGTGGCAGAAGTAGTATTATCAACTTGATCGGCAAAATCAAAACTATAATTCATATTATCATTCGTTTGACTATCCGCATTATTTATTATATCTTTCTTATCATCCATAAAAAATCCCTCCATATTCTAAAACAATTATATCTAAAAAAAATATAAAAGTCAAAATAAAACTGATAAGTTTTAAAACCTATCAGTTTTATTTCATATTATAGTGTTCACGAACCTTTTTATTAATTTCCTCTTCTACTTTAGGATTAGCTTTTAAATATTCTTTAGTATTTTCTTTTCCTTGGCCAATTTTTTCACCATTATATGAATACCAAGCACCAGATTTTTGAATAATATCCGCTTCTGCACCTAAATCAATAAGCTCTCCCTCATGTGAAATACCAGTACCATACATAATATCTACTTCACAAGTTTTAAATGGTGGAGCCATTTTATTTTTAACCACTTTAACTTTTACCTTATTACCAACAATTTCCGTACCAAGCTTTATTTGCTCACTTCTTCTAATATCAAGTCTAATAGAAGAATAAAATTTTAAAGCTCTTCCTCCAGGAGTTACTTCTGGATTACCATAAACAACCCCAACTTTTTCTCTTAATTGATTAATAAAAATTGCAATAGTGTTTGTTTTATTAATAACACTTGCAAGCTTTCTAAGCGCTTTACTCATAAGTCTAGCTTGAAGACCTACTTGTGAATCACCCATTTCACCTTCTATTTCTGCTTTAGGAACTAATGCCGCAACTGAGTCGATTACAATAACACTAATCGCACCACTACGTACCAAAGCTTCTGTAATCTCTAAAGCTTGTTCACCATTATCTGGTTGTGAAAGTAATAATTCATTAATATCTACACCTAATCTTGCCGCATATTGTGGATCTAAAGAGTTTTCTGCATCTATAAAAGCAGCTTTTCCTCCAGCCTTTTGTGCTTCAGCAATCGCATGAAGAGCAAACGTAGTTTTACCACTAGACTCAGGTCCAAATATTTCTATAATTCTTCCTTTTGGATATCCTCCAATACCTAAAGCTACATCTAAAGCAATACTACCACTAGAAATTACATCTATCTCTCGATGATCATTATCGCCTAAACGCATTAATGATCCTTTACCAAATTGTTTTTCAATATCAGCTAAAACCTGTTTCAAATTTTGATCAGCTTCACTAGTTGATTTTGCCATTTATTTTCCTCCTTCGCTCCTACAATCACATTTTATAATATCTAAAATAAATTGTCAACACTTTTACGAACATTTGTTCAAAAAATAATATTTAAAAAAGGAACTTTTACATTCCTTCGTCAAATATATATTTTTTATTCATTACAAAATATTGAATTCCAGAAATAATTGAAAGAACACAAGCAACAATAAGTAAAAAATCTGAAATATGAATATTCCATAATTCAAATGGTAAATTATAGAACAAAGTAAGTACAATACCAATCATTAATGAAGCAGTTTTAAATTTACCTGTTTTAATAGCCGCTACTACATTACCTTTAGAACCGGCCACCATTTTAATTGAATCGACAATTGTATCTCTAACAATAATAACTACTGGAATAAGTGGATGAATAAATCCTTGTGCACACAAAATAATTAATATTGAATTAACTAAAATCTTATCCGCAATTGCATCCATCATCTTACCAAAGTCAGTAATTAAATTACGAGAACGCGCAATATAACCATCTATAAAATCAGTAAGCGAAGCTAAAATAAACAGTATTCCAGCTATTGGATAGCGAATATCCACTCTTATAGATTCGTTAATAAAAAGTTGTGTTACATTAATTCCCATAGCCGAGAATGGAAATAATAAAATTAAAATAATTAAAAAAGTCATAAAGATTCTTGTCATTGTTAATTTATTTGGTAAATTCATAATTTACTACCTACTTTCTGTAATAATAGTTCCTTCGACAAAATCGTCATTTTCGGACGTATTCAAACTAATTATTAAATAAATTATAAGAGCAATTAAAAGTGCTATAATCACGTAAATTCCAAACATAATAAGTGAAGTTCTATTTTTTCTTTCCATAGTATAAGGTGATTTTATTTTTCTTGTTTCTTTTTTACTATTCTTAGCTGCTTTAATATCTTCTAAAGAAAGTCTTGAAGTATAATCAAATAAATACTCATTAAATTCATCGATTAAGTCTTCTTTATCTAAACCTAAATATTTTGCATAATCTCTAATAAAATATTTTAAATAAAACATATCTTTAAAAGCTTCCGTATTTCCAGCTTCAATGTTTTCTATTTGAGATGGCCTTAATTTTAAATCTTCAGCCACTTCTTCAATTGAAACACCAATGCTTTCTCGGGCTTCTTTTAATTTTGCGCCAATCTCTTTCATTATAATCCTTCCTTAATATACAAAAATAATATTTTATAAGCCATGTTCTGTTCCTATCTCTAGGCGGCAAACATTTATCTATTGCTAAAAGCAATCCCATAAGAAATTCTTATTCTCTCCTATTAGGTTCCCCTACCAAAATTTGGGTTTCTTACTTGCGGGGTTTACCACGTTTCACTCTTTTATTTCTAAAAGCATCGTCACTGCGGCACTTTATGAAGCATCACCATATCCAAAGACTTAGGTTAAGCCTCGCCGTTAGTCAAAAAACTACCATAGGTTATTTTTTCCCTATGCACAAACACTACAGTCATCACAGACTGTGTAAGCATGGACTTTCCTCTACATTACTAAGAATGCAGCGTTTGCCAAAATATTATTTATTAGTTTCCCCATAAATGATTTTTTCAAGATTAGAAAGACGTCTTAATAAATCTGCATTAGACACTTCAGTTGGAGACACATTTCTTAAAACATCCAACTTCGTTCTCGCATTACGAACTTCCTGTTTTAATCTAATGTTTTCATCAATTAAATCTTTCTTTTCGCGTTCCAAATCCTTAATCATTGAAATCATTTCATCATAATCACTTATTACTTCATCTAAGAATTTATCTACCTCTTGGGGTCTATAACCTCTCGTATCGATTTTAAACTCTTTTTCCAAAATATCTTTTGGTGTAAGTAATAATCTTTCTTGAAGCACGGTCATCCCCTCCTTAAACATTATCATTTTCTCAAAAAAAAGACTATTTGTCAATGACCATAAATTGCCATATAAATAGTCTTTATATTATTTAGTTTTTTGTCGTTCTTTTTCATTTTCCAATTCCACCGCATCATCCACATTTCCACAGACAATAGCTTCTAATAAAGGAGTTAAATCAGGAAGACTATTTTCTTTTTTAACTTCTTCTAAACCTTTTAAAATAATCAAAGATTGTAATCCTTTATCAGCATATTTTAAATATTCTAAATTTTGTTTTATTGCAATAGATACAATATCCACATCTTGTTTTAACTCTTCACTAGCAAACTCTAAATTACTACCATCTTTAGCTACTGCAAGTAAAACTAACGCTTTATCTTCTGTTATACATCTAGGTGCACAATATAAAGATACACCAGCCTCGATTCTTCTTGTCCATTCATTTCTCGAATTTTCGCTAAGCATAATTTCACTCTCCTTAAATTTGTACGTATTATAACACCAATAACAAATTTGTCAAATCAACACAAATAAAAGCTATTCCAAAATAGCTTTTATTCTTCTAACCCCCGCACTACTAGCCTCTTCTTTCTTAATCTTAAAGTGTCCAAGTTCACCTGTATGACTAACATGTGGGCCACCACATAATTCCATTGAAACGTCACCAATTTTATAAACGGTAACTATATCAGGATATCTATCTATAAATGTACATTCCGCACCAGATTTAATAGCTTCATCCTTACTCATTTCTAATTTTTCAACTAGAATATCTTCTTCAATCCATTTATTAACTAAATCTTCTGTTTGCTTTTTCTCTTCATCAGTCATTTTATGATCACAAGGAAAATCAAATCTTAATCTCTCAGGAGTAATATTACTTCCTAATTGATGAACCTCTGGTCCAATAACCACTTTTAAAGCCGCATTTAGTAAATGAGTAGCTGTATGATATTTAGTTTCTATCTCAGTATTTCCAGATAAACCACCTTTAAATTTACCCTTAGAAGCTGTCCTAGATTTTTCTTGATGTTCTCTAAATTTCTCATAAAATCCATCCACATCGACATCCATACCTCTATCTTTAGCTTCTTCTATTGTAAGTTCAATTGGAAAACCGTAAGTATCATATAATTTAAAAGATGTATCCTTATTAATAACACTTTCATCAGAATTAACCAATTTTTCGAACTCTCTTAAACCTTTTTCCAAAGTTCTACTAAACTTCTTTTTCTCGTTAGCTAAAACATCTAAAACTACTTGCTTATTATCTTTTAGCTCACTATAATACTTCTCATATTTACTTATAATTAGCAAAGCAATTTGTTCATCAAAATTGCTATTAATATCTATACCGAGTTTTCTAGCTTGACGAATAGCTCTTCTAATTAACCTTCTTAAAATATATCCTTGATCAGTATTACTTGGTTTAATACCAGCCGGATCTGCCGCAATAAACACGGCAGTTCTAATATGATCAGCTACAATTCTCATTGCTTTCTCATTGCCTTCATAAGATAAACCAGTAATCTTTTCTAAAAGACTAATTACATCTGACCAAATGGAACTCTTATAGTTATCATCCACACCTTCTAAAACAGCTACGATACGTTCTAAACCCATACCTGTATCAACGTTTTTCTGTTTTAACTCAGATATATTGCCATTCTCATCTTTATAAAATTCCATAAATACATTATTCCAAATCTCAACCCATCTATCATCTTCAGAATCAAATTTTTCTGGAATCTCATCGTCACTTCTAAAATAGAATATTTCTGTATCTCCACCACAAGGACCAGCATCTCCAGCAATCCAGAAATTATCACCAATACCTAAATAGGCAATTCTATCATCACTAATACCAAGTTCTCTCCAACGATTAGCTGCCACTTCATCGCGTGGAATCTTATCATTACCTTCAAATACTGTAACCGCAAGTCTTTCTACTGGAATATTTAAAACTTTAGTCAAAAACTCAAAACTATATCCAATAGCTTCTTCTTTAAAATAATCACCTAAACTCCAATTACCTAACATCTCAAAAAAAGTATGATGTGTTTTATCACCGATTTCATCCAAATCAGTCAACCTAACACATTTTTGATAATCACAAAGCCTTTTCCCATAAGGATGTTTTTCGCCCATCAAATAAGGTACAAGTGGTTGCATCCCAGCCGTATTAAATAAAACTGTTGGATCGTTTTCTGGTACTATAGGTGCGCTTGGAATTTGTTTATGTCCATTTTTTTCAAAATATTTTATAAATTCTTCTCTAATATTCATGTTCTACCTTCCTCACTACATCAGAAACTTTTTCTTTTAAATCATCTAAAGTTCCATCGTTATGAATCACATAATCGTAACTATTATACTCATCTAAGGCCACCTCAGTCAAATGTTTTTGTTCTTTTTCTGATAAAACACTGTCATAACCATCTCTAATAATTCTAATATTAATCACATTATCAAAATTCTTCTTTGGCCATTCCATCTCATTTGGAAAACGCGCATCAGAAATAGTTATAACATCAAAATAATAGCTATAAACCTCAATATCCTCACAAATTCTTCTAACAAAAAAATCCTTATCTATTTTTTTTCGAATAATATCCGTTCCAAGCTCTTGTAATAACTCTCTAGGTTTAGTTTCCTCATTACCATTCCAATCGCTTATTCTTTTCGCATAATCTTTAATATAACTACCATAAGCCAAATTAATAACCTTTAAACCTTTTTCCTCATATATCTCTTTTATATCCATAGCCACCGTATCTTTACCATGTCTTGCTTTTCCAGAAATAACATATATCTTCATAAAACCTCTCCTTATAGAAAAACCACTAAACCGTGGTTTTCTCTTCTTCATCTTTTTCTATAATACCATATTTATTATCATAAAATTTAAATACCGTTTTAAGTGCAGCAATCACTGGTGTGGAAATAAGCATACCGACAATTCCAAAGAAATATCCAAACACTAATAATCCAAGAATAATTGTTACAGGATGTAACTTAGTTGTCTTTGACATAATAAGTGGTTGTAAAAAATTACCTTCCAAAAATTGAATAACCGCTATTGCCACTAAAATCAAAATACCAATTGTTGGACTTTGAGTAAATCCAACAATTACTGCTGGTGCGCCACCAATATATGGTCCTGCATAAGGAATAATATTAGTTAATCCACAAAATAATCCAAACAACATTGGTGCTCGTAAACCGATAATCCAAAAAGCAAGAGAAGAAATTATAAATATAAGTGTACAATCTAATATTGCTCCTTTAACATAGCTTCTAAGTGATACATTTACATCATCTAATAGAGCTACCGTTGTATCTCTAAACTTTTTAGGAATAAAATTAAATAATTTAGAACTACTATCAAAATTCACAATTAAGAAAAATCCAATGATTAATCCTAAAACAAATACTCCAAGTCCAGAAAATAAACCAGAAATAAATCCAAGAATATTTTGTGGTAAAGTTGTTGTAACGTTTGTCGCAAATTCTTCAAGTGAAGTAAGTGCTTCATGTTTCATCTTTTCAAAATCAATCAAATTAGAGTTATCTAAATTATTAAATAAATCCAAACTCCAAGTTTTCACCGTATCAAATACATCAGGAATAATGCGCGCAAACTCACGAACCTGATCGATTAAAAGTGGTATTAATGTCACTAAAACTAGAAAAATTACTAAAAATATTAATAAATATGTAATAACAGCTCCAAAAGTTCGTTTAATTCTTTTAGTTTCAAGCCATTTAATAAACGGATCAAATAACCAAGCTATTAGTATACCTATAAAAAGCGGCAAACAAATTTCTAATATTTTAAGTATAAAATCTAATATTTTTGTTTCTTTAAATAACCTAATTACTACATAAGCAATTGCTGCTATAAGTAAAAGATATAGAACCCTTAAAACTTTAGACGCTAAATCAGTAACTTCATTTACCTTTTTAACATCTAAATCTTTACTAACCTTACGTCCAAACATATTCATCACCTAGACAGTTAACAGTTCTTGTTCTTTTTCTTTTTCTTTTTCATCAATTACTTTATTATACTTATTAATTAATTCTTGAATATCATCCATTAAATTATCTTTTTCATCATCAGTTAAATCTTCATTTTTCTTTATCTCATTATTACTATCTTGTCTAATATTTCTTAAATTAATTTTTCCCTCTTCCGCAATCTGCTTAACTTGTTTAACATATTCTTTTCTAGTTTCTTCAGTTAAAGCCGGAATATTTAAAATAATGCACTCTCCATTATTATTAGGTGTAAGTCCAATATTAGCTTCATAAATTCCCTTTTCAATATCACTTAAACTAGATCTATCAAACGGTTTAATCATTAACTGTCTAGCTTCTGGAATTGAAATAGTAGCTAATGACTTAAGTGGTGTTGGTGTTCCATAATAGCTAACTGTAACACCATCTAAAATAGCTGGATTAGCTCTTCCTGCTCTAACATTTGTAAAACGTTTTTCCATCGTTTCAATTGCTTTTTTCATCTTACTTTCTGTTTCATTCAAAACATTGTCCATCTTATCACTCTCCAAAATAATTATAATATATTTACCCTTTATTAGCAAGCAAACTAATAAAAATTTCCTATTATAATTATATGAATTGTCATAAATAATTTTATTAAGTTTTAAAACATAAATTTAATATAAAATAATTTTACTGTACAAAAATAATTCTTGAGTTTTAAAAGTTATTTTTATACACAAAAATAATTTTCAAATTTTAAAAGCTATTTCGTTTTACCGAAATAATGTAAAAAGAAGCTAATCACAAAATTAACCTCTTAATCTATTTTATCTGTAAGTAACCAATCAATCATATTGACATGTTTAATGCCATCTCTTGAAAAGTCTTCTTCATCAAGTGACACTACATATTTTGGAAAATTATCATTTATATTTTTATATGCACCAAATTCTCTTTCTATAACTTTTTCTCCATCGAGTTTATATGTCACTTGAACATATATCTGTTCCTCATATCTTTTAGCAATAAAATCAATCTCACCATTTTTAGTTTTTCCAATATAAACATCATAGCCCCTTGCAATCAAATCATTATAAATTACATTTTCCAAAGCAAAACTTTTATTGATTTCAAAATTATTATTTTTAATCTGTGAAATTCCTAAATCTGTCATGTAATATTTATTAAGTGTTTTTAAAATAGCTTTCCCGCGAATATCATAACGGTAAACCTTTTTAATAATAAGCGCCTTACAAAGAGCATCTATATAATTATAAAGCGTTTCACTAGATATCTCTCTTCGTTCAGTTTTTAAAAATCCCATAATATTTTTAAATGAAAATTCCCTTCCTGTTGTATCCACAATATATTGTAAAATCAAATTAAATAACGAAACATCTTTAAGACCTAATCTATCAACCACATCTCTTAAAATAATAGAGTCAAAAACACTATATAAATAATTTTTTATATTTTCTTCATCCTCGAAATCCGTTACATTAGGAAGACCTCCCCATTTAACATAATCCCAAAAAGTATTCTCATCTTTACCATCTTTTAAAGTAAGATCAACATACTCTCTATAAGTAAGCGGATTTATTAAGAAAGAAACATATCTTCCTGAAAGAACTGTAGAAAGTTCATCAGAAAGTAGCTTACTATTAGAACCCGTAATAAATATACTTATATTTTCAAGCGAAGCTCTAAGTGAATTTATAACCTTTTCAAAATTTTCTACATTTTGAATTTCATCAAAAAACACATAATACATTTTTTTATCTATAATTTTATCTTTAATATATTTATTTAATGCTCTATAGTTTTGCAAATCTTCATACTCAATATATTCAAAATTAACATATATAATATGATCATTACAAATACCTTTGTCACGAAGTTCATCAATTATCTGCCTCAAAATAACAGACTTGCCGCATCTTCTAATACCAACTAAAATTTTAACTAAATTACTATCATAAAATCCTCTAATTTTAGATAAATAAAGCTCTCTTTTTAGCATTTTCCATCACCACTTTAATTATAAAATTATATAAAAGAAATGTCAAGTTTTTTCGGTTAACCGAAAAAAACGCAAAAAAGAAGTTAATCGAAATTAACCTCTTAAATAATATTTTTAAGTACAAAAGTCTTAGTTCTACTCATCTCTTCGAAAGTAGTCATAACACCTTCATTACCAATTCCTGAATGTTTCCATCCACCAAATGGCATTTCAAATGGTCTAAAGAATGATGCTCCATTGATAACTGCTCCACCACACTCTAACTTATCAGCTACATATTGACATGTTTTCATATCTTTAGAAAATACACATCCACATAAACCATAACTAGATTGGTTAGCAATCTCAATAGCTTCATCTAAATCTTCAAATTCAATAATTGGAACAACTGGTCCAAAAATCTCCATATCTTTAGCTACATCCATATCTTTAGTAACACCATCTAAAATAGTAGGTTCGTAGAAAGCACCTTTACGTCTTCCACCAAAGACTAATCTAGCTCCTGCAGCTACAGTATCATTAACTTGTTTTTCAACATTAATTGCTGCTTGTTCACTAATTAAGCATCCTAGTTTTGCTTCTGGATCACTAGGCATCTTAACTGGAATACCTTTAAATGTTTCTACTAATTTATTTAAAAATTCTTCTTTAACATCTTTATGAATAATAAATCTTTTAGAAGCGCAGCAAACTTGTCCAGTATTGTAAAGTCTTCCCCAAACAATTTCTTTAACAGCTAAATCAACATCACCATCTTTACATAAGATAAATGCATCATTACCACCTAACTCTAAAGTTACATGAGTAATATTTTTAGCACATTTAGCCATTGTTTCAGCACCAGCAATCGTTGAACCAGTTAAAGTAACTAATGCTACACCTGGATTTTCAGCTAAAGCTTGTACAGCTTCTCCTCCAGCACCATTTAATAAGTTAATAACTCCACCTGGTACTCCTGCTTCTATTAATAGCTCTACATACTTAGTTAAAGTAAGTGGGTTATGAGCAGAAGGTTTTAAGATAACACTGTTACCCATAAGAAGTGCTGGTGGTACTTTTTGACAGAATAAATCACTTGGGAAATTAAACGGAATAACTGCCACAACTACTCCTAGTGGATATTGTTCAGTATATTGAATATGATGTTCTTGTCCTGGTTCTACTCCAGCAGGAATAACCTTACCATATTCATGTTTTGCTTTTTCACAAAAAGCTGGAATTCCAATAGAAACATTCGCAATCTCACCGATAGCTTCACTGATAGGTTTACCAGTCTCATCACTTAATAACTTAGCAAGTTCATCTTTATGTGCTTCTACAAGTGAAACAAATTTCATTAAAATAGAAGCTCTTTCATGAATAGGTTTTTTCTCCCATTCTTTTTGACCTTTTTTAGCAGCCTCTACTGCTCTATCACAGTCCTCCTTAGTCGTATCAGGAACTGTATCAATTAATTCATTTGTAGCTGGATTGTATACTTCAATAACTTTACCATCAGAAGCATCAACCCACTCACTACCTATTAAATTTTTAGCCAATTATTCATTACCTCCAAACGCAGTATAAGAAAGTGATAAACCTCCAACAGTATTAGATGAATGATCACCCATACCATATTCACCAAATGTAAATACCATTAAGAATTCTTTATTAGGAATAACCTTCTTAACCTCTGGATAAATTTTATCCTCAATTTGTGATAAAGCAAGTCCAAGTCTTCTTCCACCGCAGTGAACTAAGAAATAAGAATTTGCTTCACTTACCATTAATTTATTTAAATTATTAATAGTCTCTTCATTAGCTTTTAAAATACCTTCTGGTGTATTAGAAAGCTCTATAACAGCTGTATTTTCAGCTAAATTAGCACCAATATTCATAGATAAATCATCATTACCAAACATTGGGTGACGAACAGCTGTAACTTTACCAATAGGGTCTTTTACTCCAAGTGGAGCACAAATAGTTTCAGTAAGTAAATTATTACCCATTAAAGACTCTATAGATTTACCAGTCCATTCAGCATATTTCTTTAAAGCTGGCTCATGATCAATTTCCACAAGTGTTCTTTCATCTCTAACTTTAGTAATAACACCAACATTATTAGTTTCATGATAAGCACCTGTATAAAGATTCTTCATTTCACCTTTAGTATAGAAAATAGCAATTGTTACACCATCAGCAAATGCTTCTCCATCATTTAAAATGCTCCATTTTCCCTCAACTGTATTATCAGCAGCTGATCCACCAAATACTGGAACATTACCAATAATATCTTGAATACCTTCTAAGTATTCTTCTTCATTAGCAGGTGAAGCTGACATAAAGAAGAAATCAGGCTCAACATCTTCTCCTTTAACTTTACTAATAGCCTCTTTAGCTACTCTTCTGCCTACTTCTCTTGGAGTCTCATCAGTTTGCTTACTACCAGCAGTAACAACCTCTAAATCTCCACCGAAAAGCATCATACCAGAATAACCAGTTTCTTTATTTAGATATCCATCTTGTGTACATATAGCAGCTGAAGAAGTACATCCAACAACTGGTACATCACCTAAAACACTTTTGGCTCCCTCCATAATTTTATTTTGATCTTGCACGCAACTTGTGAATAATAACCCAACTTGTGGATTTTCAATCACATTTGCCATTTTAGCAGTTTCAGCTCCAGATGCAAATGCATCTACATTTTCACTGTAACCTACTTTTGTTTTTAACATTAAATAACCTCCCTTTATTCTTAATAAGCTTCATTAAATAAGCCTATTATATCCTCTTTAGTAACCTCTCTTGGATTACCACCTGTACATGGATCTTTAAATGCTTTCTCAGCCATAACTTCAAAATCCTCTTTTTTAACACCAAGTTCACTTAAGTGTTGTGGAACTCCAAGTTTAGTCTCTAACTCTCTAACAGCATTTACTACTAAGTCAACACATTCTTCATCACTTTTACCATTAGTATCTAAATCAAATGCTTTAGCCATAGCTCTATATCTATCTTTAGAGGCTTCACCATTCCATTTTAAAACATAAGGTAAAAATAATGAACATGCAATACCATGTGCGACATCGTAAGTAGCTCCTAATTGATGCGCCATTGAATGAACTATTCCAAGTCCAACATTAGAAAAGCCCATACCGGCAATATATTGACTTATACCCATATTAATCATCGCATCTTTGTCTTTACTAACAGCTTTCTCTAGGTTATGATAAGTCATTTCCATACTCTTTAAATGGAACATATCTGTCATCTCCCAGTGAGCTTTAGTGATATAACCTTCCATTGCATGAGTTAAAGCATCAAGTCCAGTTGCCGCAGCTGTCATCTTAGGCATTCCTGCCATAAGTTCCATATCAATAATTGATAAAACTGGAATATCATGCGGATCAACACAAACCCTCTTAACTACATTTTCCTCATCAGTAATAACATAGTTAATTGTTACCTCTGCTGCTGTCCCAGCTGTTGTAGGTAAAGCAATAATAGGTAAACAAGGATTTTTAGTATCAGCCGTACCCTCTAATGAATTGATGTCATAGAATTCAGGATTTTTAATTACAATACCAATACATTTAGCCGTATCGATAACTGAACCTCCACCGACTGCTACAATAACATCGGCATTCTCCTTTTGACAAAAGTCAATTCCATTTTGGCAATTAGTAATAGTTGGATTAGGTTTAACGTCATCAAATATTGCATATGGGACATTACCCTCTAATTCTTTAATTACCATATTAGCTACTCCACAATCCATTAAAGTCTTGTCAGTAACCAATAAAACCTTTTTGAAATGTCTCTTCTTAATTTCTGGAACTAATTCTTCTCTAGCTCCCCATCCAAAATAAGAAGTTTCATTCAAAATAATTCTGTTTGCCATCACATCACCTTCCATTCTATAATTACATTATACCATTATTAAAAACAGCATTTCTATTTTTTCCACAGTTTTAATCAGAAAGAGTGCCAAAAAGTGTAAAAAAATTTTTAATAAAACCTCTCAAAGAAAAATTTCATATGACAAATAGAAAGTAATGATCCATGTTCATGTGGGACAAGTAAGAAGTATAAACATTGATATGGAAAAAAATAGGCTCTAAACAAGCCTATTTTAAACTATCATAATTTTTAAACCCCGGAATAATTTTATCACCAACAATAAGGGGTCTTTTTATAAGCATACCATCACTAGAAAGTAATTTAATCTTATCCTCAAAACTCATATTATCAAGTTTATCTTTTAAACCAAGTTCTCTATACTTCATACCAGAAGTATTAAAGAACTTTTTAATATCAAGTCCACTCTCTTTTATCCAAATACTTAGTTCTTCTTCAGTTGGTGTCTCTAAAACAATATCTCTTAAAGTATATTCAATATTATTATCATCAAGCCATTTTTTAGCTTTCTGACATGTTGAACACTTTGGATACCATATAAATAACATTTAATTACTCTCCTTTAATTCATTATACTTATTTATAAATTTTTCATATAATTCATCACATTTATCCTTATCCATCTCTTTAGTATCCTCTAAAGGATTAAGATAATTAAGTTCATCATACTTAGAAAAACCTAAATGATGAAATGGTAAGAATTCAATTTTCTTAACATTTTTAATCTTTAAAATATACTTAGCTAAACTATTAATATATTCATCACTATCCATCATTCCAGGCACAACAACCTGACGAATCCATACATCTTTACCACTCTTATTTAAATCACGAATAAATCTTTCACTCTCAAGCATATTATATCCAGTAAGTTTCTCATAACCATTACCATCAGTATACTTAACGTCAAAAATAACTAAATCAACTAAGTCAAGTATCTCCTTATAATCACCAAGTCCCGCACCAGAAGTATCTAAAGCAATATTAATACCCTCTTCTTTTAATAACTTGCAGCACTCAGTCAAAAAATCTACTTGTAGTAAAGGTTCACCACCGGAGAAAGTTACTCCACCTTTTTTACCAAAATAAGGTTTATTACGAATAATTCGCTGAACTAACTCCTCTGGGGTGTAATTATCCTTACCTCTAGTCCACATTTCTGGATTATGACAATACAAACATCTGAGCTTACATCCAGTCAAAAACACAACCGTTCTAATACCTGGACCATCAACTAAGCCCATTGTCTCAATTGAATCAACTGAACCACTACATTTTTTCATGGAATGTTCTCGCTATAACTTCTTCTTGTTGTTTTCTAGTAAGTCTATTAAATCTAACCGCATAACCAGATACTCTAATTGTAAGAAGTGGATATTTATCAGGATCATTCATTGCTTCAATTAACATTTCTCTATTCAAAACATTAACATTTAAATGATGAGCCCCTTGAACAAAATAACCGTCAAGTAAAGAAACTAAATTCTCTACTCTCTCTTCTTCAGAGTGTCCTAAAGAAGATGGAACAATACTAAATGTATTAGAAATACCATCACGGCAGCAATTCGCATAATCTAGTTTAGCCACTGAATTAAGTGATGCGATAGCTCCACTACTATCTCTTCCATGCATTGGATTAGCTCCAGGTGCGAAAGGTTCACCGGCTTTTCTGCCATCAGGTGTAGTACCTGTCTTCTCACCATAAACTACATTAGAAGTAATAGTTAATACTGATAAAGTAGGATGTGCATTTCTATAACATTTATGTTTAGAAAGTTCCTTAAACATCTTATCTAATATTTCTTTTGCAATACTATCTACTCTATCATCATCATTACCATATTTAGGAAAATCACCATCTATCTCAAAATCTACCGCAATACCATTTTCATTCCTAATCGGTTTTACTTTCGCATACTTAATAGCTGAAAGTGAATCAGTTGCGACAGAAAGACCAGCCACACCATATGCCATTAGTCTATTAACATCAGTATCGTGTAAAGCCATTTGTCCAGCTTCATAAGCATATTTATCATGCATGTAATGAATAATATTCATCGCATTAGAATAAATTTCTGCTACTTTCTCAATCATCTTAAAGTAAGCTTCTTTTACCTTATCATAATCAAGTACTTCATCTGTCATTTTTTCAAAACCTTCGACAGCGAGTTCTCCAGTTCTCTCATCAACACCACCATTAATCGCATATAAAAGTGACTTAGCTAAATTACATCTAGCTCCAAAGAACTGCATATCCTTACCCTCACGCATAGCTGATACGCAGCACGCAATCGCATAATCATCACCATAAATAGGTCTCATTACATCGTCATTTTCATATTGAATAGCATCTGTTTCAATACTCATTTTAGCGCAGTATCTCTTAAATGCCTCAGGTAATTTAGTAGACCATAAAACTGTCATATTAGGTTCTGGTGAAGTATCCAAATTAGTTAAAGTATTTAAAATTCTATAACTTGTTTTAGTAACCATGCTTTCTCCCTCATTGGTAATTCCACCAATTGAGCAAGTTACCCAAGTAGGATCTCCAGAGAATAACTCATCATAATCAGGAGTTCTTAAATGTCTAACAAGTCTAAGTTTAATAACAAATTGATCGATTAATTCTTGAACTTTTTCCTCTGTTATTAACCCTGCTTTTAAATCTCTTTCGAAATAGATATCAAAAAACGCATCAACACGGCCCAAACTCATAGCCGCACCATTATTTTCTTTAACAGAAGCTAAATATCCAAAATAAGTCCATTGAACTGCCTCTTTAGAATTAGTTGCTGGTTTAGAAATATCATAACCATATCTTGCAGCCATTTTCTTAATTTCATCTAAAGCTCTATATTGCATAGAAACTTCTTCTCTAAGTCTGATTAAATCATCAGTCATCGGACCGGTTAAATTATTCCAATCCTTTTTCTTCTCAGCCATCAAATAATCGATACCATATAAAGCTACTCTTCTATAATCGCCTATAATTCTTCCTCTACCATAAGCATCAGGAAGTCCAGTTAATAATCCATTATGTCTAGCTTTTCTAATATCTTCAGTATAAGCATCAAATACTCCTTGATTGTGAGTTTTTCTATATTCATTAAAATATTTATCAACCTCAGGATTTAATTTATAACCATATGCATCCAATTCTTGATAAACCATTCTAATACCACCATAAGGATTTACCATTCTCTTAAGTGGTGCATTTGTTTGAAGACCAACAATTACATCATCATCTTCATTTATATATCCAGGTTCAAAAGCATTAATTCCACTCATATGATCTACATCAATGTCTAAAACATGCTTTTTTAACTCTTCTTTTAGTAAATCAGAACATTTTCCCCAAACACTATCAGTTTTTTTAGTAGTGCCTTTTAAAAATTCTTCATCACCATCGTATTTTGTATAATTAGATTTAATGAAATCACTAACATTAATTTCATTCATCCATTTTCCTTCTTTAAAATCTTTCCATGCTTCCATAACATCATCCTACTTTCCACACAAGATTATAATATTTCAAAAAACCAGAGTCAATAAAAAACATATGTTTCACACAAAAAAATTACAAGTTTGTGTAAACTCATAATTTATTTATAAACTACTTACCTCCTCATCACCAATTAAAGTAATAGAAAATGTTTTATAACCTATTCTATTTATACTTGAACCGCAATGATAAACAGCCTTACTATGTAATAGTTTGACTTGAGAGTTATGATCTAGCACCATATTATTGATATATTTTTGCTCAAGTAAATTAGAAGAAATATATTTTCTCATAGCTACAAATACATCTATAATAACAATACTTACTTTTGTAGCTACATCAGTTTTTAATATAGCTGCAAGCATAACCACACCTTGCTCTGTAAATACCGTATGCCCTTTTCTGGAACCACCCTTTGAAGTCGCAATTTGCGACTTCAAAAATTATACTCACTTTCCGTAATTATAAAGCAAAATCTTTCTGGAAATTTTGCTTTATTTCTATTAACCGCTTCATTTATTCTTCTCGTTTCAGTAGATAAAGCCTAGCCAAATCTCTTATAGCTACCAAATGAACATTTATATCATCTATGTATTTATCAAATCATTTTTTACACTATATTAGTGTAACTTATCAAATAAATTCCATTAAATATTTTATGTTTACCTGATTTACAATTATAACTATATTAGGAAGCAAATACGCAGGAATCTTTTCATTATAATATTTATAACTTAATAATTCAACTACTATTTCTTAGAGATTCATATAATATTCTAATATTGTAACAATCACAAAAGACATAAACAATATTCAAAAAGTCTCTACACATTTGTATAGAGACCTGACGACTTAGAGCTTCGAAAGTTTTCTAAGTACCAATCATTAATATTCTATCCAATATAATTAATTTTATTCATTAAAAAATCCCATTAAATATAAAATTAAATTAATATCAACAGATTTAATATTATTTTTTAACTTTTCGATTTCTAAATTAACCAATCTTTCGAACTCATCACTTTTATCTTTATCTAATAAACGTTGAATAGATTTCATAATCATATAAATATTAGTAATTATCCTTGTTATAATAATTACTATCTATAATTTTAAAAGTAATTAAAAACTTACTATGAAAGGAAAACATTCTATCGTTATGAGCACATATATTCCTAATCATGGTAATATTTTTCATTACTTGTTTTAAAAAATTATCAGGCACTTTAAACTCTTTACTAATAGTTTGCCTATCTGTTTGTTTCAGCATGCTATATAAACGACTTAATTCTCCCCATGTTAAAATTTTAATTAAAACAAAAGGTGGTACAAAACCATATTCATTAATATAATGAGTAATAGCTTCGTGTTTGCCATTTTGTTTGCTTATTTCTTCATTTATTTTATCAATATTGTCTTGTATTATTTTAGGGTTAATATTAGTATCAAAATTACTTACTAATAAATAATTATTAATACCATATTTTGATGATAAAAGTTCAGCCAGTAAAGATTTTATAACCGTTTCTATTTCTAAAATATAAGTTAAAAAATAGAACGAATATTTTTATCAAATTCATATAATGAATATATTTCTTCAAAAGTTACATTTTTCTTATAATTATTATCCAAAGTTTTAAACACATCTTTGTATGTATTCACAATAGAATAATAAGAATACTTTTTAATTTTGTCTAAAGCATAATCTTTATTAGTAACAATAACTCCTCTAGAAATTATATAATCTAATAATTCTTCAGAGCTTTTATATTGTTTCAATAAATCACATCCTTAAAATAAAACGACTTAGGGCTTCAAAAGTTTCCTAAGTACCAATCGCTTACAATATATCATTTTTTCAAAGCCCTGTCAACTAGTATTCCCAAGTTCTCAATTAAATTTTCTATTTTTACTTCATCTTTAACTATAGTATTATTCATATCACCCCCTATATATAACATACGACATTTTTAACAAACTTCCTTTTTCACACAAAAAATAACCGGGAAAAATCTGATTATTTAAAATAAACATCAATTACAAGCTCTACCACACCTTGTTCCGTAAAAACTCTTGTGATATATCTACATCCGCCATGAGAACTTACACTTGAGGTCGAAAATTTCGACCTCAAGTTCATCATTTCAAAACTAGTCAAAAGAAAACTAAATCTTTCAAGAAATTTATCAGGATTGTTTTTTACAGCTTCATTAATTCTTTTTGTTTCAACATGATGAAGTCTAGCTAAATCACTATCTAACATCACTTGTTTTTCTCATCATAATTACCTCTTGACTTATTTTGATTGATTATATACCACATCATTAATTTTATCAAAATTAAAACAAAAAAATTACAAGTATATAACTCGTAATTTTTAAACCAACTCATATTCAATTATCTCTCTAGGATTTTTATTATACTCTTCTTCATTTACAAAATATTTTTCAAACTCAGCCACTTATAAATATTTCTTAATTCTATCAAATTCCTTAGATTCTCCCAATTTAGTTTTAGCTAAACTTTCAAATAATTTCTTTTGATCACGTGATAACTTCTTAGGTGTAATTACATTTAAAATAATAAACATATCACCCTTACGGCCACTATTCACATCAGAAATACCTTTACCTTTAATTCTAAGTTTATCATTACTCTCAGAGCCGGCAGGAATATTAACCTTAACCGTTCCATATAAAGTTGGTACCTCTATCTTCGCACCAAGTACTGCGTCAGTAATCGTAACTGGCATATCTAAATAAATATCATTGTCATCACGTTCAAATATTGGATGTTTTCTAACATAAAACTCTAAATAAATATCTCCATTAGGTCCACCATTAACTCCAGCTTCACCTTTACCAGAAATTCTAAGTTGATTTCCAGTGTCTACACCAGCTGGAATAGTAACCTCGATATCTTTATTCTTTTTAACTCTTCCAGTTCCACGGCAAGTCTTACAAGTATCGTCAAAGACTGTACCTCTTCCACCACATTTATCACAAGTAGTCTTAGTCATAAATGCGCCAAAAAGAGTTTGTTGTTGAGCAGTTACAGTTCCAGAACCATGACACTTATCACAAGTCTTAGAACCATGACCACCCTTACCATCACAATCTTCACACTTCTCATTTAAAGTTAAATTAATAGTCTTCTTACATCCAAAAGCCGCTTCTTCAAAATCCAAATCTATTTGAATAACTCTATCAGGTCCTTTTTGACGGCGGTTAGATCTACCACTACCTCTTCCACCAAAACTTCCAAAACCTGATGAAAAACCACCACCAAACATACCATCAAAAATATCATCTAAATTGATATCACCAAAATCAAATCCTGAGAAACCACCATATCCAGCTCCTCCAGCGCCAGCGCCTCCACTAAATGCCGCATGACCAAATTGATCATATTGCTTACGCTTACTTGCATCAGACAAAACAGCATAAGCCTCCTGAGCTTCCTTAAACTTCTCAGCCGCATCTGGTTCCTTAGAAACATCCGGATGATATTTCTTAGCTAACTTTCTAAAAGCACTCTTAATCTCTGCTTCACTTGCGTCTTTAGAAACACCCAAAACCTCGTAATAATCTCTTTTATTCATCTAATCACCTACTTCGGTAAATTTCTTTAAATTCATCTATCAAATCTTTAAACATGTCCATAGCTGATTGTATAACATCAGGATTATTCATATCCACACCTGAAACCTTTAACTCATCAATCGGATCCATACTGCCACCGAGTGTTAAAAACTTCAAATAATTATTTAACATCTCCTTATCACCACTCATTATCTTAGTCGCAATATAACTAGCCGCAGCTAAACCCGTTGCATATTGATAAACATAAAAGTTGTAATAAAAGTGTGGTATCTTCTCCCATTCATATCTAATCTCTTTATCGGAAATCATATTATTACCTGAATACTTTTTATAAAGTTCATAGTAATTATCAGAAATAAACTCACTA
This sequence comes from Firmicutes bacterium CAG:822, assembly GCA_000432855.1. Taxonomy (GTDB): domain Bacteria; phylum Bacillota_I; class Bacilli_A; order RF39; family UBA660; genus Coprosoma. The sequence goes on from HF990865.1 coordinate 24,986, forward strand.
GTTAAAACATAACCATCTTGCTCTTTCCTATGCATCAAATCCTCAAACTCCGCAAACATCGTTTGACGAACAATCGAACCTTTAAATAATTCCATCAAACTATCTAAAATAGCTAACTTCTCATTTTTATCATCAGTATGATTAATCAAATATCTAGCCAAAATTAACTCATTAACCTGTGAAGCCACCTCGGCTACAAATATTTTATATTGATGATATATATAAGGATTGTTCTTATTAGAATAATAAGAATGCATAGAATGACCAAGCTCATGAGCTAAAGTAGAAACATCGTCAAACTTGCCATTAAAATTCAAAAGTAAATATGGACAAGATGTATAACATCCCCATGAATATGCTCCACCTTTTTTACCACGGCTTGGCATTACATCAATCCACTTCTCATCAAAAGCCTTTTTCAAATCATTAATATAATTATCGCCTAAAATAGATAACGCATCCATAACAATATTTTTAGCTTCTTCAAAAGTATAAGACTTACTAGAGTCAGGTACCAAAGCTCCATATATATCGTATATATGAAGCTCATCTAACCCCATAACCTCTTTCTTTAAAGCATAATAATCATCCATAATATTAAGGTTATGATGAAGCACATCGATTAAATTATCGTAAACTCTGCCATCAATATTACTATCAAATAAAGCCGCTTCACGTGCATCCTTATATCCTCTTCTTAAAGCAATCACGTTATCAGTATTTACCTTGCCGCTATAACTAGAGGCAAAAGTATTTTGTAAATTCTCATACTCTTTATAAAGGGTATAAAATGCACTTTTTCTAACCTCTCTATTATTATCCATAATATATTTAGAAAAATTAATATTAGATAGTTCTACCTCATTACCATCACCATCTTTAATAACCCCAAATTTCATATCAGAGTTTCTTAAATAACTCGCCGTATCTTCAGGATTATTAAGTGATTTACCTAAACTAGAAAGGAGCTCTTCCTCACTATCAGATAAAATATGATCTTTCGTTCGAAGTATATTTCTAAACTCATATTCATACATCTTAAGTTCAGATTTTTCATTCATAAATCTATCAAAATCTTCTTTAGAAAGCTTAAGTAACTCTGGAATCACAAAAGCCGTTTTCGTACTTATCTCTGTAAGTACCTTTTCTATCTTGCCTTTTAACTCTTGATATTTAGAATTACTAGTATCTTCATCGAACTTCAAAGCCGCATACATATAAACTGCATCAGACTTTTTAGAAAACTCTTCATCAAACTTCAAAAACTCATAAATACTATCCGCATTATTAAGCCTACCTTTAAACTCTAAATACTTATCACCATTAGCTTTAACATATTCAAAGTCTTTAAGCCATTCGTCTTCTGATATATAAATCTTACTTAAATCCCACTTATACTTCTCTTCTACTTCATCCCTAGTTTTATCTTTTATAATCATAATTTTTCCTTTCCATAAAGAGAAAGCTCTAGTCTCCTAGAACTTCTATTTTTCTTCGTATTCAGCGTCTTTTACATCTTTGTCTTTAGAATCAGAGCTATCACTATCGTTTTGTGCTTCTTGAGCTTTCTTAGCAGCTTCTTCGTAAACTTTAGCACCTAATTCCATAGCTTTTTCTTGTAATTTATCTTTCTTAGCTTTAATATCATCTAAATCAGCTTTTTTAAGTGCTTCCTCTAAGTCCTTAATTAAATCTTCAGCTTGTTTTTTATCTTTTTCATCTACTTTATCTCCTAAATCTTTAATAGATTTCTGAGTAGCAAATATCATTTGTTCAGCTTCATTTTTAACATCAGCTTCTTCTTTACGTTTGTCATCAGCCGCTTTATTAGCTTCAGCTTCCTTAACCATCTTATCGATTTCATCGTCAGATAGGTTAGTTGAAGATGTAATTGTAATAGATTGTTCCTTATTAGTACCTAAATCCTTAGCTTTAACATTTACAATACCATTGGCATCGATATCAAATGTAACTTCGATTTGTGGAACTCCTCTAGGAGCTGGTGGTATATTAGTTAATTGGAAATTACCAAGTGTTTTATTGTCAGCCGCCATTGGTCTTTCACCTTGTAAAATGTGAATATCTACAGCAGGTTGATTATCAGCAGCTGTTGAGAACACTTGTGATTTACTTGTTGGAATAGTTGTATTTCTTGGAATTAATACTGTACATACTCCTCCTAAAGTTTCAATACCAAGTGAAAGTGGTGTAACATCAAGAAGTACGATATCATTAACATCACCAGTTAATACTCCACCTTGAATAGCTGCACCCATAGCAACAACCTCATCTGGGTTAACACCTTTAGAAGCTTCTTGTCCAAGTTCTTCTTTAATAATTTCAGCAATTCTAGGCATTCTAGTAGAACCACCTACTAATAATACTTTATCTATATCTTTCTTAGTCAACTTCGCATCTTTTAAAGCTTTTCTAACAGGTTCCAAAGTAGATTCAGTTAAATCACGAGTTAAATCTTCAAATTTAGCTCTACTTAAACTAATCTCTAAATGAACTGGTCCATCTTCCCCTTGTGAAATAAATGGTAAAGATATATTAGTAGTAGTCATACCACTTAAATCTTTCTTAGCTTTTTCAGCCGCATCTTTTAATCTTTGCATAGCCATCTTATCTTTAGATAAATCAATACTATTAGATTTCTTAAATTCTTTAACTAAGTAATCGATAATTCTTTGGTCATAATCGTCACCACCTAAATGGTTATTACCACTAGTAGACTTAACCTCAAATACTCCATCACCAATCTCTAGAATAGAAACATCAAATGTTCCTCCACCTAAATCGTAAACTAAAATTTGTTCAGTTTTTTCTTGTTTATCCATACCATAAGCTAAAGCTGCCGCAGTTGGTTCATTGATAATTCTTTCAACCTCTAAACCAGCAATCTTACCAGCATTTTTAGTAGCTTGTCTTTGAGCATCATTAAAATATGCTGGAACAGTAATAACTGCTTTTTTAACAGTCTCACCTAAATAAGCCTCAGCCGTTTTTTTCAAATCTCCTAAAATCATCGCACTAATTTCTTCAGGAGTATATTCCTTACCATTAGCTTTAACTTTCTCTTTAGTTCCCATTAATCTCTTAATAGAAGCTATTGTATCTGGATTAGTTACCATTTGGTTTTTAGCCGCTTGACCAACGATAATTTCTCCATTTTTAAATGCTACAACAGATGGTGTAGTACGTGAACCTTCAGGATTCGCGATAACCTTAGCTTCACCACCTTCGTAAACAGCAACACAACTGTTAGTTGTTCCTAAGTCAATACCTATTGTTTTACTCATACATAATCATTCCTTTCTTAATCACTAACTTTGACCATAGCTGGTCTAATAACTTTATCTTTAAGCATATAACCCTTTTGCATAACTTCAACAACCATACCAGGTTCCATACCTTCAACCTTTTCAGTAAGTACAGCCTGATGAAGTTTAGGGTCAAACTCTTTACCTTTATCATCAATAGCCTTGACATCATACTTCTCTAAAACCTCGACTAAATGACAATATATCATCTTAAATCCAGCCAAGAATTTTGAAAGCTCATCATCCAAATTCTCATCATCTAGATTAATTGCTCTTTCGAAATTATCAATAGAAGGTAAAATGTCTTTAACTATATCTTCATTGGCAAACTCAAGCATTCTACTGACTTCTTCATCTTTTCTTTTTCTATAATTAATATTGTCAGCTTTTGCTTTTAATACCTCTTCTTCTAATTCTTTTATTTTCTTTAAACTTTCTTCTAACTTCTTATCATCATGACATTTGCACTTCTTATCTTTATGCTTGTCACAGTGTTTATCATGATGTTCATGTTTATCTTCATGTTTATCATAATGCTTTTCATGTTCATGATGTTCTTCGTGTTCATCATGTTCATGTTTTTCATATTTTTCTTCTTTATCCACTCGTTTCACCTACCTATATTCTCCTTAATGTAATTAAGTAATGCTTCAGCTCGGCCATATTCCATTCTTTTAGGACCAATCAAAGCAATTGTTCCTTCTTCACCATCTTTGTAAAAGCTAGTTTTAATAATCGACACATCATCATCAATTGAATTCTCACTACCAATATAAACCTTAATCTCATCATCGTCAGTTTTAATACTCTTGATAAGATCCTTATCCTCAAACTTATTTAGTAGATTACGCATCTTACTAACATCGTCAAATTCAGGCTCCATTAATAAATTATTAGTTCCACTCATTTTAATGTGTGGTTTACTTGCAAAATCACTAAACGCATTATAAAAGGCATTATATAAAGCTTCATGCTCTTTAACATAACGATTAATTATCGGTTTAACCTCAAACTCTAAAACCTGACTTACTTCATCAATTGGAACACCTACAATTAATTTACTAATAATATCGATAGTCTGCTTAACTTCCGCTTTACTAACATTACCATCAATAACTACATTACGATTTTCTACATGTCCTTTATCGGTAATTACAATAGCAATCATTTTATTATCATCTATCGGCACTACCTCAACCTTCGCAATTTTATTGTCACCAGAAGAATGACCTAAAACCACAGCTGTGTAATGCGTAAGCTCTGAAACAATTTCCATACTTTTTGTAATCGCATCAGAAAGGACTAATGCATTATTTGAAAATATCTGTTTCAGTTTTAACATATCCTCACCATTAAGTTCTTTAGGTACCATAATATTATCAACATAATATCTGTACCCTTTATCACTTGGAACTCTACCAGATGAAATATGTGTCTTTTGAATTAAAGAAAGTCCTTCAAGAGTTGCCATCTCATTTCTAACTGTTGCACTCGAACACTTCATTTTCTTACATAAAGCCTTCGAGCTAACTGGAGTTGCCGTCTTAATATAATTTTCAACAATTAATTTAAGTAATTCTTCCTGTCTCCGAGTCAGCATTTAATCACCTCTTTTAGCACTCTTTTAATCTGATTGCTACTTCATTATAGCATTATATGCTAGCACTGTCAAGATATGACTGCTAAAAATCTACAATTTTTTTTATTTTCTTTCAAAACATTACAAAACAGTCCAAAGTAAAATATTTAATTTAACTTCATCATTTAAAAAACACATTATAAAAGCGACTGTCTTAGCAGTCGCATGATATACTTGCTTTATTTTTTTCTAACTTATGACATATGGATTTTCTTGGCTTCCATCTCCTGTTAATGTAATAGATGATGTTAAATAAAGGCTAGGAACTACTCCACTACTCATATAAACTAATCGATAACTCATATTTCCAGCATTACTAGGTACACCATATACATCAAACGCATAATTAGAACCGCTGTCAAGTGGTGACATCATCCACAAATAACCATCTGACGGTACTATTGATTGCATCCAATTAGTTGTAATACAGCTTTCTCTATTTGTATTATTAATACTCATATTTCCACACTGTTCTTTATTAGAATTTGCTCTTAGATATTCACTTGAAATTATTAAACCAACATTTCCATTCCATGTGGTGCCATTCTCATCATTTATTTGATTAGCTAAATCTGTATTACCTGCTGTTACACCACCTATACTCCATGTATAAGAAACTATTTTATCCTTGTTAGTTGTGATTGTTGGTAAATAGGTATCATTCAAATATGAATTTAATGTGGCTGGTCTTGCCCAATTATTTAAACCAGAATTATCCTACACCATATCTCCTATACTTTCATTTCTCATTATTTTAATTAAACCACTTGAATCTACACTTATTATTCTCCAGGTTTCATTATTAAAAGTTATATAATTATTTGGATCAGCTCCTTTATATGTATATTTTCCATCCTCATATTCATCTTTATATAGTCCATCGCCTGAATCTACTACTGGTACATCTTGTCCACCAATAGTTGTAGTCTCTCCTCCAGGTCCTAGTCCTACACTTCCTCCATCTGCTTGTTCATAATCCAGTTCCATATCTAATGTACTATCTAAGTCATCCGGTTAACTTGTTACAGCTGGATTATATGTTACTGTAACTTGCATTGTTACTAGTTCTCCCGCATTTAAAGGATCTCCCTCATTTACTCCAGAAATTGTAAACAAGATTGCACTATTACTTGTATCTGTTTTTGTAATAGTTTTTAATACTGCATCAATAGTTCCTTGGTTTTCTATTGTTATATTATAAGTAATAGAATCCCCTGGAGACTGTAATGTTGTTCCAAAGGTTGCTGTTGTATCTGTATGTGTTGTTACTTCCGATTTATCTTGAGCACCTCCAACAATATTTGATACTTCTATATTTATAATCTTTACTAAGAAATTACTCACAATATTAGATGTTCCTGATATTTTTAATTGACTTTGAAATGCCGCATATCCTACAACCATTATAAGTAATATTGCACATAGCCCTATTATTATATAATTACGCTATGTTCTGTTCAGTCTTTTATTCATATTTTCCCTACTTTCTACTACTATTATGAATAACTTTATCATTCTTTTTCACTTTGCCATATCAATATTTTCAATATTAGCTATTTTAATTATAAAACAAATTTAAACCCAGAACAACAATTTATTTTAATATTTACATAAAATAAAAACAAATAATATTTTAAAATACTACTTGTTTTATCTTTTTAAAATAAGCTCATCATGTCTTACTAAAAAATCTTTTAAAGCCATTGGTGGATAACTATGGGAAGTTTGTACAACATCATCTACAAACTGATTACCTTTAATCCTAGATACTATATCAGGATTTAAAAGTTTATAATAATCATTCTTTTTCATCTTTAAATTTTTCGCAAAATCATAGACATATTCACCATCTTCAACAAATGAATGAAGATATTTATAATGTTCAAGTGGACTACTTACAAAAGCTGTAGTTATATAGTCATAATCCACACCCAATATAATTGATACCTCATGACATTTGGTCGCATACTTTCCCGCATATACCTTACATAAAGTATCAATTGTTTTCTTATCATCACCACGCATACAAGCCTCTTTAATACTATTCACACAAAGCGAAAAAGAAACATTACCCAAAGAAGTAAATAGTTTTCTATTTCCACCAATCGAACTGTAATCTAAAATATAAGGATGACTATCTAAATAATCATAAGCTCGTCTAGTTTTCAATAAATTTACCGTATATCTTCCTAAAATAAAATATAAATAACCTTTTCGGTCAACTTTGTAACTAGAACCTTTAACATTCTTATCTAAATTATAAAAAGGATCAACTTCTGATATATCCAAAAAATTTACAACTTTTAATGCTTCATCAAATTCTTCTGGATCATAATAATCAGTATAAGTCATTAAAAATCAACTCCGATACAACATTATACCCTCACTCAAAATAAAGTCAAATCAAAAGTACTATTTCTAGTACTTTGATAAATTATTTAAAAATTCTTCTTCATCCCAAATAGTTATGCCTAAATCTTGGGCTTTCGTAAGTTTACTTCCAGCTTCCGCACCCGCAATAACTACACTAGTTTTCTTACTAACACTTGAACTTACTGTTCCGCCTAACTGTTCTATTCTAATTTTAGCCTCATCACGAGTAAATCTTTCTAGAGAACCAGTTAAAACAAAAGTCTTACCGGTAAATACAGTTTCTTCATTACTAACTTCTTTAAGATAAATCATATTAACTCCATCTTCTTTAAGCTTATTAATTAAATTAATATTATTCTCATCTCTAAAGAAATCATAAACACTTTTAGCAATGGTATTTCCGATATCTTTAATACTAGCTAAATCCTCAAAACTAGCGCTCATTAAATTATCCATATTTTTAAATTCTCTAGCTAAAATATCCGCCGTTTTGGTTCCAACGTGACGAATAGAAAGTCCAAATAACAATCTTTCTAAAGAGTTATTTTTACTTTTTTCTATTTCATCAAGCAACTTTTCAATACTTCTCTCGCCAAAACCCTCAAGTTCTTTTAATTCTTCTTTGTGTTCATGCAAATGATAAAAATCATCATCATCTTTTAAATAACCTAAATTATAAAAATCTTCGATAATCCTATCACCAAAACCGATTATGTTCATCGCATGACGAGAAGTAAAGTGGAATAACTTTTCTTGTTTTCTTGCAGGGCAGTGTTCATTCAAACAATAATAAGCTGCCTCATCCTCTTTTCTCGTTAATCCTTCTCCACATATCGGACACTTTTCCACCATATTAAATTTTTTCTCAGTACCATCTCTACGTTCCACAATTGGTTTAACAACTTCTGGAATAACATCTCCAGCTTTTTTAATAGAAACAATATCACCAATACGTATATCCTTACTTAAAATATAATCCTCATTGTGTAAAGTAGCTTTAGATATTAATGATCCCATAACACGCACCGGTTCCAAAATCGCACTCGGTGTTACTTGACCAGTTCTACCAACAGTACAAATAATATCTTTAACTCTAGTCAAAACCTCTTCGGCTGGGAACTTATAAGCTATCGCCCATTTAGGACTCCTTGCTGTAAAACCTAATCTTTGTTGATCATTCAAATCATCTACCTTAATAACAATACCATCTATCTCATAAGGTAAATTAGGTCTTTCCTTAGTATAATGATTTACATACTCCATAAGTTCATTTATATTATTAATCTTTCTATTATTAGGATTAACTACAAACCCAAGTTCTTTCATAAAATTAAGGGCATCATGATGTGTATAAATATTGTAATCTTCTGGATCAGGCAAATGATAAATAAAGCAAGATAAATTACGGCTTGCCGCTACTTTTGAATCTAACTGTCTCACACTTCCAGCTGCCGCATTACGAGGATTCGCAAAATTGGCTCCATTCTCATTTAACTTCTTAAAAGAAGCCTTACTCATATAAATTTCCCCGCGAACCTCAATATCAATTGGTTGTTTTATCTTAAGTGGAATATCTTTAATTGTTTTCGCATTATGTGTAATATCTTCTCCAGTTACTCCATCACCACGAGTAGCCGCTCTAACTAACTCACCATTTCTATATAGAAGTGAAACAGATAAACCGTCTATTTTTAACTCAGCCACATACTTAGGATGTGGTACTACTTTCTTTACCTTCTCATCAAAATCGATTATCTCTTCCTCATTAAAAATGTCACCCAAAGATAACATTGGAATCTCATGAGTAACTTTTTTAAACTCTGAGATAACTTCACTACCAACTCTTTGTGTTGGCGAATCTACTTTTTTAAATTCTGGATGAGCATCCTCAAGTCTCATAAGCTCTTCCATATATCTATCATATTCTTGGTCCGTAATTGTTGGATTATCATTCACATAATAATCATGATTTGCTTTATTAATAATCTCTGTAAGTTCTGCTATTCTTTTTTCTATCATATTTTTCACCAATAATATTATATAAAATAACTAAATAAACTTCAATTCTAAAAATAAAATTTTAAAAAACACACCAATAATCGGTGTATTATTTTTTACAAAGTGTTTTACCACTTTCAAATAATTTTTCTGGATATACCCCTTCTTTAATGTATTCATGAATGGCCTCTACTAACTCATCTTTATCTTCTCTATAAGTAACTCCATGCCATTTAGAATTAGTTCCTCTAACCTTAAATATAATATTTCTCTTATTTATTTCACTATTTATAATATCAGGAACTAAGTACTCACTATCTAACTTATCGATATTCTCATCTAAAAATTCAGAAAAATTATCCACAATAATGTCTTTTATTTTTGGCGTAAATCCAAACAAATTAACAGTAACTAAAGTATCTAAAGAAGTCTCAAACTCATTACTTCCATCTAATGGTTTAGCAATAACATAATTATCGTGAGCTTCTATTTTACTCTCTTTAATTCCCTCTAAATTACCATTATGAGTTATTGCAATGCCTCTTTTAACACTTCCATTTTTAGATAAAGTATTACCAACCTCATAGCACAAAGCCAAACCTTCATTTTCACTTGTATTATTTTTAACATAATCAAATAAAACTCTATATGCATCAGAGCCATAGAAATCATCCGCATTTATAATAGCAAAAGAACCACTAATTAAATCTCTCGCACTATAAATAGCCGCTCCAGTCCCCCAAGGTTTTACTCTTTCCTCTGGACATTCATAACCACTAGGCAAATCATTTAATTCTTGAAATGCATATTCTACATTAATCTTATTTTCTATTCTTTTTCCTATAGTTTCTCTAAAGTCATTATAAAAATCTTTTCTAATAATAAAGACAACTTTATTAAAACCTGCTTGAATAGCATCATAAACTGAATAATCGATGATAAATTCGCCATTAGGTCCAACCGGTTCCATCTGTTTTAAAGAACCAAACCTACTTCCCATGCCAGCCGCCATTACTACTAAAGTATAATCCAAAATAAAACCTCCCTATTGATTATTTTTATTAAGCGCACTATAAGTAAGCGCGAAAACTGCAATACCAATCAAAACAAACGCAAGCCACATAAATGGATTACTATGGTTTTCCTCAAGCCAAGCCTTTGCTGGCTCAATAAACTCATTAATTGAATCAATAATTGATAAAATCATCCTAAATCACCTATACCTTCCTAATACTCTTATGACCTTTCATTATTTTCTTTATTCCATAAGGATGACTAAAAGCAATTGATAAAACTGAACCTAATGCGACAACCACACCTTCACCATAAGTATCGTGAATAACATGATCACCAACACTATATTCGGCCGTTTTATCGATCATCTCCTCTTTATTAAAATGTGCTTTTTCTTCTTTTTCATCCTTTTCTAAATATTCATCACTGATTTCTGCAATAAACCTACTCGGTGGATTACAGTTTGTATTTCCATAAAGCATTCTTCTCGCAGCGTTAACTAACATTAACGTCTTCTTAGCTCTCGTTACCGCCACATAACAAAGACGCCTTTCCTCTTCTATTTCATCTGGACTATCTAAACAGTTAGAATGTGGAAATAAACCTTCCTCCAAACCGATAATAAATACGTGGTCAAACTCTAATCCCTTAGCCGAATGTATCGTCATAAGCGTTACGACATCATTATTGTTTTTGTGTTCTTCCATATCAGAAACTAAACTAATTTCTAGTAAAAACTCTTCCAAAGAAATAACTCCATTATTCTCTTCAAAATTTTTCGTAATAGACTTAAATTCTTCTAAGTTCTCAAGCCTAACTTCCGCCTCCAAAGTCTTAGAACTCTCAAGTTCTTTTCGCATTCCCGTTTCTGTTAAAATAAGTTCAACTAACTCTGTAAGCGATATATTTTCGCTTTCTTTTTTTATTCTTTCGATTAATTTCTTAAACTCAAGTTCCTTACCGCTATCAATAGCCTCATATAAAGACACACCTTTATCTAAAGCTTTAGTGGCTAAGTTCTCGATTGTCTTCGGACCAATCTGTCTTTTTGGAACATTTATAATTCTCATCAAACTGACATCGTCATTGGAATTATAAATAAGTTTTAAATAGCTGATTAAATCTTTAATTTCTTTTCGGTTATAGAAATAAAAACTTCCAACTACTTTATAAGGAATATTTTCCCTAAGCAAAGTTTCTTCCATATTACGAGATTGGGCATTAGTTCTATATAAAACCGCAATAGAAGATTTAGGTTCACCACTAATAATTAATTTCTTAATCTCTTCCATGACATAATTAGCTTCATCTTTTTCATCATAAGCTCTGTGATAGCGAATCTTTGGACCATTGTCATTTTTCGTCCATAAATTCTTTTCTTTTCGTTGTTTATTGTGTTTAATTATATCATTAGCCACATTCAAAATATTACCTGTCGAACGATAATTTTCTTCTAGTGGAATAACCTTCGCATCTGGATAATCCTTTTCAAAATTAAGAATATTTCTAAAATTAGCTCCTCTAAATCCATATATTGATTGATCTAAATCACCAACCACACATATATTTTTATACTTTTTACTAAGCATCTTAATCAAAATATATTGAGCCTCATTAGTATCTTGATACTCATCGACTAATATATATTTAAATCTGTCTTGATACTTTTCCAAAACATCGGGATATTTTTTAAATAACTTAATCGGAAGTAATAACAAATCATCAAAATCCATTGAATTATTTTTAAGAACCTTTTGTTCATACTTCCGAAATACTGATAAAACTATCTCTTCATATTCTGAATTCGCAAACCGGCTATAATAATTAGAATCCATCAGTTCATTCTTCGCACTACTTATTTTATTTCTAATAGCTCGCGGATTATAAACTTTTGGATCCAAATTCATATCTTTTAAAATTTTCTTAATAATCGTTAAACTATCATCACTATCTAAAATTGTAAAATTTTTATCAAAACCTAATTTATCATAATTTTCTCTAATTAAAAGTAACCCCAAAGAGTGAAATGTCGATATCTGCATCTTATAAGCATCACTACCAAGCATTTTAAATGCCCTTTCTTTCATCTCTTTAGCAGCTTTATTAGTAAAAGTAATAGCTAATATGTTATAAGGATTAACACCTTCTTCATTAACTAAATAAGCCAGTTTAGTTGTTAAAACTCTTGTTTTACCACTTCCAGCTCCTGCTAAAACTAGTATTGGACCATCAGGCCACTCAACCGCTTCTTTTTGTTTGTCATTTAATGTGCTTAAGTCCATTTACTATCACCACTACCATTATATCAAATTTTTTAAAGAAATTTTAAAAAAAAGAAGGAAAACAGCTAATTGACACCGTATATTAATCTATGAAGGGAGGTGAATACCACTAAAAGATGGTTACACATGTATTAGAAAGTATGAATGAAATCATTACAAATGAGTATGACCCAAATCACAAAGCTATTGATATAGTTGCCAGTGACCGTAGAGAAACCAATATTATTGCCTTAGAAAGTGGAACTGTAACTACTGTCATAAATAATGTCAAAGGTACAAACCACAAGAGTCAAGGTTTAGATACCTATGGCAATTATGTCAAAATAAAACAAGATAATGGTAAAACAGCCCTATATGCTCACATGAAATATGGCTCTATCAAAGTAAATAAAGGACAGTATATTGAAAAAGGTACCGTAATTGGTACCATTGGTGAAACTGGCAACGCCTACGGAAAACATTTGCACTTAGAAATTCAAACATCAAACAACATCAAAGAAAACCCAATAATTTCTTTAAACACTCAAGTAGATAACCCTAGTGTTACTGAAAAACAAACTAAAAACATACCTACCTCACAAAATTCAAATCAAAATAATAATAATACAAAACACACCCCTAAAACAAAAGAAATTATTGAACAAAATATTTCATCCAGCAACACACAAACCGAATATTTAAACGCAAACAACTATAAACACGGATCAATTGTCGATGCTTTAAAATCAATTGGTATCAATAGCTCATATAACTATCGGAAAAAACTAGCAAAAGCTAATAATATTAAAAATTATCACGGTTCATACTTTCAAAACATTCAAATGTTAAATCTTTTAAAACAAGGAAAACTTAAAAAAGTCTAGTTATTTAGACTTTTTTTGATTAACTTTTTTTAAAAATTGATTTAATGTTTCTTCAAAACCTTTCCCTCTTTCATAATTAAATTCCTTGCTTTCAACAAAGCCATCATCAAAATCCATATCATATACAATATCTACATGTGCCTTTGGGATTTGTTTGGCAAGTTCATATATTAATTTAAGTTGTTTTTCACTGATTTCATCAGGTAAAAATAACATACCATATTTACCAACACGATTTCCAGAAATATTAATATATACAACATTATTAAGCCAAGTTAAGAAAAAAATTGGTACATTAGGCTCACATCTATCAGTAATCCTTTGAAAAATCGAAACATTAGGATATTTATCTCTAGCATAATCTAATAAACAATCTACGTGATAATCACACTCACCTATTGGTCCAACAAAATCAACATGACCGTCTATATCATCACTTTTATCGTTAGTCCCATTAATAATTACCGCTTTATAATCGTCAATTTTTTTATCCATTATATGTCCTTCTTTCTTTTTTTGGAGTTTGTCTTTCTAAAACAAATTTCATTATTTGCTCCTTCATATTCTCATTTTGTAAAACATCTAAATCTTTACCCAGCACCATACCATCAACTAATGCCAAATTATAAATAATCGTTACTTTAAAATCATATATTAAATCAATAAATTGTGACAATGTCTTTAACTGCTCATCAGAAATAGTTCTTGGTAAATATAACATTCCTCGCATTTCATCATCCACTGATACATTAGTAAATATAATATTATTCAACAAAGATAAATAATAAATTGGCAAATTGGGCTCTTTCATATAATCTATATTTTTAAATCCAGAAATATTTGGATATTTATGAACACCATAATCAATTAAACACTCTGCATGATAATTAAAATTAAAATTATGACCCAAATAAATAATATTCCCATTGTCCTCAACACCGCCATTTATAATGGCGACCATATATTCATCCATCAAATCACCTAACTTTCCTTTTAACATGAGGTTTCTTATTAAAGAAGTTATCTAATGTTTCACAATTTTCCATACCATCAGAATAATTAATAATGTCCTCAGGATAAATTCCATCTTCTTTTCTAATCAAGTTATAATCAATATAAATTGGTGTTTTTTCAAATGAATTAAATAAATCATATAAAGACACAACTTGCTTTTCACTAATTTGTTTTGGAATATATAATAAACCATAACCCGGCGAGTGTAAATAAACTATATCCCCAATCTCATTTAAATAAACTATAATTTCATTATTATTTTTTTTATCATCCGCATTAATAGTTTCCGCCAACTCATTATAATAAGTATATAAATAATCTTTTAAGGCATCTAAATGAAATCTATATTCACTAGCCTCTCCAAAAAAACGAATTGCCCCATCTTCATCTTTAGAACCAGTTATAATTATTAATTTATAATCATTAACATTAAACATAACTAAAATCATCTCCTATGATGTTTAACCGCCAACCTACTCATATATTCTTCCATTGCTTCTTTTAAAGTATAATCATTACCCATGCCTATTGGACAATACATAATTGTATCTCCAACTTGCTTTAAATTATAACATATCCCCACTTTTTTATTACCTAAATCAATATTATTCAAAGTTTCTAATTGTTCGTCAGTAAGTACAGCAGGAAAATAAAACATCCCAAAATTCATTTCGTTTAAATAAGTAATATCACCAAACATAGCAATTTGATAAGCAAGACGTTCTCCCACATTTCCAACAGTTAAATTGTCTGTCTTAATATCTGGAAAATTTAAATGAATATAATCTAATAGATATTTCACATGAAGTCTTTGCTCATTAACCATTCCCATCACATGGGGTATTCCACTTTCATCAATTATTGTAACCTTACTATCTATTACTCTTTTATCCATGTACACTCTCCTTTCATTTACCTTTTTAATCGTGAATTCTTCTGTTCAAAGTATTCATTCATAGCCTCACTCAAATTATATTCACCATCTGCCCCAACCATTTCAAAATTTACAAATGAACCAAAATCAGTAGGATCAAAACATATCGCAATTTTTTCATCACCTAAATCTAAATTTTCAAGAACTGCAACTTGTTGTCTAGAAAGATTATTTGGAAAATAAAACACGCCATATTTTAAGCCATCATACACATGATTATAAAAAACTACATATCCAAAATTACCAAAATGATATGCATAGACATCTCTTCGGTATTCATCTTTCAACAATGATAATTCAGGCGCTGAAGAATAAGCTTTATTAAAATAATCAAATAAATAATCGACATGAAATGTGCCATCTCCGGCCTTTCCCATCGTATTTATATTACCATTATCATCTATTAAAGCAACTTTACAATCTTGAATATGCATATAAAATCACCCACTTCCATTTTACCACATTTTTTTAAAACCTTTTATAATTTTATGAATATAATACTATGGAATTAGAAAGGAGAGGGGTTTTTGAAAAAATTTATCATTATATTATTAGCTGTCGGCTTAATAATCACCGGAATTTTTGTTTTCAAACCTAAAAAAGAAGAAACAAGTTTAACAAAAGTGAAGGTGGCCGAAGTAACCCATAGTATCTTTTATGCACCACAGTATATTGCTCATTCATTAGGATACTTCGAGGAAGAAGGATTAGATGTTGAAATCATATTAACCTCAGGTGCTGATAAAGTTACAGCCGCTGTTTTATCAGGCGATGTCCAAATCGGCTTCTGTGGTAGTGAATCAACTATCTATGTTTATAATGGCGGACAAAAAGATTATTTAATAAACTTTGCTGGATTAACTAAAAAAGATGGTAGTTTCTTAGTAGCCAGAGAAAAAACAGATAATTTTAAATTAGAAGATTTAAAAGGAAAACATATTATTGGTGGCCGTGAAGGTCTTCGGCTGGTAAACTTATGATAAAATTTTTACTAAAAAAATATCATAACTTTTTATGCCGATGGGCTTACCGGTTACCAAACTTATAATACTATGCCAATTTAAACTTATAATGAATTTCTACTGTTTTATCTTCACTTATAAGTATCTTATCAATTAGATTTACTAATAAATTTCTATTTGGTTTTTCAAAAGATAAATATTCGTTTATCTTTTTTAATATTTCTTCCTTTTCTTTATTATCATCTTCTGTATCAATATTTTTAAGTTCTTCTTCTAACTCATCTCTTTGATTTTTCCAAGAAACTATTTCATCTTTGTATTTTATTGTTAAACGGTTAAACATTTCCATATCAATATTACCACTTAACTTATCTTCATATATTTTGTCTATATATGAGTTATTAGTTCTAATTCTTTTATCTAATACATTGATTTCCTTTTGTTTTTTAATTTTAATATCATTTTTCTTTCTTTCTTCTTCTAACTTATTAGAAAATGAACTGCTATCTACATACTCCTTGCACATCTTTTTAATTTCTTCTAACACAAGATTTTCCAATTTTTTATAATTACAACTGTGTGGAGTACATAAACCATATTTAGAATGAGATATATAATAAGTACAACAACAGTAATATCTTTTCCCATCGCTACTTTTATTTATACCTATTGCGTGTCCACATTCTTTACATACCATAAAGCCAGAAAGTAATTGAATATTATTACCAGTAGGTTTGTTTTTGTTTTTCTTTAATAACTCCCCGACTGTATCAAATACTTTTTTATCAATAATTGCTTCGTGGGTATTTTCTGTAATTATCCATTCTTCTTTAGGCGTTCTAATTTCTTTTTTAGACTTATAATTCAACTTTTTTCTTCTACCTTGAGTAAGATTTCCGATGTATGTTTCATTTGTAAGCATTTCTTCTATTGTCCTAGGACACCATAATTCATAAGCCGTAGATTTCACACCTCTATTAAGATTTGCATAAACACTAGGGGTAGGAATATGCTCATCAGAGAATATATTAGCAATTTGCCTTGGGCTTTTACCATTATATGCTAAATCAAACATTCTCTTAATAATAGGTCTAACTTCCTCATCAACAATAATTTTATGCTTATCATTAGGGTCTTTTTTATAACCATATACTGCTTTCCAACCTAAAAACTGTCCTTGCTCCTTTTTGGCTCTTACAACTTTTCTAATTTTCTTAGATGTATCTTTTAAATAGTAATCATTAAACATTAGTTTAAATTGTAAAAACTCTAAACCTGGTGTTTCGTGCAGTGTATCAATATCATCATTTAAAGCAATATATCTTATACCTCGTTCGGGGAATATTCTTTCGATATATTCCCCCATTGAGATATAATCTCTACCCATACGAGATAAATCTTTGGTAATTATAGTATTAACCTTACCATGTTCTATATCTGTTATTAGTTTTTTCCAAGAAGGTCTATCAAAATTAGAACCAGTAAAACCATCATCGACATATTCATCAACATATTGTAACTTTTCTTTTGTCTTCTCTAAGAATAGATGTAATAAATCTCTTTGATTTGTGATACTCTCGCTTTCCATATTATCGCCATCTTCACGAGATAACCTAATATAAAGAGCAACATTAAATGTCTTACCATTCATCTTTTAACTCCTTTCTCGGTAGGACACATTAACAAATATATTATAGTATTATTTACTAAAAGAACCAATCTCTAAGCAGTATTCTATTAGAAACTCCTCCATTATTTGTTGAAGTGTCTTGCCATTTTCATTGAAAACATTAACAATCTTCATAAGAAACCACCTAATTAAACTTATGATTTAATTAAATCTATAATACTTATAGACTTAAAACGGGTCTTCTTCTGTATCAATGAATTTACCATTCTCATCATACTTTACCCTTGGATTTTGTAATTCCTTTTTATTCATCACATTTTCAAGAAAAGTACCATCAAGTAGCATATCTTCGCCTAAAGTTCCTTGATTAATTGTTATTATCTTTGTATCTTCATCCTCTAATATTGTATAAATTGCTACTAGTTGATGGAGACATTCTGTTAAATCGTTTACATCGCAAGTAATTAAGTAATCAAATTCTCGGTTTCCTATATTCCTCAAAAAATTCCTCATAGTATTTGAAAAATACGGAAAATAACACCCATTACTATCAAAGTATTTTTTTACAATATTGCAATTGTGTTCTTCACAGTATTTAACTAGGATTTCTTCTTTTTTCTTCATTTCATCTAAATCACCATCTTCATATCTAATATATAAAGCAACATTTTCAAAACGTTGATTTCCTTTCTTTTTAGTCTTCATTTTTCAACACCTCCAAATCTTTAAAAGAATTTCTATAAATTTTACCTTGCTTAATTGTTTCTATCTCAAAATGTTCTCGGCTGAACATATCAAAAATCACATTAAACTCGCTAATATTACTACATAATTCAAACATGTCATAGATTATGATTTTATCTAGCTTAGAATAATAACCAGTTGAATACCTATAAATGATATCCACAACACATTTTAATTTATAAGGTAAATAATCACTTTTACTATTCCTTACGATTTCTTTAATTTCATATTGTTTTTCTTCACAATACTTTTTCAATTCTTCCTCTTTGTCACAATCTATACTTAAAAACTCACTATTATCATTTCCATCATAATAGTTTTCCGAATCATTATAGATAGCATAGATTACCACTCTTTCTTGATTAGTTTTTTTTGCTTTTTTCATTTTCTTTTTCCTCCATTATATTTTTAACTTATTATTTCAAGGCTACTATCGAAATTAAAATCCAATACATATTCGCCTTGTTTTATTGTTTCAACAATAACATCTACTTGAAGCATATATTCACATATCGCTATTTGTGAATGTAAACCATAGTTTAAATCATTCAATTCATATAAAATTACTTTTTCAATTTTATGTTTTTTACTCAAATCAATTATTGTATTATACATTTTAAAAATTGCTTTATCCCACATAATGTCATCTAAATCAATGTCATTGCTACCTCTGAAAATTTGAACAATTTTGTAATCATTATTTTTACAATAATTTTTCACTAATTTTTCCTTTTCTTTATCTCCGTATGGAAAATATACAACTACTTCTGTTTTTTGTTTTTTCAAATCTATTACCTCCCTATTCAAACAAAATAATGTTTCGCGAATAAAAATTTACATTTTTTTGCTTGCAACATAAGAATATCAAAAAAAATATGGTATAATAAGGAAAAAGCAAAATACTTTTTTTAAGAAAGTGTCCGACGCATTATATAGAAAAGGAAAAATAGATATGTATTATTTTAAATTTAGAGAAGAATTAAGTAAAAATAGGAAAAATATGCCAAAAATATCTTTTGGATATGACTTAAAAGAAAAAAATAAACCAATATATGATATGTTAGTTTACTTTGATAATTTAACCTCAAATGCAAAAAAAGAATTAGATAAGATATTTGAATACTCAAAACAATTCTCAACTAATGGAATAAATAAAGAGGCATGGATAAGGTATGTTGCTGCCTATAAAATAGTTATTCCTGCTATGAGTAAAAAAATTTTGAGAAATGTGCCTCAACCAACAAATGGTTCTATGGTTTCAATAAAATATGCAGAAAACAAAAAAGAAAAGGAATTACCTTTTAATGATTATAATTCAGTATTCCCCACAATTCCAAACACTGCACCTAGTTTATTTGAAAAACAAATACAATTTAATAAACAAGGTGCCATTGTTACCTTAACTATGTGTAAGGAAGGGACATACGAAAATGATATAGATTTACTTTATATGGTTTTAGATTGCTTATTTTCTACAACTATTCCTTATTATATTAAAAAGTGTGAGCTCGAACTATGTGGAAAATATTTTGTACATTCACTACCTAATAAGCGAAAATGCAATAGAATGAGATTTGTATATGAGAAACAAACAACTTGTGTTGATGCTGTTAACACTCTTTATCAGCATAAAGAATATAGAAGAATAATGCGAAAAGATGCTAAATATTTAAAACACTTTCACAATGATGCAACAAGATATGATATAGATAAATACAATGATGAAAAAAATATAATAAAAAGTGCCTGTATAAAAAAATTAAATATGAATGACTTTGAAATCTATATAGATAATTTTTATCAGAGTAATAAATTATAACTTAATCATATTATAAAAAGTATTAGGTTTTAGTCCTAGTAATTCCATTGCTTCTTTGCTTTTAATCTCTTTATTTTTCCAACGGCTAACCACAATGTCAAAATCTTGTGGTTTTTCTATTCTAGGTCTTCCAAACTTAACTCCATTATTTTTAGCATTAGTAATTCCTTCTTTTTGTCTTTGCTTTATAAAAGTTCTTTCTTGTTCAGCGACATAACTTAATATTTGTAATACTAAATCACTAATAAAAGTTCCAAGCAAATCTTTATTCTTCCTAGTATCTAATAAAGGCATATCAATAACAACTATATCTGCCTTAATATTTTTAGTAATATCTTTCCATTCATCAATGATTTGATTATAATTTCTGCCAAGTCTATCAATAGACTTAATAACCAATAAATCATTTTCTCTTAATATATGTTTTAATGTAATGTAATTTTCTCTATTAAAATCTTTACCACTTTGCTTATCAACATAAATATCTCTCTCATCAATACCATATCCTTTAAATGCTACTAATTGTCTTTCTTCGTTCTGCTCTTTGCTACTAACTCTAGCATAGCCAAATATTTTACTTTTCATATAAACCTACCTCGCCAAATAATCATTTGCTTCTTTTAAAACGTTATCAATTATGGAATCATTAACTAACTCATTATAATTAACCTTAATACATTTTCTTTGAAGCTCATCTATAAAATGTACTAAGGCAATAGTATAAGGAAAATAATGCTCATTTTCTTCTATGCCAGTTACTAAGGCATCTACATAACCATCACATATCCAATCAACCAATTTTATTAAAATTGACTTATTCACTTTATGACACCTCCTTACCATAAATATATAATATATGACTTTCAAAAAAGATACGAGCCGTTTATTTAAAAAAGTAGTAAAACTTTCCAAATATTTGAAAATAGGTAAGGGCAGTTTTAACAATACAAAAAAGACTTAAATTCTATTAAAATCTAAGTCTTTATAAACCTACACAATTTTAAACAGGGATATTTCTTATAGTATCCATAGCAATTTTAACAAGACTGTCCAGTTTATTTTCTTTAGCAAACTTTAAAACAGAATAATGAAATTCATTATAATAATTTGTTTGTAATAAAAATATTAACCTCTCTATAAATATTTCTTTTTCTTCTTCATTTATATACCCATATACTTTTTTTAAATAAAACAAACCATTATGTAGCAAAAAATCATCCGTAGTTACTATTGATAAAATTCTATCTTTATTTTCCTTAGAATAGTTATTCAAGCCAGAAGTTAACATTTTTCTAAGAATTATATCTTCTCTAAATTTAACATTATTATCTTTTAATGCAAAAAAAGTATTCGCTGCACTATCGTAGTTTTCTTCCAAAATATCATTTATCATTTCATAGCCATAATATGTTTCTAATTCTTCCATAGTATATTTATGAACTTTGCTAGCATTTACATTTAAACCAATTTTATTTAACTCATTACAAATACTCAACATTATTCTATTTATATCAGTATCATTCCTCGCAAAAATTATTTGGTCATCTGCATATCTTACATATTCAGCCCCTTGTTCTAAGCATAATTCACTAATAATGCTATCATAATCTTGCAAGTAAAAATTAGCCAATAATCTGGATTGGTCACCAAATTCACTTTGAGGGATACCAACAGTTTTATAATTATAGTTATCAATAGATTTATTCCAATATTTCAAAAAATATATTAGTAAATATACTATTTGAGATTTTTTTCTTCCGACCGTTGCTAATAATTTCTTTTCTAAAATATTCAAATTTATATTATCATAAAAATTGGCAATATCTAACGAATATGCTACATCATAAACATCAGTTCTAATTTTAGCCCATACTATATTGGAAAATTCCTTCCAGTTTTTATTCCATAACTTTGGGTTGTAGCTGTTTGTAACATACTCAATTTCTAAATTTTCTAATTCTTTTATCGCATTACCTAATCGCCAGCCACCAAAAGTTCCGTCTATTCTATTAGTAGCAATGTCTTCTTCTAGCAACTTTACTAAGAAAAAATATAATGCTTCATCTCTAATTGTTAAACATGGAATAATACGAGCTACATTATTATTTTTATATGTAAATATTCTGCCTCTTAAAATAGAAGGTGAGTAATTTCCATTTATTATATCCTTATATAAATCAATTAAAGTATTTTGAAACTCTTGTTTACTCATTTTTATAGGAATTAATGTTTCTTTTACAACTTTTTTATAAAAACTATTTGAAAAAACATTTTCAAAACTTTCAAAATCACTAACTATATTATCCATCTAATCACCCCATAATACTCTTTATTATAACATTAAAATACTAATTATAAGATGGTTTAGTAACATTTACTATTATTTTTTTATTCCTCGCAAATTTCACTAAAAAAGGGTAACCCAGTATAATTTATACTAAGTTACCTAAACTACCTTAAACTTACTAATATGCTGTTATTTTTACTAACTATTCAATTTTTAAAACATATATTTTAAAACACATTATTTTATAGCATTATAATAGTCATTGCTTAATTTCAATAAATAATCTTTTTTAACTATACTATCTAACCACTTGCTAGGCAAATTACCATAATATATACCACTTAAACCACCAACTAATGCTCCAATAGTATCACTATCATTTCCTAAATTGATAGCTTCAATGACACATTTATCATAACTATTATTATTTATAAAACACCATACTACTGCCTCTAATGTATCAACAACAAAACCCATACTACTAATACTATCTACATCTAATTTACTAATATCGTTATTTAATAATCGGTCATAATACTTTATATTTTCCAAGCTAAAATACTTTCTATAATTATATTTTTTTATATTACTATAAGCATTTTCTTTTTCTTCGCCACTTAATAACTCTATAACCAACAACACATATATAAAACAACCTAATACACTTATTTCGTGACTATGAGTAAGTGATGATATATCTTTTACTAAATGATATATTTCATCATCATTTAATTTCTTATAATAACAATAGTAAGCAATAGGTAATATTCGCATTAAACTACCATTACCATTATAATTAAAACCTTTCATACCACAATCAATTATCTTTTCATATCTTTTATTATGATAATTTCCTAAAGCAAAAAATGTTGCTCTGCCAATGCCGAATGCTTTATCTATGGCAATAAAATCTTTATTTGAAACCCATAAAATAAAATTATCCATAATACTTTCATAATTTATTTTGCCTTTATTATCTATAATTGATTTCATTGTAGCAATAACCATACTACTATCATCAGACCAAACACCTTTTGCACCAATTCTATCACTACTAATCATATCGGTAACTTTATTATTTTTAAATAAATCTCTTTTTTTGAACTCTAATGGAACACCTAAGGCATCACCAATTATAAAACCCATTATACCATTTATAACAATATCTTTATTCATTACTTTATACCTCGCAAATTCTACATCTATAAGCATTTCTATAAATATATTATAATTTATTAAAACTATAAAATAAAGCCATAGAACTAACTAAAAAGGACTAATAATAAGCCCTTAATTATAAATCAATATCTACTTTTTCATTACTTAATCTTTTAGTTAATTTATTTACAAATAATTGTCCCCAACTGTCATATTTTCCTAAACCAAATACAATAGATTTGATTTCTTCGCTATTTTTATCTTTATAAATAATTACTAAAAAATAATTATAATAGTTTTTTACTTTTTGACCTATACCAGAGATCGCTCCCAATGCACCTAAGCCAACCATACCACCAACTAATGACCTAGCAAATACATTTTTATTTTTAGTATCCATTTGTTTTTTACTCATAATACCAGCATTTACTATTCTATCTAATGATATATTAAAATTACCAATATTAGATATAACTGTTAATTCCTCATCATTTACATTTAAAGAACAATTTTCTTCCTCTCGCAAACTGCTTATACCTTCAATATGTTTAATATCTTTTAATTTTAATACTTTCATTTTCTTTTCTTTAATAACTTCTTGTTTTACCTCTTTTTGTTTAATAGTGTTATCTTTAACTACCTTATCTTTATTGCCTTTATTCTTAACTGCTTTAACAATTAAGTAAATAGGTAATACTACAACTGCGACCCCCAACAACATATAAAATAAATCTTGCATTTCTTACACCTCTTTCTTTTCTCAACACTTATTCCTCTTTATTTCGCCGATTATCTCGGCATTATTACCATTTTTCCATTAACTCAATATATTTATATTATTTTCGCCAAACTTACCTAATATCGCTGTTAAACTTACTTATTCAAATAATCTAGGAATACCTCTTTAAATCTATCAACCATATCCAATAGCCATACATAAGAACTAGCATTGTCTTTACTACTATTATTGCAACTAATTCTATTAACTTTTCTATCTTCTAAATATTCCCACTCTAAGCCATTTATCTTATCATCAATTTCAGTTCTATACTGCTCTAACTTTTTATAAATCTCATCATTAAATATTTCTAATTGACACCTAATCATATCGCTATTAACACTATGAACTAATTTAATTTTATAATCGCTTGAACCAATACGAATAACATACCAATTATAAATTGATGGTCGCTGACTAATATATGTTTTGTCTTTACTTTTGGCATAATCAACAAACCCTTGCCAATATTCCATTTGTTTTAATTCTAAATCGCTAACATTTTCTTTTGACTGCTGTTTTAATACTTTCGCCCAATTATTAGGTTCACATATTACTTGAAACTTAGGAGCAATAGGGGAATTATCTATTTGCCACAATTCCACCTTTACTAAAAATATATTTATCTTTTCAAAACTATTATCATTTAACCACTCAACTGCTTGTTTATGTTCTTCGTTAACATCTTTTACTATCCATATAGCAATATCAGCATCTAAACCAGCAGCATATACTAACATTTTTCCTAAATGGTCGTGATTAGTATTCTCTAATTGATTTTCAATAACTATCTTCTTATTACTTTCTGTATCTCTTGCATAAATATCAACATTATATCTTCCCACACTCATTTCCGTTTCTATAACCTCAATATCAATGCCTATCTCTTTACTTAGCAAAGCAATATTTTCTTTCCTAGCCAACCATCTTGTAAAATCCAATGCTTCATGCCTCCAAACTTCTCTTAACTCAATTTTTTCTAATTTTCCAAGTTCCATATATAAAATCACCAATATCATTATAACATATTTTATATAATTTTAGACATATAAATATAACTAATATTGCTATCACTCGTTTTTAATATCCTTACAATTATATATAGAGGAGGGCGATATATATGGAAAACAACTTAAAGCAAATACGAAACTCAAAAAAATTACTACAAACTAAAGTTGCTATGGATTTGAATATTACCCAAGAAACTATATCTTCTTATGAAACTGGTAGAGTATTCCCAAGTTCCGATATGCTTATTAAACTTGCCAACTACTACAACACATCTATTGACTACTTATTATGCCGAACTAAATATGATATGCCTATTGATGATGTTAAACCAAATAATATTTCCGATACTGACTTTATTTTACTTAACAAAATCAATAAATTATCTACTACTAATAAAGCCAAAGTAGAAGGTTATATAGATGGCTTAAACGACCATTAAACTGTTAATGCTATATATCATTTAAAATATATGGCATTTTATTTTACCTTAATTTATACTAATGCTTATTTTAAACAATACTATAAATACTTACTCAAATAATATCTATATAAACCTCTTTAATTATCTTTTAATCTTATCTTATAGTCCTATCTATAATATCATTATAATATCTAAATAATATTATATATCGTGTATATTATATGATAGTAATAATTACTAATACTTTCACTCTAATTCCTTTTAAAATGGGCTATCTTCTTCCACAATTCTTCGGCGTAAACTCATATTTTCCTGTACTTTATTATTTTTTTCTCTTAAATCGTAGTTATCTTGTATCTTAATTAACTGGGCTTCTTTCATAAACTTATCGACCATTTTCTTATCTTGTTCTTTGGTTATATTAAAATAAAAGTTCATAATATCTCTATACTTATCTTCTAGTGCTAATCGTTTTTCATTACCTGTACTCTTTGCGTATCTTAATGCTGTTTTGCATTTCATATAAGTATTATATAAATCTTTTAAACTATAACCTTTCGGAACAATGCCATTGCTATTATAATTACAAAACAATATTTCATCGGCTTGGTTAATAAAATATTCTGCTTTCTTAATATTGGTATTCTTCTTATATGTTTTCTTGTCATATAATTTAGTAACATCAAAATCTTTATATTTCATGCCACCATACCAATTCTTGTCTATGTAATTCTTTATTTCTTCTCTAAAAGCATAAGATGGCTTAGATACTAATAAAATATGTAAATGCCAATCTACCTCTATATTATTTTTATAAGGATGTATCTCTTTTACCTTTTTAGGGCGACCAACTTTCCCAGTATGTTCATAATGCACATAGGTACTATTGCCCTCGGTATTACTAATACATACCATTGCTGTTGCCGACCAATTCTTTTTCTTACAAATATATCTAATCTTTTCAATTAGTCTTTTCGCATATCTTCTCGCCTCATCTTTATCTTTAAACTTAATATCAATATCAAAACTAGACATTCCTAACTTACTTTTTGCCATTTTTCCACCATTTTTACAAAAACTTAAATGTTAATGTGTTCTACCTTTCCTTATTTTATAAGCATTTTTTACATCATAAGTTTTAATGCCGGTGGGGCGGTATGCCTGCTATGACCTTAGAATATGCCTTAAATATTAATGGTATAAAAAGTGATGAAACAAATATTGACACCAGTATTGACTTTGCTTCTATGTCAGGTGCCTTCATCGGCGGCACTGGCGATTATGTCGCTCTATTTGAGCCAACCGCCTCAGAACTTGAAAAAGAAGGATATGGTCATATTGTCGCTTCTATTGGCGAATTAGGCGGCAATGTTCCATATACCACTTACAATGCTAAAAAAAGCTATATTGAACAAAATCCAGATGTCATTGAAGGCTTTACTAAAGCTATTCAAAAAGGTTTAGACTATGTCCATAACCACACAAGTGAAGAAATAGCTAAAAACATCAAAGATTACTTCCCTGATACATCTGATGAAGACTTGATCACAATAGTTCAAAGGTACAAAGATATCGATTCATGGTATGATACGACCTATATTTCTGAAGATGACTTTAAGCACATTCAAGAAATAGTTAAAAACGCTGGTCAGTTAGATGAAAATGCACCTTACTCAAAATTAGTCAATAACGAATACACTGAAAAATAATGGATATTTTAAAAGTTAAAGAATTAAGGAAAATTTATCACACTAAAAATAACGAAATTTTAGCTGTGGATAATTTTTCTTTGAATTTAAAACAAGGTGAATTCATCGCCATTGTTGGACCTAGTGGTTGTGGTAAAAGTACCATACTTTCCATATTATGTGGTTTAGATAAAGCCTCTGGTGGAACCATTGAAATTGATCAAAACTTAAAATTTGGTTACATGCTTCAAGGAGATAACCTCTTTGATTGGCGCACCATATATAAGAATTGTTTAATCGGCTTAGAGCTTGAAAACAAACTAACTAAAGAAAACATTGAATATGTTAATAACTTATTAGATACATATGGATTAAAAGACTTTAAAAAAGCCTATCCTAATAATTTGTCTGGTGGTATGAGACAGAGAGTATCACTTATTAGAACTTTAGCTACTAAACCAGATATATTATTTCTAGATGAACCATTTTCGGCTTTAGACTACCAAACTAGATTAGCCGTTTCCGATGATGTATATAAAATCATCAAAAAAGAGAAAAAAAGTGCAATTATGGTTACCCATGACTTGTCTGAAGCTATTAGTATGGCTGATAGAGTAATTGTCATGTCACCAAGACCAAGTAAAATTAAAAGCATTTATGAAATAAAACTAACTGGTAAATCTACACCTATCCAAAATAGAAAAGCTAAAGAATTTGCTTATTATTATGACAAAATTTGGAAGGATATTGATTACCATGTATAGTAAAGAGCATAAAGAATATTTAAAAAGAATAAAAATAACCAATTTTCTAGTTCGTCTAACTCAAATATCAATAATTGTTTTATTTATCTTTATTTGGCAATATGCGGCTGATAATAACCTTATTAATACTTTTATCGCCTCAAGTCCAAAATCAATCATAGAGACCATAATAAGCTTATATAAAGACGGTTCTTTATTTCATCACATCTGGATTACCTTTTATGAAGTTATAATTAGTTTTTTAATTGGCACTATAGGTGGAATTATAATTGCCACTATTCTCTGGAGATTTAAATTCATATCTAGAGTCATCGATCCATATCTAACTATATTAAATAGTTTACCTAAAGTTTCTCTAGGACCAATTATAATTATTATTGCTGGAGCAAGTACTAATTCTATTATCATCATGGCTTTATTTATCTCCGTTATTGTAACAATAATAAACGTTCACCAAGCCTTTACTTCCACCGATGAAAATAAAATTAGATTGCTCAAAAGTTTTAAAGCTAAACCCTATCAAATTTATTTTAAATTAATTTTACCAAGTAATTATAAAAATCTAATAAGTTCTTGCAAAGTAAATATTGGATTAGTATTTATCGGTGTTATTATGGGAGAATTCTTAGTATCAAAAGCTGGTGTTGGATATCTAATTATGTATGGTTCACAAGTATTTAATTTAAATCTAGTAATGACAGGTATTATCTTGCTTGCTATCATGGCTAGTTTAATGTATTATTTAATTGTTTTCATAGAAAAAAGGCTAACAAAATAGCCTTTTTTGGTTCTATAATAATATGACATTATTATTTAACAAAAATTTTCTTGAATCTTTAGCTTTTTTAATTATTTGAACTAGGCATAAACGGAATTAATCTATTCGCAAAATCCTGGAAGTTTTGAGATTGAATAATAACTTTACCAGGCCCTACTAACTTGGTTAAAAATAATCCCTCACCACCTAAGAAAATATTTCCAAGACCTTTAATAGTTTCTATTTCATAAGAAACAGTTGGTTCAAAAGCTACAACATTTCCACTATCAACTTTTAATACTTCTCCAGGTGCCAAAACTTTTTCGATTGGATCACCGTCAACCTCTAAAAATAAAGTACCTTGACCAGTAGCCTTTTGTAAAATAAAACCTTCACCACCAAATAAACCAGCACTAAATCTTTTCGTAAAAGCCACTTTAGTATCAACTGATGCTTCCGCACACAAAAATGCACCTTTTTGAATCATTAGTCCATTACTTCCACTTAAATTCACTTGCATAATACTACCAGGTACTGTCGTTGCAAACGCTACCGTCGCACCATCTACAGTTGCTGTATAATGGGCCATAAATATTGACTCACCAGTAAACATTCTACCTAAACTGCGCATCACACCACCTTTAGCGTTAGTTTTCATTTCAATACCTTCAGTTTGATATGCCATACCACCTGATTGTGTATATACTGTTTCCCCAGCTCTTAGCTTAAGCTCCACCATTGGAACCGTTTGACCTACTATTCTACTTTCCATACATAACCTCCTATTTTGATTATATAGTATCAAATATAATAAGTAAAGAAAAAAACTATGAAACTTCCATAGTTATTTCAAAGTATCAACCGCTTTCGCATTTAAATCTAAACCAGCCACATCGCCACGTTTATAAGCATAATAAGCTGCCGCTCCAATCATAGCTGCATTATCCGTACAATATTTCATCTCCGGAATAATTAAATTAATTCCTTCCTTTTCACACGCTTCAGTTAAACCTTTTCTAAGTCCTTTATTAGCGGCCACTCCCCCAGCCACAATTAAATTCTTAACATTATAATCTCCCAAAGCTTTCATCGTCTTTTTAACTAATATTTCTACTACCCTGTTTTGAAAAGAACATGCCATATTAGCTGGAATAATTTCATTGCCTCTTTGTCTTTCATTATGCGCTAAATTGATTACCGCACTTTTAAGACCACTAAAACTAAAATTATAACTATCATCATTTAAAGGAAGAGGTAAATCATATGTATCTTCACCCTCAAAAGCTAGTTTATCGACAAGTGGTCCTCCAGGATAAGGTACATTAATAACCCTCGCTACTTTATCATAAGCCTCACCAACAGCATCATCTAAAGTACCACCTAATTTTTCAAAACTATAATCTTCTTTCATATAAACAAGTTCTGTATGACCACCACTTACTACTAAAGCAATTAACGGAAATTCAAGTCTTTTAACTAAATTGTTCGCATATATATGACCAGCAATATGATGAACTGGTATTAATGGTTTATTATAGATAAAAGCTAAAGTCTTCGCCGCCATTAAGCCAACTAATAAAGATCCTATTAAACCAGGCCCATAAGTCACAGCAATCGCATCTATGTCTTCCATTTTCATATTCGCCTTTTTTAATGCTTCATCAATCACTATTGTTATGTTTTCCACATGCATTCTGCTAGCTATCTCAGGAACTACCCCACCATAATTCGCATGCGTATCCATTTGTGACAAAATAACTGTACTAATCTCTTCACACCCATCTTTAATAATACTTACACTTGTTTCATCACAACTTGATTCAATTGCTAAAATATACATAATATCACCTCACTTCTCTAACCATCAAATAAGCATCACCATCCACATAATAATTATGTCTTGTCGCTTTTATTTCAAATTTATTTTTTAAATAAAATTTAATAGCTACTTTATTATTCACATTTACCTCTAAGCTAAAGTTTTCCACCATATTATTTTTTAAATCTTCTATAGCATAATCCAGTAACTTTTGACCAATACCTTTTCTTCTATATTGTTCATCCGTCACAATATAATTGAGTTCAGCTCTCTCATAAATCACACTATAAGAAATAAAACCAATAATATTATCTCCCTCCTTATAACAAAACATTTTCTCATAAGGAGAGTTTTCCACAATATAATTTGGAAAATACTTTTTAATAAAAGGTAATACTAAATTAATATCATTCACTTTCTCAATCATGACTTTTTAATTTTTCCTCAGCTTCTGTTAATTTCAAATAATTAGGATTTATCGTATGTGGATTAACAGATTCATCATTTTCATGCTTCTTAACAACCTTTAAAACATCAATATTTGGTTTTAAAGTTTCAAAATCAAAACTATCATAACTGATATATGGTTTCGCTAAACTATCATTCATTAAAACATAACTATCAGGATATACATTATTCAAATCATTATCATATGTTCCAGCAAACACATACCCTCTTCGCGCATTAATCAATGCCGTTCCACCATTACCGCTTGCCATTACTTCCAAAGAAGAAATCGGAACAATTGGAATGTTTAATGTATAAGCCATTGTCTTAGCCACTGTTAAACCAACCCTAATACCAGTAAAAGAACCAGGACCAGTTACTGCAAATATCTTGTCAATATCTTGTGGTTTTAATCCTACATTCTCAAAAGCTTCAGACAAAACAGGCATCATTTTACTAGACGTATCATGATTATCATTATTATTATAAATATAAGCTATTTTACCATCATTAATAATAGCGACCACCAAATTAGTAGTCGCTGAATCTATAAATAAATATTTCAAAGTACGGCCTCACATAATTCTTCATATTCTTTGCCATAAGGAGTAACCACCAAAACTCTAGTATTCTCTCCAGCAATTTTAAATTTAATATCAAGTCTTTTTTCAGGTAAAATATCTTTAATCGTATTAGCCCATTCGATAATCACAACGCCACCTTTAGTAAAATAATCTTCAATTCCAACACCTTCAGTATTACCGTCTAAACGGTAAACATCCATGTGATATAAAGGTAGCTCACCGTCATATTCTTTAATTATGTTAAAAGTTGGTGACGTAACTGTTTCAATAATTCCAAGCGCGTTTGCAAAACCTTTAGTAAAAATAGTTTTTCCACTACCAAGTTCACCATTTAAACAGATAACCATATTAGGAAACTTTTCTGATTCAAGATTTTGAGCTAACTCAATAGTATCCATCTCACTGCGAGTTGTTAATTTATATTCCATAAAATCACCAATAATAGTATATCAAAAAGATAAGAACTAAGACAATACTTTTATATGAATTTTAAAAATATCAAAAAGTAAATATATAATATAAACATGATGCAACTTTCAAAATGATATACTACGAACAATGACACCTTAGAATTACCAAAATATGGCAAAATATTAATAGATGGTGATTATATGCAGTTTGATAGAAATGATGAAAATTATGTATATGGCTTTATCGGTAAAAATGTCAGAAAATATCGCAAAGCCAAAGGTTTAACTCAAGCCAAATTAGCTGAAAAAGCTAACTATTCAAAACAATTTATTTCTAATATTGAAAACAACGTCCATCAGACTTTTTCCATTGGAACGCTATGGAGATTATCTTTAATATTAGAAGTAGATATGTACAAATTATGTATTGAAGAAAAGAAAGAAGACGAATATGAAGAAATGTATTAGCGAAAACTAATACGTTTTTTTATACCATTTTAAACAAAAAAAAGACTTGCAACGTCCTATTTTCGCATACACTATCGTCGGCGTAGAAGTGCTTAACTTCTGTGTTCGGGATGGGAACAGGTGTATCCACTTCGCTATCGTTACAAATCAAATATAGAGAAATAATTCTCTGAAAACATGGTAACGTAATAAATATCTCATTAGAGAAAACAATTTATAGGATTAAATCCTCGATCTATTAGTACTGGTCAGCTCAACATGTTGCCATGCTTCCACCTCCAGCCTATCAACCAGATAGTCTTTCTGGGATCTTACTTTATAAAAATGGGAAAACTCATCTTGAAGCTGGCTTCCCGCTTAGATGCTTTCAGCGGTTATCCATTCCATACATAGCTACGCTGCAGTGCCACTGGCGTGACAACAGCTACACCAGAGGTATGTCCATTCCGGTCCTCTCGTACTAGGAACAGCTCTCCTCAATTTTCCTACGCCCACGACGGATAGGGACCGAACTGTCTCACGACGTTCTGAACCCAGCTCGCGTGCCACTTTAATGGGCGAACAGCCCAACCCTTGGAAGCGACTACACCTCCAGGATGTGACGAGCCGACATCGAGGTGCCAATCAGCGCCGTCTATGTGAACTATTGGGCGCTATCAGCCTGTTATCCCCGGGGTAACTTTTATCCGTTAAGCGACGACCATTCCATACTGAATCGCCTGATCACTAAGTCCTGCTTTCGCATCTGCTTGACTTGTAGGTCTCGCAGTTAAGCTCCCTTATACCTTTACACTCTACAAATGATTTCCAACCATTTTGAGGGAACCTTTGAGCGCCTCCGTTACTCTTTAGGAGGCGACCGCCCCAGTCAAACTACCCACCAGACACTGTCCCCACACCAGATTCATGGTGCCAGGTTAGAAACTCAGTCTACTAAGGGTGGTATTCCAAAGGTGACTCCACTAGAACTAGCGTCCTAGCTTCAAAGTCTCCCACCTATTCTCTACATAATAGACCAAGTCCCAATATCAAGCTGTAGTAAAGCTCCACGGGGTCTTTCCGTCCTGTCGCGGGTAACCTGCATTTTCACAGGTATTAGAACTTCACCGAGCCTATGGTCGAGACAGTGCCCAAATCGTTACACCTTTCGTGCGGGTCGGAACTTACCCGACAAGGAATTTCGCTACCTTAGGACCGTTATAGTTACGGCCGCCGTTCACTGGGGCTTCAATTCGTACCTTCGCAAATCGACTAATGTCAAGCTAAGCACTCCTCTTAACCTTCCAGCACTGGGCAGGTGTCAGCTCCTATACATCTTCTTACGAATTAGCAGAAACCTATGTTTTTGATAAACAGTCGCTTGGGCCATTTCACTGCGGATCAATCGCTTGATCACCCCTTATCCCGAAGTTACGGGGTCATTTTGCCGAGTTCCTTAACCATAGTTCACTCGCTCACCTTAGGATACTCTCCTTGCCCACCTGTGTCGGTTCTCGGTACAGGCACCTATATAATTAACCCTAGAAGCTTTTCTTGGAAGCATAGCGTCAGAGAACTTAAATGACCGAAGTCATCGACGTCATCACGTTTCAGTTATACAGTATTACGGATTTTCCAGCATACTAACCTAAGCGCTTAAACCAGAATCCAATAACTGGCTCCTCCTAGCTTTCTCCGTCACTCCATCAGTTATATAGGTGGTACAGGAATATAAACCTGTTGTCCATCGGTTACGCCTCTCGGCCTGGCCTTAGGTCCTGACTTACCCTGGGAGGACGAACCTTCCCCAGGAAACCTTGGGCAAACGGTGGATGGGATTCTCACCCATCTTGCGCTACTCATACCGGCATTCTCACTTCCAACCAGTCCAGCCGTCCTCACGATCGACCTTCAGCCCTGTTGGAACGCTCCCCTACCATCTTGTAAACAAGATTCGCAGCTTCGGTAATATGCTTAGCCCCGGTACATCTTCGGCGCGGTGTCACTAGACTAGTGAGCTATTACGCACTCTTTAAAGGATGGCTGCTTCTGAGCCAACCTCCTAGCTGTTTTGACAACTCCACATCCTTTCCCACTTAGCATATATTTGGGGACCTTAGCTGGCGATCTGGACTCTTTTCCTCTCGCGCACGGACGTTATCACCCATACGCTGACTGCTGAGTATGCTACCACTGGCATTCGGAGTTTGATTACACTCAGTACGGCTAGGCGCCGCCATCGCATATTCAGTGCTCTACCTCCAGTGTGCTAACCTCAACGCTAGGCCTAAACCTATTTCGGGGAGAACCAGCTATATCCAAGTTCGTTTGGAATTTCACCGCTATCCACAAGTCATCCGCTCATTTTTCAACATAAGTCGGTTCGGCCCTCCATTTGGTCTTACCCAAACTTCAGCCTGCTCATGGATAGATCACTTGGTTTCGGGTCTATTGCATCATACTAAATCGCCCTATTAAGACTCGGTTTCCCTTCGGCTCCGTCTCTTCAACTTAACCTCGCATAATACAATAACTCGCCGGTTCATTCTGCAAAAGGCACGCCATCACCCGTTAACGGGCTCTGACTCTTTGTAAGCACATGGTTTCAGTATTCTATTTCACTCCCCTCCCGGGGTTCTTTTCACCTTTCCCTCACGGTACTTGTTCACTATCGGTCACTAGAGAGTATTTAGCCTTGCGGGATGGTCCCCGCGGATTCCGACAAGATTCCACGTGTCTCGCCGTACTCAGGATACTTCCAAGAGATCACAAGATTTCGCCTACAGGATTTTCACCTTCTACGATTTAACTTTCCAGATAATTCGGCTATCCTATGATTTTGTAACTCCGTATAGGAAGTCCTACAACCCCAGTCCAAAGACTGGTTTGGGCTGTTTCCGTTTCGCTCGCCACTACTCAGGAAATCGATTTTTCTTTCTCTTCCTCCGGCTACTAAGATGTTTCAGTTCACCGGGTTGCTCCTACATACCTATGTATTCAGTATGCAGTAATTAGGCATTACCCTAATTAGGTTCCCCCATTCGGAAATCTCCGGATCAAAGCGTACTTACAGCTCCCCGAAGCATATCGTTGTTCGTCACGTCCTTCATCAGCTTCTAGTGCCAAGGCATCCACCATGCGCCCTTAGCAATTTAATCACCATTTGATTGTTTTCCTAATTTGATGAGATATTCTAATACAATATACAAGTTACACTCATACATCATAATTACATTACCAAGTTTTCAAAGAACTATTTCCAGAAAAAAATTCTGTTTGAGAGAATGATCTCTCAAAACTAAGCAAAATGTTTTTAAATAGCTAGATACGTATAAATATAAATCTTTCTCCATAGAAAGGAGGTGATCCATCCCCACCTTCCGGTAGGGATACCTTGTTACGACTTCACT
>HF990865.1:61605-117804 GCA_000432855.1 Firmicutes bacterium CAG:822
ATCTGTCCTACCTTCGCCGGCCCCCTCCCAAAAGGGTTAGGCTACCAACTTCGGGTATTACAAACTCCCATAGCGTGACGGGCGGTGTGTACAACACCCGGGAACGTATTCACCCTGGCATTCTGATCCAGGATTACTAGCGATTCCAACTTCATGGAGTCGAGTTGCAGACTCCAATCCGAACTGAGACCGGTTTTTGAGATTAGCTCCACCTCACGGTATTGCAACTTTTTGTGCCGGCCATTGTAGCACGCCTGTGGCCCTAGACGTAAGGGGCATGATGATTTGACCTCATCCCCATCTTCCTCCGGTTTGTCACCGGCAGTATCACTAGAGAACTCAACTGAATGTTAGCAACTAGCAATAGGGGTTGCGCTCGTTATCGGACTTAACCGAACATCTCACGACACGAGCTGACGACAACCATGCACCACCTGTCACCCGGATAACCTCCACTATATTTCTATAGCTTTGCCGGGGATGTCAAGCCTAGGTAAGGTTCTTCGCGTAGCATCGAATTAAACAGCATGCTCCACCGCTTGTGCGGGTGCCCGTCAATTCCTTTAAGTTTCAGCCTTGCGACCGTACTACTCAGGCGGAGTACTTAATGTGTTAACTTCAGCACCGGTAACCCGACACTTAGTACTCATCGTTTACGGCGTGGACTACTAGGGTATCTAATCCTATTTGCTCCCCACGCTCTCGTTCCTCAGCGTCAGTAATGGCCCAGCAAGCCGCCTTCGCCACTGGTGTTCCTTCTAATATCTACGCATTTAACCGCTACACTAGAAATTCCACTTGCCTCTACCACACTCAAGTCTGCCAGTTTCTAAAACTGAATGGAGTTAAGCCCCAAGATTTGATTTTAGACTTAACAAACCGCCTACGAACGCTTTACGCCCAATAAATCCGGATAACGCTCGCCCCCTACGTATTACCGCGGCTGCTGGCACGTAGTTAGCCGGGGCTTTCTGACGAGGTACCGTCACACTTTCATCATTACCTATGAAAGCTATTCTTCCCTCGCAACAGAGCTTTACAATCTAATAGACCTTCATCACTCACGCGGCATTGCTCGTTCAGGGTTTCCCCCATTGACGAATATTCCTAACTGCTGCCTCCCGTAGGAGTTTGGACCGTATCTCAGTTCCAATGTGTCCGATCAGCCTCTCAGCCCGGATATGCATCGTAGCCTTGGTGAGCCATTACCTCACCAACAAGCTAATACACCGCAAGCCCATCCCAAAGCGAAGCCGAAGCTCCTTTTAGCATCGGAGGTTATCCTCCAATGAATCATCCGGTATTAGCTATCGTTTCCAATAGTTGTCCCAGACTAAGGGGTAGGTTACCCACGTGTTACTCACCCGTCTGCCACTAAGTGGGAATCCAAATCCAATCTTGTGCAAGCACGCAATCTTCAATGGGCCACTTCGTTCGACTTGCATGTCTTAGGCATGCCGCCAGCGTTCATCCTGAGCCAGGATCAAACTCTCCAAAAAAAATAAAACTTTAATTAGTTTTGAATTTGTTTTTAATCCTAACTATTTATGAATTGACATTTTGCTCAGTTTTCAAAGATCATTCATACCACTTCTGCAGCGGTAACTCCAATATACCAAATGTACCAAATTAAGTCAAGTGTTTTTTTGAATTTTTTTGATTTTTTTGACTTAACTCGAGGTCCCCCTCAAAAGTACTCACTTAATATATCAGAACATTTGACTTAAGTCAACAATTTTTTTAATTTTTTTTAAATTTTTTTTAAAAATGTCGAATTCCGTCGAATGCATAAATAATATAACACTTTTTGAAAGGTAGGTCAACAAAAAAATTACTTTTTTTTAAGTTTTTTTTGCTTTTCCTCACTTCCTTTATAATATATGACCCTTATTATAAAAAAATGATTACTTTTTACGTAATCTTTGATATTCTTCTTCATACCTCAAATTGACATCAGAATCAAACATTAAAGAACCTTTCTGATAATCAGTGATTAATTCTGATAAAGCACTGCGGATAGCTACATCAAGTTCATCAGAATAATTCATCTTCTTTTTATGATACTTATATTCTTGTCTATCCAATATTTTAAAACTGCCATTTGGAAAAATTCTTAAATCTAAATCATAATCTATATATTTAATAGTATTATCTTCTATAATATAAGGCGAAGCAATATTACAATAATAAGTAATGCCATCTTTTTTTAACTGAACAATAATATTGTACCAACGATTTTTAAAAAAATACATAATAGCGGGTTCTTTAGTTCTCCAAGTGTTACCTTGTGCTTCTGTTACCAACGTTCTTTCGTTGCCAAATACCATATAATCTTTTTTTACATCGAGTAAAACTGCTTCATCCCAACATCTATGAACTTTTCCATCGTGTTTATAACACTGTATCTGTAACTTATCTCCTTTTTTTAATTTTTCCATAATACTTCGCTCCTCTTTATACATTATAACATTTTTTAAGAAAAAGAAAAGGACACTAACAAAGTGTCACTCTAAAATTACTTCTATTGCTTTTTGCAATTGGTCATCATTTTCATCAGTTGGGTTTTCTAAATACTCATCGCTAAGTGTAACATCATAATCTGGTTCAATACCTTTACCATCTATTACCTCGCCCTTAGAAGTAAGCCATGATTTAGTTGTCAATTTATATTGATCGCCATCAGATAAAGTCTGTAATTCTTGAACCGTTCCCTTACCATAACTCTTTTTACCAACTGTTTTTGCTCCATACTGTTCGGCCAGAGCTGAAGTTACAACTTCTGAAGCTGAAGCGCTATTACCATCGATTAAAATACTAATCTTATAATTTTTAGTTTCTTTTCCTGTTGAATAATATATATTTTTGCTTTCTTTTGATTTAATTTGATAAATAGGATGTGAAGAATCTAAAAATAATGAAATAATTTGTTCGGCTGACGATAAATGTCCACCAGAATTACCTCTTAAATCTATAACAAGTCCATCTATTCCTTCATCTTCTAATTTATCTAGTTCCTTCTTAAATTGTTCGTATGTATTATTTGCAAAAATAGTTGTCCTAATATAACCTATCTTTTTATTGTCCTTATTAATAACCTTAGACGATACTGATTGAATTTCAATTGTATCCACTTTTAGCTGAACCGTTTTTTCACTGTCGCCCCTCTTATAAGTAATATTAAATTTACCGTTTTGATCTTTAACTAATTTTGAAAATTCATCTATACTCATATTAGTAGTATCTTTATCATTAACCTTAATTATAATATCGTCCTCTTTTAAACCGGCCTTACTAGCTGGCGAACCACCAAATACACTATATACAACAATATTTCCATTATCATCATTATATACTTGAATACCAGTACCTTCATAAGTCCCTTCTAAATAAATACTAAAATTAGTATCTGTCCCACCAACATAAGCAGAGTTTTTATCCAGCGTACTAAGCATGCCAGCAATTGCAGAATCAACTAATTCTGTTTTATCAACGTCTCCATAATAATTATCGACAATATAATCATAATTGGTAATAAATTCTTGTAATTCATCATCGACTTTTTCACCTTTTAAAACTACATTATAAGTAACAATGCCACCCATAGCCAAACTTATTACAGTTGTAAGCAGCAATAAAATTACAACCTCCTTAGTCTTAAAAGTTGGTACTACCTTCCTTTTATTCACTTTAATATCTAAGGACTTTGACAATTTTTCAATATTATCGATAGTCTTTTGTTCTTTATTCTTCATAAGCATCATCCTTTAAACACTATTAAAAGTATAACACAAAAATAGTCTCAACAACCAAAAAATAATAAAAAAATACGAATGTATACACTCGCATTATTTTACTTCATCTAAATTGTTTAATTCATCGACAATTGAATCATGATTATCATACACATCTGTAATTTCATGATCACTAACTCTAACTAAAGTTGTACCCTTAACTCTAAACTTTGACATATCAGAATCATAATTGGTTTTATCGCTGAAATAATGTTCATTAAAACTACTACTCAAATCAGCTGTATATATTTTAGGAGCATCTTCACTGGCTGAAATTGTCTGAATCAAAGTTGTATATTCATTTAATCTAATATCATCATGATCTTCTATCAAAACATAAAATGTTCCATTGATATTAAGCATGGATCCAATCACAATACTATCGTATTGAATTTCTGTTGCTTCTTTATTTTCTTCTTCAGCTGCCTCTTTAGCCTTATTAGTAACAACTACCGTTACACCATAAAAAACTACAATAATAGCTGTTACAATTAAAACTATCTTTATT
This sequence comes from Firmicutes bacterium CAG:822, assembly GCA_000432855.1. GTDB lineage: Bacteria > Bacillota_I > Bacilli_A > RF39 > UBA660 > Coprosoma. The sequence goes on from HF990865.1 coordinate 65,905, forward strand.
AATTTAGAAAGTTCATTAGAATCGTTATTCTCATTATAATAAAGCTGTTTACGCGCTTGTTTTATATTCTCTTTCTTTTCTTTCTGCTTTTTAATTTCCTTTTCAGGTTTTACTTGCGCTTTAACCTCTCCCACTTTAACTTCCGTTTCACTTACTTTCTTTGAATCAGTAGTCTTTTTTGCAGCAGTTGTCTTCTTTGGAGCAGTTTTCTTTGCAGTTTTACTAATAGTAGTTTTTTTAGTTGTACTTGTTTTTTTAGTACTATTCTTATTTGAACTAGTTTTTGTTGTGCGGTTTGTACTAGCTTTACCCTTTTTATTTTTTTCATTTTCTGCCATTTCAATCACCTGAAAGCATTATAGCACATTTTTCTCACTTTTTAAACTTTTAATTGTTATAAAAGCTTTAAATATAGCCACATTATTATTATGAATCATTTTAAAAGAACAAAAGCCAAAATAAATTTTGACTTAGCTTACCTCACGGTAAGCTCTTTCTACTTCACAGGAACCTTAGGTTCCTCCATAGACCAATATCGGATAGTCACTACCCTACTTTTTTACTTTGTCAAAATTTAACAATTGTTTTATTTTTCATTATATAATGAATTAACTACTCATTCTTAATATTTGTTTAAATTAACCCTTAATATCTTCACCTCATCTCTTTGATGTACTCAGTATATCACAAACATTTGTTCATGTAAATAGTTTTTTGTTTTTTGCAAAGCAAATTCCTAGTATACAAATAAACTAACTATAAAAGTTAGTCTATTTGCTCACTGGAAGTACTGATATCGAATTAGCTACATTTAAAAGTTCACTTTCACTCATGTTATCAGCCACCACATAATATTCAATTCCATTACTAATCCAACTTACCATATTATCTGAAACTGCCGCTACACTTGTTGCCATCTGATAAGGTTCACCATAAACTGATACGATTGCTAAATCATCACTTACAGATGCCGTTTGCTCGACAAGCATAAATGGACTGTCACCCTCAAATGTCATAATAACTCTTTGACCATTTTCTAAATCGACGGTTTCCTTATCAGCTAATTGTGTATTTTCAGGAATATACATCGGATAAATGTCACCATCTATTTTACTAACTGTCTCGGTTTCACTTTCCGTAGCTGCTGTCTTCATATTATTATCTAATGAAAAATAATCATCTTTAAACTCAGCTTTTAAATCAACTTTTTTAAATGTCATTTTTATTAAAGCTTCCTCATCTTCATTTAAAACCTCAACCTTAGTTGGAATTAACTTTTTATCAAAATAAATTTTCTGTTTAACTAAATCACTATTATTTGGATAATTTACATTTGTAGTAAAAATATAATTATCACTAGTTTCTTTAAATTCTTTATCACTGTCGTTTTGAATATCTGAAAGTAATGTTTGAAGTAAATAGACTTGTGAATTATTGTATGGCCAGTCACTTTGGAATTTAAAACTTTTATTTAATGTTGGTGTCAAAACATAAACTCCATCACTATTTTTCAAAATTATTTGTTCATGATTATTTGTTTTATTTTTTAAAGATACTCTAAACTTATCATTTTTACTATAAGAAGCATCGACATCATATGTATAAACATCATCATTATTTATTATCTCCATCTCACCAGTTAAATTATAACCATCTAAACCATTAATCTTTTTTTCTAAATCCTTTTCCGCATCTTTAACCGTATATTTTCCACATCCTACCATTAAAAAACAAACACATAAAATTAAACAAATTTTTTTCATTTTTTCACCATCTTTCAATTTCAATTAATTATATGGATAAATTTTTTTAATTATGAATAATTTTTAAACTTTCGACCATTATAAATAATAGAGGAAGGTGAAAATATGGAAATATTACAAAAAATATGTTTAGTCCTAACAATTATAGGTGCTATAAACTGGGGATTAATCGGTTTACTTGATTTTAACTTAGTATCATTTTTATTTGGTGAAATGACTATGTTATCAAGAATTGTGTATTCTTTAGTCGGTATAGCCGGTTTAATTAATATTGGACTTCTATTTGTACATCTAGAAGACCATTAAAAAATCTATCATAACGATAGATTTATTTTTTATCAATCTTTGAATAACTGTAAATAGTAAATATATTACTTACAGCATCGACAATTAATATAGCACCTATAATTTGAACGCTGACAGCTAAAGCTTCAAATGGATTAAACACTAAAAGTAATCCACATCCAAGTAAGATAAACGCTACTATCAACATTTGCCACCAATTTTTATATTCAAATTTCTTTAAATCAAAAGCCATTGATAATTTACTAACAGAATCAACAAGTAAAAATATGCCCATAACTAGCGGTAAAAATGATGCAAAAGCCTCTGGATTTAAAAGTACATAAACACCAAATGCTCCAAATATAATTGACATTACTAAAGTAAAACTAGTAAAGGCTGTTTTTATTTCTGTTTTCATATACATAACAATACCAGATACTCCAACAAACAAAAACATAATTCCTACTAAATAACAAACTGATGTAATTACTAATCCTGGAAAAAATAACATGACAATACCAAATAATAAATAAAGTACTGAAGTAGCAATTAAAGTATTTCGAATTTTCTCAAACATATATCAAACGCTCCTTTTATATTAATGATAATATTTTTTTTATATAAAGTCAATTAAAAAGTAGCCCTAAAGCTACTTTTCAACTACTCTAATTTTAACCCGTTTTGTCTTTGATAAATACTGTACTCTTGAATCTGTTCCTTCCACTTGAACTTCAACTTCATATTCACCAGGTTTATAACCATCCAAATCAATATAAGCCGTAATGTCATCCGCTGTCAAACTATTAAGTACCGATTCAACACCCTGAACACTAACAGTTACTTGAATGTCATCTTGCGATAAACCTTGAACACTATATCTATCATCCAAATTACGAACGTCAATGTTGACATTTGAAATATCTTTATCAGTTGATGTTCCTAAAGTAATGTTAGCCGTCACGTTATTAACACTCATTGATCTAACTCCTCTAGGTTTAGTAAGCTCTAGTTTATATTCTCTATCTTCTTTTAAACCATCGACATCAACTTCAACTGGAACATATTCCAAATCATCAAGTACACTTTGTTCACCATAAACAGTCACATTATTTTGACTCAAATTAATTGAACTAATTGCTTTACCAAACGTTACATCACCTTTTGGAACCACTCTAATAGGTACAGTTTTACTTGGTGAAGATAAATCAACCTTAACTTCTATTTTAGAAGGTACTATTTCTACATCCAAACTATTACCATTAGAATCATAAGCCTTTAAAGGAACATCTTTTAAAGTAACCGTTCCAACATCTTGATTATTTAAACTTGATACATCGACTAAAGCTTTAACCGTTGCTACTTTGGTCAAACTATTAATCGCATCTTCATCTTCTGCACCTTTAATAACAACAGTGTCTACCTCAGGTTGAACATTATCGACAATAAGTTTCGGATCTAAACTATCTTGATTAAGTAAATCTGTTGTTAAAGTTTTAGACTCTGAAACCTTCGGATAAATATTAACTGTGGCTACTGATGGATTAACACTGTATTCAACCGAATCATTTGGTCGCATATATTCAATATCGACCTTATGAGTACCTGGTTTTAATCCACTTAAATCAACTGTTACTTTAGAAGCTGTAGACTGTTTCGCAATAAACAAATCACTTCTACTACCCATTAAAGTAATATCAACTTTATCAGGTAAACCTTCAACCACATATGCTTCTTCATTGTAAACAGCTTCCACAATTTGATCCTTTAATACTTCTGCACTAGTGTCGTTAAAAAGCATTTTCTTTTGGTCAAATAAAATAAATATCGTAATCGCCAAAAATAAAGATACAAACAGTAACGTATTACTTCTTGAAAGCCATGTTTCAAGTGAACGATTAGAACCGCCAAATTTTTTAGTAACTTTCATAATTGTTTTTGTAACTGGAACAATTATTTTTTTATCGATAAAACGAGCTATTCTTTTAAAAATTCCCGGTTTCTTATTCATTTCTTCCACCTTCTTTCGCTCCATCTAATATTTTTTGTGATGGGGCTAAAGCTTCTAATAAACGAATTCTAACTTCATCCAAAGAAAGATTATAAATAAGTTCACCATTCATTGCTATAGAAATTCTACTAGTTTCTTCTGATACTACGAGTGCAATACAATCGGTCTGTTCCGCAATTCCCAAAGCTGCTCTATGACGAGTACCAAGTCTTTTACTAATTGCCATACTATCACTAGTTGGGAAAACTGCACCCGCACAAATTATCTTATCTCCTCTAATAATTACACCACCATCATGAAGTGGGTTATTAGTAAAGAAAATTGAAGATAAAAGTGGGCCTGAAATATCCGCGTATATCTTTTGAGCCTTTTCTACATAACTTGCCAAACTATTTTCTCTTTCAATTACTATTAATGCACCAATCCGCATTTTACGCATGTAATCAACCGCACTTGTAATTTCTCCAATAGATTTTTCAAGTTCACTGAGAGAAAGAGTTTTATGTCTTCCAAGTAATTGAGCTCTACCAAGTTGCTCAAGCGCATCTCTAATTTCTGGTTGGAAAATAATGATTAAAGCAAGCGGCGCCCACTCGATGACATAATCAATCAAGTAATCAATCGTTACCAAATCAAGCACATCTGCTAATATTTTCGTAATAACAATAATTAAAATTCCTTTAAAAAGCATTATCATTTTTACATTTTTTCTAAGACTTTTTAAAATAAAATAAAACAATCCCCAAACTAATAAAATATCTAAAATTTTTCTAGCTAGTTCGATTAAACTTTCTATCGTCATGAAATAACCTCCATCTAACTTAGTTAATTATATCATACTTAAGAGTTTGATAAAACCCTTTATTTTTTGAAAAATTTATTAAAAATTCGATTAGGGCGCATAAAAAAAGATGAAACTCATCTTTTTATAAATTCCAAATATCTGTATTTTTATCATCAGACTCTGATGTATTTAAAGTTTCTACTGGTGTATCTTGAACTGGTTCACTAGGTGTAACTTCTGTACCAACAGCAGGCTCAGACATAACTGGAGTTTCCTCAGTATTTGCCGTAGAAAATACAGTAGTTTCAGATTGATTAACTGAAGATTCTACATTTACATTGTTAACCTCTGTGTTATCATTCATCGTATTTTCTACTGGTACTGCTTCATTAATACTTGGAGTAGTAAATAAATCCCCACCTGTAGTAGTTTCTGTATTAACATCAGCAGTTACAGAACTTTCACTAGGCATATCATTTATAGAATCAACCTTAACTTCCTCAAGTGGTTTGCTAACTTCTGGCATTGTCATCCAATCATCAGCTTTCACCTCAGTAACTACCGGTTCCTCTTGAACAGGTTTTGCATCAGTATTTACTTCATTAGAATCAGTATCTTTCTTTTCTTCGTCTTTCTTTGGTTTTTTCATACTTTCGGTTAAATATCCAATCAAAGCTAAAACAAAAACGATTGAAGCTAATATAACCCAAAATACCCAATTCGATAATATTTCCATAATCTTGCTCCTCCTTATTCTACACACATAATAACATTTTTTTTAGTACATTTCAACCCTATTTTTCTAAATAGTCCGCACCTTTAAACGGTTCATCAAAAAGCAAACCTTCATAATTTTGTTGCCTTAACGCCTCATAAACCATAATAGCTACCGTGTTAGATACATTTAAAGCTCTAACTTTATCAGTCATTGGCATTCTTAAACATGTATCCAAATGATCATTTAAAATTTCTTTAGGAATACCTGTACTCTCTTTCCCAAAAACAAAATATATATTCTCATCTTTATTACTATAATCAAATGAAGAATGAGGTTTATGACCATAACGCGTTAAAAAATAAAACATCCCTTGATTTTTACTTATAAAATCATCCCAATTTTCATATAATTTATAATCACAATCGTTGATATAATTAGCTCCACTTCTCTTAACAACTTTATCATCTAAACTAAAGCCAAGTGGTTTAATCAAATGTAATTTTGTATTAGTTGCCACACAAGTTCGCATAATATTTCCAGTGTTTTGTGGAATTTCTGGTTCATAAAGTACTACATTAAGCATTATTTAATCTCCCATCTTGTTATAATAGATTCTAATCTTTTCATCGAATAATCATTAACATTATTTAAAACAGACGTTATTTTTCCATCAGTAAAAACATACAAACTAGCTGAAGAATCATCTATAATTTGATTTTTAATTCTACTCATAGCCGAAAAATCATTTCTCAATAAATCATAAAAACCATTAGGCTCTACCCCATCTAAATTCATATAAAGTACTGAATCAACTAAATCCATATCTTGAATCAAATTTTTAAATTTATCTTCAAAATCTTTAAGTTCAATATTTTTTCCTGAAGCGACATAAAGTACAAATTTTTGATTTTCCAAAGTATAATTTGCAATTTCTTCACTCTTAATTTCTCTAACCACTTTAGTCATCACTGAGTTTTGTGCATAATACTCTTTAGAAGTATTATACCATTCTCTCGCATAAAACACACCAATTACCGTCACAAGAAATATAAGTGCTAAAATAAAATAATTTTTCATCGGTACTTCTTTCTTCATACATATCCTCCTATCCTCATTTAATTATATGATAGTTTATTAAAATTAAAGATCATTTCCAGTATCGATATCCTCAAGTTTAACATCAGGTAAAACAATACCACGTTCTTCGCAGATTCTAGAAAATTTTTCTCTAAAAGCCGCACATTCCTTAACTCTACTATCAGGATAAATTCGTTTACTATCACGAATTGCTATATACACATCCATAATACCAACTTCCTGCTTATTATCAAATAAAGCATTTGAGAACGCACCCGATAAAACAGAAAGTGAAACATCCGGATACATAGCTGAAAGTCCATAAACCCTCTTATATTCACTAGTCGCATCGACAATAGATTCCATTAATAATCGAGTAATAAAGGCATTATTTATCATCTTAATTCCCGTTTTGTACTCTATCTTTGGAATTGTCCCAATTAAAATTTGAATAGTTGCCTCTCTATCTGGTTCCAAAACATCAATTCTATCAAAACGTCTTAAAAATGCTCTATCTCGAACAATATATGTTTCATATTCAATCGTCGTTGTTGCCCCAATAGCCTTAATATCACCACGGTCCAAGGCTGGCTTCAAAATATTAGCCAAATCCATTGGACCATCTGCCGCTCCTCCAATTAAAGTGTGAACCTCATCAATAAATAAAATTGTCTTAGGTGCTCTTTTTAATTCCGATACAATTAAATTAGTTACTGACTCAGGCTTACCATTCACAATCATCGTTCCAAGCATTGAAGATGAATTAATTTTTAAAATATTATAACCCTTTAAAGCATTAGGGACATCTCCCCTTTGTATTTTATAAGCAATTCCCTCAACTATTGCTGTTTTACCAATACCCGGTTTACCAATAAGTAAAGCTGACTTATCAGGAGTAAGTAAAACTAAAATTGTTTTTTTAATTTCTTCCTCACGAGCTATCGCTGGATTTGTAACATACTCTTTAGTTGTTAAATTTTCACAATAATTTGTAATAATTGGAAATTTCTCGGGATTTAAAGGCGTTACTGCTGGTTGTGCATTCACATATAATTGTGTAGCATCAGAAACAGGTGTATTAACTTGTCCATTTAGCACACCATTTTTTGTATTATTTAAATTCATTTGCATATTATTTTCATTCATTTTATCAACCCTCTATATACCCATTATCTTTAAACTCTTCAATAATTTTACTTTTTTTCGCACTTCCAACAATTCTATTATGCGTATCTTCTTCTTTACCATTAGTAATAAACACTGTTGTTGGCGTTCCTGTTATTGGAAATTTACTAACTAGTGCAGATTCTTCAGCCTCTGAAAGACTAGCCAAATCAATATATTTCACATCGGTTCCATACTCTTCAATAACATCATTTAAAGTTCCCTTATATGTATTACATGCACTACATGTATCAGAACCGATAAACAAAATAAAATCTTGCTTATCCTCAAGCATTTTATTTAATTCATCATAACTAATTTCATCGTATGTTTTATTACCACCACAACCGGTAAGCATGAATAAGGCTACAATTAAAATTAATATTTTTCTCATTCTACCACCATAATAATTATATAACAAAACCGCTTAAAAAAAAAGCCAAATAAAAAACAAAGCATCAAAACTTTATTTTTTATACACAATTAATTGGTCATTTGTTAAATAAATCGTTCCATTTTGACGGGCCAATTCATTAGCACTCACATTTAATCCTTTTGTAACATCATTTAAAGTATCATCAGACTCAGTTATATAAAAACTAACCCCATTTCTTGGAAGCATAATTTTTTGATCTGGATAAATTATATCCGTATCATTTAAACCGTTTAATCTTAAAAGCTGACTAGGACTAATATTATTAGCTCTCGCAATTCCATAAATACTATCACCCTTTTTCACCACATATTCTCTAAAATAAGGATTTTCATTTTGTACTTTTGGAACTACAATATAATCACCCGGATTTAATAAACTACCGACCATAATACCATTTAAACTAGATAAATTATTTACCGAAATGCCAAAATTACTTGCCACACTAGCTAAAGTATCACCATTTTGAACCTGATATATTGTATACATAATCTCACCCCATCATATTATATGTTTCAAAGCCTAAAAGGCATCAAAAAAGATTCTAATCATTAGAACCTATTTTTTTTAAAATAACATCATATATAATTCCTACACCAATAAATACTGTTAGCATAGAAACAATCACACTAATACCAGGAATTAAATTTAAAATAAATAATGTTGCAAGTCCAAATATTCCAACCACTAGCATATTGATATCCTTGTTGAAAAACTTTTGCCATAATTTATAACCTATTAGATAACCAGTAAATACGGTTGATAAATACATAATTATAAAATATAAAGCAAGTAAAATTAAAGCAAGCGGAATTCCAATCGACATTAAAAATAAAATAAATATAATAACCGGAACCAAAATTAAAAATACTAATCCCTTAGTAAAAACTTCTAATCCTTTATTAAAATCAAATTTATCATATTCTTTTTGCATCCTTATAAATAATTTAGACGCTGCTAAACTCAAGACAGCAAATACTAACATAAGTGCCATAAATGACCAAAATTTACCCATTACCATCGTAATAAAACCATTACTACTATCTTCCGCCACCTCTGTCTTAGTAGTCTTTCCACCAACTACACCATCGGCAATACTAACCTCAGCATCTTCTGGATAAGATAAATTACCATTTATTTTTGTTTCATCATCAGCACTTATATCAGAAGCATATACACTAACGTTTCCTTGAATTGTAGCTCCTTTAAACGTAACCCTTGAAGCATATATAGTAACATTTCTACCAATATTACCATTAATTTCTACCTCAGATCCAGCAATAACTACATCTCTTTGTAAATCTGCTTCCGCATCAATAGTAACAATATTACCTGCAATAAATGAATCTTTATATACAACACCATTAATATCAACAGTATTACCGGCTAATGCGATAAACTCACTCGTTCCTTGAAAATTGACGCTTTCAGCAGCCATAAAGCTTACACCGTCAGCTTGCCCAGTCATCTCAGTCTTAGACCCTGCCAAAAAAGCTGAGCCATTAACTTCATCTTCCATTTGAACATTATTATCAACCTTACCATAAGAACCATCAATAGTTTTGGCTTGTACGTTACCTACCATCATAAATGATACTATTAAAAATACTAAAAATTTAAATGCTCTCTTCATATTTTTCCTCCATTTAAATCTTATCATGAAAAGGCACTTTTGTAAATTATATAACAAAATATTAAAGCAAAAGAATTCGTCATTTTTTATTTGATATCTAATTTTTTTACTTTACCACCTTTTTCATTAATTAAAGTTTGTTCAAAAACCGCAGCTCGCTGCTTAGATGATGTATCTCTATATAGTTTTGTGTCATCAAAATACCGAGCTATCATTGTTATTCGTTCATCACGAACCATTTCTTTAATCTTATTTTTATTACGTTTCAACCAACCACCCATAATAACTGAATCACTAAACCTAATCGTCTTATCGTTATATTTAGGTAAACAACCACTTTCTACTAAATATTCATAAACTTCCGTAATTCTTTCATCAAAATTAAGTGCATTTCTCTTTCGACCTTGACCTTTTGTCTTAGAACTTTCCAAATAATTAACAATAGCCTTTGCTTGATAATCATCATTTCTTAATGCATACAATTTATCACGATAATTCACAATCCAGTCGCTAATCAAAACTCCATCATCAAATTTTAATGTCTTATTCGTAGTCTTTGGTAGGGCTCCATTTTCTAATAAATAATTATAAACGATCAATTTCTTTTCATCAAACGATAAATTGCTGTTTAATCGCCCTAATTTTTTAACTTTTCTATCACCTAAATGATCAGATATAATTTTAGCTTTTTGAACAAAAGGCTTTAATTGTTTTATCTTTTCACCATTATAATATAACCAATTACTAACTAAAGTCCCGTCTGAAAACCTAGTTTTGTTATCTGAAGTCCTTGGTAATTCACCTTTTTCAAGCAAATAATCATATACATAATCCAATTTGTCCTGAAAAACCTGATTACCATAATAATCATAATAAACCAAAATACACTTTGCCCTATAATCCGAACTATCATTAAGTACCTGCTTATTCTTTATAATCCATTCCAAAACTGATTCGCCATCCGGAAATTTAAAATTAATATCATATTCTATAGGTAAACAATTATACTCAGATAAATATCTAAATACAAATCGCATTTTAATTTCAAAAGGCCAAACTATTTTACGAGTAATTAAAGGTGGTTGCCTCTTACCCAATTTATAACCACTTAAATTTTGAAGATACACCTTGTTTTTTGAATACAACTTTTCTAAATAACTCAAATGTTCAAAAATAAATTCGCTCATAATTGTTCCATCTTTAAAGACCGTAACTTTATCACTATATGCTGGAAAACTCCTATGTTTTTTAAAATATAAATTTAAATATTTTATCTTAGCATTAAAATCAACTTGAAGTTCACTATACAAAGACTCTATTTTATCTAACATCTCATTAAACTGATTTGCTGTATAATTAGAATTTACAATTTCAGATAATTTATTCAAATCTCTTAATACTTTCGCTTTATCACGTCGTGGTATTACTCCCCGGCAAACCTTCTTACGAAAATCACTAATTTTCGAATTATAATAATTTCTAATATTATTATTATTTATCATACTACATCACCACTATTTTTTTAAACTTTTTTGGCCTTTTATTCTATCAAAACAATGAGGATTTATCTCCTCCATCTTCTCTTTTAGCCTTATTAAATTATCTACTCCCAAATAAATCTCTCTTTTATTATTAGAAATCCACATACCAATAAAAGTACCATCACTAAACAAAGCCTCTCTATCACTTTGGAAGGGAATTTTATTATATAGACATAGATACTCATAAGCTTCCATTACCTTTTCCTCAAAACTAAGCTTAAAACATTTCTTCCATATTAATAAAACAGCATCACTTTCCTCTTTAAGTAATTCAAGACGTTTTTTATTATCCCTAAGCCATCCTTTAATATTAACGCCATCACTAAATACAGATTCACTAGTTACCTTAAACTCTTTATCTAAAATTTTAGTATATAATTCAGCCACCTTTTCTTCAAAACTAATTCCTTTTTGACTGTCTAAATAATTAATAATCGTTTTGGCCTTATCATCACCGGATAACCTTAATCTATCTAAATTATGCCCAAGCCAATAAGTCATCACTTCACCATTACTAAAATAAACAAGTTCTCTTCTACTAGGTAAATGATTATGTTCTAATAAATAATTATACACCTCATTAAGTTTATCATCACCAGTTAATGACTTACTTTCTAAAGATTTAAAATATGTAATAATCCTTTTTGAATATTTATCATCATTATTAACCAAATCATTATAATGTTCTCTAAGCCAGTAGCCCATATAACTGCCATCGGAAAAACAAATCCTTTTATTACTCTTAGCTGGTAACTCACTATTACTTTCCAGATATAAATAAGCTTCTTTAATTTTCTGTTCATCAGACAATTTCTTACTATTTAAAAAATCTAAAATTTCTTTGGCCACACTATCTGATTCACTAGCCTTAATTAATTTATCTTTGTTTTCTTTGACAAAACCTCCCATTAAAGAGCCATCACTAAAAATCTCTCTACTAGTCACATTGGGAATAAATCCATTCAAAATATAATAATTATAAAGTTCATCCAACTTATCCATAAATTTTAATTTACGTCCATTTAAATGCTTAGTAATTACTTTAGCCATATAATTATCCATCAAACTAATCTTTTTTCGGTTATGACTAAACCATGTACTCATAACCTCACCATTACTAAATTTAACTTCGCTATCGGAGGTAAAAGGTAATTTGCCATAATTAACAAGATATTCATAAACTTCTTTTAACTTATCATCAAAATTTAAATCTTTCTGTTCAAAATAAATAGCAAGTTCAAAAGCATATTCGTTACCCTCTTTTAACATCATTACTTTCCGCTTATTATGAGCGATAAACCTTCCCATATAAATCCCATCGTCAAACTTAAAATTTTTATCTGTTTGAACCGGTAAATCACCATAACTTCTTAAATGATCTACTAACTGTTTTAACCTATAAACGTATTTATCATTGATATCAAATACTGGAAATTCTTTGTGTTTTTCTAATTTAAAAACTGAAATAATATCATACGCTCTTAAATCTAAATGTTTCATCACCATCAAAACCCCGATATTATCTAATAGCCATTTATAAATTAAAGAATTTTTATCTAAATTTAAAAAGTTTTTATTTTCTTTTAAATAATGGTAAATAATATTTATTTTTTGATTAAAAATTATTTTTTCATTTTGAAAAGATAATTTTAATATTTCAAACTGCTCTTCGCATGCAAAAAAAGAATATTCATAGGTTTCTAGTAATTGACTAAGACCTTTTAAATATTCATATTTCACACTCAAAGGAATATTTTCACTTTGAATCTTAATTTTAAACTGTTTTATATCATCCAAAGTCATAGTATCACCCTAATAAGTAATTTCCAAATAATCATCAGGAATTTCAAATAGAGTACTATTAACTTCATCTTTTGTCAAATTATACTTAAAAAATACGGTTCTCTCTGGACTTTTGTATCTAATATATACTAAATCATCACCATCAAAGTAATAAGTCGATTCATCATTATTATTTGTATACTTTTCATATATATAATTTTTTCCATAAACCTTTTCTTCGCCAGTTTCATAACCAGCCGTTCTAAGTGTTACCATATCACTTGGTAATACTCCATAAGCATAATCTTCTATTGGATTTTCCACCTTATTATAATTTTTCATTTGTGGATCTAAAGTATACATATAGCCATCTTTTTGAATCACAATCATCTGTGTTGAGCCATTAATTTCATAATAATATTCATCATCACTTCTAGCCATTATGATTTTCGTATCATCATTTTTGTTGTTATTTCTATCCCATAGTTCAACATAATAATTATTAGGATCAAAATCTTTAAAAAATAAATATGTCTTTGAATCACCATTTGCCTTATCAATAGTTCTAGTTTCTACTCCGCAACCTACTAATAATAAAGCAAATAAACATAATACTACTTTCTTAATCATTTAGACCTAACCTTCAAAAATTCCGCAAATCCTAATAATAGTTTTTTCTTATCTAAATCTAAGAAATCTAAATCTAATATATCTTTAAAACTGTCTTTGAATAATTTATCCATAGTCTTATTCGCATATTCCCTAGCTCCTGATTTATCAAATATCTCTTTCACTTTATCCATCTCTTTAACACTTATATTTTTACCATAATATTTAAGTAATTCATCTCTACACTCTGTATTAATCGCATAAGCATATAAAATTGTCTGTTTATATTCACTGACATCTGATGTAACTGATTTACCAATATATTTCTCATCACCATAAATACCAAGTAAATCATCTTTAATTTGAAAAGCCACACCTAAATTAATTAAAGCATCTTCTAATTTATGAACCTTCTCATCATCTAAACCACCTAAAATAGCTCCCATACAGTATGGTCCAACTACTGAATACCAAGCTGTTTTAAGTTTATATATTTCCATTACATGACTTTCTAAATTATCTTCTTCACCATAAAACTCTTCATAAAATGGTAAAATAACATCCACCATTTCTCCTTCACAAGTTTTAATAGCTACATCATTATAATATTCTAAAACCCTATCTAAATTCTTATTATTCCTATAATTTTGAACTATAATTTGTAAAGCTAAATAAAAACCTAAATCTCCTAAACATAAAGCCATTGAATTACCAATATCTTTTCTTTTATCTTCAAAATTATCCCCGTCTTTAATCGCATCTCCATATATTTTTTGATACTTAACTGGAATAGTATCTAAACCTCTTCTTTTATCCGCTTTATCAATAATATCATCATGAATTAAAATTGAAGTTTGAAATAACTCTAAAGCAATACCTAAAGGTAAATATTTATCGTCATCTTTTCCAAAACTTTGGTAACCAAGTGCTATTAATGAGGCTCTTAAAAATTTACCACCTTTATTACTAGAAGTAAATTGTTCTAAAGCTTCCTCTAAAAATCTATTACTATAACCCTTAACAAATAAACTGTTGTAATCCTCCATCTTTAAAGTAAATTTATCTTTAACTGATAAATAATACTTTAAAAATTCATACATTACCTCCATTTTTTTAACATCGCCATTATCATCTAAAATAAATCCGATCTTTTTATCATGTAAACTCTTATCACCTAAAAACCATTTTAAAAAATCTTTACTTTTTTTTAAAACTACAACCTTATCATTCTTATTTTCTTCACTATTACTTATAACATAATCATTGTCTTTTAAAACTTTATCTACATCAGACATAAACATTTCCTCCTAAGACAATTATACATTAAAATGATAAATTTTCATAATTAATTACTACTTTGATTTTTTGTTAACAAACATATATTAAAAAGTCCAATGTAAAACGACCGCTTCGCGGTCGTCCAAACCCTTCGGGCTTGCCTTTTATTCTTATCTTATTTCATCACGAAACAATTTTATATGGATCTTCTAAAGTTCCACTTCCACTTAATGTGATATCAGATTTTAGATATGCGGCGGGACGCGGCGCATCGCCGGAAGTGTTCGCAAAGTGGCCGAGGCTGCCATCATCATTGACATTCCAAACGGCGCGAGAGCTGTCAGCGTCCGGAGAAATTATCCACCAATAACTTCCTGATATATACATCCAATCTGTATTTCGGCATGTTTCATAATTCTCAAAATTTGTTTTGTCTGTTCCACAATTTGCCATATCACTATTCGCTCTTAAATAATCACTATGACTTATTAATCCTATATTCCCATTCCATGTTGTTCCTTGTTCACTTACTATTTGGGCTGATAAATCATCATTATCTTGTTCAACTGCCCCTATTCCCCATGTATGGGATTCTATATTATCTTTTATGGAATTATCTAAACCATTATAATATTCTCCATTTAAATATGTATTTAACGTTGCTGGTCTTGCGGGTTTGTCAAGAAAAGTGTGTAAGTAATTAATATATCATATATAAAATTATCAAAAAACTGATTTTCTAAAAAATATTGCACAAAAGTATATAGAAAAGACAATATCATTGGTGGTATCTTTAATCTTTTCTATATGTCTGAAAAAGAGATGCAAGAAAAAATTGGAATTTCTAAAGATCAAATCAATGTTATAAATAACTTGCGTGAAGCAAAAGAATATATCCAAAAACATCATCTTTTATAAAATGACATAACATATATCTTCGGTATTGAAGGACTAGATTATTTAGAAAATATTAAGATAATATAAAATAGCCAAGCTCATAACTTGACTATTTTTCTTGTTTTACTAAACCTTTATAAAAATTAAATCTCTTAATAGCTTCTTCCTTATTAATCTGAAGCATCTCATCCGCATTCTCTGGATTAACTGTTTTAAGCATGCTATATCTCGTTTGATTATTTAAAAATTCATCATATAAACTAAAATCAGGATTTGGACTATCTAAACTAAATTCATCTTTAGAACCATCATATCTAAATATTGGGAAATACCCACATTTGGTAGCTAAAGCCTCTTCTTCGACTGAACAGCCCATACCCGCTTTAATACCATGAGATATACAAGGACAGTAAGCAATTATAATTGATGGTCCTTCATGTTTAATTGCTTCGTTAAACGCTTTAATCGTCTGCATCATATTTGCCCCAAGTGACACCTGAGCCACATAAGCATTTGGATAAGCCATCGCAATTCTAGCTAAATCCTTCTTATAATTTTTCTTACCAGAAGCCGCAAACTCAGCCACCATTCCTTCTGGAGTTGCCTTAGATGCTTGACCCCCCGTATTAGAATAAACTTCTGTATTTAAAACTAAAATATTTATATTAGCTCCACTAGATAAAACATGATCAATTCCACCAAAGCCAATATCATATGCCCAGCCATCACCACCGACAGCCCACACATTTTTAGCTATAATATAATTTTTAAGTTCTTTTAATCTAGGATGCTTCTCATAATCTATCTTTTCATAAACATCTTTAGTTATATTATAATCATTACTATTTTGAAGCCATTTATCAAATAACTCATCTTTATGTTTTAACATGTATTCCCTAACCATATTTTTACCATATTCAAAGCCCATCAAAATTCCATAACCAAATTCCGCATTGTCTTCAAACAAACTGTTAATCCAAGGCACACTATATGGTGCATTAGGTAGTTCTCCTCCATAAATAGATGAACAACCAGTCGCATTCGCAATCATTAAATTATCATCAGAAAGTTGCGTTAATAATTTAATATAAGCTGTTTCTCCACATCCCGCACAAGCTCCGTGAAAAGCAAACTTAGGTTTTTGTAATTGACTACCTTTAATCGTTTCCTTTTTAAAATTATCTTTCTCTTTAACATTTTCTACTAAATAATCAAACACCCTATTATTCTTACTATCCTTAAGTTTTTCAAAGGCTAAAGCCTTATTGCCCCGCATACCTGGGCAGGTATTTATACATACCCCACAACCAGTACAGTTTTTAGCCGAAATAGCAATCACATAATAATGATTAGGAGCCCCAAGTGCCGGCTTACATCTTTCCTTAACATAGTCAGGTGCTTTCTCATACTCTTCTTCATTAAGTAAAAATGGTCTAATAACTCCATGTGGACAAACGAGTGAACACATCGCACACTGTATACAATTTTCTTTAATCCACCTAGGAACAAATTCTGAAATATTCTGCATCTCCGGCTCTGTATGCTCAAAAGAACCATCCTCAAAGCCTTCGAAAGCGGATACCTTTAAACCATTTCCTTTTCTATGAGCTAAAGCTTCATAAATAGTTTTACTAGGAAATTCCAAATCTTCTTCCATTTCATCTAATACTATTTCTTTTAAACTAACATCATTTAAAGCTAAAATATTATTTTCTGCAACCTCTTTACTCTTAACTCCAAACTTACGCATAACATAATCTTCGAGTTCCTTAGTTGCTTTATCTTCATCAACTAAACTGATTAACTTGAAAATAGCTTTCTCCATAATCATACTTATTTTCATGCCTAAATTGTGTTTTCTCGCAATCTCATCCGCATCAACTACATAAACCTTAATATTTTTCTCTTTCAAAAATCTCTTATAAGGATTTAAAGCATCTAATAAATCATTTTCAGACATACTTGTATTAATTAATAATGTGCCATTAGTAGATAGACTAGTAATCGCATCGAAAACTGATAAATAAGTATCCTTCGAAATAACTACAAGCTTAGGGTTATGCACAAAATAAGTTGAACGAATCGGCTTATCAGAAAATCGCAAATGACTACATGTCACCCCACCAGATTTTTTAGAATCATATTCAAAATATCCTTGAACATATTTATCACTATCACCAATAATACTAAGTAATGATTTGCTGCAGCTCACCATACCATCACTACCATAACCATAAATCAAAACCTCAGTATTATCCGTTACATTAATATCTTCATAATCTAAAGACAAATTAGTCACATCATCATCAATACCAATTGTAAATTCATCTTTCGGATCATCTAACATATCATAGATAGCTTTAATCATGCCAGGTGTCACATCTTTACTAGAAAGTCCGTAACGGCCATGACAAATAACTAAATCCTTATCCTTTAAACTACTTGTAATATCTAAATATAAAGGTTCTCCTTCACTGCCAGCCTCTTTAGTTCTATCTAAAACAGCTATTTTCTTAACACTATTAGGAAGTACATCTAATAAATACTTATCACTAAATGGTCTATATAAATGAACCTCAATCAAACCGATGTCGCCATTTAAATAATCAATCGTCTCATTAATCGTCTCACAAACAGAGCCCATTGCCACAATCACCTTTGTAGCTTTTGGATTACCATAATAATTAAATGGTTTATAATCTATTCCTGTAAGCTTACCAACCTTACTCATATATTCATTTACGATATCTGGCACTCTATCATAAAATTTATTTCGAGCTTCTGTTTCTTGGAAATAAATATCACCATTTTGATTAGTACCTCTTGTAACTGGTTTTTCATTATTTAAAGCTCTACTTCTAAACTTTTCTAACTTATCATATGGTATTAATTTCTTAACTTCTTCATCTTCCAATATATTAATCTTATTAAGTTCATGACTAGTTCTAAAACCATCAAAAAAATGCATAAACGGTAAAGAGGCCTCTAAACTAGACAAATGACTTACCAAAGCTAAGTTGTAAGCATCTTGAACTGAAGAAGAAGCTATCATACAAAAACCAGTACTTCTTGTCGCATATACATCTTGATGATCACCAAAAATACTAAGCGCATGCGTGGCCAAAGAACGCGCAGCCACATGCATCGTACAAGGTAACATCTCACCTGCAATCTTATACATATTTGGTATCATTAAAAGTAATCCTTGACTAGCCGTATAAGTCGAAGCTAAAACACTAGATTGCAAAATACCATGAACTAAACCAATAGCTCCCGCCTCACTTTGCATCTCTATAACTTTTGGTACTTCACCAAATATATTTTTCTTACCTTCAAAAGACCATCTATCTATTAACTCTGGCATTGGACTAGACGGAGTAATCGGATAAATACCCGCTACCTCCGTAAATAAATACGAAGCTCGCACGCAAGCTTCATTACCATCACAAGTTATCTTTTTCATATAATTTGCCTCCTACCTATGACAAGATTCATCTTCATTACCATAAACAACTGTATAATCAAAATCCGTACCGTTAGTCGTTGTCACCCTAACCGATACTCCACTAGACGATGAAACATAAGACTTATCGGTCATTGGATTAATTAAATCTTTTTCAATATATCCAGAATCAATCACTTGACCGTTAATCGTTCCCCCATTTTGAAGCACACTAACCGGTATTGTCACCGAAGAACTAGATGATGTTGGAAGTAAATTAGGGTAATCAATCATCACCATTTTAGCCCCTTCAGTCAAATTTTTTTCTTGAACAAGGCAACTATCATATCTACTACTTTTTAAACTATTATCAATAGCTGTCACGGCAACCAAACCTAAAATACTTAAAACAACTATAACTCCAAGTAATTCAGCTAAAGTAAAACCGTTTCTTAAACTTTTCTTTAATTTATAAACCTGACTTTGATAATTATCCGCATCAGTAATAAATGAACCCGCTACCACCACATCTGCTTTTTTAACCATTCTAATTGTATTATCATTAATACCACCGTCTACCTCAATTATATAAGGTAAACTATTTTCATCACGGTATTCTATTAATTTATCAATCTTATCAGTTATATCGATAAATGGTTGTCCACCAGCTCCCGCTTTCACACTCATCACTAATACCATATCTACATCGTTCAAATATGGCATAACTTTATTAACTTCCGTATCTGGATTAATAGCTATTCCCGCTTTAATTCCTTTACCATGAATATAATCTATAATCTCAGAAACTTTATCTGTACTTTCTAAATGAAATGTAATATAACTAGGTTTTAAACCAATTACCTCATCGATGTATTTCATATTATCCACGGCCATCAAATGCACATCAAGTGGTTTTTTTAATTTAGATAAATCTTCTTTCATTTTATTAATCGGAAGTGTTGGTCTTTCGGTAAACCTGCCATCCATGACATCATAGTGAATATAATCACACACACTGTCAAGTGCTTTTATTTTATCAAAGTCACTTTGAACTTTTAAAAACGAACCAGCTATTTTTACCATTAATAATCACCTCATTTTAAGAAATTTATATAATTATCATATCTACTTTTCAAAATAGTTCCGTCAAGTACTTTTTCTTTTACCTTACATTTTTTCTCATGAATATGAAAACAATCTCTAAACTGACACTCATCTCGGTAAATATTAAATTCGATAAAATTATCCCTAATATCACCTTTATCCATGCCAGTAAATTCCAAAGCTGAAAATCCCGGAGTATCAGCCACTAAGCCACCGCATAAAGCAATAAGCTCTGTATGTCTAGTTGTATGTTTTCCTCTATTTAAAGCTAGTGATATCTCACCAGTTTTCAAATTCAAATTAGGATTAATCCTATTTAATAAAGTTGACTTTCCAGCTCCACTTTGACCAGTAAACACGCATACTTTACCACTAAATATTTTTTTAACAGCTTCTATATCATCATTAATATAAACTTCATAACCAATTTTCTTATAATAATCTATTACCGGATTAATTAAATTAATCTCATCTTCATTAAGCAAATCATATTTCGTAAAAATTATTACCGGTTTAACTCTATTATATTCACATATAACTAAGAACTTGTCCAAAAGATTAGAAGAAAAATCCGGCTTTTTTAAACTAGTAATAATTACGGCCATATCGACATTCGCAATCGCTGGACGAGTAAGTTCATTCTTTCTCGGTAAAACTTCTAAAATATATTTATTATCTTCATCAAATATAACTTCGTCACCAACTAATGGTGAAAGGCCCATATTTCTAAACTTTCCGCGGGCCTTACACACATATTCTTTTTCTGAAGTTTTAACTGTATAATCATTACTAATTAACTTTACTATCTTTCCCTGCATTACATATCTCCAGTATCACTAGGTTCTGTCGCATCTTGTAATTCTGGATTCTTAACAACTTTAATTCTTAAATTATCTCCACTGTTAATTCGGCTTCCAGCTCCCATATTTTGATACGTAACTACACCTTCACTCTTTGTCATATCTTCAATATAAGTTACATTTAAAGTTATACCATTTTCATCACAGAACTTCTTAACATCATCTTCTGTATAAGTTCCATCGGTAAAATTAGGATAAGTCTTATAAATATTAGGAATTGTTAAAGTAATTGTATCACCATCGCCAAGTTTAGTTCCAGGCTCTACATCTTGATCAATTATTGTATTTTCTTTAACTCCATCCCCACTTGCGACATCTCTTTCTTCTGTCACAACTCTAATACCAGCATCCTCTAACTCTCTCTTAACATCATCGACATCTTCACCAGTATAATCTTCAATTTCAATTTTTTCAGAACCTGTCGATACAATAAGCGTTACTTTAGTTCCTTCTTTTACACTTTCACCAATTTCTGGATCAGTTCCAATAACCTTACCTTCATCGACATCGTCACTAGCTTCTTCCTTAGTTTTCTTTTCTACCTCTAATCCATCATCTTCTAAAGCGTTCTGTGCTTGTTCAACTGTCATACCTTGAACATCAGGAATCTCGACATCAGAACCAGATGAAATTCTTGGCCATAAAATAAATACAAACAATAAAGCTGCAATTAAAACTCCAACGATTGTTCCTAAAATAATCAAAGCTTTATTCATTCTTTTATCTTTTTTAGTTTCCTCATTTTCCGCATTTCTAGCTACTCTTCCACCTCTAGGTAGTGGTTTATCATCATCATCAAAACCTTTTTCTGGATATTTATAAACAACTTTAGGTTCATTAAACCTTTCTTTATCTAAAGCTGTTTCTAAATCCTCATGCATCTCCCACGCTGATTCATAACGGTTCCTAGGATTTTTAGCTGATGCTCTTAGAATGATATTTTCGATAGATTGTGGCATTTCTGGATCATATTCACAAATACTCGGAATCGGTTCATTCATATGTTTAATAGCCACTTCAACTGGATTATCACCTTTAAAAGGTACATGACCAGTTACAAGTTCATACATTAAAATACCTAATGAATAAATATCACTTTTGATAGTTGCTGCCCCACCATTTGCTTGCTCAGGCGGTATATAATAAACAGTTCCCATTACACTATTTGTTTGGGTAAATTCACCCGCATTTAAAGCTACCGCAATACCAAAGTCCATTATTTTAACTCGTCCATCTTCTAAAATAATGACATTTTGTGGTTTAATATCGCGGTGAATAATATAACTCTCATGTGCATGCGCTACCGCACTAGTAAGTTGAAGCATTATATCAACTACTTCTGGTAAAGTTAAACTACCTCTTTTCTTAATTAATTGTTTTAAAGTAAATCCTTGAACATATTCCATTACAATAAAATATTTTCCGTCATCTTCGCCAACGTCATAAACCTCGACAATATTAGGGTCATTTAAAGAACTAGCTGAAATAGCTTCTCTTTGAAAACGTCTTACAAACTTTTCATCCTCAGCTAAATCTCCTCTTAAAATTTTAACCGCTACTTTTCTGTCTAAAATAGTATCTTGGGCGAGATAGACATTCGCCATTCCACCTTCACCGATAGATCTAATGATTTCATAACGATCATTAATAAGTTGTCCCCTTGTTATCATTTATTTTCCTCCTTCTGTAAATAAGCTACTGAAATGTTATCTGTTCCTCCACGGTTGTTTGCTTTATTAATTAATTTTTGTACTTTTGCATCGATATCTATATCACTATTTAAAACATTTTCGATTTGTGTATCATCAAGCATATTAGTAAGTCCATCACTGCAAAGTAATATCGCATTTACATCTCGCTCGACATCAAAGACATCCATTTCAACTGATATATTAGCTCCAAGTGCCCTCATCAAAACATTTTTTCTCGGATGATCTTTGGCTTCTTCTTCTGTAATTTCTCCAGATTTTACAAGTAAATTGACCAAAGTATGATCATTAGTTATTTTATATAATTTTTTATTTTTAATTACAAAACCTGAAGAATCACCGATATTTCCAAATAGCAAAAACTCATCAGTTAAAAGGGCCATAACTATTGTCGTTCCCATTCCTAAACTCTCAGGATTCTCTTCAGTATATCTATAAAGAAGCATATTAGCTTCACTAACTATTTCCTTTAAAAAATTAATCGCATCCTCTTTATTTCCTACACTAGATGTATCGATAAACCTTTTACCAATATGGGTTATTGCAATCGATGAAGCAATTTCTCCACCCTTGTGACCGCCCATACCATCAGCTACCGCCATAAGTATTTCACCAGAATTGTTTTTAACAATTGTTACACTATCTTCATTATGATCTCTGACTTGGCCAGGATCGGTTAAATATGAAAATTCCATTATTTTCCCTCCTCAAAGTTACTACGTAATTGCCCGCAAGCGGCACTTACTTCACTACCGAATTCCTTGCGCACCGTCACATTTATCTTATTCTTCTTAAGTATATCATAAAAATGCATTATTTGACCTCTATCAGTTTTCTTAAACTCTATATGACTCGTTTCATTATAAGGAATTAAATTGACATAAGCCACCATACCTTTAAGTAAATGGGCAAGTTCTAAAGCACATTCATCACTGTCATTAACTCCTTTAAGCATAATATATTCAAAAGTCACCTTTCTATTATTTTCCTTTAAATAATCTTTAACAGCGGTCATCACTTCTTTTAAAGGATATACTTTATTTATTTTCATAAGTTTATTCCTAATCTCATCATTAGGGGCGTGCAAACTAATAGCTAAATTAACTTGTCTCTTTTCTTTCGTAAACTCTCTAATCTTAGGTACAATTCCACAAGTCGAAACCGTTATATGTCTTGCCCCAATCGCAATGCCATAATCACTATTCATAATATCGATAAACTTCATAACATTATCGTAATTGTCAAAGGGTTCACCTATTCCCATTAAAACCACATGGGAAATTCTTAAATTCAAATCTTCTTCGACAATTAATATTTGGCTTACCATCTCATGCACTTCTAAGTTGCGCTGCTTCTTAAGTCTTCCACTTTCACAAAAAGCACAACCCATATTACAGCCAACTTGCGTCGACACACATAAACTATTGCCGTAATCATGATTCATAAGTACCGCTTCAACCTTATTGCCATCATCTAGTTCAAATAAATACTTATGAACATCTTTACCGTTTTGGACTTTCAAAACCTTTAACTGTTCTATAACAAAATCTTCTTTTAATTTTTCTATAACTGACTTCTTAACATTAGTCATCTCATCGAATGAATTAACCCTTTTTTTATAAAGCCAATCGTAAACTTGAATAGCTTTAAACTTTTTCTCACCTATTTTTAAAAAATAGTCTTCCAAATCTTTAAGGGTCATACCATATATGTTCATATTGACCACCTTACCTTTAATTATACCAAATTCAAAAAAAAAATAATAGAATTCCTTATATTTTTGTTATAAGTTCTATTACTTTTTAATTTAAATTTCATATATTTGACATAATATTTACCTATTTTATATAAAATTCATTACAATACAAATAACAAAGAAAGCCACACCTAAAATAGCAGTCAATCTAGTAATGAATAACTCGCCGCCTCTTTCCTTACGATTGGCGAAAAGTTCATCATTACCACCCATAATATTACTATCAGGGCTAACTGCTTTACCACTTTGTAAAAGGACAATTGCAATTAATAAAATAGATACAATAATTAAAAGTATTTCCATAGTATCCCTCCGACTTCTAATAATTTAACATAAAACCAAAGAAAAATCAACCTTCTTATTCATTATATGGTTGATTATTCTAATTTTTCTTAATATGAATTAATCCCTTGTTAACTTCCTCCAAAGCTCTTCCAATATTTTTAGAAGATTTATATTCATTTTCTTTCATTTGATAATAACCTGTTTCATCCATTTCCTTAGCTCTTCTAGAAGCAATATTAACAAGTAAATATTTTGATTCAATTTTTTGAAGTAATGCATCGATTGATGGATATATCATAACCATACCTCCTATAAATCAACTATATACCAAAACTTTATAAATTACAACTAAACAGCGTAAATTTGACATTATTTAACACTATTCCTAAGTCCTTTTAAAACTGCAAACATCGCATAAGTATCTTGCTGACAATACTCTACTAACTTCTGATATTTGTGTTTATAATCTAAAGGTAGTAACTTAGGAAAAGATGCATAAGTAACCATAGCCTCTACCCCATTACCTACTTCCATTCCCTTATATGTCAAATCAGAAAACAAAGGCAAAACTTTTTTAATCGAAAATGATCCATCCATATCTGGATGATAATAATTAAACATTTTAGCCTCTTCCTTAGAGTAACCTAACTCCTCATATAAAGAAGATTTAGTTTTAACAACATTCATTAAATCAAAAACATTATCCCTAATTTTAAGTAATTTTTCTCTATATTCTGGGAAAATATAAGCAAGTTCTTTTAACCTCGTTTTTTCAAACGAATCATTATAAACTAAAACCATCTTATCGTCGGGTATTAACTCACACATATAACGAATTAAATCCAATCTATGATCATCGTGATCGGGTGCGAGATAGCCAAAATGATCTTTCTCTTTATCACATACCCCAGGTTCTCTTTCAATATGTAATGAAAACTGAAAAACTGATTGAGTATAAGGTCTTTCTCCTTTATATCTAGGAAGCGGACAAGGAAATGTTTCGAAATCTAAATGATAAAGTGGATAAGTAATCTGTTTAATTCCATCTTTAATCTTTTTTTCATTTATATAAGGTTTACCACTAATTACTGCATCCTTTTGAATTTTATTTTTTTCCCTATTAAGCATATCATCAGGTATATCTAACATACCTACCTTACCATTATTAATCAAATCAAATGTATTATATTTAACTTTTCCTTTTTTAAACCCATGATGATTATCGATATAACAAAGTATTGAGTGTTTTTCCGGCAAAACATCAAAACAAAGTGGACAAAACTTACACTTAACTGTTTTTTTATACTCACAGTACTCTCCAAGTAATACTCTAGAACCATTTAAATCATCGATATATCCTTTAATTTTCTTACTATCCAAATATATCTTATCCACCATATCAGAGGTAATACTAGTAACATCAATATATGAAATAATGTCTTCACCGTTTACCTCATCATAAATAGCTTCCCCATTTTCATACTTGCCATCAAATACATAATTACTGTTTAAAACCGCCAAATAATATTTCACACTCTTCTTTTCATGATGTTCTTTCATATCGTTTTCAATAATAAATCTTTGAACCGCAATATCGTAAATATAGTGACCAGGACCTGTATACTTATTAAATAACTTAGCCCGTTCTCTTTCATAAACCTTTAAAGGCATATAATTTTCTATATTCAAATTCAAATCCTCAAGTAAATAGTAAATTCCATCTTTCCCTTTTTGAAATATCGAATGTTCCTTACTACCTAAATCTAAATATTTTTTAGTCGTCGTCGCTTTAACCTCAATAATATTAATTTCATTTTCACTTTCATTATAAATATCGACATAACATAAATACCTTATATTATCAACAACCGCATCAAAACTTTCTTGGTTATAAGTACTCTTAGAAAACTTAAAACTACCTTTAAAATATTTAGGCGCGAGTTCTCCAGCCAAAATTTCAACTTTATTATAATATGGCATCATCGTTTCTAAGTGCTCATTCTTAATATCTATTAAATCAACCCCATCCTCATCAAACATACCACCAAGTAATTCAGTAATGTGCTCCGCCTCCTCTTCTTTTTTATAATCTTCTATGGAAATCATACTATCTAATTTTTCTTTTTTAAGATCGTCCAAAGCCACATATCTTGGGCATCTCACATAATTTATAAACTTTGTCTTAGTTATTGCCATAATATCACCTAATTAAATTATACATCCATTCACAGTTTTCTAAAAGAAAAAAAGTACCTAAAATTAAGTACTTTCTAAAATTAAGCTAATTTCTTTTTAGCAATTATTGCAACTACTGCACTAGCAGCTAATACACTAACAGCAATCATAATTCCATCTGAAGTTTTTGGATTTTCTACTTCATCTTTAACTTCTTCTTTATCTTCATCCTTTGTATCTTCAGTAGGTTCAACTACATTTTTAACTAAAGCATAACCATAAGCAAAATCACTACTTACTGCATCACCTGAAATTGATGTGTGTTTTTTATCATTTTCGCTTAATGCATAAGTAAACTCGTCAGTATCTGCTTGAGCAACAACTAAATTATCTTTAACATCTGTAATAGCAGAATATACATTAGCATGCTCAAACATATTTACTTTTACTTGTAGACCACTTTCTCCATATAAAGAAATATTTCCATATAAATTAGTTACACCTGTTCCTGTATAAGTAGAAGCTTTTCTAACTTCTAAATTACCAGCAATATTAACTGTACCATTATTTGTAAATGTTGTAGGTGTTACAGTAGTTAAAGCAATATTACCATATAAATTGAAAGTAGAACCCTCATTAACTACCATATTAATTGGTAAATTAACTCCACCATAAGACACAAACATTAAGTTTTTCATATGCCTAGTCTCAGCAGTACCATCAACAGTCATCGTAATACCATTTCCATCTTTAGAAACAGTAACTTTTCCTTCAGTAATGTTGATGTAACCATCTTCACTAATTAAATCATAACCAAATGCTGTAAATGTATCTCCAGCTTTAAATTCCTGTGGAGATCCACCTAATATAGCTGTTGCCGTTTCATCATCATACTCTTCCGCATGTACACCTCCAAAAGGCATCAAACAAAGTCCAAAAAACAAAACTCCTAAAAATACTCCTAACTTTTTCATACTCGTCCTCCCTCTAGGCACCCTATCTTGCCAATTACATTATATCAAATTTAAAATTATCACACAACTTTCTTACAAAAAAGCAAATAAAAAGTACTTATCAAAAGTACTCTTTACGTAAACTAAGCTAATTTCTTTTTAGCAATTATTGCAACTACTGCACTAGCAGCTAACGCACCAACCGCAATCATAATTCCATCTGAAGTTTTTGGGTTTTCTACTTCATCTTTAACTTCTTCTTTATCTTCTTTAGGATCTTCAGTTTCTACTGGTTCTTCTGGTGTTACTTCTTCAGGTCTAAAATCAGACGCATCTAACTCAGTATATTTTTCTCCTTCTGGTAAATTATTCTCATTTAAGAACAATTGTATTTGCGCAGGTTTGTTTTCCTCTTTGTTATAACTAACCGCAGCTTTTACACCATTATATTCAACATTCATTTCTTCTACTTCTTCAGTAGTTAAATTATCTGTCCAAAGTGTTGGTGTAGTTTCAGTTTCACTATCATTTACTAAAGTCACATTATTCATTGTAAGTGATGGTACTGATAATGTTTGAGAAGCTCCTTTAGTAAGCTCAATTCCACCATAACCATTTCCAGAAACATCGATTTTACCTTCTAAAACAACATTAGCTCCATTAATACCAAGACCTACATTACCACCTGTTAATGTAATATTTTTAATAGTTACATTGGCATCATAAGCTTGAATTACATATACACCACCATTATAAGGATATGCCGCATCGCTACCCCACTGTTTATTATCTGTAACTCCACCTTTAAATGTTCCTGCATATATAATCTTATAACCATTTCCATCGATAACTTTATCAGATGTTACGTTAATCTTATGAGTAGTTTTAATATCATTCATTAATTTAACTTCTGTTACCTCACTACCTTCAAGATATTTGTATAAATCCTCCTCATTATCAACTTCTACAGGTTCAGCTGCACGTACACCCATAAAAGGTACTACCATAAATGCACATACAAATAAACCCAAAAATATTTTTAATTTTTTCATTTTTCTCTCTCCTTTCAACTAAATTATATCAAATTTCAAAATATCAAACAATAAAAAGAACACAATTATGTATGTTTTGTGAAAAGAAATGTAAAGAGGTTTCAAAATGTGCTATAATTATTGAAGTTAGGAGTGTCAATATGTATAAAAATGGTAGAATTACTAGAGCAGAATATCGTAAACGTAAGCAAAGGAAAAAAATCAAATGGACCACCATATTAATCACTAGTATTGTAATTGCAGTAGTCTGCATTATCAACATTTTTTTATGGAATCATGATAATCAAAAACTAGATAAAATAAATGACGATATCGACACCGATAAAATTGTCAATGAAAGTCAAAGTGATACTGCCGAAAACATCAATCCCCCAGAAAATAAATCCGATGACTACTGGAATTACATTAAAATGGATATGATGAGTGTCAATTTTGATGAATTAAAAAAGAAAAATAACGATACCGTCGGTTTTATCAAAGTAAACGGCACTAATGTTAATTATCCAATTGTTCAAACAACGGATAACTCATACTATTTAAAACATGCCTTTGACAAATCACAAAATTCCGCCGGATGGGTTTTCGCTGATTACCGAAATGACATGGTAAACTTTGATAAAAACACCGTAATTTATGGTCATAGTCGTTCAAATCAAACAGTTTTTGGTAGTCTTAAAAAAGTATTAAATAAATCTTGGTATGGCAATAAAGATAACCATGTAATAAAACTATCTACTCCAACCGAAAACACCTTATGGCAGATTGTTAGTATTTACACTATTAAACCAGAAAGTTATTACATCACCACTAAATTTTCAGACAAACAGTTTAAAGAATTTATCAAAACAATTAAAAACCGAAGCGAAATTGATTTCAGTGGAACATTAAATGAAAATGATAAAATTTTAACCTTGTCAACATGTGAAGATGTGGCTGGAACTACTAGATTAGTCATACATGCCAAACTTATTAAATCAGACAAAAGATAAACCCTTTAAGGTAAATCCTTAAAGGGTTTTTAAGCTTGCTTATAATTAATTATTACTGACATATCCTTACGTACAGATTCTTCACTCTTAGTAGCATTGTTATTATACATAACTGTCACTGTCATGTGTGTTGATTCACCAGCATCTAACTTATCACCAACACTAATTCCTCCAACAGAATATAGTATTTGATCACCTGGTTGACTAGTTGGTACCACAAAAATACTATCGACTTCAACATTTAAACTTCCACTGTTTTTTATTGTTAAGTCATAAACAATACTATCACCAGGGCCTGTTAAAGAAACATAGAAATTAGCCTTCGTACTAGTAAAATCATGGCCACTAATTTCTTTGGCCTCACCAGTTACATCAGCTATTTCCATATCTGTAAAACCAATATTCCATGCGCCATCATCAACTTGTCTAACATTAAAAGCAAGTGGCTGGGCAAAAGTCGCATACCACATAATTAAAAAAGCTCCAATAGCTACTAAAGCAATAACTATTTTATTAGAAGATTGTTTCGACATTTTAATATGACGATCTTTCGCATCAGTTATCTCATCTGCATGCGGTTCCCATAATTTTAAAACTTCCACATCTTCTTTTTCTTTAGTTTCTTTTTTAACAGTATTATCATTTTTTAGATTGTTATTATCCATAGATATCATTCCTTACTGTTTATTCTAAATTTAGTATATCACAAACCATTATTTTAAGCAATAATATAAATTTCATATTTATTTTAATCAGACATACACTTTACTAAAAGGAGGGTATATGAAATACTTAAAAAAATTATTTAAAAATTTATTATATACTTTTTTATTCTTTGTTATTTTTTCGTTATTATTAACCACAAGTGGCTACTTTAATATCATAAATTATCAAACCCTAGTTATCGGAAAAATAATCATTCCAATCCTTTCGTTAGGCTTTAGCGGACTGCTGATGGGTAAAAAAGCCTCTAAAAACGGATGGCTTGAAGGTCTAAAAATCAGTTTAATTATTATTGGGCTTTTAATAATATTTACTACTATAATTGGCGAATTTTCTCCAAAAAAACTCACATTCTTCTTAATTTTAATAATGGCCGGTATCTTTGGCAGCATACTTGGTATAAACACAAAAAATACTTAAGTTAATCACCTAAGTATCTTTTTAAAAACTCTTCTTTATATTCTAAAAACCTATCTTCCTTAATCGCTTCTCTCATCTGTTCCATCATTCTAATTAAAAATCGAATATTATGAATAGATAAAAGTCGTCCACCTAAACCTTCATTTGCCACAAATAGATGTCTAATATAAGCTTTAGTATAATGTTTACACGTATAACAATCACATTCATCAATCGGTGTAAAATCTTCTTTATATTTAGCATTTCTTAAATTGATCTTACCATGATAAGTAAAAGCATTCGCATGTCTTGCTATTCTTGTGGGTAAAACACAATCAAACATATCAACACCACGTTCTACACCTTCAAGTAAATCAGCAGGTTCTCCAACTCCCATTAAATAACGTGGTTTATCTTCCGGTAAATATTTAATAGCATCATCTATCATTTTATACATCGTTGGTTTATCTTCACCAACTGAAGTTCCACCAATTGAATAACCATCAAAGCCTAATTTAACAGTTTCTTCCGCACTTAACTTTCTTAAATCAGCATACTCCCCACCTTGAACAATACCAAATAATGATTGATTATCATTTTTAAAAGCTTCTTTTCCTCTTTTAGCCCACCTAAGTGTCCTCTCCGTACTTTGCTTCGCATATTCATAAGTAGCTGGATAAGGAATACATTCATCAAAACTCATTGCAATATCACTGTCTAACTTATTTTGAATTTCCATCGAAAGTTCAGGTGTTAAAAACAAAGGTCTTCCATCAATATGACTTTTAAAGTGTACACCTTCTTCAGTAATATCTTTTTCTTTATTTTTAGCCAAAGAAAAAACCTGAAACCCACCACTATCAGTTAAAATAGGACCATCGTAATTCATAAACTTATGAAGTCCACCAGCTTTAGCTACTATATCCTCACCTGGCCTAAGCCATAAATGATAAGTATTAGCTAAAATAACTGCACTATGAGCTTCTTTTAATTCTTCAGGTGTCAACATCTTAACATTAGCTAAAGTTCCAACCGGCATAAACATTGGTGTATCAAAAGTACCATGATTAGTAATTAACTTACCAAGACGTGCCTTACCATCGTTCTTTACTAATTCATACTTTATTTTCATTTATGTTTCTTCCTTTCTTTTAATTTAAAGCCTGATAAATAAACATCAAAATCATTACCTGATAATTTGTGATAACCATTTCGAAGTAAATCACCTAAGATTTCTTTTCCTTGTTCCGTTTTTTCTAAAACATTAGCTGGAAAATCCTCAAATAAAATAGGAGTTTCATTTAATTTAGGTAAAAACTGTGAATAAGTAGGATCGATTAAATAATCTGCCTCATTACCAGCAATCAAATAATAATGATCACATCCATCTCCTTCATTGATATTATACATATTCACTGGTATTTCCATCATCTCTAAATCTGCTTTAATATTATTAGCAAAATAATAACAAAGTCCATCAAGATTATCTACTTTCGGTTTTACTTCACTTAAATTTTTAAAAACTACAAACTTAATTTCTTCTTCCATATCTAATATATTACCTAAAAACAAAATAAAAATCAATGCTTACATATATTTTTGCATTGACTTCATCATTTGATTTACTTGTTTCTGGCTAGGTGTTCTTCCCATTCCAGACATCATTGCTTTAATCATTTTTTCATTAATAGGTGGATTTTCTTTAAGTTGTTTCTTCATGATTCTTTTAGCAATTAAAAATCCAATGATAATTCCAACTACTAAACCACCAACAACTTTTAATAAATCTAATAAAAATGCTCCAAAATCCATTTTATCTGCCTCCTATACAGATATTTTACTAAAAAAAGGTTATAATAGCAAGCAAAATCCAAAAGTTTTAAGCGTTTTCTACCACGTTCATATTATCATCTTGTGCATGATTTTGTACCGTCGCATTATCGAGTGCACTGATATAACTTACTCCTAAAATCATTACTACTAAAGCAATTACAGATTTACATTTTAAAAATTCCATATTTCATACCTCCCCTTTGTTATCTCAATCATAACACGAACAAAGTTTCGTGTCAATACCGTTTTCAAACAAATGTTTGACTTTTACAAAATGATATGTTAAAATGTGTATAGAATAAATTAGGAGGAAAAAAATGGAAAAATTAACTCGCCGTCAAACTGACGTTTTAAATTATGTTAAAACATATATCGTATCACACGGATATCCACCAACTGTTAGAGAAATTGGTAAAGCTCTAGATATATCTTCACCAGCGACAATCCATGCTCACTTATCAAATCTAGAAAAAAAAGGTTTCATTAAAAAAGAAGGTTCTAAAAATAGAGCCATCGAATTATTAGTTAAAAACGAATTTGAACCAGAAAATGAACTTGTAGCCGAAGTACCACTCCTTGGAAAAATCACAGCTGGCTCTCCAATTGAAGCCATTGAAATGCCAGACGAATACTTTGCTCTACCTAGTTATTTATTACCTAAAGGTAAAGAAGTATTTACCCTAAAAGTTGATGGTACTAGTATGATAAATGCCGGTATTTTAGATGGTGACATTGTCATTGTCGAAAGAAAAAACACCGCTAGAAACGGTGAAATAGTCGTTGCCATGACTGCCGAAAACGAAGTCACTTTAAAAACATTTTACAAAGAAAATGGTCACTTCCGTTTACAGCCAGAAAATGATACTATGGACCCAATCATTTTAAATGAAGTAACTATTTTAGGTAAAGCTATTGGTTTATATAGAAAAATATAACATACTAATTAAAGTATGTTATTTTATATAATAAGTACTAGACATTTTATAATTACCGTCTTCAAGTACTAAAGCTATTACATTACCACTGACATTTTCAAGAACCTCTTTCACTGATGCATCTTTCCAAGTTTTTCCATTATCTAAACTATATTTATAAGTATAGTTTTTTTCTTTATCAGTAGGATAAGTAATTGTAAGTTTTCCATCATAATTAAATTCAATACCACTGACAACTTTAATTAGTCTATTACGTGTCGTTTCATTACCCCTACTATCTCTAGCCGTGCACTTAATAACATAATCACCAGGTACCATTGTTAAAGTGTTTTCACATTCAAAACTAGCCCCACCTGCATTATCAGTTGCGATAACCCCATTTTCAACATCATAACTAGCCACTTCATCACTAGTTATAGTTACTGTATCTGGAACTGATAAATTAGGTACTTTATCATCAGTAACAATCACCACTCTTGTTACTGATTTATTTTCTCCGCCACTTGTCACTTCATATCTAACTGTATATGTTGATGATGTACTTGTCTCGATACGCGGAACCTGTGAATCATTTTGATAATAAGAAACTACAATATCATCAGAAATATTTTGACCATCAATAGAAGCTGTCGCTCCTTCTTCATTATATTCTCCATTAACCTCGACATAAGTTAAAAACTCACCATTAATGTTTAGTGTAAACCCATCATTTTTAACATTAGTATTTTGAATAATCTCTTCTGGTCTATTAATATAACTGACTGTTCTATTTATGGCAAACAAAATAATCAGTCCAATAATTACAATTGTTATAATACCAACAATTCGCGCTTTGCCATATCTTCTAATCATCTAATCAGCCCCTTATTTATCTATATTAGCAATTGTACAACTAGCAGCATCATTGATATTTTCATTAATAGTAACTTCTTTTGCATCAGCCTTTTTCACAACACACACACGGGCATCATTACTCCACAAAGCTAATGTCACTTTACCTTTCTCATCGATAGATAACTCCCCAGCATCCGGTAAAGTTCCTTTTGTTTTTAATAAATTTTTTTCACTATCTGAACTAGTTGCATAATTAATTGTCAAAGTTGTATCTCGATTTAAAGCTTGCTGCTCCGCTTGATAAGTTCCTGCAGCTAATACCAAACCATGAGCTGTATCTTTAAAAGCATTTTCTCTAGACGATTGAACAACATTTAAAACAATAGGCGTTGTAATTAAAGCTATAATCGCAATAATAACAATAACTGCAAGTAATTCAACTAAAGTAAAACCATTTTTATTTCTATTCATCTACCTGCACCTCATAATCAAATTCCATATCCGTTATTTTTTTAACACAAATTTTCGTTGTAAGTGGGAACGCTTCATCGGTTTTTGGATTTTTTATATCAAGAGGTAAATAACCACCCTTTTGTAATTCATCAATTGTTTTACAGTTAGAAACATTAATATCATCCGGCATTTCATCTAAGTGCTCAGTATAGTAATCTTGCGCACCTTTTTCTAACTGTTCAATTTGTGTTTGATATAAATCTTCCCGTCCTTGATTAAGCGATCTATTAATTGCTGGAACTGTAATCATTGCGATAATTCCGAGTATCGCAATAACTCCAAGTAATTCAGCTAAAGTAAAACCATTATCTCTCATATCATCACCTATAATAATTATACCAACATTTTAGTCATTTGAAAAATAAAAAGTAACTATTTTCATAATTACTTTACTCTTCAGCCTCAAAATCCTCTAAATTGCCATTCTCTGTCACAATTTTATTAACTTTCGTTTCAATATTTTTAAGCTCCGCATCACATTCTTTAACAAGTTTCATTGCTTCAGTATACTTATTAATTGATTCATCAAGTGATACCTCGCCATTTTCAAGAGTTGCAATAATTTCCTCTAACTCTTTTATTTTATCTTCAAATTTTTTCTCTTTTGCCATTATTTATCCTCCTCAATTTTACTAACCCTAGTCTCTAACATTCCATCATATAATTTAATCTTCAAAACATCATCTTTCTTAACTTCCTTCACACTTTTTAAAGCTTTATCATTCATATAAGTAATACTATATCCTCTTGATAAAATATTCAAAGGATTTAATAATTCAAGCTTATCGATAATATTTTTAAGACAAACGACATTATCTTTATATAATAACTTTGGATTTGTTAAAACATAGCTCTTTTTTATTTTTTCTAATTCATTTTTCATCTTATCAACTTTTCCCAGCATAAGTTCATTTAATTTAGTATTCATCAAATCTAAACTTTGTTTTCGATTTTCGAACATCACGCCAGGATTTTTAATTACAAATGAATTTTTAACTGAATCTAAATATAACTTCAAATAATTAACTTTTTTATAAATAGCTTCGTTAAGTCTAATTGAAAGTTGATCTATATGTTTTTTTAAATCACTCATATTAGGAACTGCTAGTTCCGCTGCCGCCGTTGGCGTTGGAGCTCTTAAATCAGCCACAAAATCAGCTATGGTAAAATCAACTTCATGACCTACCGCACTAATGACTGGAATCCTACAATCGTAAATAGCCCTAGCTACAATCTCTTCATTGAAAGGCCATAAGTCTTCAATTGAACCACCACCACGGCCGACAATTAAAACATCCAAATCATAATCTTCGGCTCTTTTAATATTTCTGACAATATCATCTTTCGCATTTTCACCTTGAACCAAAGTTGGAAACAAAATTGTTTCACAAATCGGAAATCTTCTTTTAATTGTTGTCATAATATCACGAATAGCCGCTCCTGTACTAGCTGTTACAATTCCTACTCTTTTTGGAATTCTTGGAATTGGTTTTTTATGTGCTTCATCAAATAAACCTTCAGCTTGTAACTTTTTCTTTAACTGTTCAAAAGCTATATACAAGTTTCCAACCCCATCTTCAAGCATCTCATCGACATAAATCTGATAACTTCCCATTGCTTCATATACACTAATTCTACCAGTTACCAAAACCTTCATGCCATCAGCTGGTTTAAATATAACTTTACTTGCATTGCTTCTAAACATAATTGCATTTATTTTACTATTTTCATCCTTTAAAGAAAAATAGAAATGTCCACTCGTATGTGCTTTAAAATTAGAAATCTCACCTTTTAAATAAACTGTTTGTAAATTCTCATCGATATCAAATTTAGCTTTTAAATAACGGGTAACCGCACTAACAGTTAAATACTTCTCGTTCACTCGTTCACCTTCTCATGGTAAACTTTGTCTAAAACTCCATTTATCATTTTTCTAACACTATCATCACTATATGATTTAGCAAGTTCAACCGCTTCGTTGATTGCCACCACATCTGGAGTATCAGTATATAGAAGTTCAAAAATTCCCATTCTAAGTATTGCCATATCTGTATTACCTAATCTATCGATAGTCCATCCATCTAAATATTTATTTGCGATATCATCTATCTCATTTTTATATGTCAAAACACCATAGACAATCTCCTTCACAAACTCATTATCTATTGGTGAAACTTCATTAATTACTTCATCTACATTGTAAGGTGTATGATTCTTATCATAAATTGTCATTTGATATAAAATTGTCATACATTTTCTTCTAAGTTCACTACGATTTTCTGCCATTTAAATCACCTTCATTAATTATAACACACATCATAGAAAAAAAGATATCTTTTTATTTCTTGTAAGGATATCTTTCTCTAATCTCGTCATTACTAATACCAAACTTTTTCAGAAAATTTTTATTATCTAATACTAAATAATTAAATGCCTTATGATTAATAGTTAATTTTTTATCAAGCATAAATCTCAATCTCGCATAAGACAAATTCACTCCCTGAATCAAATAAGAAGGCCTATTTAAAAGTTCTGACTCCAAATTAGCATCCTGTAAAATTCCTATTTTTTCATCTAAACTAATGCGAGAATAACTAAAAACAGTAGGTACTTTAACTGTAATTAATCTAGTTTCTTCTCTAGAATAACCCTTTTCCAAAAAGTAATTAATTTTTTCGATTATATTTTCCTCATTTAAAACATATATTATTGGATTAACTCCCGTAATATAATTGACTTCCTCTAAATTATAACCAAGTTCAAATAAAACCTCTCTTTTATTTTCCAAAGTTTCTATGTTCATTGCCATAATATTTGAACATTTTAAAATCATCTTACAAATTCTATCATAATCATATCCACATACCTTTAAATATTTTATCTTTTCTTCCAGCAGCGATATACTATGTGTATAAATTGATGGTGTATCTTTAGTTATTTTATTAATTTGTTTATCATTAAAACCCAAAGATTTAAAAAAATTTCTTTTTTCTTCTAGCTTATTTGAAGAAATGCTAAATAAACTAGATACTAAACTAGTCATACTATGAATTACATTTTTTGAATAACCATATTGTTCAAAAAAACTTATTTTATTTAAAATACTATCTTCACTTATTGTCAAAATTGATGGTAAAATTACCGACATATTAATAATCTCATCCATAGAATAGCCAAGATCACTTAAAAAACTTAATCTTTTATCTAAAGTATCATCCGGATAATTAAACAAAGTTGGATTCATCACCGTCATTCTAATAATTTGACTATCATTATAGTTGTGGCCTCGAAAATAATCAAAAATTCGAATAACTTTTTTTTCTAAAGTATCAAAATGTAATCGATTAACCGCATGACTATTTACAATTTTTTCTTCTTCACGTTCATCATAACCTAATTTTCTAAAAATATCCACTATATTTCCCTCTTTCGTAATTATAGAAAAAAAGCCTTAGTTTCACCAAGCTAATTTCTAAAAGAAAACACATACCAAATATGCACATAAATATATAAAATAATAAACAATACCCAACCAAGAACTGGAAAAATAGCACATACTAGCCAAGTATAAGGTAAAGTGTATATTTCTTTTCCAGGAACATTTAATTTTACACTCACTAAACAGGCTATTTTAATCGAAAAAACAAGTAACATAACCAAACCTGGAATAATACCTAAAACAAAACCTAATACCCAGTAATACCATCTATAGTACCATGCCTCTTTATCATATAAATCAAGTTTATAAGCTATATAAAATGTGAAAAGTCCTAAAGTCAAAATATTTAAAATCAAATAAATAGGCCAAGAAGTTTTTTTTAAAGTATTCATAAATATCATCCCCCCGCAGACAAAAAAAGATAATAAATTATCTTATTGGCAAGTTCCCTTGCCGGGTTCTGAACCTTCAACATACTCTTTATCAATAAGGCTGCAAGATGTTTTTGTAATCGAGTCCTGAAGATATCCCCCTAATAGTTTAACTAAACTAACGACAATCACACTGACTACCGCTATAATTAGTAGATATTCTACTAAGGCTTGACCTTTATTATTTAATTTCATAGCACCCTCCACAAAATTTTCATACCTTAAATCAATTATAATTTTTTTTTAGACAAAAATCAACCCTATTAGCAAAAAACAAACAAATTAAAGACAAATAAATGAAAATATGTTAATATTAAAATGGTGAAAAACATGAAAATAAAAGAAGCTAAAACATTTTTTCAAAGGCTAAAAGGCCTTATGTTTCAAACAAAAATCAATTACATTATGAAATTTAAAACTAATGGTATTCATACATTTTTTATGAAAATTCCAATTGACGTCGTTTTAACAGATAAAAATAATAAAATACTATATATATACAGAAATTTGAAACCAAATAAAATAATATTACCAAAAAAACATGTAAAATACACTTACGAGATGCCAGTTAACTACTTAAAAAATATTCAAATTAACGATAATTTTCCAACAAAAAAAACTTCAAATAAATGAAGTTTTTTATTCTGGGTAAACACTCACTTGTTTACGGTCACGTCCTAGACGTTCAAATTTAACACGTCCGGCAATTTTTGCAAATAAAGTATCATCTTTTCCGATTCCAACATTAACACCTGGATAAATTTTTGTTCCTCTTTGACGATATAAAATTGATCCACCTGTTACTACTTCGCCATCAGCAGCTTTAGCCCCTAATCTCTTAGACTCAGAATCACGTCCGTTTTTAGTTGAACCTTGTCCCTTTTTATGAGCGAATAATTGGATATCTAACTTTAATAATGCCATAAATTACACCTCCTCATTTACCTTTATATTTTTACTGTATTGTTTTTCCAAATCTTTTAATAAACTAATCATATTCAAAATAAGCACATCAGTCACATGATCATCTTTTAAAATATCGATAGAAAGTTCATCTTTCGAAACTTTGTAGTTAATCGCTTTCTCATCAATTCTTAAAATTCCGTTAATACTTGTCGTTACAATGGCACTCACTGCTGCACACACAATATCTTTTCCATACTCATCAAACATCGCATGACCACTTATTTTTATATGATTTTTCTTTATCTCGACTCTAATCATTATGCGGCTAACTTAGTAATCTCTAATTTAGTATATGGTTGACGATGACCTTGAGTACGACGATATTTTTTCTTTTGTTTATACTTATAAACTTTGATTTTTTTGTTTTTACCATGTTTTAAAACTTTAGCTTCAACTTTAGCTCCTTTAACATAAGGATTTCCGCAAACTCCACCAATCATTAAAACATGATCAAATGTAACTTTGCTATCAGCTTCAGCGTCTAGTTTTTCAACATATAAAACTGTACCTTCTTCAACGTAATATTGTTTTCCTCCAGTTTCAATAACTGCTTTCATACTTTTACCTCCTTTATAACTAAGACTCGCCATTAAGGTAAGGTTACCCTTTTTCAAAACCTTTTTTGTGCGGTTGTAGATGGAGATCTACACATTTACAAATTTTATCACACTTTCCCTTTAAAGTCAAACCTTTTTTTCAGCCTTTCCCTTTCCGAAATATATTTAAAACCATCAAAAAATAGATGTCTATAATCTCTTTTCATTTTAGTTACATCAAGCGAATTAACTTTTCTTGTTTTTTTAAAATGATAATTTTTTAAATATCTTTCTAATAAAAACCTATTGAATAAACTTTCATGGTTCTTAATTTCTGAAAAAATTCTCATTAGTAAAAAAATAATTATTAAACATAAAAGCAAATTAAAATCACTTTCAAGTACTAAAACACCAATTACAACAAATGAAATAACAATAATTAAAACATGACTTCTTTTAAAACTAACTATTTTGTTTAAAATTAAATTTAAAATTTTAGAGCCATCTAAAGGAAAAATTGGTAGTAAATTAAAACATAAAATAGAAGCGCTATAATATAAAACATCACTCGCATTAGTAAACTTATAAAGTAAAAAAGTAAACACTATTTGAAAAATTGGTCCCATGATTACAATCCATGCTTCTTCACTAATTTTTCTATTTAAATCCTCATTAAAAACTGTTAAAGCGCCGAATGGTAATATGATTACTTTATCTATTTTCCACTTGAATAAAATACCCATTAAAATATGTCCTAGTTCATGCACTATAATAATTAAACTAAATAAAATAAATCCTTTAAAATGACCAGTAATTACACTAATTAGTGCCGCCACATAATAAAAAAGGTGAACTTTAAATATATTTCTTATAATCTAAAATTTCTCCTTCTTTAGTAAATACTAAATACATCTTTTTACCACTCACCTCACCTAAAATATCTCCAGTTTTTAAATAATCATACATGCTTACCTTAATTTCCTTAATATTCGCATACCAAACTTCTACTCCATCACCTTGTTGAATAACAACTGTATTACCATATCCTTCTTTTTCCCCCGCAAACACAACTATACCACTTTTAATAACTGGTATTACATAATTTTCTGATACCGTGAGTTCTACCCCATCTTTATAAGCTTTACTATCCTCATATTCTATCCTAGTAGAAGATACAAGTGCCGTCTTATCTGTTCCCGTAAGTGGTAAGGATGAACCAAATAATTTTTCATAAGCCGCATTCACCTCAGCAAAACTAAAATGATTTTGAAAGACATATTTATATAAATTTTCTCTTAAACTAGGACTTGACTTTAAAGCAATTAAAACACCTAATAATAAAACCACACAAACTAAAAACTTACTAAATAGCTTACTAACTAAACTTACTTTTTTTATTCTTTTTTTCGTCATAAAATCACCTATTATACCTTATTTAATTATCTACATTTTTAGAACCTATTATAGGCATTTACATATATTACTTTAGGTGATTAAATATGAATATTTTAGAAATTTTAAACATAACTAAAGGCACTTTAATAAATAAACTAAATCTAAATTTAAATATTAATAAAATTAAAATAAATAGTAAAGAAATAAATAAAGGTGATTGTTATATTGCCCTAATCGGTAATACTGATGGCCATAAATACATTAAAAACGCCATTAAAAATGGAGCCTCTTTAATAATTGTCAGTAAAAAAGTATCGTATAATATTCCAACAATCCTAGTTCAAGACACCACTAAAACTTTAGGTCAGCTTGCTACTTTAATTAGAAATAAATATCATCCTAAAATTATTGCCATCACCGGTAGTGTTGGCAAAACAACCACTAGGCAGTTAATTTATACCATATTAAAAACTAAATATAAATGCCACCAAAGTCAAAAAAACTACAACAATCATATTGGTGTTCCTCTAACTATGTTTGATTTAAATAAAGATGATGAAATTGCCATCGTTGAAATGGGTATGAACCATTTAAATGAAATAAAATATTTATCTAAAATGGTCACTCCAGATATTGCTGTAATTACCAACATCGGTACTTCTCACATTGGTAATTTAGGTAGTAAAGAAAATATTTTAAAAGCCAAATTAGAAATCAAAGAAGGTTTACAAGGTCCATTATTTGTAAATGGCGACGATGAATTATTACAAAAAGAAAAAGCCTATAAAAGTGGTTTTAATAAAAATAATGGTCTTATTGCTTATAACTTAAAAACTTCACTTACCAACTCAACTTTTAATGTAAATATAAATAATAAAGAATATGAGATAAATATTAACCTTCCGGCCCATCTAATAAATAATGTTTTAATCGCAATCCATATTGGATTATACCTAAACGTGGATATAGATACCATTATCAAGGCCTTAAAAGATTATCAAACCTTTGATATGCGGATGAATATTTTAAAAGACAAACATAACAACACCATAATCAATGACTGTTATAACTCATCCTTAGAATCTTTGACTGGCGTCTTAAAACTTCTAAAAAAAGAAAATCAAAACAAATTATTAATTTTAGGTGATATCAACGAACTAGGTACTTTTAGTAAAGAAATTCACCAAACAATACCTCTACTTCTAAATGAAATAAATAATAAAAAAGTAATTCTAATTGGTCAAGAAATTACAAAAATAAAATATGATGCGACGTATTTTAATAACTATAAAGAAGTGGTTGGTTATCTGAATAATAAAAAAATAAAAGACACTTTAATTTTAATCAAAGCATCTAGAAGTTTAAAATTAGAAAATATTACCAATTTTCTAACTCAACAAATCTAATTTTACTTTTTCACTTTTCTATTAAATTCTCTAATTAATCTTTTAGCTCTTGCCGTTTTTGCTTTTTCTTGCCAGTCAGGTCTTGGCCCAAATGAACGTGGATCCGTAATAATTTTAACTCGGTCCTTATTTTGAAGTTTATAGTCTAAGGTAACCGGTTCTTCATTGACAATTGCCCCTATCATCGTATTTCCCACATCCGTATGTATTTTATAGGCAAAATCAATTGGTGTTGAACCATTAGGTAGTTCAATAATATCGCCTCTTGTCGTATAAACATAAATTGATTGATTAAATAATTCCTTTTTTACCATATTTACAAACTCACTATTATCCGTTGTCATCGCATTTAACTCAGCTATAGATTTAAAAAATTGAAAATTTTCCTTTAAATCTTTCTGCATCGTCGCATCCGCATCATCTCTATGTAAATCCCAATATGCCGGTAAACCATAAGTATCTATTTTATCCATCGCATGTGTTCGTATCTGCATCTGAACCAAATAATCATCAAGCCCAAAAACAGTCGTGTGTAAAGAATGATACATATTTGTTTTAGGACTCGCAATATAATCTTTAAATCGACTATTAATTGGTGGATATTCACTGTGAATAAGTCCTAAAGCTAAATAACAATTCTTGATATCATCTACTATTATTTTAATTGCTAGTAAATCATGTACATCCATGATTTTTTTACCTTTACTCATCTGTTTATATAAACCGTAAATACTCTTAACTCGCTCTTTGTGTTCAAAAGGAATATTGTTATCCACCAAAATATTACCTATATCTTCTAACATTTTCTTAATAACCCCTTCAGCATCACACTTAATTTCCTCTAAAGTATTTTCGATATCTTTATAAACATCTGGTTTCAAATAATAAAGTGATAAATCTTCCAATTCCGACTTGATTTGATAAGCTCCTAAATAATAAGCAAGAGGAACAAATATTTCCATTGTCTCTACTGCATTTTCTTTTTGTTTAAATTCACTTTTATATTCTAATGTGCGCATATTATGAAGTCTATCAGCTAGTTTAATAATGACTATTCTCACATCTTCATCCAAACTAGTAATAATTCTTCTCGTATTAGTCGCAACCTGTTCTTCTTTTGAAGAAAAATTCATTTTGCTGATTTTGGTAACGCCATCCACTAATGTCGCAATTATCGGATTAAAATCTTGCTCTATTTTCTCTTTAGT
Organism: Firmicutes bacterium CAG:822; assembly: GCA_000432855.1. Lineage (GTDB taxonomy): Bacteria > Bacillota_I > Bacilli_A > RF39 > UBA660 > Coprosoma. The sequence goes on from HF990865.1 coordinate 110,820, forward strand.
CATTTTAGTATCTTCAATTGTATCGTGCAAAAGTGCCGCACATATCGTATCCGTATCTGCTTTCATTTCCGATAAAATAAAAGCGACAGAGAGAGGATGCACAATATATGCCTCACCACTCTGACGCTTTTGACCTTCATGTAAATTTCGCGCACACACAAAAGCCTTAGAAATTATTTCTAAAGATTTCTCATCTTTAATATAACCTCTCACATTATTCATCAAGTCTTCGTAAGTTATTTTCCTCATAAAACCCACTCCCAACTTCAATTATGTTATAAATAATATTAACACGTATCCCCATCAAACACAAGAAAAAAAAAACAAATTTATTAAAAAAAGCATTTGAACAATGCTTAAAATTTGTATTTGTATTTCCTTTGACATTTTTTAACCACGAAAAACAGTAATGCACTATAAATTAAATTTATAATTAGTGATTTTAAAACACTTATAATTAAAGCCATAAAATCAAATGCCATCGTGCTGACAAGTACCAACAAACTATAAGTAACTACTCTATAAATTAAAATACATATTCCCATAATTACCAATATATTAAGATAATTATCACTTAAAACTAAATTTAAACGAGTAATAATAAATGCCATAAAGCACAAAATAATCGCATGAAATAATATCGTATCTGTATAAAACAAATCATATACTAAACCTGTCACAAAGGCATATTTATAATACTCCGCTGTTTCATCAAAAAGTGGATAAATAATTATTAAAGCTACTAGTGTAAAAAGTGGAGCTAAAAAACCATTAATAGGTACAAAATTAGAAACAATTCCTTCTAGTAAAAAAGAAATAATTATAATTATTGCCTTCATTCAGTCTTCCTTTTTAAAACTGTCACATAATCTAAATCATCAAAGTTAACTGAAGCCTTAACCTCAACTACTTTTGACAAATCAAAATTATCAGTTGTTACCTTTTGAGCTGTACCTACCATAAGTCCACTTGGGAATATTGTTCCCATACCAGTTGTCACCACATCTGCACCTTCTTCGATATCGACATTCTCACTGATACCTTCAACTGTATAAGTATTAGTTTTAGAATCATACATCGAAATAAGTCCATAAACGTAATCGTCACCAACTTTTATCTTAACACTTATCTTATCACTCATGTTTTCATTAGAAAGTAATTTAACAGTACTAGAATAATTACTAACCTTAGTGATTTGGCCGATTAAACCATCGGTAGTAACAACAGCCATACCCTTTTCAATGCCATTTTTACTACCTTTATCAATAGTAACCTCATCATACCAATAACCAATATTTCTTGACACTACTGTCGCATTAAGATATACCTTATCACTTAAAATAGTATTTAACTCTAAAGTCTCTTTTAATTTATCTACTTCATTTTGTAAATTTTCATTTTGGGCAATCACTGAATCTACTTGGTCTTCTTTATTCTGTAACTCTTTATATTTTTCATATAAATTATTTTTTTCAACAGCTTCATCTATCTTATCTTGAACAAAGTTAAAAGGTGCTGAAACAACTTTTAAAACAACCGTTCCAATATCTTTTGCCACTTTTTCAACCGGATTTAAATCACGGTCATTATTTAATGATGCGGCCAATACAACTAACACCAAAGCTATAGCCACCACAATCAAAATAAGTAAATATCTTTTATCAAATCGCTTTTTATTATACATAGCCGTCACCCATTAAAATTATAATACATTTTAAAAATATTGCCAACTAGATTTTTCCATTTTCTAAAAAACTGTAATATTTATCATCACCAATAATTATATGATCAATAACTCTAACCCCCATTAATACCCCAATTTCCTTTAATCTAATTGTTAAATTAATGTCTTCCTTACTAGGTCTAACTTCACCACTGGGATGATTATGTACACATATAATACCCGTCGCATTTAGTAAATAAGCCTCTTTAAAAATATCTCTTGGATGTACTAAACTGTAATTAACCGTTCCAATAAATAATAATTTTTCCTCAATAACCTTTTTACTTGCATCTAAATAAATACAGTAAAATTGTTCTTGGTCATCATTAATCTTACTTTTATAAAATTCAAAAATCTTCAAAGGTGTATTTAATTTAACTCCCATCAAAGAAGCAACCTTTCTATTCATTCTTCTCGCAATCTCACTTAACGCCACTAACATGCATGCCTTAGCCTCACCTATACCTTTTATTTTTTTAACTTCATGATAATTTATATTTTTTAAACTTTCAATTCCTCCTAAATTACTTAAAATATAAGCTGCTAATTCTTTAACTGACATCTCTTTAGAACCTGTTTTTAAAATAATAGAAAGTAACTCTTCATCAGATAAATTTTCTACTCCAACATTAATTAATCGCTCTCTGGGCCTTTCTAAAACCGGTAATTCTTTCAATTTCACGCTCACTTAACCAACTCCTCATATTTTGCTAAAACCTGATTACAAATCACCTTAACCGACTCACTATCATCTGTTTTAGCCAATAATTCATCATACTGCTTTAATATATTAATAAAATCCTTGTTATCAGTAATTCTTTCCTCAATCTTGGTTTCATATCCTGCTTCCTTATAATAATTTTGGATTTTAGATGCATTATCTTTACTAGTCGTAATCCCAATATATGAATGATATTGATTATCTTCAACATTATAAATATAATTAGTAAAATCTTTCATACCACTTTCCATACTATCCATATCTTGATACGCTCCGCTTTGAATATAATATAAAATTTCCGCTTCCGAAGAAACTGCTAAAGCTGGCATTGTCTCATATTGCCTAATAATAAAATATGCCATACTAATACCTAAAATTAATGATATAGAAACTGGAAGTAAATATTTCTTCATATAAATCACCTAAAATTATTTTAAATAAAAAAACATATTTATTTTGTCATAATATGCCCCTATATATTAATATACGATTTTTTTTAACCATTTCCTTTTTATTTTTCCCATTTTAAAATAACCATTATATCCATTAATAAATTTATCACTTATTTTACCTTTTTTATATAAAGCCATTTTCCTCTTAAACCTCTTTTTATTTTTGCATCTAATTTTTGTATAACCTTTATAAAATCTAAAACCTAAAAAATCCAATCCTTCCATACTCACATTTATTATTTTCGTTTTATCATTTAAAACAAGTTTATAACAAGAAATAAATCTATTTATCTCTTTTAAACAATATTTTAAATACTTTTTATCATTACTCAAAATAACTCCATCATCCATATATCTAATATAATACTTAGCTTTTAATTTTTCTTTAATAAAATGGTCCAAATTATTCAAATAAAAAATAGCTAATATCTGACTTGTCATATTACCTATTGGAAGCCCCTTACCTTTTTCATATATTGGTATTCTTTCAATCTCATCTATTCTTTTTAATTTTTCCTTATCATTTAAATTAGACCTTTTAACTTTCAAAAGTTCATTCATCTTTAATTTACAAATACATTCATTCACATACTCACCATCCGTTGAATTAATAATTTTAACCAAAATATCAATAACCCTTTTATCTTTAATTTTATTCTTTAATAAACTAATTAATATTTCATGGTCAATATTATAAAAATATTTACTTATATCAAACTTTAAAGCATATATCTCCCCATCTAATTTATTTAAATATCTTCTAAAAAGTTTAACCCCTAAACTAGTACCACGATTTTTCCTAGTAGCTATATTACTGTCTATTAATACATTATCTAGCACATATAAAAACTTTCTAGCTACGATATGATTAATAACCTTATCAAATATATTTTGGCTCATTATAATCCTATATTTTGGCTCTCTAATCAAAAATATGTTATACTTACTCACATCATACTTACCACTATCAAAAACATCTTTAATTTTACTTATATTTAAAGAATAATAATTCTCAAATCTATATATTTTATTTTTATTACGAATATTCCTTCTAGCTTCCTTGTAAACCTCATTTATATCATCAATACCAACTTTATATAAATTATGATATCTTTTCATACCTAATCCACCCATATATTAATTTTAAATTATCAAGTAAATGCTTACACACCTTTTGATATTTCTTATATGAAATATATTTTTTATCTAAAGAAATTTTCAAATAAAAGTCAATCATTTTAATTTTACTAATTATCTTTTTCTGATACAAAATTCTATTATAATTATTAACTTCATTAGCCATATACATACACTCTAATACCTCATACATAGAATTACTTATTTTATCTTTTAATACCCTTTCATTACCCGGAAAATTAATAATAATTTTATCTAAATATAAAATAGTCTTTTTAAAATCATTTATAACCTTTAACTTTTCAGTCATAAAATACCTTCTATCTTATTTAAAATGACACTAATATTACTGTTTAATTTTAAGCCTTTTAACTTCTTATAAATTTCATCAATCCTTTTATCAATATTTAAATCAACTTTAACATAACAATCATATTGGTTCTTGTTAAATTTTCTTTTAACAATCTCATCACCAATAATTAAATAATTGATTTTAGTTTTGTCTAATTTTTCTATGACTTTACTATAACTATTGATTGGAAAGCCGGCTCTACAATAATCACCAATATTTTTAATTTTATATCCAAATAAATTATTTAAAATATAGCAATCTTCGTTATAAGTTTCATAGAAAACACCCACCTTAATTAAAATAACATACTTAGGAAATCTTTCCTTATTTTTCCTATATAAATCAATTACCTTCATACATCAAACCTCCAAAAAATAATAATAAAAACAGCACCCATAGTAAAACCCTAAAATTTTACTATATTTGGTACTGCTTAATAATATAGTCTAATCATAATATACCTTCTTCGAATCATCATAACTATTAATTAATCATTTAGACATAATTAATAATAAATCCTACCAAAGCTATATACTTTCTATATTCTATATTTTGTCAATAATTATATAAATTATTAACATGGAATTAACATATATTCTCTAGTCTTTTCATTATGACCATATTAGTTCATAATCCATAGTTTCAAGAGAGTTCGGCGGGACGCGGCGCATTGTCGGAATTGTTCGCATTGTTGTTATTGAGGTTACCATCGTCATTGACATTCTAAACGTTGTTAAAGTTATCAAAGTTCGGAGAAACACATCCAATTTACCATGTTAATCCCAAAGTTCGGTTCAAAATTTCGAAGGCACACCCCAAAATTTTGAGCATATCTCGAGATATTGCTTCCACTATCCCTATTACCCAAGGCTCTTAAAAATAGTTTTTACTCCACTCTTAATTCTTCTAAATAAAATGGATTTGACTCTGTTCCACTTCCGCCCAAAAAAGTAATATCTGATTTTAAATATGCAGCAGGACGCGGTGCATCTCTAATATCACCAGAAGCCACATTTTCATCACGAAGGTCACCAAATGATGGGACCCAAACCCTAGTAGAATCATAATCAACCGGAGAAATTGTCCACCAATAACTTTCAGATATGTACATCCAATTAGTGGTATTACAAATTTCATAATTATCAAATAATAGCATCCCACTATTACACTGTGATTCATTACTATTTGCTCTTAGATAATCACTAACACTAATCAGTCCTATATTACCACTCCATATTTCACTTTTTTCCTCATTAATTGTATTTGGTATATCAACATAGGGATTAGTTTCAAAATTTCCAACTGCTCCTATTCCCCATGTATGTGATACTATATTATCTTTTATTGGTGAATCTAAACCATTATAATACTCTCCATTTAAATATGTATTTAATGTCGCTGGCCTTGCCCAGTTATTCGAACCAGATGTATCCCATCTTTGACTCGACAACAAATCATTCTTTAATATCTTGTATGTTCCATCGGCTTCTTTCGAGATTATTCTCCATACTTCACCATTATCAAAATCTATATAATTATTTGGGTTTGCTCCTTTATATACATATCTTCCTGATTCATATGTGTCCTCATATAATCCATCATGGAAGTAATTCATTTTTTAATAACTTATATGTTCCATCGGCTTCTTTTGCTATTATTCTCCATACTTCACCATTATCAAACTCTATATAATTATTTGGATTAGCTCCTTTATATACATATCTTCCTGATTCATATGTGTCCTCATATAATCCATCACCACTATCAACTATTTCTACAGGTTGTCCTCCTATACTTGGCCCTGTAACTGGTGGTACATATCCTTCTGGAGCTTGACTATAATCTAATGTTACTTCTAAATCGGCTGTTAAATCTGTTGGTTGCTCTGTTACATCATTATATTTTACTGTTACTGTAAGTATGGCTGTTTGTTTTGCTTCTAATAATGATCCTTCTTCTATTCCTGTCACTTCAAATCCTATGGCTGGATTTGTACTTTCTGGAACAGTTATTTTATCTAACTTTGCATCGATATCTCCTTCATTTGATACCGTTACATCATACTGCATTGTATCTCCTGGGCTTGTTAGTGTTGTTCTAAATGTTGCCGTTGTATCAGGCCTGGACTTGTTAGTGTTGTTCTAAATGTTGCCGTTGTATCAGTATGTGTTGGTTCTGATGCGTTTGTTGGTGTTCCGCTTACCACTTTACTTTGGATATCTGTTATTTTTACGCTCCAATTACTTGTTATATTACTTGTTCCACTTATTCTAAGTTGACTTTGAAAGGCCGCATAACCTACTACCATTATTAGTAATATTGCACATAATCCTACTATTATATAATTTCTCTGTGTTCTATTAAATCTTTTATGCATATCTTTCTTCCTTTCTATATTTTAATTTTTATTTATTTGTTTACTGCTTACTTCCAATCACTTCCCTACTTTTATTATGAAATTTTATATTCTCTTTTATTCATAATTAATAATAACGATATTCTCGTATTATCTAATTTAATTATAAAATATTTTTAAACATAAAACAACAATTTTTTACTTTTATTTTTCTACTATATCTATATTATACCCCCCCCCCCCC
>HF990865.1:117851-122677 GCA_000432855.1 Firmicutes bacterium CAG:822
CATGAAAATTGCAACCTCTGACACATAATTAATACAAAAAAGAAACAAGATTTTACACTTGTTTTCTTATTTGGGGGTGGCGGGGTATTTTTCCACTATATTTATTTAATAATGCAATGGTAAACTAAAAGTAGACAACAGAGGGTATATTTGTAGACAACTATAAAATAACTTTTATACAATAATATTTTAATTATAGACATTTTTATATTTTTAGTAGACAATGGTATTGATATGTAGACAGCTATTTTATTATTTAGAGGTGGTTTATTATTATATGGCTAATAAATACAATAACGCTTTAAAAAAGAAACTTTGTGAGGATATTTGTTTTAACGGTTACTCTACTATTAAAACCGCTGAAGAATATGGTGTTCCCCTCAAAACTTTAGAAAAATGGATTACTGCTTTCAATAAAGATAATCATTGTTTCGATTCTTCTGGTGAATCTAATAACTTTAATATTATCTCTCCTATCAAACAAAATACCTTTTATGATGATTTATCTACAAATGAACTTAAAAAATTATTGATTAAAAAAGATATTGAAATTACTAGATTAAAAAAAAACTATCTAGTTACCAAACAAAACACTTCGGAAAAAAAGGTATTCGTTTCTTTCTTCAAAAAGAATACGAAGTAATCTTTGAATTATTCGACAAATATTCCGTCCTCGCCTTATGTAATGAAATGAATATTAATCGATCAGGCTTTTATAAATGGTTAGAAAGAAAACATCATCTATCTCAACAGACTATTCAAAGAGATTTTGCTTGTACCCTTTTTGAACAATATCATAATAATTTCCCTTCTCATGGTTATCGTTGGTTAAATGCCAAAATTAAACTTGATTTAGGTATTGTTTTTTCAGATAATTATGCTCATAAAATATGTAAATATTTAAATATTAAATCAAAATCCAACCACTTTAAAAGATATGGTAAAAAAGCTAATAGAGAACTTAAAAATTTCCCTAACTACATTTTAGCTGAACTTAATCCTTCTTCTCCTTTTGAAATCATTGTTAGTGATATGACTGCTTTTTGGGCTAATCACAAATACTATGAATTAACTCTATATATGGACTTATTCAACAACGAAATTATTGCTTATTCTCTTTCAGATAAAAGAGGAGACCCTAATACTTACCATGATGGCTTAAGAATTGTATTACACAAAAAAGAAGAATATCTAGACCTTGTTACTATTCTTCATTCTGACCAAGGTTCCGTATATTCTTCTAAGAAATAATGGTGAATCCCTCGATAACTATAATATCATACATTCTATGTCAAAACCAGGAAAACCTACCGAAAATGAAGCTATGGAAGCCATTAATGGTTGGATTAAGGAAGAATTATTTATCGATTTTAAAATTAATTCTTCTAATGATATTTTCTCCGAAATTGACAAATACATTCATTATTTTAACTATGAAAGACCTCAAGCTGCTTTGAACTATCTTACTCCTATTCAATTTAAACAATTACACACTAATTCTTAATTGTCCACTTTTTATATTTTATTGTCTACTTTTGCTTGACTAATGCAAGCCTAATAATTTCCACGTTTTCTTAAGAATGCTGGAATCACTGTATCTTCATCATCTAAACCAAGTATTGGTGTTGTATCTTCCTCTTCTTCTTTTTCTTTATTTTGATCAAAACCAGTTGCAATAACCGTTACGATTAACTCATCTGTAAAGTTTTCGTTAATAACAGCACCAAATATTGTATTAATATCTGTATTAGCTGATTTTCTAATAGCTTCAACTGCTTCTTCTACTTCAAGTAAAGTTAAATTAGGTCCACCAGTAACATTGATAATTGCATCAGTAGCTCCATCAATACTAGTTTCTAAAAGTGGTGATAATACTGCTTGATTAGCAGCTTCAATAGCTCTATCTTCACCAACACCGGCACCGATACCGATTAAGGCACTACCACGTTTTTCCATAACTGTTTTAACATCAGCAAAATCCAAATTAATTAATCCTGGGCATGCAATCAAATCAGAAATAGATTGTACACCACGGCGTAACACATTATCAACCTCTTTAAATGAATCAAGTAATGGAGTTGATTTATCAATAATTTCTCTTAATCTATCATTTGGTACAACAATTAAAGTATCGACATGTTTTTTAAGTTCCTCAATACCATCTAAAGCTTGTGTCATTCTTTTCTTACCTTCAAAAGAGAAAGGTTTTGTAACAATACCGATTGTTAAAGCTCCAGAATTTTGTGCAATATCAGCGATAACTGGTGCTGCTCCAGTACCAGTTCCACCACCCATACCACAGGTGATAAATACCATATCAGCACCTTTTAAAGCTTCTTCAAGTTCTGTTTTAGACTCAAGTGCTGCTTCTTTACCAATTTGTGGATTAGCTCCAGCTCCAAGTCCATGTGTAAGTTCTGCACCTATTTGAATCTTATTTTCAGCTAAAGAGTTATTAAGAACTTGCGAGTCAGTATTCGCAACAATAAACTCTACTCCTTCAACTGATTCAATCATTCTATTAACTGCATTACAGCCGCCGCCCCCGACACCTATTACTTTTATTTTTGCTAACTGATCCATTTCAATTCCCATCATATTAATTTCCTCCTATTCGCCAAAAAAGTATCCAAACACTTTTCCGAGCATTGTATCATCGTTAGTATTCTCTCTAGGTGAAGATAACTCATCCATATCATCCTCACTAAGCATGGAATAATCCATTCCTTTTAATTTTAATGTATTTAGAAAATAAATAATATTTCCAATTGCTGTACTATATTTATTATTTCTAACTCCAATTAATTTTACCTTTGCCTTACTCGCTACACTTGGTAAAGTATCATGTACACAATATTCAAAATCTAGCATATTGCTAGTACCACCAGTTACTATTATATACTGAATTGGCTTATTTGTTAAGTCTTCTAACTCATTTTTTGCCAAAGTAAGTATCTCATTAATTCTACTCATTACTACTTCAGAAGCTGCTTGTTGATTAATTTTTATCTTAACGTTATCCATATTTACTGTTTCATAAATATCATGAACATCCGCATTTCGTTTATAAGCCAAAGCAAAATTCTCTTTTAACTTACGAGCCTCTTCTACATCTATCTTATACATATAAGCTAAATCTCTATCGATATCTCTTCCACCAGCTCCAATTATCTTGGTACTGACTGGAATACTCTTATTATATAAAGATACGGTTGTAATATCTGAGCCGACGTTTATAACTGCACTAATACTTTTGTCCAAATCACCATTTCTAAAGCAATTTATATCACCGATACTTCCAACAGAAATATCGACAATTTCAATACCCAAACTTTCAATTATACTAGCCACTGAATAAACATTTTTCTTAGGTGTTGTTACCATCATTGCTCTTCCCATTAATTTTTTACCAGGAAAACCTTTTGGATCTTTCATAACTGTTTTACCATTAATTTTAAAATCAATTGGTACCACTGTTACAAATTCCTCATTTGGCATCAGATTAGACCTAATACCAGCCTTATAGGAATTCATCATATCACGAGAAGTAATTAAGTCACCCGAAATATCACATTCACCTTTAATAATCTTATATTCAGCCATGTGGTTAGGAATATTTGCAATCACCTTTTTTATCCTAATACCAAGCATTTCCTCTACTTGTTTAAACGCTAATTGAATTGACTTTTTAGCTAGTTCAGGTTCAGTTATTAGTCCCTTTTTTATTCCCCGCGAAGGCATAGATGTCGCCGCAAGTAAATTCAAATGATTTTGGTAAAGATCACATACAACAAGTTTGATGGAATCAGAACCAAGATCAATACTCGCATAAACATGCTCCATAACATCATCCTCCTACGGTCTATCATTAATTATACTATAATTTTACATTATTGAAAAGAAAATGTAAACCCAAATTAAATTTTTTCCAAAAAAAAGCCAAGAAAAAAGACCGAAAATTGTTATTCATCGGTATTTTCTTTTAATAAATTGATATCTTTTTTAGTTAGACCAGTTGATTTAACAATAATATTAATATCAACATTTTCTTTAATTAAATTTTTAGCTATTTCTATTGCTTTTTCCTTAGTTCCTTCAGCTTTTCCTAAAGCCCTTCCTTCTTCAATTCCAAGACTTTTTCCTTCTTCGATTCCAAGACTTTTCCCTTCTTTTTTCGCATCTTCTATCTCATTATACTTTACTAAAGCATCAAACTTATCTTTTTGCCATTCATGTAATATAAACCCATCTTTACTCATACTTATCGCCGCCTCCATTAACTTTTTTACTTTCTCTTTCGAAAGTATTTGCCTTGAAAGCTCATATAACTCCGTAAATGTTCTAGAAGTTAATATCGTAAGCCATATGACATCCTTCTCTTTATTACCTTTATTATAGTATAAATCCCTATATCGTTCAAGACTCTTGACCACCATACATTCATCACTTGAATATATATGGTGAGTCTTTAAGCCATATAAAACAATTATATCGTCTAAGATTTTTTCATATGGATAAGCATTTAGGTTAAGTTGATATAATTTTTTACTTGTAAGAGCTTTATAATCTTCATTACTTTCTGGAAGCATACTTGATAATTTATCTTTATATTTTATATTACGCTGTAATACCGTTTCAAATTTACTCTTATTCATTTCTATATCGACATATATTTTTCTATCTAAGACTACATAAATATCGATGATTTTTCCTTTTTCTTTCATATTTTCTTTAGGAAGTTCGCCATCCATAAGTCTGATATTACATTCTTTATCTATATCTAAAGGAATAACATCTTTTAAAAAGTCTTTTAAAATATCTAAATT
>HF990866.1:0-48330 GCA_000432855.1 Firmicutes bacterium CAG:822
ACAAAAAGAATGATAGGTTTACAAAGAGGAATATCAAGATGTAAAAAAGGAAGCAAAAATAGATATAAAATGAAACTAAAAATACAAAGATTATATCAAAAAATAAGAAATGCGAGAAAGCATATGATACATGATATAACAAACAAACTAATAAACGAAAATGACATTATAGTAACTGAAAATTTAGATGTTAAAGGAATGCAGAAAAATCACTACGTGGCTAAAGGCCTAAACGAAAACCCAATATCTGAAATAATCCGAGTACTTAAATACAAAGCAAACTGGAATAATAAGAAACTAATTCAAATAGATAGATATTATCCAAGTAGTCAAGTTTGTAATGTTTGTGACTATCAAAACAAAGAGGTAAAAGATTTAAGTATAAGGAAATGGGAATGTCCAGTGTGTCATACACATCATAACCGGGATTATAATGCAGCAGTTAATATAATGTTTAAAGGTTTAGAAAAATATATGTTATACTTAAAGCAATCTATCTAATCATAAATTTTGACAAATAAATAAAATAAATTAGGGTGGCGACCATCCGATATTGGTCTATGGAGGAATCTAAGATTCCTATGAAGTAGAAAGAGCTTACCGTGAGGTAAGCTAGTCAAAATCTATTTTGACCTTTGTTCTAAAGTGCAGTTTTTAGAAATATAAAACGACTTCTTTTTTAGTTTTAGATATGTTAAAATTAAAATAGGTGAAGGCAATGAATAAAGCATATACAAAAGCGGTTACAGAAATATATGATAAATTAAAAACTAATGAGAGTGGACTTTCTAAAGAGGAAGCTCAAAAGAGACTGGAACAATATGGAGAAAATGTTTTAACGGAAAAGAAAAAGACAAGTATATCTAAGATGATTATCGAACAGTTAACAGATAAGATGATTATAATTTTGTTTATAGCATCAATTTTATCCTTTATTTTAGGCGAGTTAGCTGAAGGTGTAGTTATTTTAATTATTATTGTAATTAATACGGCAATAAGTATTATTCAGGAGAAGAAAGCGGCTGATGCGGTTGAAGCTTTAAGAAATATGAATGCGCCATCGGCAACTGTAATCAGAGAAGGTAAGACACAGACAATATTATCAAAAGAAGTAGTTCTTGGCGATATTGTATATTTAGAAGCTGGTGGGATTGTCCCAGCTGATGTTAGACTAATTAGTGATAACGGTTTAATGATAGATGAATCGGCTTTAACTGGGGAAAGTGTCGCTATTTCTAAGGATGCTTCTGTTATTTTAAAAGATGATTTAGCTTTAGGTGATAGGCTTAATATGGCTTATTCTGGAACAATTATTACTTATGGAACAGGTAAAGGTATTGTTGTGGCGACAGGAATGAATACTGAAGTTGGTAAGATTGCGAATATGCTGGAAAATACCAATGAGTTAGATACGCCATTAAAACGGAAACTGGAAGTGGTTGGAAAAACACTTAGTATTGTGGGTATTATTGTTAGCATTTTGATTTTTATTATCGGCTTTATGTATGGTAAAGATTTAGTATCATTGCTTATGATTTCTATTTCACTAGCAATTTCTGTGATTCCGGAAGGACTTCCAGCTACGGCAACAATTGTAATGGCTTTAGGAGTTCAGAGAATGGCTAATAAAAATGCTTTAGTGAAAAAACTACCGGCAGTTGAAACTTTAGGGAGTGCGAGTGTAATATGTACTGATAAAACAGGTACTCTAACACAAAACAAAATGGCTGTGGTTGATGCTTTATTTTACGATGAACTTGTTTTAGGTAAAAAAGGTGAAGTACCACTTAATTTCTTTTTAGGATGCATGTTATGTAATAATGCTTCTTTAGACGAGAAGGGAATTGGCGACCCAACAGAAATTGCTTTACTCGAATATGTAAAAAAAGAAAATATAGATTTATTTAATCAAAAGTTTAACCGGGTATATGAACAACCTTTTGATTCTGATAGAAAAAGAATGTCAGTAGTATGTGAGGTTAGTGGCAGAAAAGTTTGTTATACTAAAGGAGCTTTAGAAGAATTATTAGAACTTTGCCCATATATTTTAAAAGACGGGGAAGTTGTTAATTTAACAGATGATATTAAGAATAAAATTTTAGCTAAATGTGAGGAATTATCATCTAAAGCGTATAGAATTTTAGGTTTTGCCAAAAAGACAATAGATTTTATCCCTAATGAGGGTGATGACATCGAAAATGATTTAATCTTTATTGGTATATCTTGTATGATTGATCCGCCTAGAGATGAAGTGATGGAGTCAATAAAAACTTTTAAAGATGCGGGAATAAAAGTTGTAATGATTACCGGAGATCATAAGTTGACAGCAGTTGCGATTGCGAAGGAACTTGGTATTTTTAATGATGGCGATATCGCGATGACCGGTGAAGAGTTACATAAATTAAGTGAAGAAGAATTGATTTCTAAAGTGTCCAAGACAACAGTGTTTGCGAGAGTAGCTCCAGAGGATAAGCTTAGAATTGTCAGTGCTTATAAAGCTAATGGTGAAGTTGTCGCTATGACAGGTGATGGAGTAAATGATTCACCGGCTTTAAAAGCGGCAGATATTGGTGTGGCTATGGGAAAAACAGGAACTGATGTAGCTAAAAATGCGGCCGATATGTTACTTTTGGATGATAATTTTACAACAATTGAAGTGGCGGTTCGTGAAGGAAGAAGAGTTTATAGTAATATTCAAAAAGTAATTCAATTTTTACTTTCGGGTAATATTGCCGAGGTATTGGTGGTTTTCTTTTCAACTGTATTTAATTTATCAGTACCTATTTTAGCGGTTCATATTTTGTTTATTAATTTAGTAACTGATACACTTCCAGCTTTAGCTTTAGGGGTTGATCTAGAAAATCCAGATGATATGAAGAAGAAACCGGTTAAGGAAGGCAGTTTGTTTGAAAAAGGTTTAGTTACAAGAGTAATATTTTATGGAATATTAATTTCTATTATTTCATTAGTGGCTTACGTAATAGGAGCACAAACTAGTTATAATGATGGAGTGACGATGGCATTTTTAGTTTTGTGTTTATCACAAATCGTTCATGCCTTAAATCAACATTCAGCGACTTTATCAATATTTTCTAAAGAGCATCCGAAAAATAAAAATTTATTTTTTGCCATGTTATCATCATTTGTGATTTTGATGTTAGTGGTATTTATAAAGCCATTAGCTAGTTTCTTTTCACTAGTTAGTTTGAGCTTGAATGAATGGGTAATTGTCGGATTACTTTCTTTAGTACCACTTGTTGTTTTAGAAATTTATAAATTAATTAGAAGGATATAATTTGCGTTTTTATGGTAAAAACATTATAATTAATATGAGAATAGGGGGAAGTAATCTATGGAAGATATAACGAAAAAAATAGATCTTTTGGATAAGTATTTTAGAGCGGCTAATTATGTGTCAGCTTGTCAACTTTATTTACTTGATAATCCACTTTTAAAGAGGAAATTAGAAAAGACTGACTTAAAGAAGAAAATAGTTGGACACTGGGGGACAGTGCCTTCCCAAAATTTTATATATACGCATTTAAATAGATTAATTAAAGATAATAAACTAAATATGATTTATATATCTGGACCTGGTCATGGTGGGAATAGTCCACTTGCTAATGTTTATTTAGAAGGAACTTATAGTGAAATATATCCGGATATTACTTTAGATGAAGAGGGATTAAAAAAATTATTTAAACAATTTTCTTTTCCTGGAGGTGTGCCTAGTCATGCAGCACCGGAAACGCCCGGTTCAATTAACGAAGGAGGGGAACTAGGCTATTCTTTAGCGCATGCTTTTGGAGCTGTTTTAGATAATCCCAATTTAATTGTAGCCTCAGTGATTGGTGATGGTGAGGCTGAAACTGGACCACTTGCTACTTCTTGGAATGGTAATAAGTTTATCAATCCGAAGACCGATGGGGTAGTACTACCTATTTTAAATTTAAATGGATATAAAATTAGTAATCCAACAGTGTTTGGAAGAATGAGTGAGAAAGAACTTGGTAGTTATTTTAATGGTCTTGGTTGGCATCCTTATTTAGTTGAAGATGCTGATATTAATACTTTACATAAAAAAATGTATTATACTTTGGATAGAGTATTAGAAGAAATTAAAGCAATTAAGAGTGGTAAATTTAAAGGCAAGGCTATATATCCGATGATTATTTTGAAAACGCCTAAAGGATTTACGGGTCCAGAAGTGGTCGATGGAAAACAGATTGCCGGAACATTTAGAGCTCATCAAGTTCCAATTCAGCCTGATAGTGATGAACACATTAAACAAATAGAAGAGTGGCTTAGAAGTTATAAACCTGAAGAGTTATTTGATGAAAATGGCCATTTAAATAAAGAAATTTATGAGATTATTCCCGAAGGTAAATACCGAATGGGAGCTAATCCTAATGCGAATGGTGGATTACTTAGAAGAATTATTAAACTACCTGATGTGAATGAATTAGAAGTTAAGTTTGATAATAGAGGCACTTATAAAACTCAAGATATGTTAGAACTTAGTAAATATATTAGAGATGTTTATAAGTTAAACGATAATTTTAGATTATTTTCACCTGATGAAGCGATGAGTAATAGACTTTATGAAATGTTTGACGTAACTAACCGTGATTGGCAAGAGGAAATTAAAGATACTGATGAATATTTAAGTAAAGATGGTAAAATTATCGATAGTTATTTATCAGAACATTTTTGTGAAGGTTTACTTGAGGGATATTTATTAACTGGTCGTCATGGAGTGTTTGTCAGTTATGAAGCATTTATTAGAGTGGTTGATTCGATGGCTGGTCAACACGCAAAGTGGCTTAAGGTATGTCAAAATTTAAAATGGCGAAGAGATATTTCTTCATTAAATTATGTTTTGACTTCTAATGTTTGGCAACAAGATCATAATGGATATACGCATCAAGATCCGGGATTTTTAAATCACATGGCTACGAAAAAAGATAGTATAGTTAGAATGTATTTACCAGCTGATGCGAACAGTTTAATTACTTGTTTTGATGAGTGTATGAAGAGTAAAAATCAAATTAATATAATGGTGGCTTCAAAACATCCAAGTTTGCAATGGCTTACTATGAAAGAAGCTAAAGAAGAATTTGATAAAGGGTTAGCTATTTGGAAGTGGGCTAGTGATGATAAGAATCCAGATATTGTCATGGTATCTATTGGTGATTGTCCGACTTTAGAATCATTGGCGGCAACTAAAATTTTAAAAGAAAAGTTTCCTGATTTAAAAATTAGGTTTATCAATGTTTTAGATTTGATGTGTCTTAAAAAGTCTTCAGATTATTCTAAATCTTTAAGTGATGAGGAATATGATAAGTTGTTTACCAAAGATAAACCTATTTTAGTAGCTTTCCATGGTTATCCATCACTTATTTATGAATTTACTTATTTTAGACATAATAAAAACATGATAGTTCATGGTTATGAAGAGGAAGGTACAATTACAACACCTTTTGATATGCGAGTTTTAAATGAGATAGATCGCTTCCATTTAGTAATAGAAGCTATCAAACAATTAGATTTAGGTGCGGAAGGTCAAAAGGTTATTTTAGAGATGGAAGAAAAATTACAACAACATCATGATTATATTCGAGAGTATGGTGTAGATATGCCTGAGGTGGCAGAGTGGAAATGGCAATAATTTGGTCATTTCCTTTTTTTAAGGTATAATATATTTGGTGATTGAGATGGCTGGTCAGGCAAATAGATATAAACTTATTTATCATTATTATAACGGAAATAAAAAAGTATTTGGTTTAGATTTTGAAGATGGAACTCACCGTGATAAATTCGCGCTTACAGAATTAGATGCTTTTACTTCTAATTTTTCTGGTGAAGAGGAACTTACAAAAGCTTTAAGTTTAATTTTTTCGGGATATGAAAATGGATATTTTACGATTGAATATAATAGCGGTGGACATTTAAATTCATTGGAACTTGTGTTTAATGATATGACTTTTATTAGAAAGTTAGCAACAGAAAATCTTAGAGAAACAGTAGTTCCTAAAAGTAGTATTACCATTTATATGAATAAGTTTTTAAATAAAATAGATAAAGATCCAGAATTTTTGAATTTTATTTTTTCGCATAGATATACTAATAGTTATTTTAGAGATGCTTTGAGTTATTATTTAATGTTGAAAAACTCTGATGAGAAGGATGCTCAAAGTTCGCTTTGGGAAGCTAAAGCAAATTTAGTTAGAGAATTTAAACGTTATAAAACAATTAGAGGGCTTGAGGTTGGAAGACATAATTATGAACTTTTAAAACAAAATAAGAAAATTGCGAGAAATCCTTCGGAACTTACAGAATTAGAAAGAGCAGAAATTGAGTATAATTTGAATCATCCTAAGAAAGTTAAAAAGAGAAGTAGACCTAAAAAAACAGATGTAATAGATGGTCAATTACCACTTTTTGATCCAGAACCTTATATTGAAAATGAAAAGACGAGGACTAAAAGATAGTCATTTTGAGTTATAGAGTGTGGATTTTAATTTTTTAGTGAGTAGTTTTGGGAAATGTGGTATTAATGAAAATATAATATAATTAATTGTGAGGTGAAGATATGAAAGAAGAATTGTTTAGAGGTGTTGGGACAGCTATAGCAACCCCATTTACGGAAAATGGTATTAATTATGATGAATTTGGAAAATTGTTAGATGATCAAATAGACGCTGGTGTGAGTGCAGTAATCGTATGTGGAACGACTGGCGAATCAGCTACGATGAGTGAGGAAGAGAAGAAGAAATTAATTAAATATACAATTGATAAAAATGCTAATCGGATTAAAGTTATTGCCGGCACTGGAAGTAATAACACAATGAACGCAATTAAGATGAGTCAGTATGCGGAAGAAGTTGGAGCTGCTGGATTACTTGTAGTAACTCCATATTATAATAAAACTACTCAAGATGGTTTAGTTGCTCATTATAAAGCAATTGCTGATTCAGTTGATTTACCAATTATTTTATATAATGTTCCATCTAGAACAGGTGTGAATATATTACCTGAAACATGTTATAAATTAGCACAAATAGATAATGTTGTTGGAATTAAAGAAGCTAGTGGTGATATATCACAAGTGGCTAAAATAGCTAATTTATGTGGTGAAGATTTTTCTATTTATTCTGGTAATGATGATCAAGTGGTTCCAATTTTATCTTTAGGTGGGAAAGGTGTTATATCTGTACTTTCTAATGTTATGCCTGAGTATACAGTAGAGATGGTTAATAGTTATTTTAATGGCTATGCTGTTCAAGCTGGTAGGATGCAGGTGGAAGCTATTGATTTGATAAATGCTTTGTTTTGTGAAGTAAATCCTATTCCAGTCAAATATGTTTTAAATGAAATGGGATATGATTTCGGTAAGCCAAGGCTTCCTTTAGTAGAACTTTCTGATAGTAATAAAGAGAAAGTTAATAAAGTTTTAAAAAAATATTTTTAAAGCAAAATTGACTGGTAAAAAGAAATCTGTATAGTAGGTTTCTTTTTTTTGAATCTTATTTATAGATTACACTTTAAAAAGTTTATTTGTTTTTTGTTATTTGTGGTATACTTAATAATAGGTGATGGTATGGAAAATGCTTTCAAGTTTTTGGATTATTTGAAATACGAAAAGGGATTTTCTGATCATACAATTAGAAATTATGAAATTGATTTAAAAGAGTTTTATAATTTTGCTGGTAAGGAAAAGGTAGATATTGAACTTGTTAGAAAATATTTAAGAAAGTTATATGAAGATAAATATAGTAGTAGATCAATTTCGAGGAAAGTAAGCTCTTTAAAAAGTTATTTTAAATATTTAGAGAGTGAAGGAATTATTAAAGATAATTTTATGAGATTAATTAGTAATCCAAAAATAGAAAAGACATTACCTAATTATTTGAATTATGATGATTTAGAAAGGTTATTAAATTATCCTGATATAAGTAACAAATATGGTTTAAGAGATGCTTTGATATTAGAAATGCTTTATTCTAGTGGAGTCAGAGTTAGTGAGCTTGCTAATATGAAGTTAAAAGATATCGATTTTAAAGAAAGAAAGATATTGATATTAGGTAAAGGTAATAAGGAAAGGTATGTTTACTATGGAAGTAAATGTGCGGAGTTACTTGATAAGTATTTAGAGTTAGATCATAGAGAAAGTCCTTATTTACTGATTGGTAAAAAAAGTGATAGATTAAATGAAAGGGAAATTAGAAGTATTGTGACTGATACGGCTAAAAAAGCAGGTATAGAAGTTCATGTTTCACCCCACACTTTAAGACATACTTATGCGACACATATGCTGAATGATGGTGCTGATTTAAAAAGTGTTGGAGATTTATTAGGTCATGAGAGTTTATCGACGACACAAATTTATACTCATGTATCTAATGAAAGATTAAGACGGGTTTATTTAAGTGCTCATCCTAGAGCTCATAAGAATTAAAAGGAGGCTATTTTGATGAAAAAATACGTTTATTTATTTGATGAAGGTAATAAAGATTTAAGAAATTTATTAGGTGGTAAAGGAGCTAATTTAGCAGAGATGACTAATATGGGCCTTCCTGTTCCATATGGTCTTACGGTAACAACAGAAGCATGCAATCTATATTTTAGTGATGGTGAGCTTTTAAATGAAAATGTTCAAAAGCAAATTTTAAAAGGAATTAAAAGAATAGAAGAGAAGACTGGCAAAAAATTAGGTGATGAAAATAATCCGTTACTTTTATCAGTCAGAAGTGGTTCACCAATTAGTATGCCGGGAATGATGGATACAATTTTGAATTTAGGTTTAAATGATAAGATTGCATCTGCTTTAGCTAAGGATGAGGATAGTAAAAGATTTATCTATGATTCATATAGAAGGCTTATTATGATGTTTGCCGATGTGGTTAAAGGAAAAGGTAAAGACAAGTTTGAAGAATATTTAACTAAGTATAAAGAAGAAAAGAAAGTTAAAAATGATTTAGATTTAACAGCTAATGATATGGTATTACTTACAGAAACTTTTAAAGCTCTTTACAAAAAATTAGTTAAAGAAGAATTTCCTCAGGAGCCGTTATTACAGTTGATGCAGGCAGTAACAGCGGTATTTAGGTCATGGCACAATAAAAGAGCGGAAGTATATAGACAGATGAATAATATTCCAGATACTTTAGGAACGGCAGTTAATGTTCAAGAGATGGTATATGGTAATTTATCAGAGATATCTTTAACTGGAGTTGCTTTTTCGAGAAATCCAGCCAATGGTGAAGATAAGCTTTATGGAGAGTATTTAGTTAAGGCTCAAGGTGAAGATATAGTTGCTGGGGTTAGGACACCACTTTCTATCGATATTTTAGAAAAAGAAAATTTAAAAATATACAATGAATTAAAAGGTTATAGTAAACTTTTGGAAAAACATTATAAAGATATGCAGGATATGGAGTTTACGGTCGAAAATGGCAAACTTTATATGTTACAAACGAGAAATGGTAAGAGAACACCGGTGGCTAGTTTGAATATTGCGATAGATATGGCTAATGAAAAATTAATTACTCAAAAAGAAGCGCTTATGAGGCTTGATCCGAAAGAGATAAGTGGTATGCTTCACAAGAGTTTTGATATGAATGTTTTAGCTAAAATAAAACCAATGACTAAAGGTTTGCCGGCATCACCAGGAGCGGTTTCTGGTCAGATTTGTTTTAATACTGATGAGGTTAAAGAAAAGTATGATAAAAAAATTTCAACTATTTTAGTTAGAGAAGAAACTTCACCTGAAGATATCGAGGCTATGAAATATGCGAATGGTATTTTAACGGTTAGAGGTGGTATGACTTCACATGCGGCTGTTGTAGCTAGAGGTATTGGTAAGTGTTGTATCAGTGGATGTGAAAATGCTGTAGTTGATGAAAAGAAAAAAATTATGACTATTAATGGCAAGCAGTATAGTAGTAATGATTATTTATCTTTGGATGGGACAACTGGTAATGTCTATGAAGGTGTAATAGAAACAACTGATTCTAATTTAAGTGATAATTTCTTAACAATGCTTGAATGGGCCAAAAAATATAAAAAGCTTGGAGTTAGAGCAAATGCGGATGTTGCTAAAGATGCGAAAGTGGCTTTAGATTTTGGAGCTGAAGGTATTGGCTTATGTAGAACTGAACACATGTTTTTTGAAAAGGATAAGATTTTTGCAATTAGAAAGATGATTGTCGCTCCAACTGAAGAGGAGAGAATTTCAGCTTTGACAGTTTTACTTAAAATGCAGGAAAAAGATTTTGAAGGTTTATTTAAAGCGGCTAATGGTAAAATACTTACGATTAGATATTTGGATCCACCATTACATGAGTTTTTACCTAAAACAGAAGATGAGGTTAAGGAACTTGCTACTAGTTTAAATATGACTGTTTCAGCTTTACATAAAAAAATCGATTCTTTAAAAGAGTTTAATCCGATGATGGGGCTTCGTGGATGCAGACTTTCTATTGTTTATCCAGAGATTGCCGTGATGCAGACAACAGCTATATTTAAGGCAGCTAAAAAAGTGATGAAGCTGGGAATAAATGTAAAACCAGAGATTATGATTCCTTTAGTTGGCGATGTTGCTGAGCTTAAATATTTGAAAGATATTATTTTAAATGTGGCTAAAAGATTAAATAAAGATAATGAAGTTAAGTATAAAATTGGAACAATGATCGAGGTTCCAAGAAGTGTAACCCAAGCTGATGAGATTGCGAAAGAAGCTGATTTCTTTAGTTTTGGAACGAATGATTTAACACAGATGACATTTGGTTATTCTAGAGATGATGCGGGTTCATTTATCAACGATTATTATCAAAAGGGAATTCTTAAATTTGATCCATTTAAGACCATTGATAAAGAGGGCGTTGGTAAACTTATGATGGTGGCTATTAAACTTGCTAGAGCAGCTAATAAAAATATTGAACTTGGCGTTTGTGGTGAACATGGTGGCGATGAAGAAAGCGTGAAGTTCTTTAACAAGATAGGCCTTGATTATGTTTCATGCTCGCCATATAGAGTTCCAGTTGCCATTTTAGCAGCAGCGCAAGCAGAAATAGGTAAGGAATAGTATGTTTTTTAAATAATGTATAATTGAAATTTTCTTAAAAATATAGTATACTGTTATTACATTTAAAGATGTGGTAAATGTTTTTCGCTTCTGGATGGTGCGACTAATAAATGATTCCGCGGGAAAATGTAGAAGACTCCATTAGACGATGGAGTTTTCTTTTGGAATGTGCTAAAATGTTTTTGGAGTTACTATAAGAAAAGTTAAATAAATTTGGAAGTATAAGGTGATTTTAAATATGACAATTAATGAAGTGATTTTTATAGATAGTTTGCCAAAGCTTGATTTGCACGGATTTGATAGAGAAAGTGCGAGAGTAGCTATTAATGATTTTATTTTAGATAATAAGAAAATTGGAAATGAAGTAGTTTTAATTGTTCATGGTATTGGAACGGGCATTATAAGAGAAGCGTGCATAAAAACTTTAAGTCATAATAAGGATGTTATCGAGTTTAAAAGTGCTTATGGAAATAGAGGATGTATGCTTGTGCAAATTAGATTATAAGGATATTAAAGATATCTTTTTTTGTGGTTTTTTGATGTTTGATAGAGTATAATAGATTTATATTGGTGAGGGGATTTTTTATGAATGAGAAACAAGAATTTCATAATAAGTGGATTTATCCTAGTTATGATGATGTGATTAAAAAAATATCTGAGGAGAGGGAAAAGTTTGTTTATTTTGAAAAAGATTATGATAGGAAGAAAAAAGTGTTGTTGAAAGAATATAGGCAAGAAGATTTTATTCATCTAATAAATTTAAAAAGAGATTATTTTACTGATTTAATTAAAAGATTAATTAAATTTTTCCCGCAATTTGATAGTATTCCATATACCGTTTTTTATCATGGAAGTTATGGCAGAGGAATTTCGAGATATGGTAGTGATATGGATTTAAATATATTATTTGATAATGATTTTATTGATATAATGAAACCTATTAACGAACTTATTTGTGCGATGATCTATCAGATTGTTGGTTTTAAAGGACGCGATAAAATACATAATATTATGGTAAATGTACCGCCTTTAAAGAATGCAAAATATAATTTTGATAATGGTAATCATTATAAGGTTGTATTTTTAGATGGTAAGGTTTTGAATTACTATTCAAGAAATTATTTTGAAGGTGATATGACTAAAATTCAAAATGCACCTAATTCGTTTGAAGATTTTAGAAAATATATTTTAAAACACTGTAATGGTGAAGAGTGTTTTGAATGGGCTTATAGTTTTAGATATATTATATCTAATTATCTTGATTATAACTTAGATGAAGTGGTTAAAAAAGCTGATAATAAAATTAGGAAAGTTAAAAATATTCATTTAAAAACTTTAAAGTTAATAGATAAAATGATAAAAGATATTCAAGAATATAGTTTTGATTTTGAAGAAATTTCAATTTCTTGCTTGAATAAAGAATGTAAGGTTCGAATGTTAGGTTTTATGTATAATTCTTTGGCTTTAGTGAGAAGATGTTTAGTAATTAATGGGTTTGATATGGGCGTTTTTGATATTCCAAAATTATTAGAAAGTGAAGCTTTAAAAAAATATATAAATCAAGATTTGATAGATAAGTTAAAAGATACTTTATATTATTACAATTGGAATTTAGCTAGATTAGAAGAGTTTATGATAGAAAACGGTTATAATTTTAGTTCGAGAGAACCTTCTAGCATTAGTAAAAAAGTTTTAGATGAAGGATATAAAAAAATGTATAATACGGATTTTTATTTATTACAAAAAGATGCGGTCTTGCAAGTTAAGGAAATATTGCTTATAATATTAAATAAATTTAGGGACGAGGAGATGAAACATGTATAGTTTACTCTTTAGTGATTTTCCAAAAGGAGTAGAAAATCATTATTTAGATATAAAAAAATATATCAAAGATAGCTATAAGGTTGCGGTTTTACCATGGGCCTTTCCAGTGGAGTTAGATGCCGAAAGGTTTGAGAATGAATATTTTTCTAAAGATACTAATAGATATCAAAGATATATTGGAGCTTTAAAAAAATTAGGTATTAAGGATGAAAATATTATTATTTGTAATTGTTATAAAGATGATAGAGATAAACTTCTAAATATTTTAGAAGATGTAGATGTGATTTTCTTACCTGGTGGTAATCCAGAGATGATGTATAAGAAAATAGTTCATAGTACTGAGTTACTTTATGTATTAAAACATACTAAAAAAATAGTAATTGGCGAAAGTGCGGGAACTGAATTACAACTAAAAAGATATTTTATTACGGCAAAAAATAACTATTATAAATACTTTGCTTTTTATGATGGTTTGGGTTTACTTGATGATCCATTTTATATGGATGTACATACAATTAATAATAAAAATTATTTAAATAAATTACAAAAGATAGCTAATGAAAAGAGAAAAGATGTTTATGCAATATATGATGGGGGAGCTATTATATATAATCGTGACAGTTTAAAGATGAGTATTTTAGGTCCAGTTAAAAAGTTTTCTCCGAAGAAATCTGAAAGGATAAGTGATTAGCAATGAAAGATATGGTAATTAGTACTTTGCCAATTAAACCGAGGACAAATCCAATTGTCGGAATGGCTATTTCACCGGTGATTGTTGAACTATTGGGTAAGAAGTTAAAAATTCAGAAAAATTTAGCTATTAATTTATTACATTCTTATAATGATTTATCTTCACTATTAGATTATAATGTTAATTATTTTGGTAATTATGGTTTAGAGTTTGATAAACTCATTTTAGATAGTGAAAATGTAGATAAGTTACTTGAAGGAGTAGAAAAACTTATTAATGCGAGGTTTATTGTAAGTAGGAAAACTGAAAAATACAT
The DNA here is from genome assembly GCA_000432855.1 of Firmicutes bacterium CAG:822. Classification (GTDB taxonomy): domain Bacteria; phylum Bacillota_I; class Bacilli_A; order RF39; family UBA660; genus Coprosoma. Next base: position 13,918 of record HF990866.1, read on the forward strand.
GTGTGATTGTGGTTTTGTCGATGTGCCAGTAACGGCGGTTAATAATCATAGTGATGGAAAAATATACCACATGAAAGATGGAAAATTAATTTGTAATCATTGTCATACTGCATGTAAAAAATATAAGGAGAATAGTTTAGTATTTGATTTAAAATCACTAGATTTTTCTCATGATATTCATATGTTTCCATTTTTTGAAAAGAAGGATGTTATGACATTTGATAAAGATGAAAATATTAATTTTCATTTAATATCTAAAACTAGAGATACAGGTTATCAGGTAATGTGCGGAGGAGAAAAATATAATGTAGATATCGATGCACTTTGGATGAACTTCCCACAAATTTATGACCAGGAAAGACAAATATATGTAGCTAGTAATCATCAATTATATCCAATATATGTGATGAATTTAATTAATAATGCCCTTAATGAAAAGGAAGTATTTTATATTTTAAATCCTTATTTAGGTAAAAGTGATGATTTAAGGCCTGATGTTGAAAAACTTTATGAGAGAAGTCCGATTTATGCGAAACTAGCAATTATTAGTTCACTTAGATGGAAGAAGAAAGATTGTACTTGGGATAATTCGGTTTTAAGAGGTTTAAGTAAATACGATGAAGACATTTTAAAACAGTTATATGATGAAATGACTTTGGATGGCTTTGATGAGGATAATTTTGAGAAAGATTTAGGACAATTTTTAAATTATGATACGACGATTCAACATAATATGAATACGATAAAAAGGTTAGTAAAAGCTAGAAATTTACATAATTAATGATTGACAAATTGTAAGGACGTTTATGTCCTTTTATTTTTGGAAAATTGTTACCTTTGTTTGACTTTTGTGTATAATTGTGTTATTATAACTACCATATCTGAAAGGGGGAAGAGGGTATGTACGAAGAGGAAGGTAACGAAAGACGTCAAACACTAAAAGGTATTTTTGTGAAAATAGTTTTAGTTGTTTTATTAATATTTGTATTAATGATGTTATTCCCAACTAGAGGATTTGTTACAAATTATGTAGATGAGAAAGTATCGGAAACTGGTGGAGTGGATAATTTTAATAATAATTTACTTGCTATGGCAACCGCTGGTAGTGGTTATTTTACAGCATCTAGACTTCCTGAAGAGACTGGTGATACAGTTAAAATGACTTTAGGAGAAATGTATGATAATAAGTTACTTGTCGAGTTTTCTGATAGTAATAATAGAGTATGTGATAATAATAAATCTTATATAGAAGTTACTAAAGATGAAGATGAATATACGATGAAGGTTAACTTATCATGTACTGATAAAGAAGATTATATAATGCTTCATATGGGACTTGATGGAACACAATTTCCCAGTACCAGCACCGCAAGGTGCGAGTTCGTAAAAAATCTTGACGAGACTTGGGCATATGGAGAGTGGTCAAGTTGGAGTACTAAAAAGATAGTAGAAACTAGTACGAATCAAGTTCAAACAAGAGTAAGCAAAGTTCAAACAGGAACACAAAGAGTCGCACATAATAGTGTTACGGAAAAGGCGGCTGTGAAGGTTATTTATAATGGTTTAACAAAATATGTTTGTGCAGCTAGTTATGATAATGCTGGAACATATGATAATATGGTAACTTGCAAAAAAACAGTAACAACTTATACGGATGAACCGATTTATAAAAATGTTACTTATTATAGATCTCGCAGTAAAACTTTGAGTAGTGGAGTGGATACTAAGTGGTCAAGCTGTGATGATACTTCACTTATAGAACAAGGATATGTTAAGACAGGAGAAGAAAGCTAGGTAGTACCTAGTTTTCTTTGACTCTTTTAGGATGCCAAGTGCTTGTCAAATTTTAGCTAATATATGTTTAAGGTTTGATTTATAGTTTTATATATGATACTATAATAATAGTAAAGTATGCCACATAGGAAGGAATGACAGCTATGGAAAAATACGTTTTTGGTTATCAAAATGAGAATGAGTTTAAGAAGTTAGAAAGTGCTTTAAAGAAGTATAATATGCTAGCTTTTAAAAAGCTCTATTTTGAGTATTACCCTAAGATTAAAGCTGGGGAGTTTTTAGGTACAGTAGTGGCGACTGAAGGAAATTTAAAAAAATATGAAGTAAATTTACCAACTGATGCTTTGTTTGCAAAAGTACATGGTGAGGTTAAACTTCATTATGAAGTGAACGATGATAGTAAAAGTGTTACTTTAGTGACTTTATCACCTGAGGATATTTTAAGTGAAGGTCATCAATCTGAACTTGTTACTTATAAGGGTGTAATGCTTTCAAAAGAGCATTCAGATAAAGATAAATTTAAAATTAATTTATTAAATATGATTAATAAAGTATAAATTTTTAACTTACTTCTTGCATAATATTTATTAATGTGGTATTATATAGAAGTCAGCTTTATTGGACCCTTAGCTCAGTTGGTTAGAGCATCCGGCTCATAACCGGGCGGTCGATGGTTCGAGTCCATCAGGGTCCACCACTTTAAATGCGGGCGTGGCGAAATTGGTAGACGCACTAGACTTAGGATCTAGCGCCTTACGGCATGGGGGTTCAAGTCCCTTCGCCCGCACCAGTTAGAACTTACGAGTTTTTATGGCTCGTTTTTTTTGTTAAAAAAAAATATACTTAATTTTAAGTATATTCTTTATTTAAATCTATGGTTTATTTTTTTGTGGAATATGCCTGTTTATCAATTTTAAAAGTAATGTCGGCATTACATACTTCACATATTTTGTAAAAAGTTGTTAGTGGGGGGGACTCTTTTTTCTAATTCGTATGTTGAAATTGTGCTACTATCAACATGTATTCTTTTGGCTAAATATTCTTGAGTAAAACCATTCATGGTTTGGAGATTTCGGATTATATTTTCATATTTAAATTTTGACATAGTATTTACGCTTTAATCTTTTTGTTTGTGATAATAAAATTTTTAACTACAATATCTTTATCACGGTTTTTTAAGTATAGAAATCCGAAAATATTAAAGATAATAGCTCCTATGAAATTTACAATTAAATCTTTCATAGTATCGTTAAGTCCGATATCTAAATAGCCATTTAATTTAACTATTTCGTTGTTGTTTTGGTCATATATGATAGTGTATTTTATATTATTGATTGTAATTACATTATTATTTTTTTCTGGATCTAAAGTGACTGTATTGATTTTGTTAATGTATTCGTCTTTCTGCATATCAAAGTTAACGATTTTGTCCATTTCATATTCAAAGAATTCCCATATGATGCCAATGGTCATAGAAAAGCAAAATGAAAATAGACATAAGAATATAGGCGAGAGGTGAATGCTTTTTATTTTGTCATTTAAAATATCAAATAGTGAAAAACCGATGGCGGCCATAACGAAACCATTCAATGTATGAAGAATGGTATCCCAAAAAGGAATGATTTCATAAAAATTATTTATTTTGCCTAAGATTTCGGCTGAGAAGACAAAGAGCATTATAATAATTTCTAAAGTGTTTGGAAGGTCGACTTTTAAACGTCTTTCAATTAAAAATGGCAAGAATAATAATATGAGTGATAAAAAACATAAGGCAACGTTTTCAAAGTCTTTCCTAATTATTTGTAATATTAAACAGAGAATAATTAAAGTCCTTAAAAAAAAATAGATAATAAATTTTGCTTTATTGTTTTTTAATTCATTTTTAAAGCTTCTAAGAAACTCTTTTTTATACATCATAATTTTCCTACTTTCTAATTATTAAAATTATATCATATTTTGTAATTCTTCTCATCACAAATAAAAAAACATCAAAATTTGTGATGTTTTAATTATTTTATTTTTTTTAATGTTTTGACATATTCATCAATATTACCATTAGCATATGGAATAAAGCTTCCAGTAACAATACATTTCGCAGTTGGAATGTTTTCTTCAATTAAGATACCTAAGATTTCACTAGCTTTATCTTTGTCAATTTTAAGTATATTTCCATCTTTGGTTAGATAACTATATCTAATAGGACTTTGATTTTCAGCTTGTTTAGTAAATTCTCTTTCTATATCATATTGACTTAACCAGTTACCATTGGTTCTAATTTTAGAAGTAGCAGCTTGAATATCTTCTAATTGTTGATCAAAGAAACTATAGCCAAATCTTCTAAGTGGGGTTATTCCTTGATAATCTATAAAATCGCCGATTATTCTGGCTAGTTTAGCTGCCTCGTTAGTATTGTTTCGGGCTAAACTATCATATAATTCTGTAATATCTTCTGGGTTTAAAGTCCAATATTTATAAGCAAAGTCTATTTTTTTGTTTTTATCAAACTTTTTTGATTTAATTCCTTTTTCTTCTTGAATTAAAGCACATACGACATGGGCTCTTTCTATTTCATTTTTCATTATATGTTTCCTCCTTTAAAGTGTTTTCGTTTTAATTTTGTCAGTGTATTCTTGGAATGTTCCGTTGACAACATATGGATAGGCACCTTCAACAATACATCTTGCTGGAGCAATACCTTCATCTATAATTGCACCTTTTACTTTAGTTGATAGTTCTTTATCAAACTTTACAGGGTTACCATTAGGGTCTAAGAATATGTGGTATGAAGGATGTTTGGTTTTACTTTCTTCAAACATTGCATCTTCGTCGAACAATTCTAACCAATTTTGATAGTCATATTCGTGAATTACACTGTTTATAGACATGTTGCGTACTTTCAGTTGACTAAGAACATTTTGTGATAAAACTTGAGAATAATGTTTTGTGTTTGGGTATGGTTTTAATAAATTGTATTTAACCATGAATCTTATGATTGGCCTTTTTAATTCTTCATTTTCTTCTGGAATATTACTTAAAATTTCTAATATACTAATATTTCCTGTAATGTTATAAAAGTCATAGGCGAAAGAAATTTTTTCTGACGGTGTTAATTTATATTTTTCTCTGCGTTGATTATTTTCAGAATTAAATGAATGCATTTGTTCTAAGTTTTCAATTAGTTCTTGTAGTTTATATATTTTTTTAGTTTTTGTTTCTATCATATTTATTTCCTTTCTCAATATATATTCATAAAAAAGACAAGGGTTATTATATCATAGTTTCTTTAAATGTCAAATTTACGTTATATAATTTTTTGAATTATTTATATATTTTTAAGTTAAAAAATTTATATAAAATAAGAAAAAATAAGAATATATATGATATAATTTTATATAAGGTTAGAGGTGAGAAAATGAAATTATATAATACTTTAACAAAACAAGTAGAGGAGTTTATTCCTTATAATAAAGATATGGTAACAATGTATACCTGTGGACCGACTGTATATTATTATGCGCATATTGGTAATCTACGTACTTATATTTCTGAAGATATTTTAGAAAAGGGTTTACGTTATTTAGGTTATAATGTTAAAAGATGTATGAATATTACGGATGTTGGTCATTTGACGGGTGATGGTGATACTGGTGAAGATAAGTTAATGACGGCAGCTAAGAAGGAACACAAATCTGTTTTAGCTATTGCGAAATTTTATACTGAAGCTTTTTATAAAGATTTAGAAAGATTAAATATTAAGAAACCTGAGATAATAAGTCCAGCAACAGAAAATATCTCATTTTATATTAAAATGATTAGTAAGTTACTCGATGAAGGTTATGCTTATGAATCTGGTGGCAATATTTATTTTGATACATCTAAGTATCCTAAATATTATGAACTTTCTGGAAGAAGTAAGGATGATTTGTTACTAGCGGTTCGTGATGATGTGGATGTCGATACTAATAAACGTAATCCATTTGATTTTGGGCTTTGGTTTACTAATTCTAAGTTTAAAGATCAAGAACTTAAATGGGATAGTCCGTTTGGATATGGATATCCGGGCTGGCATATAGAGTGTTCGGCGATAGCAATACAAAATTTAGGAGAACATTTAGACATTCACTGCGGTGGGGTTGATAATATATTTCCACATCACACTAATGAGATTGCGCAGTCTGAGTGCTATTTAGGTCATAAATGGTGTAATTACTGGGTTCATATGGAGTTTTTAAATGATAAATCTGGTAAAATGAGTAAGTCTAAAGGTGATTCTAAAGATTTAAATAGTTTGATAGAAAAAGGTTATGATCCGATTATCTATAGATATTTTTGCTTACAATCACATTATAGAAAAGTTTTGGTTTACAGTTTAGAAAGTTTAGATATGGCAACGAATGCTTATAACAAGTTAAAAGGTAGAGTTAAAAATATTAAAGATAATTTAGATGGTGAGATAGATTATGATAAGGCTAAAGAGTATCAAGATAAGTTTAAAGAAGCTTTTGAAAATGATATGAATACATCAATGATGCTTACGACTTTATACGATGTGATAAAAAGTGATTTAAATAACAATACTAAATTATATTTGATTAAGGATTTTGATTCAGTTCTTTCACTTTCTTTACTTGAGGATGAGAAAATTTCTGAAGAGTTAGAAGAGTATGTTTTAAGGAAAATTGAGGAGAGAAATCAAGCTAAGAAAGAGAAAAATTATGAATTAGCTGATTCTATTAGAGAAGAGTTACTTTCTAAAAATATTGTGATTAATGATACGAGAGAGGGAACGACATTTGAAGTTAGAAAGTAATGGTATTTTAGTTATCAATAAAGATAAGGGTTATACAAGTAGAGATGTAGTTAATGTGATAAGTAAGCTATTTGGTACTAAAAAGGTTGGTCACAATGGGACTTTAGATCCTTTAGCTACCGGTGTTTTAGTTATTTGTTTGAATAGATATACAAAATTAAATGAGTTACTTTCTTCTAATGAGAAGGAATATATTGCGGAAGTTACTTTAGGAATTAAGACTGATACCTTGGATATAGAAGGCACGGTATTAGAAGAAAAAGAAGTTTATATTAATAAGGATGATTTGGAAAAAACCTTGCAAAAATATGAAACGACATATGAACAAGAAGTTCCAATTTATTCAGCAGTTAAGGTTAATGGTAGAAAACTATATGAATATGCGAGAAATGGCGAAGAAGTTGTTTTACCTAAGAAAAAAGTAACGATTAAAAAAATAGAACTTTTAGATTTTAAAGATGATAAGTTTACTTTTAAATGTTTAGTTAGTAAAGGAACTTATATTAGAAGTTTAATTAGAGACATTTTAAATGATTTGGATGTAATTGGGACGATGAGTAATTTAACAAGAACTCGTCAAGGTATATTTGATATTAAGAATGCTTATAGCTTAGATGAGGTTAGAAAAGGTAATTATAAATTGCTTTTAGTTAAAGATGTTTTAGATATCGATAAAGTTACAGTATCTGATGAGTTAAAGTTTAAAATACTTAATGGAAATAAGGTTAAAGGTAATTATTCTGATATGGTTTTATTTCTAGATGAGGATGGCAAGGAACTGGCGATTTATAAGAAAGATAATGATGACTATAAAGTAGAGGTTATGCTTTAAGGGTGTGAGAACATGAAATATATAGGTTCAAAAGTATTAGAGACTGATAATTTAATTTTAAGACCGACGCAGGAGGAAGATTTGAAAGTTTTATGGGAAATTTTACTCGATGAAAATGTGTCTAGATATTATTTAACGAGTAAAATTAATAGCGACTGGGAAGAAGAAAAGAAGTGGCAATATAAGAAGCTAAGTCATGCTTTGGACAAGGATATATTTCAGTGGTCAATTGTTTTGAGGTCTGAAAATAGATGTATAGGACAAGTTAGCTGCCAAAAGATAGAAGGAACTAGTGATGATAGTGTTCGTGATGTTGGATGGTTTTTAGAGTCTAAATTTCATGGACATGGCCTTGGCAGTGAAGCGGCTAAAAGGATGCTTGACTATATGTTTAATGATGTAGAGATTAGAAAAATAGAAACAAGTGCGGCTATAGTTAATGCTCCTTCTTGGAAGATTATGGAGAAGTTAGGTTTTCATAGAACTGGCGAGATTAACAAGTGTAAATATACGATGCTTCCTGACCCAGTAGATTGTTACTGCTATGAAATTACAAGTGAAGAATATATGAAATGAAGATAGAAAAAAATTAAATAGCACCTCTTTCTTGTTGTATATTATTACTTAATATGTTATAATATATTTACAACATGAGAGAAGGTGTTTTTATTTTTATCAATAAAACAAAAACTTATGAACGGGATTTAAAAAGAAAAATTATATCTAAACATAAAGTTGATGAGCTTGAGAGAATAATGCATATTGAAAGTTTAATAAAATCATCAAGTAATATGCAGAAGTTAATAAATAGTTCTTTGTCTAAAATTTATGGAATAGAAAAGAAAAAAGGTGATTTAAAAGAAATATATACGGCTAAAGTAAATAATAAGATTAGATTATATTTGAAACCAGAAGGAAAATATCCTTATGATTTAGTCAGTATAGAATCTATAGAGTTTGTAAAAATTGATGACAAACATTATGGGGAGGGATAATATGTTTGAACGTAATTATTATGGCTTTGGACCGATTTTGAAAGATTATTTGGATTATCATAGGATTTCACAAAGTGATTTTGCTAAAAGATTAGGTATTACACAAAAGCATATGAATGAAATATTAAATAATAAGGCAGAGATATCGGTAGAACTCATGCTGGCAATTAATTTAATTACAGATATCGATGTTGAACTTATATGGCAAGCGGAAGAGGAAAAAAGAATATATTTATATTTGAAAGAAAATTTTAAAGACGAAAAAGAATTAAAAGAGTATTTAAAATCATTTTCAATTAAGGAACTTAAAGATAGGGAATGGTTAAAATTTAAAGATGAAAAATCAGTTGTTCAGGTATGTATGGATTTATTTAAATTTTTATCTATTAAAAATTTTGATACATTTAATGATTATAGTGAACAAACAATTTTATATAAGAAAAACAGTCAAGCCGATATGAATAAAGTAATGCTTTGGATAAAGCATTGCGATAGTTTGATTCAAAATATAGATATATGTAAGTATGATAAAAATAAATTTGTGGATTTAATTCATGATTTAAAAATACTTTCTTTAGAAAAATTTGATGAAGATAAGATTGTTAAATGTTTAAATAAATATGGAATTTATCTTGTAATAGAAGATGCTTTGAAGGGTACTAAAATAAGAGGATGTATGATGGTTAAAGCTGATAATCCAGTAATTTATTTGACGAAACTTTATAAGGATAAAGCATCATTTTATTTTGCTTTATATCATGAACTTGGTCATGTAAAATCAGATTATAACAAAGCAAAGAGTAAAGTTATTATAGATGAAGATGAATTTTTAGAAAAAAGGGCAGATCAATTTGCAATAAATACGATGATTCATCCTTCTATTTGGAATGAAATTACTAAAGATAAGGATAATGTTTTGCGAATATGTGAAGAAAATAATATACCAGTTTGTTTTGCAACTAGTAGGTTAGCTAAAGAAGGCTATATAGATTATACAAGTAAACTTTATAATAATTATAGAGAAAGGATTTGAACTGTTGCATTTTTTGCACCAGTTGGATAATTTTTTGTAATATTAATAGTTAGTTGGTTGTTGCAAATTTTGCGACAACTGCTAATTAAACTTTTGTTTTAATGATGAAATTAAAAAAATCTTGCATTTTCCTACAATTTAATGTATATTATTAGTGGTACTTATTTCTCGGATGTAAAGAACTCCATCTTTATATCTTAGATTTAAGCGAATATTTTGATAAAGGAGGATAGAACATGGCTTTAAGTAAAGAAGAAAAGGCTAAGTTAGTTAAAAAGTATGCCAGAAAAGATGGCGATACTGGTTCAGCTGAAGTACAAATTGCTATTTTAACTGAAGAAATTAAAGAATTAACTGAGCACTTAAAAACACATATTCACGATTATCATTCACGTCGTGGTTTACTACAAAAAGTTGGTAGACGTAGAAGCTTATTACAATATTTAAAGGAAAAAGATGTTACAAGATATCGTGAAATCGTAAAAAGTTTAGGACTTAGAAAATAGTAGACACTCTTTTTAGAGTGTCTTTTCATAGAAAGGGACATAGATGTATGAAGAAAACGTTTGAATTAGATTTTTATGGGAGAAAAATAACTATCGAGAATGGCGAAGTTGCCAAACAAGCTGATGGAGCAGTTCTTGTTAGATATGGTGATACGGTTGTTTTATCGACAGTTGTTGTGTCTAAAGAAGCAAGACTACTTTCTGACTTTTTCCCATTAATGGTACTTTATCAAGAAAAATTATATTCAGTAGGTAAAATTCCAGGAGGTTTTATTAAAAGAGAGGGTAGACCGAGTGAAGCAGCAACCCTTGCAGCTAGAATGATCGATAGACCAATGAGGCCACTTTTCCCAGATGATTTTAGAAATGAGGTTCAAATAGTAAATACTATTTTATCAGTTGATCCAGATAATTCACCGGAACTTGCGGCACTACTTGGTTCATCTATCGCAACTTCAATTAGTAAGGTTCCATTTAATGGACCAGTTGCTGGAGTTAAAGTAGGCCGAGTTAATGGTGAACTTGTTGTTAATCCGACTACAGAACAGTCTGAAATTTCTGATATCGATTTAACGGTAGCTGGTACAAGTGAAGCTATTAATATGGTTGAATCATCAGCTAAAGAGGTTAAAGAAGAAGATATGTTAGAGGCTTTGATGTTTGGTCATGAAGCGGTTAAAAAATTAGTGGAATTTGAAAATACTATTGTTAAAGAAATTGGCCAGGAAAAAATGGAATATGAAAAATTAGAAATTTCTGATGAACTTAAAAAAGAAGTTACTGATTTAATTAAAGATGATATTGATAAAGCTTTAAGAATTAAAGATAAGTTAGAAAAATATGCTGCATTGGATGAGGTTAAAGATAATTTAATTAGTAAATATGAATCTGAAAATGAGGATATGCATCCAGATGATTTAGAACAGTTAAAAGCTAAACTTGTAATTATATATAATGAAGTAGAGTATGAGTTGTTTAGACAGATTGTCGTTAAGGAACACACACGTGCTGATGGCAGAGCAATGGACGAGATTAGACCACTTTCAGCTTCAGTTGATTTCTTGCCTAGAACACACGGTTCAGCATTATTTACAAGAGGGCAAACGCAAAGCTTATCTGTGACTACTTTAGGGGCTTTAGGAGAACATCAAATATTGGATGGACTTGGACTTGAAGATTCTAAGAGATTTATGTTGCATTATAATTTCCCACAATTTTCAGTTGGTGAAACTGGCAGATATGGAGCACCAGGTCGTAGAGAAATCGGCCATGGAGCACTTGGTGAGAAGGCATTATTACAAGTTATTCCATCAGAAGAAGAATTTCCTTATACAATAAGGGTTGTATCTGAGATTTTAGAGAGTAATGGTTCATCATCACAAGCAAGTATATGTGCGGGATGTATGAGTTTAATGGCAGCTGGAGTTCCGATTAAAGCACCGGTTGCGGGCATTGCAATGGGATTAATTACTCATGGTGATGATTATACAATTTTAACTGATATTCAAGGAATGGAAGACCATTTAGGTGATATGGACTTTAAAGTTGCTGGTACTAAAGATGGTGTATGTGCTTTACAAATGGATATCAAAATTAAAGGTATTACTAGAGAAATATTAAAAGAAGCTTTAGAACAAGCTAAGAAAGCTAGACTTCAAGTTTTAGATGTTATGCTTGGAGCTATTAAAGAACCACGTAAAGAAGTTAGTCAGTATGCACCTAAAGTGATGACATTTATGATTAATCCAGATAAGATTAAAGATGTTATTGGTAAGGGTGGCGACATGATTACAAAGATTATTTTAGAATCTAGTCATGTTAATTCAGTTAACGATATCAATGCAGTTAAAGTTGATTTAGAAGATGATGGTAGAGTTGTTATTTACCATACTGATAAAAATGTTATTGATGAGACGGCTAGAAGAATTAAAGATATTGTACGTGAGGTTGAACCTGATAAGGTTTATACAGGTAAGGTTGTTAAGGTTGAAGAGTTTGGGTGCTTTGTAGAATTATGGCCTGGATGTGAAGGTTTAGTCCATGTTTCACAATTAGATGTTAAAAGAGTTGAGAAACCTAGTGATATGGTTAAAGTCGGCGACGAGATTTTAGTTAAATCACTTGGTTATGATAAAAAAGGTCGACTTAATCTATCTAGAAAAGAAGTTTTAAAGGCTAGTCAACCTGATGAAAAGAAAAAAGATAAGAAGAAAGATACTAAGGAAGATAAATAGGTCTTTCTTTTTTGTTTAATATTATAAGGTATTTTGTTATAATATTTATAGGATGTGGTGTTATGTATGATGATATCTTTGTATTAATCCCAACATATAATCCTTCACTTAAATTATATAGTGTTATAGATAATTTAAAAGAAGCGGGATTTAATAATATCGTTATTGTCGATGATGGCAGTGAGGGCAAAGCTGTTTTTAAACGTTTAAAAAATTATAAGGTGCTTGTGCATGATAAAAATATGGGCAAAGGTGAGGCTTTGAAAACTGGTTTTAAGTATATTACTTCTACGGACTGTTTGGGAGTTATTACGGTCGATGATGATCTTCAACAAGATATTTCAGATATTAAGAAAGTGGCAGATAAATTTTTAGAGAGTAAAAAGGTTGTTTTAGGAGTTAGAACATTTGATAAAAAAACACCTTTTGAAAGAAAATTAGCTAATAAGTTATCATCATTTATTTTTAATCACAAATATAAAACTAATATAAAGGATACACAAACTGGTCTTAGGTGCTTTCCTAAAGAAATACTTAATGATTTATGTTTAGTTTCTGGTAGTCGATTTGAATATGAGATTAATGTACTTAAATATTTGGCTTTAAATAATACCCACATGGATTATGTTTCAATTAAAGCGATATATGCGGATGAAGTATCACATTATAAGAGTTTTAAAGATTCTTATAGAATTTTAAAGGCTATTTTGAAGAAAGATGAATAAATCTTTCTTTTTGTAAAAAATTGTCAAATTTATTTGGTTACTTTTGTTTTTAGGGGAAAAATGATATAATTGTTATGTAATAATGGAGAGGATATCATGGCGAAGAAAAAAAGTAGAAAACAAAAGAAAGAGCAACCTTCTTATAGTATAGAGCTTAAGGGAATAGTACTCATCTTAATTATGATAATTGGGTGCTGTCCTTTTGGTGTTACCGCTGATATTATTAAAGGGTTTGCTGGTTTTATTGCTGGTGGATGGTATATTTTACCTTTAGTGGCGACAGGTGCGGCTGGAATATATATGATGGTAAAAAGAGAAAAACCTGATTTTTTGACTTCAAGATTAGTAGGTTTATATATTTTAGTTTTAGGTATTTTGATTTTATCACATACGGAATATATAAAACAGTTAGGGGCTGATGTTTCGGCTTGGGAGATTATTACAGCAACTATTGATAATTTGATGGCTTTTGTCAATCATACGACTGATATTCAAGGCGGTGGAATTCTTGGAGCTATTTTTGCGGTTATTGGAGTAAAACTGCTTACTTTAGAAGGAACTAGAGTTGTTTGTTTGGCATTAATTATATGTGGGCTTATTATGTTTACTGGGGTATCTATTTATGATGCTGTGAACTATATTAGAGATAAATTAAAGAAAGCTAAGGAAGCTAAGATTAATAGAAAAGCTGAAAAAGCGGCTAAAGAAGCTGAAGAAGAGTATGAAAATGAAGATAAGAAAGTAGTTATTTCTTCAATAGATGAACTTCCTAAAGAACCGGTTAAGGAAGAAATAACTGAACATAAAGAAGAAGTTCATATTGATAGTAAAGGTTATAATAAACCACCAATGGGGTTATTAATAAAACCTAAAGTCAAAAAAGAAGCTATTAAGGCTAATCAAGATTCAATTAAGACTAATGTGACAGAGCTTGAAAAAGTTATTAAAGACTTTGGCGTTGAAGGCAAAGTTGTAGCTGCTAATATTGGGCCTTCGGTTACGCAATATGAACTTGAAATTAAGTCTGGTACAAGATTATCTAAAATTACAGCTTTAAATAAAGAAATTGCATTGGAATTAGGGGCTAAAGATGTACGTATACAGGCTCCAATTCCTGGTAAGAAAACAGTGGGTATTGAACTACCTAATAAATCAATTATGTCAGTTTCAATTAGAGAAATTTTGGAAGCTGTTCCTAAAAGTAAAGATGATTCTAAGTTGTTAGTAGCTTTAGGTAAAAGTATCATGGGTAATCCGGTATGGTGTGAAATTGATAAGACACCACATTTACTTGTTGCTGGTTCTACTGGTAGTGGTAAATCAGTATGTATCAATAGTATGATTACTTCTATTTTGATGAGAACAAAACCTGATGAGGTAAAATTAGTATTAGTGGATCCTAAGAAGGTTGAGTTATCTATGTATAATGGAGTACCACATTTACTTACACCAGTTGTTACTGATCCTAAAAAAGCAAATATTGTTTTACAAAAAATAGTAAAAATTATGGAAGACCGATATGATTTGTTTGAGGGAAGTAAAACCAAAAATATAGCTGGTTATAATGCTTATGTCGATAAGAAAAATGAAAGTTTACCAGATGATGAAAAAATTAACCGTCTTTCTTATATAGTTGTTATTATTGACGAGCTTGCGGATTTGATGTTAGTGGCTGCTAAAGAGGTTGAAGATTCAATTATGAGAATTACGCAAATGGCCCGTGCGGCAGGTATTCATTTGATAGTAGCTACTCAAAGACCTAGTACGGATGTTATTACTGGTGTGGTTAAGGCTAATATTCCATCTCGTATTTCATTTGCAGTATCATCAAGCATTGATTCTAGAACAATCCTTGATATGAGTGGGGCTGAGAAGTTACTTGGTAAAGGTGATATGTTATTTTTACCACAAGGAGAGAGTATTCCAACCCGTGTTCAAGGTACATTTGTCAGTGATGATGAAATTAAAGCAGTTGTCGATTATACGATATCTCAACAAAAAGCAATGTATGATACGTCATTAACTGTTGCTGATGAAGATAGAGGAGCAACAACGATGGTAGAAGATGATGATTATGAAGAACCTTTATATAATGAGATTAGAGAGTTTGTTATAACGCAAGGTAAGGCTAGTGCTTCTTTACTTCAAAGAAGATTTAGGCTTGGATATAATAGGGCAGCTAGGTGTATAGATTTACTTGAAGAAAGAGGAATTGTTGGACCACCTAATGGTTCAAAACCGCGTGAGGTATTAGTTAAATTAGAGAAGAAAGAAGAAGATTAAAATACGTTAAATAGGCGTATTTTTTCTTTTATTTTCTACTTTTGTCGAAAGAGTATTATTTAGGTTTTGGAAGTGTTAAAGTATGTATGGTGATGATATGTTAGAGATAGATATGGACTCGAAGTATGGTATTTTATTTGTTAGATTGTTTGGAGAGTTAACTAAGAAAACGAGAAAAAAATTAAATAATGAAGTCTGGAATTTACTTGTAAATGTTGGAATTAAAAATGTAGTATTTAATTTAGAAAATTTAAATAAACTAGATGAGAGTGGATTCAAAACTTTAGTTAAATGCTACAACGTATGTAATCATAATGATGGAAACACAATGATTTGTCTAAGTAAAAATAAGTTTAACTATGATTTAAACTCTTTTAATGTTGTCCCAGATGAACTTTCGGCAGTTAATCTTATTAATGTTTAGGAGGTGGAAATGGATCCTTTAAAAGAGGTGATTTTAGAAAACAGTAATTTGATTTACAGTATTGCAAGTCATTTTGGGAATAATCAAGATATGGATGATTTGTTTCAAGCAGGATGTATTGGGATGATGGAGGCTTATAAAAAGTTTGATGCATCTAGAGGGGTTAAGTTTACAACATTTGCCTATCCTTATATTTTAGGGAGAATATCAGAATATGCTAGAGAAAATCATGCGATTAAATTAAGTAAAGATATGATGAGAGCTAGAAATAAAATAGATAAGGCTAAGTTATATTTAACTCAAGAGTTTATGAGAGAGCCTACTAATGAAGAGCTTAGTGAATATTTAAATATACCTTTAGAAAATTTAAATATGCTGATGAATTACAAAGGTGAAGGAGTTAGTTTAGATGAGACTTATTTAGATGATTTATCACTTTATGATGTGATTGCGGCAAAAGAGGTCGATTATAATACATTAGTTTTTTTAAAACAGGAAATTGATAGTTTAGGAGAGCCTGAGAGAACTATTATGTATGAAAGATATTTTGAAGATATGACACAAAGTGAGATTGCTAATAATTTAGGTTTGAGTCAAGTTGACGTTTCTAGAAGAGAAAAGAAGGTTTTAGTTAAACTTCGTAAAACCTTTAATTGACAATTATAATTCTCTTATTTATAATTAATAATAGGTGATAGGTATGAAAAAGGGTTTTACTTTAGTTGAACTTTTAGGGGTTATTGTTATTTTAGGTTTAATTGCGATGATTGCAATTCCAACTATTAATACGGCTTTGAATGATTCTAGACAAAGAGCTTATAATGAACAAGTTGATACGATTGAAGATACGGCGAGGACATATATGTCTAAAAATTCATTAAAGTTACCAAGTCAAACAGAAGGAAGCAGTTGTTGTCTTAGTGTAGATATGATGCAGAAGGAAGGACTTTTAACTTCTGATGATATAGAAAATCCTAAATATCGTGAAGGTAGTACTGAAGAAGAGGAAAATTTTAAAAACTTTAATGGATCAGTTATCATTACCTTTACTAATAATAAATATAGTTATGAGTATGCGAATACCACTTGCACCAATGCGTGTTAGTGGTTTTTTTGTATAGAAAAAAATAATTTGGTTCATAATAATTTTAGGAGGAAATTATATGAAACAAAGTTATCAAGAGATTGTAGAAAAAAATAGTCCAAAGGAAAACGTAATTGGTAATGCGGTTACGGCTTTTATAACGGGTGGTTTAATGGGAGTACTTGGACAGTTTTTGATCGATATGTATGTAGCTTGGTTGGATATACCAACTAAAGAAGCAACAGTATGTATGTTAGTGACACTTATATTTTTGAGTTGTTTGTTTACGTCTTTAGGCTTTTTTGATAAGTGGGTTAATTTCTGTAAGTGTGGACTTATTATACCAATTACTGGTTTTGCACATGCGACGATGAGTGCGGCTTTGGAGTTTAGAAAAGAAGGGTTAGTTACTGGTATTGGTATGAACATGCTTAAATTATCTGGGGCTGTTATTATATTTGGAGTTGTCAGTAGTTTTGTCTTTAGTTTAATCAGAATGGTGGTGGGACTAATATGACGTTTAAGTTTAACAATGTTTATATAAATGAAACAGCTACAATAACTGGCCCATACGAAAGTAATGGTCCACTTGGTAAATATTTTGATTTATGCCATAAGGATTTATATTTTGGAGAAAACAATTGGGAAGAGGCAGAAGAACATTTAATTAATGAAGCAATTGATACTTTAGTTAGAAAAAGCAAAGTTGAGATAAACAGTGTGGATGCTTTTATCGGTGGTGATTTATTAAATCAAATAGTGGCATCTAATTATGCGATGATGAAGTTTAATAAAAGTTTTATTGGAATTTATGCGGCATGTTCAACTTCGACTTTAGGTCTTATATTAGGTAGTGCTTTAATCGATGGGGGATTTTTAAATAAGGTTATTACATTTACGTCTTCGCATAATACAGCGGCTGAGAAACAATATCGTTATCCAGTTGAATATGGGGGTCCAAAACCGAAGACAACGACTTTTACTTCAACTGGTGGAGTTGCGGCTTTACTTTCTAAGGAAACTGGAAATATAAAAATAGAAAGTGGAACAATTGGGGCAGTTATAGATTCTGGAGTTAAAGATGTATTTAATATGGGTGCGGTAATGGCAAAAGCGGCTGCTGATACGATTTATAAACATCTTCAAGATACTGGGAGAGATATTAGTTACTATGATTTAGTACTTACTGGTGATTTGGGAGTATATGGTAAAGAGGTTTTGAAAGAGTATATGCTTAGTGAATACAACATTAAATTAAAAAATTATAATGATACAGGAGTTATGCTTTACGATAGAGAAAATCAACCGGTTTATGCGGGAGCGAGTGGTCCAGCGTGTGCACCGTTAGTTACTTATGGTTATATATTTGATAAGATGAGGAAGGGCAAGTATAAAAAAGTATTATTGGCGGCAACGGGAGCTTTAATGAGTCCAACGATGGTTAATCATAAACTTTCAATACCAGCAACATGTCATGCGGTTAGTTTGGAGGTAATATCATGATCTATTTAAATGCTTTTTTATTCGCCGGGATTGTATGTGCGATTGCCCAAATAATATTAGATACAACTAAGTTAACGCCTGGTCATATTACAGTTATATTTGTCGTTTTAGGAGCATTTTTAGATGTGTTTAATATTTACGATCAGATTGTTTTATGGGCTGGTGGTGGAGCGCTTGTGCCAATTACAAGTTTTGGTCACAATTTAACGCATGGTGCAATTCATGGTTACAATACTGAAGGAGTTTTAGGGTTATTTAGTGGAACTTTAGATTTAACAGCAGCTGGTATTAGTGCGGCGATTATATTTGCTTTCTTTATGTCATTAATATTTGAACCAAAAGATTAAGACGTCTAGTTTTGCTAGATGTTTTTATTTTCTATATTGACAAACTTTTGTTCGTAATGTAAAATTATAATTGTCTAAAAATATATTGACAGTGATGTTATAATATTGATAGTAGTTTTGGATGTGATAGATTGTTTGTAATCGGATATAAAGGTTTTAATAAAGACTTTACGAATAGATATGGTAATAAATTTGAAATTGGAAAAGTTTATCATGCGGATGGTGAAATTAAATGGGGAAACAATGGTAATGGTTTTCACTTATGTACAAATATAGAGGATTGTTTTAGATATGTCGATCCTGACACTTCAGTGATTACTGAAGTTATTGGGTTTGGAAAAATGAAAGAGTACGATGATGAATATTATGGATATTACGATATGTATGTATGTGAAAATTTAAGAATTGTTAGAGTAATTTCTAGAGAAGAGATTATTAGTATGATGTTACATGCTTATGCGGACCGAAGAAATAGATTTATTAGAGATTATAATTTAACGGAAGCAGAACTTAAATTATTTGAAGGAGTTGAAAGATATGGACAAAATAGTAGTGAAAGGTGCAAGAGAAAACAACTTAAAAAATATTAATATTACTTTACCTAAAGATAAATTAATTGTCATGACTGGTGTATCTGGAAGTGGTAAGAGTAGTTTAGCTTTTGATACAATTTATGCGGAAGGTCAAAGAAGATATATTGAAAGTTTAAGTGCTTATGCAAGACAGTTTTTAGGTGGTTCTGAGAAACCTGATGTCGATAGTATAGATGGACTTTCACCAGCAATCAGTATCGACCAAAAAACGACTAATAAGAATCCACGTAGTACGGTTGGAACAGTTACGGAAATCTATGATTATTTAAGACTTTTATATGCGCGTATTGGGGTACCTTATTGTCCAAGGCATCACAAACCAATTAGTAGTCAAAGTATTGAAGAGATGTGTAATGATGTTTTGAAATTACCAGAGAGGACTAAAATTAGAGTTTTGGGCCCAGTTGTGGCTTTAGAAAAAGGAACTCATAAAGATTTACTTTTAGAGTTACGTAAGGAAGGCTACGTTAGGGCAATTATCGATGATGAAGAATATGATTTATCTGAGGATATTTCTTTAGAGAAAAATAAGAAACATACGATTGAGGTAGTTGTCGATAGATTAGTGATAAAGCCGGAAATTAGAAGTAGACTTTATGAAAGTATGGAAGTGGCTACTAAGCTTGGTCATGGTAAATTGTTAATTGATGTTATCGGTGGAGAGAAGATGCTGATGAGTGAGACGTATGCTTGTCCAGAATGTGATTTTTCTTTACCAGAGTTAGAGCCTAGAATGTTTTCATTTAATGCACCATGGGGTGCATGTCCAGAGTGTAAGGGTTTAGGTATTAAATATAAGATAGATGAGGATTTAATTATTCCAGACAAGAGTTTGAGTATTAATGATGGGGCAATTGCGGCAATCAATGTCGATGATGAAAACAATATTACATACACTAATTTGGAAACAGCTTGTCGTCATCATGGTATCGATATGGATAAGCCAGTTAAAGATTTAACTAGGAAAGAATTAGATGTTGTTTTATATGGTAGTCCTGATTTACTTACATTTAATTATACTTCTAAGGCTGGTAACAAGAGAAGTACTAAAGGTTATTTTGAAGGTATTATTACTAACTTAGAAAGACGTTATATAGAAACTAAAAGTGCTTGGGTTAGAACTTGGATTGAAAATTATATGACGGAACTTAAATGTCCAAAGTGTCATGGTGCAAGACTTTCTGACGATGTACTTTCTGTTTTAATTGGCGGTAAAAACATCTATGAGATGACACAACTTAGTATTAAGGATTTATATGCATTTTTGGGTAAGTTAAAATTGACCAAAGAACAGAAAGAAATATCTGAACTTATTATTAAAGAGATAAATTCGAGACTTTTATTTTTGATTAATGTTGGTTTAGAGTATTTGACTTTAGATAGGGAAGCTAAGACACTATCTGGTGGTGAGGCTCAGAGAATTAGATTAGCTACACAGATTGGTTCACAATTAACAGGAGTGTTATATGTTTTGGATGAACCTAGTATTGGCTTACACCAAAGAGACAATCAAAGATTAATTAATTCACTTTTAAAAATGCGTGATTTAGGAAATACTTTAATTGTGGTTGAACATGATACAGATACGATGCTGCAAGCAGATTATTTAGTAGATATTGGACCTGGTGCTGGTGTTCACGGAGGTAATGTTGTTGCTGAAGGAACGCCTAAGGAAGTTATGGCTAATCCTAATAGTTTAACTGGTAAATATTTGACTGGTGAACTTAAAATAGAGGTGCCTAAGAAAAGAAGAAAAGGTAATAAGAAGTATTTAGAGATAGTGGGGGCTAAAGAAAATAATTTAAAAAATGTTAAGGTTAAATTTCCACTAGGTAAATTCATATGTGTAACTGGTGTATCTGGAAGTGGTAAGAGTACACTTGTTAATGAGATTTTATATAAAGCTGTTTCAAATAATTTATATAAGTCTAAAGAAAGACCGGGGATGTTTAAATCTATTAAAGGTTTAGAAAACATCGATAAAGTTGTCGATATTTCACAAACACCGATTGGAAGAACACCTCGTAGTAATCCAGCTACTTATACTTCAGTATTTGACGATATTCGTGATGTTTTTGCTGAAACTAAAGAAGCTAAAATGAGAGGATATGATAAAGGTAGATTTTCATTTAATGTCAAAGGTGGAAGATGTGAAGCGTGTTGGGGTGATGGTGTTAAGAAAATTGAGATGCACTTTTTACCAGATGTTTATGTACCTTGTGAGGTGTGTCACGGAACACGTTATAATAGCGAGACATTACAAATTAAATATAAAGGCAAGAACATTTATGATGTGTTAGAGATGACAGTTGAAGAGGCGCTTAGGTTTTTTGAAAATGTACCAAAGATCAAAAATAAATTACAGATGCTTTATGATGTTGGACTTTCTTATATTAAGCTTGGTCAAAGTGCGCCAACACTTTCTGGTGGTGAGGCTGCAAGAGTTAAGCTTGCTAAAGAATTACAAAAGAAGCCAACAGGTAAGAGTTTGTTTATTTTAGATGAACCAACTACTGGTTTACATTCTGATGATATTAAAAAGTTACTTGTTATTTTAAATAGAATTGTCGATAATGGTGATACAGTTTTAGTTATCGAGCACAATTTAGACGTTATTAAAGTAGCTGATTATATTATCGATTTAGGACCAGAAGGTGGCGATGGTGGCGGTAATATTGTCGTTACTGGAACACCAGAAGAAGTAGCGGAATGTCCGGAAAGTTATACTGGTAAGTTTTTAAAACCTTATTTGAAATAAACTATAGAGTTAAAATTCTATAGTTTTTTTCTTTGAAAGAAGGAATTTGTTTATAAACCTCGTATATTAATAAATAGAGGTGAAAAAATGAATTACTATAATGAAATAAAAGAAACCTTAGTTAAGAATGAAATATATAAGAAGGTTAAAGATTATTCTAAAAATAAAAGTGATTTAAATGCCTACTTTGAAGTTGGTAGATTAATTGTAGAAGCTCAAGGTGGAGAGAAGAGAGCTAAATACGGAAATAAATTAATTAAAGAGTATTCTTTCAAATTAACTAAAGAACTTGGTAAAGGTTATACTGAAAGAAATTTGCGTAACATGAGAAGTTTTTATATTAAATTTAAAAAATGGCACGCAGTGCGTGCCGAATTAACATGGACACATTATCGTTTACTTTTATCGTTAAAAGATTTTAATACAATTAAATATTATATGGATATTGCAATATCTCAAAATTTATCCTATCGTGAGCTTAATGAAAGAATCAAATCTAATGAATATGAAAGAATAGGGTATAAGGAAGAGCTAGAAGAACCTAAAATAAGTACTTTAATTAAAAATCCAATCATAATTAAAACTAATAACTCAAACGAAGAATTAAGTGAATATGCCTTACATCAAGCAATCTTAGAAAATATTGATGACTTCTTAAAAGAACTTGGGGTTGGTTTTACATATGTTGGTAGTGAAGTAAAAATTAAAATGGGGGATAAATATAATTATATTGATTTTTTACTTTTTAATTATAAGTTTAATTGTTTTGTGATAATAGAACTTAAAGTGACAGAATTAAAAGCGGAATATATTGGGCAGATCACAAAATATATAAATTATGTTGATAAAAATATTAGAAAATCATTTCATGATGATACTGTAGGAGTAATTATTTGCAAGAAAGAAAATAAATATGTTATGGAGTATTGTACTAATCATAACATTTTTACAACCACTTATGAGGTTGTTTGAGATATTCTTTAGAAGTGTTGATAATATAGTTAGTATTTTGTTCTTTAATATGAATATACTATATTGAAATTGTAAGTTTGACAAAAATGTTTTTGATGGATATAATTAATCTTACCCGATTTTGGAAAGAAGATGAAAAAATGAAAAATTTTTATGAACCTATAAGTAGTGTAAATGTACTTGAAGATGCGGCAGGACGTTTTGGTTATAGTAAAAAGCTTAGTAAATATTATTTGACTTGTATTTCATATGTTTCTGATGAAAACAAAGGACTTTTAAAATCTGCTTTGAATAAACCAGAAGATTTATTAACTGAAGATGAAAAGCAAGTAATTTTAAATGAGCAAAATCGTCAAAATGTTCAATCAATATTTGAAAGGGTATGTTTAAATCAAGCGAGGGATGAAGATCAAGAATTTGCGGAGGAGTTTATTAAAGCTTATTCTTTAGAAGATCTAGTTAAAGCTCTTATTCCTAAGGAATTTGACAATGTATATACTTTTGCTAATAGGTGTTCATCATTAGAAGTAAATGAATTAATTAAATCTTTGAGACATACATTTGGCGATAATGGTAAAGCTGATGTTATAGCGGCTTATTTAGGTTACTATATGGATGATAAAAAGATTAAAGAGGATATGCCAAGGTTACAAACTAAGGCAGGAAAATCAAAATAAAAAGTTAGTCATTAATTAATAAGGCTATAGGAAGATAAAAATTCTATAGTTTTTTCTTTGAAAGAAGGAATTTGTTGATAAACCTCGTATATTAATAAATAGAGGTGATAAAATGAACTATTATAATAAAATAAAAGAAGCATTAGTAAAAACGAAGCATATAAAAAAGTCAAAGACTATTCTAAAAACAAAAGCGACTTAAATGCTTATTAAAAAGTATTCTGAAAGATTAAACAAAGAACTCGGCAAAGGTTATAGCAAACGAAATCTTGCTTTAATGAGAAAATTTTATCTTAATTTTGGAAAAGTGCAGGCACTGCCTGCACAATTAAGTTGAAGTCATATTTGTGAACTAGTGTCACTAAATAACATGAATAAAATAAATATGTTATGGAGTATTGCATAGATAATAGAATATTTACTACTACATATGAGTTTGTTTAATTATTTTTTACCGAAAATATAAAGGGCTAGAGAACTAAAGGTGATTATTATTATGGTAAATAATAATAGATATACTATCATTCCTAAGTTATTAATTAAGAAGATTAGAATGTCGTTTATTGATGTTCCGAAAATCCTAATGTTAAAAGCGGCAACATTATCAATGTAATCTGAATAATGAAACGGGTCTAAAAAAGTGTTTAGGAAGATATAGTTAGAACCATTTTTTATTATAGAGTTAGCAATAAAAGCGATTGCTATTTGAATGAACATTAAAATGATGTTGTTAAAAGAAAATTTGGTTTTATAGTTTTTAGTTATATAAACACCTGATATTAATAAAAAGAAATGATAAAAATAACAATACATAATATTAAAACTAAAAAGGTGTGTAGAGTCTGTGAATATAATGGCAGCAAAACTAAAGAAGATACCAAAGGCTCCTAAATAATTTAAAAGATATTTTTTTTTGGTTTTTAAATATATTAGACCAATTATGGGATATAAGTAGCACAACTGCAGAGGTAGATTATTGTTTAAATGATAATTATTAGTAAGAATTAAAAATAAAAATTTAAATATTTCTAATGCTAATAGAAAAAGTAAAATTCGCGATAGAATGGTTTTACTTTTTTTTAGTTTACTTCCAATTAGTATAGGAAATATGATTAATAAAAAAATTAAGATTAAA
Organism: Firmicutes bacterium CAG:822; assembly: GCA_000432855.1. Lineage (GTDB taxonomy): Bacteria > Bacillota_I > Bacilli_A > RF39 > UBA660 > Coprosoma. Next base: position 38,623 of record HF990866.1, read on the forward strand.
TGTTTAATAGAAAAAATTGCCATGATATCACCAGTATTAGTGTATGATGGTGAGTTCATTAAAAAAACAGATTTTTAATTAATCTGTTTCATCTAAAGGTTTAAATAATTCTCTTATGTCTATTTCTAGTACATTTGCAAATTTCCAAATTGTTCCCAAGCTAAAAGTCTGGTTATAGTTAGGACTTTCAATATTCATAATAAAGCCTTCACTATAATTACAGGCCATCGCAAATTTTGTTACAGAAAAGTGCTTTATTTTACGCCATTTTTTTAAATTTTGCCCAACTAAATAATAAACGTAGTTTTCATCTTTTTTATCTATTTTTCAGCACCTTCCCTTCTTATATGAATATTTTCCCACGTAATTAGCAAAATAATCTCACTTATTCGTTGAAATTTTCTCACCGAATAAGTGAGAAATATGATATAATGTTAATAAGCATTTAATTTCATTATATTTAATAGTATTTAAAAACTTTGTGAAATTTTGTTTGAAAAATTTTTATATAGTTTGTAGGGTGTGTATAGTTATGAGTTTTTTGATTTATTTAATTCAAAAGATATTTAATTTTATTTACATGTTTTTCAAATTATTTCCTGTAGATAATAATAGAATTCTTTTTATAAGTAGGCAGTCAGATAAACCATCACTTGATTTTAGACTGCTTATAAAAGAATTGAATAAAAAAGGGAATAAAAAAATTGTGATTATTACAAAGAGAATTGAAAAGAAATATTTCGTGGCTTTAAGAAAGAATTTTTTTATCATGTTTAGGCAGATGTATCATTTGGCTAGATCTAGAATATGTATTGTGGATGGGTATAATGTGGCCGTTAGTTTTTTGAAACATAAGAAAAGCCTAAAAATATTCCAGCTTTGGCATTCACTAGGGGCTATTAAGAAATTCGGTTATCAAACTATGATTAGTAAAAAAGATAGAAGAATTGCGAAGGTGAGCTACCTTCATAAAAATTACAATTATATTATTGCTAGTTCAGATTATGAAATTCCTTTTTTAATGGAAGCATTTAATTATGACAGAAATAATTTTTATATAGCTGGGTTGCCACGAATTGATTATCTTTTGAAATCATCTATGAAAAATAAAAAGAAAATATACAAAAAGTATCCTGGGTTTATAAATAAAAAGGTGATTTTGTATGCACCGACTTTCAGAAATAATAATAATTATAGGTTTGAGGAACTAATTGATAAAGTCGATTATAGTAAATATGTTTTGATAATAAAGAAACATGAGAATATTCACTATGAGATTGGTGACTTAAAAGGGGCCTATTTAATAGATGATTTTAGTACTTTAAAGTTACTTTCAGTGGCTGATTATGTTATAACAGATTATTCAGCCGTATCTATTGAAGCCGCTATTTTAAATATTCCAATTTATATATGGGCATATGACTACGAAGAATATAAAAAAGATCCAGGGCTTAATGTCAATTTGAAAAAAGAATTTGGACATTATTTTAGTGAAGATATAGATGAAATTTATGCGATGTTAGATAAAAAATATGATTTAAATGTCGTTTTAGATTTTAAAAATAAAAATGTTAAATATTTAGATAAAAGAGTGACAAAGAGGCTAGCAAATTTTATTTTAAAGGAGTCTAATTATGAGTAGGTTAAGGGAATGGATTATTGATAGAGCTAAAAAGCATCATTTTCTTTTAAAATTAATTAGAAAAATTAGATTTATAAGAAATAGAATGCGGAGTTTATTTTATTCATTTTTAAGGATAAATGAAAATTTGATTATTTTTGAATCATATATGGGAAGACAGTATTCTGATAGTCCTAAAGCTTTATATTTAGAACTTTTAGATAATACTAGATTTAAATTTGTTTGGGTATTTAAAAATCCAGATATACATAAGGTTGGTAAAAATACAATAAAAGTAAAATATGGCTCTAAAGAATATTATAAATATTATGCGAGGGCAAAATATTGGATTACAAATTCAAGATTAAATGAAGCAATTGTTAAAAGGAAAGGACAAGTTTATATTCAGTGTTGGCATGGCACACCACTAAAAAGATTGGGATACGATATTAAAAAAACGAATAACGCGATGAATACATTAGATGATATTAAAAAGAAGTATTCCGATGATTCTAAAAGATATGACTATATGATTTCACCATCTAGATATTGCACGAATATTTTTAAAAGTGCTTTTAATTTAAAGGATAACGTGATTATCAAAGAGACAGGTTATCCGAGAAATGATAGTTTATTTAAATATAGTAAAAATGATATAAAATGCATAAAGAAAAAATTTAAGATTTCTTCTAAAAAGAAAATAATTTTGTATGCTCCAACATGGAGAGATAACCAGCACGCTTCTGGTATTGGTTATACATATAAATTTGGAATTGACTTAGATGTTTTAAAGAAATATTTATCTAAAGATTATGTAATTTTATTTAGAACACATTATTTTGTAAATAATAAAATCGATTTAGAAAAGTATAAAGATTTTATTATTGATGTTTCAGAGTATGAAGACATCAACGATTTATATATTATAAGTGATTATTTGATTACTGATTATTCTTCAGTAATGTTTGATTATGCGAATTTAAAAAAGCCAATAATTTACTATATGTATGATTATGATGAGTATAGAGGTGAGATTAGAGATTTTTATTTTGATCTAAAAGATTTACCTGGTCCAATTATAAGGGCAGAAGATAAAAAAAAGCTATGTGAAATTATCCAAAAATATAATTTTGATAAATATAAAGTGAAGTATGAGAGATTTAATAAAAAATTTAATTATTTAGATAGTGATAGTAGTAGTAAAAAAGTAGTTAAGGAGTGTATATTAGATGCAAAAAATAAAACCAATTATTAAAAATATAAAAAGATACAAGAATAATGCTTATTATAAGGCTAGATTTTTGTATACCAAATATATTGAAACTATACCTATTGATGAAGATATGGTTTTGTTTGAATCTTTTATGGGTAACAATTTTTTTGGCACGCCGTTTTATATATTTATGGAAATTTATAATAATCCCAAATATAAAAATCTAAAGCCTATTATTGCTATTGGACACAAAAAAAGAGAATGGTTGGATGATTTTTTAAAATTTCATAATGTCAATAATGTAACAATTGTTGAAAGAAATAGTAAAGAATATTGTAAAGCTCTAGCATGTGCTAAATACGTGATAAATAATGTTACATTTCCAACGTATTTTGTAAGAAGAAAAGGACAGGTTTATTGGAATACTTGGCATGGAACTCCGTTAAAGGCTTTAGGAAGAAAAATTCATAATCATCCTGGAGATATAGGTAATGTCCAAAGAAATTTTATTCATGCTACGCATTTATCATATGCCAACGAGTATACTTTTAATCACGTGAGAGAAGATTATATGTTAAATAATTTATATAAGGGTAAGTATATTTTAGGTGGGTATCCAGCTAATGATATATTTTTTTCCAAATCAAAAGAAAAGCAAGTCAGGGAGCAATTAGGATTGGAAAATAAAAAAGTTGTAGTATATATGCCAACGTGGAGAGATAAAAAGCAGGGGAAAAAACATAATAAACAAATATATTTTATTATGCATGCTCTTTATGAATTTGAAAAAAATTTAGATGATAATACAGTCGTTTTAGTAAAACTTCATCATTTGGGTGAAAGTATGATTTATTTTGAAGATTTTAAAAAAATAAAACCTTTCCCAAATATGTATGAAACATATGAAATTTTAAATATTGCTAATATTTTAATCACTGATTATTCTAGTGTAATGTTTGATTTCTTAAATAAAGATAGGCCAATCTTTTCATATACATATGATAAGCAAGAATATATGAATGGAAGAAGTATGTATTTTGATATTGAAAAACTACCACTATATCAAACAAATAATATTTATGATTTATGCAATAAAATCAATACCACTAATGGCAGCAAAGTTTATTCAGAATTAAAAAATGAAATGTGTTTATATGATAATAATTTAAGTACAAAATTAATGTGTAATTATGTATTTTTGAACAAAACATCATCAAATATAAAAATTATTCCAGCATCTAATTATTATAACAACAAGAAAAATATTTTAATTTTTGCAGGGACCTTAATGAAAAATGGTATTACTACAGCAGTAAAATCTTTACTTAGTAATATTGATTTAGATAAATATAATTATTATATAGCCTTTTTTCAAAAAGCTGGTAATAAACATATAGATTTTATTAACGAATTAAATCCAAAAATAAACTATATTCCGATTTATGGCAAGAAAAATTTAAGATTAATAGATGCCCTATGTCAGTATTTTTATTTTAGAAATAATATTGAAACAAAATTTATTTTAAAAAGGTTAGATCATATTTTTCAAATGGAAGCTTATCGTTTATTTAATGATTATAAATTTGATGTTGCAATTCACTTTTCTGGTTATGAGAGAAAAATAATTCATTTATTACCTAAATGTTCAAATAAAACAGTTATTAATACTCATAGTGATTTAATAAAAGAAAAACAAATGCGAAATAATGTCCATATGCTATCTATTAAGTTTGCTTATAATAATTACGATAGAATTGGTGTTGTTAATAATATTATTAAAGAAAATATTTTGACAAATATGCATTATGTTAAGACGGATAAAATCGTGCTAATGCATAATTTAAACGATATATCAGGAATTCGTATGCGTTCTAAATTGCCTGTTATTTTTGATGAGGGTACTGAATGTAATGTGTCATTAGAAAAACTTAATAATATTTTAAAAAGTAATGCGTTAAAAATAATTAATATTGCTCGTTTTTCAGTAGAAAAAGGTTTAGATAGATTGATAGAAGCTTTCAAAAAGTTTAATATTGAAAATCCTAATAGTTACTTAATTATTATTGGGGGACATGGAAACTTATATCAAGACATTTTATCTAAAGCCAATGAGATAAATAATATTGTGATTATTAAATCAATGAAAAACCCGATGCCAATTTTGAAAAAATGTGATTTGTTTGTTTTGTCATCTTTTTATGAAGGTTTACCAATGACTATTATGGAAGCTTTAATCTTAAATAAACCAGTTATAAGCACAGATATTCCAAGTGTTCGCAAGTTTTTAGGAGAGGGTTATGGATTTTTAGTCGATAATTCTGAAGAGGGAATATTACAAGGACTTTTAGATTACAAGAATGGGAAATTAAACAGTTTAAAAAAATTTGATGCTGAAAAATTTAATGAACAAGCATTACAAGAATTTTATGACATTATAGAAAAGTAGGTGAGTTATGAGTTTTATTAAGAATGTAAAAAGATATTTCTATTATATGTATTATGCAGCTAAAGCATCATTAAAAAGTGAAGTGGCGGGTTCTAAATTAAATTGGATTTGGTGGATTTTAGAGCCGTTATGTTTTATGTTTATTTATATATTTATATTTAAAGTTGTATTTAAAGCTCATGAAGATTACTTTCCAGTTTTTGTTTTAATCGGTTTAGCTGTATGGGATTTCTTTAATAGAATGTTAAGCGGAAGTGTGAAGTTAATTTCTAGTAATAAACAAATTGTATCAAAGGTCTATATTCCCAAATATATTTTATTAATAAGTAGAAGTTTTACATATTTATTTAAATTCTTTATTTCATTCGCACTTGTGATAGTAACAATGATTATTATTAAGGTTCCTTTTAATATAACTATTTTATGGGTTATTCCTTTAGTGTTACTTCTTTATATAGTGGTGTTTGGAATATCTTTGATAGTTATGCATTTTGGAGTATATGTCGAAGATCTAGCTAATGTGATTAGAATTGGTCTTAAATTATTATTTTATATGACAGGAGTTTTTTATAATATTCACACAGCGGTACCAGAGCCATATAATCATATACTTTTGAAAGTCAATCCAGTTGCCTTTATTATGGATAGTTTAAGGAGTGTTGTTATAGATGGTGTGAATCCTAATTTACTTTTATGCCTGATTTGGCTTTTAATTGGAACTATCTTATGTATTTTAGGAATTAAACTTATTAAAAAATATGAAAATAGTTATGTGAAGGTGATATTATGAATGATTTAGCTATTAAAGTTTCAAATGTCAAAATCATATATAAGGGTTTGCACAAAACTTCAATAAAGAAAAATTTACTTGGAAAAAAGAAAAAGTCCAAAGATTTTGTCGCTGTAAATGGTGTTTCATTTGAAGTTAAAAAGGGAAATATATTAGGAATTATTGGTAAAAACGGTAGTGGTAAAAGTACTTTACTCAGGGCTATTGCTGGAGTTTTTGCTTTAGATAAAGGTAAAATTAATTTGTATGGTAATAGTGTTTCTTTATTATCTATTGGTGTTGGTTTTTTACCAAAACTATCAGGATATGAAAACATATATTTATCGGGCATGTTACTTGGGTTTGATAAGAAACAGATAGATGAGAAGATTGATGAGATTATCGAATTTTCAGAACTTGGTGATTTCATATATGAACCAGTTTCAAAATATTCATCAGGTATGTATTCAAAATTAGCTTTTTCAATTACAGCCATTTTAGAAACAGATATTATTTTAATTGATGAAGTGTTAAGTGTTGGTGATATTGCTTTTAAAAGAAAAAGTTACGACAAAATGAAGGAATTAATTAGTGATGCAGATAGAACGGTCATAATTGTTTCTCATAGCACTTCCACTTTAAAAGATTTGTGCGATGAAGTTATTTGGCTTAAAGAAGGAAAAGTGCATATGCAAGGAAAACCAGAAGAAGTATTAGATAAATACGAAGAAGCTTCAAAGAAAGGAGATATATAATGAGGAGAATATTAACTTATGGTACTTTTGATTTACTACATAATGGTCATATTAGATTACTTAAAAGAGCCAAGGCTAGAGGTGATTATTTAATTGTCGCTTTATCGACTGATGAATTTAATAAAATTAAAGGCAAGAAATCATATTATAGTTATGAAAAAAGAAAAGAAATGTTAGAAGCTTTAAGATTTGTTGATCTAGTCATTCCAGAAAATTCGTGGGAACAAAAAGTAGATGATATTAAAAAATATGAAGTAGATGAAGTTGTGATGGGAAGTGATTGGAAGGGTAGTGACAAGTTTGAATATTTGAAAGAGTACTGCGATGTTGTATATTTAGATAGAACTGAAGGCATTTCGACAACTAAAGTAAAAAACGATCTAGGCAAAAAAGTTATGAATTAATTAAAAAAATATTATAGGAAGATTAAACATGAATAAAGTTTTAGAAGTTGTTAGAAACATTCATAATAAATATAATAATATCGGAAGTGCTTTAACAGAACTTATAAAGAAGTTTTATAAAAAATATAAATATTTGCTATATTCATTTTTGGCATTAATACTAATTTATTTACTTGCATATTTTTCTATTTTTAGAGCCGACTTTAAGTTTATTGACGATTTAGGTAGAGCATTTTCTGGATATCAAGGATGGGATAATTTTAATAGATATATATCTAATTTTTTATCTAGTTTTATACACACTAGTCCTTATTTGACAGATGTTTCTCCGCTGACTCAATTTATTGCCATTATATTTTTGGCATTATCTGGGATAATTATTTTATATCTATTTAAAAAAGATAAAATAACAATAACTAGTGTGCTTGCAGTTTCAGTAATCGGTTTATGTCCATATTTTTTAGAATGCATTTCATACAAATATGATTCACCATATATGGCTTTGTCGATATTGGCTAGTATTTTTCCGTTTATATTTTTTAATGTTAAGAAAAAATATAATTTATCATTTATTATTTTTATCTTTATTGGTACGCTAATTATGTGTATGACTTATCAAGCATCTTCGGGAATAATTCCGATTATGACATTATTTCTATCATTTAGATATTGGAATGAAAAGGATAATCAAAGTGCAATAAAAATATTATTAACGGCTTTTTTAGGTTATTTATGTGGACTACTTGTATTTAAGTGTTTTCTTATGATACCAGTAGATGGATATGTTACAAATTCTATGTTTCCACTGGATGAATTAATTCCTGGGGCAATTAATAATTTAAAGAAATATTATAATTATGTAATAACTGATTTTAGAAATATTTGGTTGATTTTATTTTTAATCATTTCTATTTGTTTTATTGCTAGACAAATTATAAATAGTAAACGAAATAAAATATGTGCTTTTATATTTACTTTAATTTTAATCGCTGTATCTCTATTGCTTGCCTTTGGTGTATATCCACTTTTGGAAGTTCCTTTATTTAGGGGTAGGGCAATGTATGGTATTGGCATCCCTATAACTTTAATAATGCTAAATAGTGTGAATGGTACTGGTAAGTATATTTCTAAATTATTTGTTATTGGTTTATGTTACTGCTTTTTTGCGTTTTCATTTACATATGGAAATACTTTAAGTGAGCAAAAAAGATATGTTGATTTTAGAGTTCAAAATGTTATAAATGGATTAAATGATTTGAAAATCATGAATAGCAGTAATACAAAGACAGTTAAACTTGTTGGAACTGTGGGTAAGTCACCAGTTATAGCTAAGATGCCGAAGAATTATGAAACAATACTTAGTAGATTAGTTTCACAATCATTTGGTGGTACTTCTATATGGAATGAATATTATTTTAAAAATTATTTTAAACTTAAAAATGTGAAAGTAGATTACACAGCAGATATACCTAAAGATAAATTTAAGATAGAAAAAGATACCATGTATTATAAAATTGAAAGTAATGGCAAAGATTTTATTATAATTACATTAAAATAAATTTATAAAATATTCTTAAAAATTAGGAATATTTTTTTATCTATAAAAAATGTGATTTACAAATAGTTTTTTATCAAATTATTACAAAATAATTAGGAATTTTTTAAGCAAAGTATAAGTTTTGTATTAAAAAAATGATAATTAATATAACAAATTGAATTATTCCTTTATTTATGATAAAATATCGTATAAATGAGAGGAGTGTTATTATATGTCATTAAATGAACAAAGTGCTAAATTTACAATGAGAGATGAAAGTTTTGTATGTGAAGTATGTGGTGAGGAAGTTAGCCCACTAGGATATACTGCTCGTGACCATTGCCCAAAATGTTTGTGTTCTAAACATGTGGATATTAATCCAGGAGATCGCGCATGTGAATGTCACGGAATTTTAGAGCCATACGCTATCGAGATGGGTAAAAAAGGTGAATATAAAATAGTTTATGTTTGTAATAAATGTGGTGCCATAAAAAGAAATAAAATGGCTAAAGATGATAACATGGATTTGATTATTCAAATCATGAGTAATCCAAAAGAAGTAAGAAGACATAGCAAAACTATTTAAAAAAGGTTTGGAGGATTAAAATGAAAAGTTTTAAATGTGGAGACTGCTATGAATTACCAACACTGTGTCATATAGAAATGACTTATAAATGTAACCAAAATTGTATTTTTTGTTATAATCCAAGAAGGGGAGAATCCATCAATTATGATAAATTGGATAAAATTGTAGCAGCAGTGGCAAAAGCAAATATACCGCACGTATATTTAAGTGGTGGAGAGCCTAGTATGCTAGATGTTAAAGTGTTAAACAAGTATATTGATTTATTATCACCATCTTCATCAGTGACAGTTTTGACAAATGGTAATCGCACCATGAAAGGATTAAGTAAAAAGATTGCATGTCTTGGCATTCCAATTCATGGTACAACAGCTGAAGAA
>HF990866.1:48422-55567 GCA_000432855.1 Firmicutes bacterium CAG:822
TTAAATATTATGTTTCTGAAGGATATGATGTTAGGTGTATACTTGTTCTTACAGGTTACAATTACAACAAGATGTATACATTGATAAAAATGGCAGAAGAACTAGGTATGGAGTCAGTTTATGTTGATAGATATGAAGATGGAGGCATAGGCGCAACCAATTCAAAATTAAAAAAATTAAAGCCAACTTTAGAACAATTCAGAGAAGCACTTACACAAATACTTGCCGCTAGAAAAGACTGTAAGAAATTGAATGGTAAAGTTGGCTTTGGAACAGCAATTCCATTTTGCATTGATAAAAGATTGTTAACAGATGGGATAAGTTCTACTTGCGGAGTAGGGACAAGTTTTTGCGCAATTAATTCAGATGGTGATTTTAGAATTTGTAACCAATCTGAAATTGTTTTTGGAAATGTATTGCAAGAAGATATAAAGGACATTTGGAAAAAAAGAGATATTAGATGTTTTAGAGATTTAGAGTGGGTTGAAGAACCGTGCAAATCTTGCAAAGCGTTACGTGATTGCGTAGCTGGATGCAAAGTTGATGTAAATTATAGTAATGCGTTTAGCATTGATTATGCAGTTCGTAATGATATAGACAAAACAATGCAAGAGAACATTGAATATATAAATCAGAAATATCCATTAATTAGGCTAAAAGAATCCAATAAAATTATTAGTTATGACATCACTTTAGATACTATTATAAAAAAGTCTCCTTATCTAAAAATCAACGATACAACTAAAGATTTATTATGTGTCACAAGATATCAAACAGTTTTAATTGATTCAAAAGTGAAGCAAATTTTACAATATATTATGGAAAAAGAAAAAATCAAACTTTGCGAATTAACGCAATTCATAAACGATAAAGAAGAACTTTTAAGGGTATGCAATTTGTTATTAAATATTGATGCAATAACAACGGAAAAAGTTAAAGTTGGTGTAGTATGAAACATAATATTGAAATACATTGGGAAATAACAAATGACTGTAATTTAAAATGTAAACATTGTATTGTAAGTGCCGGAGATTATGCCAGTAATAACGATGTTAATACTGATAATATACTCACTTTTTTAGACTTGCTAAAAGGTCAGGAAAATGTTCTAATCAGTTTTACAGGAGGCGAGCCATTCAAAAGAAAAGAATTTGATAAAATCCTATCTAAATGTATTAGTAACAAATTTCAAATTCAAATAATTACAAATGGATTATTGTTTAATAAAGCAGCATATGAAATGATTAAAAAGAATAATATTCATTTAGGAATAAGTATTGAAAGCTTTAATAAAGAACATTATGAAATAATTAGAGGACATAATACATTTGATAGATTAATTAAAAATATAAATACTTTAAAAAATAATGGAATTTCATTTGACATTTATACCACGATTAATAAATTTAATATTAATGATATAGAAGAAATATTAATCAAAGCTAAACAGTATAATGCCATGGTACATTTTAATGAAATTACAGTTGATGGCCGTGCTAAAAACAATAACGACATACTGGTTAAAGATGTAGAAGTGATAAATCAAATATTAAAATCATCAAAAAAAGTTTATGGAATTGATAAATTCAATGTTGATGACAATTGTTGGGCAACGAATGAAACTTTATTTATCAATTATATAGGCGATATTTATTTGTGCACTGAACAAAACAGATGCGATAAAAGAACAAGGCTAGGTTCCATAAAAACCTTTCCAATTGATAAGTATTATGAAAAATGTCCTACAATAGATTATTATGGAAATATAAGCCCATGCCCGTATAAAGTTTATTTTAATGACTATATTACATATGTTTCTAACACTAATATACATTGTCCAATGATTACATGTGGTAGTCCTATTAAATCATTGGAACAATTATACAATGCCTTTGATGAATTGTTTAGTGATATAATTTTCGCTTGTAAAAAATGTAACTATAAAGATTGTATGGGATTCATATGGTTACTGAAGAGTGAAAAAGAAAAGCTCGATAAGGCAAACATAACCACTATTACTATGAACAACAATATTGACTTCTTATATTTTTTAAAAGATTATGAAAACATAAGCATTGATAAATTAAAATTTGAAAATATAAGATACCCAAAATGTGAACATCGATGTAATCAATCAGGCAAATGTTTAATTCACAAATTAAGGCCATTAGTGTGTCATATGTATCCTATAGGTTTAGAAACAGCAGAAAATGGCACATATTTATGGGTTTTACATGATGAGTGTCAATTTGTACAAGATTTAATTTCGAATAAAAAATTATACGAATTTGTTCACAAAGCCACAAATATTATAAATCGTATTGATTATGGACTTTATTCAGAAATAGTGCTAAAATATAAACAAGTTGATGACATTTCCTTATTTTTAAATGGAATTAATAGTTATATTATTTTAAAGGAGGTTGATATTAATGTCAAAATGTAAAGCAGTTTTAGATGGAAAAAAGATTTCATCAATTAAAGTAAACACCAAGAAAGACCAAAAAGACAAGAATTCAAAATAATGATGCAAGGTTTTGATTCTTTTTATAAAAGATATTCAGTAGTATATCATTCAATGAATTTATACAATAAGCTTATAAAGCATTTTATAATTCAAACACAAAACTATGTTTTATAAAAAAATCAAAAAATTTGTTGACATTCATATAATGAAATGGTATATTATTTATGCATTTTAATTTTAGGTTTACCTTTGTGGTAAATCTTTAATTAAGAATAAAAATGAAACACCTGGGTATGTGTAATGAAAGGAGGTTAAATTATGCCAACTATTAATCAGCTTGTTAGAAAAAGAAGAGGTTCAAAAGTTAGAAAAAGTAAATCACCAGTTTTAAACATTGGATACAACAGTAAAGATAGAAAAGAGACAATAAGTAATTCTCCGCAAAAACGTGGTGTATGTACTCGTGTTGGAACTAAAACACCAAAGAAACCGAACTCAGCTTTAAGAAAATATGCACGTGTTAGACTTTCAAACGGAAGAGAAGTAGATACTTATATTCCAGGAGAAGGACACAACTTACAAGAACACAGTGTTGTACTTGTTCGTGGTGGACGTGTTAAAGACTTAATCGGTGTTCGTTATCACATTATTCGTGGTACTATGGATACTGCTGGAGTTGATGCAAGAAGACAAGGCCGTTCTAAATACGGTGCTAAAAAACCAAAAAGTAAATAATTAAAAACATTTTAAAATAAATTTGGAAGGAGGATTATTATGCGTAAAAGAAGAGCTATTAAAAGAGACGTTTTACCAGATCCAATTTACAATTCTAAAGTTGTTACAAAGTTAATTAACTCTATGATGCTAGATGGTAAAAAAGGAACTGCACAAACAATTCTTTATAATGCATTTGATATGGTTAAAGAAAAAACTGATACTGATCCAGTAGAAGTATTTAATAAAGCTTTAGAAAATATCAAACCAGCTTTAGAAGTTAAAACAAGACGTGTAGGTGGAGCTAACTATCCAGTACCTATCGAAGTACGTCCTGATAGAGCTCAAGCTTTAGGTCTACGTTGGCTTGTTAATTATGCTCGTCTAAGAGGCGGACATTCTATGGCTGAAAATTTAGCTAATGAAATAATCGATGCTTCTAACGGTGTTGGAGCTGCGGTTAAAAAACGTGAGGAAACTCACAGAATGGCAGAAGCTAATAAAGCATTTGCTCATTATAGATGGTAATTATAAGAAAGGAAATAAAATATGGCTCGTGAATATAGTTTAGAAAAAACTCGTAATATTGGTATCATGGCCCACATTGATGCAGGTAAGACTACTTGTACTGAAAGAATTTTATTCCATACTCATAAGATTCATAAAATCGGTGAAACACACGATGGTGAATCTCAAATGGACTGGATGGAACAAGAACAAGAACGTGGTATTACTATTACTTCTGCAGCAACAACTGCATATTGGAAGGGTTATAGATTAAATATTATCGATACACCAGGTCACGTTGACTTTACTGTTGAAGTTCAAAGAAGTTTACGTGTACTAGATGGTGCGGTTGCTTTAATCGATGCGCAAGCAGGTGTTGAACCACAAACTGAAACAGTTTGGAGACAAGCAACTGAATACAATGTTCCTAGAATGATTTTTGCCAATAAAATGGATAAAATGGGAGCAGATTTTGAATTTAGTTTAAAGAGTATTGATGAGCGTTTAGGTGTTAATGCTAAACCAATTGAATGGCCAATTGGAGCTGAAAGTGACTTCAATGGTGTTATTGATTTGGTAACTAGAACAGCTTATAAATACGATGGAAAACCTGAAGAAAATCCTGAAATTATCGATATTCCTGCAGATTTAGTAGATTTAGTCGAAGAAAAACGTAATGACTTAATTGAAGCAGTTGCAGAATTTGATGATGATTTAATGAATAAGTATTTAGAGGGAGAAGAAATTTCTGTAGAGGAAATTAAAGCTGCTATTAGAAAAGGAACTTTAGCTGTTAAATTCTTCCCAGTTATGTGCGGTACTGCACTAGGAAACAAAGGTATCAAATTATTACTTGATGCAGTAGTTGACTATTTACCAGCACCTACAGATGTAGAAGCTATCGAGGGTGTTGATATGAATGGTAATGAAATTAAAAGACATCCAAGTGATAAAGAACCATTCTCAGCTTTAGCTTTTAAAGTTATGACTGATCCATTTGTTGGACGTTTAACTTTCGTCAGAGTATATTCTGGTCATTTATCTAATGGTTCATATGTATTAAATGCAAATAAAGATAAGAAGGAAAGAGTAGGACGTATCTTACAGATGCATGCTAATCATAGACAAGAAATTACAGATATCTATACTGGAGATATCGCAGCTGTTGTTGGACTTAAAGCTACAACTACTGGTGATACTTTATGTGATGAAAAACATGCTTGTATTTTAGCTCCTATGGAATTCCCAGAACCAGTTATCGAACTTGCTGTTGAACCAAAATCAAAGGATGACCAAGATAAGATGGCTTTAGCTTTACAAAAATTATCTGAGGAAGATCCAACATTTAGAGCTACAACAGATCATGAAACTGGTCAAACTATCATTGCTGGTGTTGGTGAATTACACCTAGACATCATTATCGATAGAATGAAGAGAGAATTTGGCGTTGAAGCCAATGTTGGTAACCCACAAGTTGCTTATAGAGAAACTATTAAGCAAAAAGGTGATTGTGAAGGAAAATATATCAAACAATCAGGTGGTCGTGGACAATATGGACACGTTTGGGTTGAATTCGAACCAAATCCTGGTAAAGGATATGAATTTGTCGATGCTATCGTTGGAGGAGTAGTACCTAGAGAGTACATTCCAGTAGTTGACAAAGGATTACAAGAGGCTATGGAATCTGGTATTTTAGCAGGATTCCCAGTTATTGATGTTAAAGCTACTTTACACGATGGTTCATATCACGATGTTGACTCATCTGAAATGGCCTTCAAAGTTGCCGCATCTTTAGCTTTAAAAGAAGCTAAGAATAAATGTAACCCTGTTATTTTAGAGCCAATCATGAGTGTTGAGGTAGTTGTTCCTGAAGAGTTCTTAGGAACAGTTATGGGTGATATTACAGCTAGACGTGGTAGACCTATGGGACAAAGATCTCGTGGTAATGCCTTAAGTATTGATGCTATGGTACCACTTTCAGAAATGTTTGGTTACGTAACAAGTTTACGTTCTAATACACAAGGTAGAGGTAACTTCTCAATGAAGTTTGATCACTATGAAGAAGTACCTAAAAATATCGCTGAAGATATTATCAAAAAAAATGGTGGAAACTAAATTAAAATAGTTGAAATTTTAAGTTAGTTATGTTAAAATGTCAATTGAAATAGAAAAGAGGAGGAAATTAATATGGCAAAAGAAAAATTTGACCGTTCAAAACCACATGTTAATATTGGTACTATTGGACACGTTGACCATGGTAAAACAACATTAACTGCGGCTATTACAAAATATTTATCAGATCAAAATCCAAAATGGGCTAAATTCGAAGCATATGCTGATATCGATAAAGCTCCAGAAGAAAGAGAACGTGGTATTACTATTAATACTGCTCATATCGAATATGAAACAGCTAATAGACACTATGCTCACGTTGACTGCCCAGGCCACGCTGACTATGTTAAAAACATGATCACTGGTGCTGCTCAAATGGATGGTGCTATCTTAGTTATTGCTGCTACAGATGGACCTATGGCACAAACTCGTGAACACATCTTACTTTCACGTCAAGTTGGAGTACCTCGTATGGTTGTATTCTTAAACAAATGTGATATGGTAGATGACGAAGAATTATTAGACTTAGTTGAAATGGAAGTACGCGAGCTATTAACTGAATATGGTTATGATGGCGACAATACTCCAATCATCAGAGGTTCTGCTTTAAAAGCTCTTGAAGGAGATGCTGCTTACGAAGCTAAAATTGGTGAATTAATGGAAGCTGTTGACTCTTGGATCGAAACTCCAACTCGTGACAACGATAAACCATTCTTAATGCCAATCGAGGATGTATTCACTATCACTGGACGTGGTACAGTTGTTACTGGACGTGTTGAACGTGGTGAATTAAAATTAAATGAAGAAGTTGAAATTGTTGGTCTTAAACCTACTAAGAAAACAGTTGTTACTGGTATCGAAATGTTTAGAAAACAATTAGACTTTACTGAAGCAGGAGATAATACTGGATTATTACTTCGTGGTGTTAACCGTGACGAAGTTGAACGTGGTCAAGTTATCGCTAAACCAGGATCAGTTACTCCACATACTAAGTTCAAAGCTCAAGTTTATGTACTTAGTAAAGAAGAAGGTGGAAGACATACTCCATTCTTCAGTAACTATCGTCCACAATTCTACTTCCGTACAACAGATGTAACTGGTGTTATCGAATTACCAGAAGGTGTTGAAATGGTAATGCCTGGTGACAACGTTGAAATGACAGTAGAATTAATCGCACCAATCGCTATTGAAAATGGTACTAAATTCTCTATCCGTGAGGGTGGTAGAACAGTTGGTGCTGGTAACGTTTCAGAAGTTATCGAATAATATGTTTAATTTAAACCGGAGATTTATTCTCTGGTTTTTCTTTATATACTAGGAATTTGCTTTGCAAAAGGCAAAAGTT
>HF990867.1 GCA_000432855.1 Firmicutes bacterium CAG:822
ATATTAATTATTATTGTTATCTTATTTATTTTTATTGGTGCTATAGGTGCAGGAACTGCCGCATCAATGTATTAAAAGAAACAAATGTATATTATGTCAAAACAATGTGTTAATTGAAACACATTGTTTTTGTAAAAAGAGGAAATTGTTATTTTTTGTCGTATATTAATAAATAGAGGTGATTAAAATTAATTATTATAATCAAATAAAAGAAACTTTAGTTAAAAACGAAATATATAAAAAAGTCAAAGACTACTCTAAAAATAAAAGTGATTTAAATGCTTATTTCGAAGTAGGTAGATTAATAGTCGAAGCTCAGGGTGGAGAAAAGAGAGCCAAATATGGAAATAAGTTAATCAAAGAACATTCTGAAAGGTTAACTAATGAACTTGGAAAAGGATATACATATACTAATTTAAGTAGAATGCGCCAATTTTATTTATTATGGCAAAAAATTGCGCCACTGGCGCAACAATTATCGAATCTAACATGGAGTCATTATTCTTTAATATTTCCATTAAAAGATCAAAAAGAAATAGAATATTACCTTTATATTGCATCAAAATTGTGTTTGTCAAAAAGAGAACTTAGAGAAAGAATTAAATCAAAAGAGTATGTGAGAATAGGCTATAAAGAAGAATTAGAGGAACCTAAAATAAATACATTCATTAAAAATCCAATAATAATAAAAGTAAGTGATAAAAACGAAAAGCTAAGTGAATATGCATTACATAGGTCAATTTTAGAAAACATCGATGATTTCTTAAAAGAATTAGGTATAGGTTTTGCCTATATAGGTAGTGAAGTAAAAATTAAAATGGGCGATACCTATAATTATATTGACTTCTTATTTTTTAATACCAACTATAACTGTTATGTAGTCATAGAGCTAAAAGTAACTGAATTAAAATCTGAGCACCTAGGTCAAATAAGTGCTTCAAAAAATCAAAATAAATTAATAATAAAATTAAAATTTAATAAGTAACTTATGATACAATATCTATAGAAAGTAGGGAGTTAAATGAAAAAAAGTAGAAAAAAGAAAATTGTAATCACCATAATTGTAATTTTAGTAGTATTTGCTGGTATAGTAGGATACACGGTTATATCTGATTTAAAACAAGAAGAAAAATTAAGCAATGAATTATCTGAAATTGTTGATTTAACAAGTGCGAATTTAAGCGATATGGATATTGATAAAATAAATGAAAAACTAGATAATATTATCACAACCGGTGATTATGCTACCGTTGAAAAAGCTTTTAAATCTTATATGAAAGATGCCTTTAATAGTTTACTTCAAATTGTAGATGTACTAGAAGATGAAAAAATAACAACCTTGCTAACAGTAGAAAATTATAGTAAGGATGGTAAAGAATTTACAGATTCAAAAAAATATATTTCCGATATGATCAAAAAATTAGAAACCTATAAAGAAGATTATCACAAATACATGAATAAAGAAAAAGCTATGTCTTATATTGAAAATAAAGGTCTAGATAGTTACTACACCGATTTATACGAAAAAGAGTATATTGGTGATATAAACTCCTTAGATTTGTCTGAATTAGATGATTCTATAGATGAACTTATTTCTATTTTGAAAATGGAAGAAGAAGTATTAAACCTTTTATCAGATAATCCAAATAGCTGGACCATACAAGGAAAAAACATTGTCTTTTCAGATAATAATACTTTAAATAAATATAATAATCTTGTAAAAATAGTAGAAACTGAAATTACCAAAATTTAACCTAAAAAGATAAGCTAACGAGCTTATCATTTTCATTATTAATTATCTAAAAGTCTTCTAGTTCTTTCTCTTTTTTTTTACCTTAACAGCGTATTTAATTTCATCCACACTCATAGAAGTGTCATTAGCGCCATTATTGATAACTTCATCTTTATGTGAAGATATAGCCAAATAAATTTCCTGTAATTTTTGAAGTTCATTTTCAGAAATACCACTTGAATTATTTAAGGCATTATTTATTAAATTTTGAATACGTCTTTCTAAATCATGAAGAGACACTAATACATCTTCCGCATATAATACATAATCGATAAGATTTTGTTTTTGTCTGCTAATTCTATCTTGGCTTATAGCCGCTTCATAATCAATATAAGGTTTTGCATTAAAATCATTTAACTGCTCATAAGTAGGTAAAGTAGAAACGTCAAACATTAAATTACTTACAACCATTGTAAAGTCAGTATATGCCCAGCCGTATCTTATTTCTTTGCTGTATTCTAAAATATATTTTGCACCTTTAATATTTATATAACAATATGGACCATTAATTTCTTCATAAGTAACATTTCCATCAGTCGCAACATCAATAATTTTATTTATAGAATCGCATTTTGCTAGATTGTCATTCAAATCAGACTCAAATACATACCAAAAATTGTTTATTCCAATTTCTAATAATTTGTTCATTCTCTCTAAAATAGCACTTCTATTTTTATAAGTGACCTTTAAAAGCCTATACATTTTGTCCATAGAACAATAGTCCAGTGAAGAAATAAATTTTTTTATAAATATACTATATTTTAAAATAAAATCTCTATACATTTTTTTGTACAATTTAGACATCTTTTTTTTGCTATTCAAAAACATATCACAGGCATTTTTAAAATCTAAATAATTGTACCCCTTACCATTTATTAATGAGTTAAAATCTTTACTAAAATTTTCATATTCGTAAAATTCTTCTTCTGGAAGTTCTAATAAAGCTTTCGCAATACTTACGTCAACTTCAATACTATTATCCAAATTGTAAAATTTCATTTTTATCTCTCCAATCGAAAATATTATAGCACCATTTATTTTATTTAGCTAGATTTAAAATAATCAAATTAAATCAATTTATTAACAAATCATATTGACAAACTGTTATAACTGTTATATAATTCATATAACAGTGAGGTGATGTGTTTGAATATAATCATAAGTAATGGAACTGACACCCCAATTTTCAAACAAATAAAAAATTCTATTAAAGAGTCTATTTGTAATAACAATTTAAAAGAAGGCGAAGCTTTGCCATCAGTCCGTTCTTTAGCCACCGACTTAAAAATCAGTTTTCTAACGGTTAAAAGAGCTTATGATGAATTGGAAGAAGAAGGGTTTATTAAAACTATCCCCGGAAAAGGTAGCTTTATTGCCCCTAAAAATCTCGAATTAATTAAAGAAGAAAAACTAAAAGAGATAGAAAAGTTAACTAGTAAAATTTACAATATTGCGAAAATATCAAACATTTCAAATGATGACATTAAAGAAATTTTTAAAATTATATTTGAGGAGGAAAAATAAATGAAAAATGTATTAGAACTAAACGGAGTATCTAAAAAATATCCAGGTTTTGAGTTAAATAATATAAGTTTTACCATTCCAAAAGGAATTATTACTGGCTTAATTGGTGAAAATGGTGCGGGTAAAACCACTACCATCAAAGCAATTTTAAATATCATTAAAACTGAAGGTACCATCAAAGTATTTGATAAAGATAATAAAAAATACGAAAAAGAAATAAAAAAAGATTTAGGTGTTGTTTTAGATGATAGTTTCTTATCAGATTACCTAACTGCCAAAGGTGTTAATTCTATCATGAAAGAATTTTATGAAAACTGGGATGAAAAGAAATACTTTAACTATCTAAAAGAATTTAAATTACCACTAAATAAATTAATTAAAGATTTTTCAAGTGGTATGAAAATGAAAATAAAAATTGCTGCTGCCATATCACATAACCCTAATGCCTTAATATTAGATGAGCCAACTAGTGGGTTAGACCCAATCGTTAGAAATGAAATATTAGATATCTTTAGAAAATACATACAAGAAGATGAAGAAAGATCCATTTTAATATCATCACATATCACCACAGACCTCGAGCACTTATCAGACTATATTATCTTCATACACGAAGGAAAAATTATCTTTAACCTGCAAACCGATGACTTATTAGAAAACTATGGTGTCATTAAATGTGATGAAAATGACTTTAAAAAAATCAAAAAAGAAGACTATATCAGGTATAAAAAGGAAAAATATCATTACGAAGTTTTAGTAAAAGACAAAAACTATATCAAAAAAACATATAACTTTAACACGGTTGATAAACCTTCAATTGATGAAATAATGTTATTTTATGTGAAAGGAGAAAAATAATGAAAGGGTTAATAAAAAAGGATCTGTTAAATTTATCTAGTTATAAAACAAGCCTTTTAATCACTATAATATTTTGTTCTATCGCTATTGCCGGTACCGAAAATGCTTCTATTGCTCCAATGATTATATGCGCTATTATCGGAATGATATCTTTATCAACATTCAACTATGACGAAGTGTCAAAATCAGAAAAATATATCTTATCACTTCCAGTAAATAGAAAAGAACTTGTTATATCAAAATATATTATCGCCATTTCTTCCGCTATTATCGGTGCTATCATCGGTGCACTTTTAACTATAATAATCGTAAACATCATGAATAGTGTAAGACCAAATAACCTAATCGACTTAGATTATGATAATCTATTTATTACAAGTTTAAGTGGTCTATTTGGTATAGCTTTAATTCAAGCAATTCAAATACCAAGTATTTATAAATGGGGAGCTGAAAAAGGACGAATCCAAATGTTCATTTTAATCTTCTTGATGGTCTTAATCATTGTTGGAATAGGCTTTACACTTACTAAATTAGGCATTAATCTAGATATCCAAAAAATAAATAATTTCTTAGAAACTTTTGGAGCATATATTTTAACCTTATTAATTATTATCATGTACACCATATCTTATAAAGTTTCTTATAAAATATTCATTAAAAAAGATTATTAAAAGTATCGCTATAAAGCGATATTTTTTTTCATAAAAAAGGATTTAACTTATAAAAATCGTATATTAATAAATAGAGGTGATTAAAATTAACTACTATAACCAAATAAAAGAGACTTTAGTTAAAAACGAAATATATAAAAAAGTCAAAGACTATTCCAAAAACAAAAGTGATTTAAACGCTTATTTTGAAGTGGGTAGATTAATAGTCGAAGCTCAGGGTGGAGAAAAGAGAGCTAAATACGGAAATAAATTAATTAAAGAATATTCTGAAAAATTAACTAATGAACTCGGAAAAGGATTTACTGTTTCTAATTTACGTAAGATGCGACAATTTTATTTGTTATTTAGAAAACGCTCGACATTGTCGAGCGAATTAACATGGAGTCATTATACAGAATTATTAAAAATAAAAAATATAAATGAAGTAAAGTATTATATTTATATAACTGATAAACAAAATTTATCTGTTAGAGAACTTAGAGAAAAAATAAAATTCAATGAATATGAAAGGATTGGATACAAAGAAGAATTAGAAGAACCTAAAATAAATACATTCATTAAAAATCCAATAATAATAAAGGTGGGTGATAAAAAAGAAAAGCTGAGTGAATATGCCCTGCACCAATCAATCCTAGAAAACATAGATGATTTCTTAAAAGAACTTGGTATAGGCTTTACATATGTAGGTAGTGAAGTAAAAATTAAAATGGGTGACACCTATAATTATATTGATTTTCTATTTTTTAATACCAACTATAACTGTTATGTAGTCATTGAACTAAAAGTAACTGAAATGAAAGCAGAATACATTGGTCAAATAACAAAATATATAAATTACGTTGATAAAAATATTAAAGAGTTATTTAACGATAAAACAGTAGGTGTAATAATATGTAAAAAAGAAAATAAATTTGTCATGGAATACTGTACAAATCCTAAAATTTTTACGACTACATATAAAACAAGTTAATTAAAATCTTTATAACATTATATTTAAGTGATATAATAAAAATATAATAAGCGAGGTATCAAAATGAAAAAAGCATATCAAAAATCTATAGATGAAATATATACTGAATTAAATACATCAAAAGATGGCCTATCTAAAACAGAAGTACTAAAAAGGCAAAAAACATATGGTCTAAATGTATTAATTGACAAAAACAAAAGAACAAAATTACAAATTTTCTTAAGCCAATTTAAAAATATGATGATTATTTTTTTATTAGTTGTTGGGCTTTTATCCTTAATATATTCATTAATTACTGGTGATGACTTCCTAGAACCTTTAGTTATTTTAGGAACCACTTTAGTAAACTGTATTATGGGTTATTTTCAAGAATCAAAAGCCGCTAATGCGACTGAAAAATTAAAAAAATATTCAGCTAATTATGTCACAGTTAGAAGAAATGGCACCAGCACGGACATAGATGCTAAAGAATTAGTTCCTGGAGATTATATCATTTTAGAAGCTGGAGATAAAGTGCCAGCCGATGCTAGAATAGTCGAAAGTTATTTTGCTAAAACGGATGAATCAATTCTAACCGGTGAAAGCAATAATGTCGAAAAAAATGAAATCACAATTCCAAATGAAACTATCTTAGCTGAAACGTACAACATGATCTATTCTGGAACAGTCATTGTCTCAGGTAAAATAGAAGCAATTGTCATAAGTACTGGCATGAATACTGAGCTCGGAAAAATTGCCAGTGTATTAGACACTAAAGAAGAACCTGCAACCCCAATTCAAATGAAAGTTGCCAAAGTCAGCCGCTTTATTACTGGCGTTGCCTTTATCTTAATTGCTTTTGTCTTAATATTTGGACTAATCAATCATTATACCATTTTAAATATTGTTATGCTTTGCATATCAATGATTGTAGCTAGTGTTCCAGAAAGCCTCACTATTGCCATCACTGCCACACTATCCATTGGTGTTAGCGGAATGGCTAAAAAGAAATCCATTGTCAAAAATTTAGCCGCCATCGAAACCCTTGGATCTACTGAAGTAATATGCACTGATAAAACAGGCACCCTAACTGAAAATAAAATGAAAGTCACTAAACTTTATACAGATAATAAAGAAATAGAATTAAAAGACATCAAAAATTATCAAACCTTAATTAATGTCATGGATAATTCTAATTCTGCCACCTTAGCCTCTGATGGCCTATATACTGGAGATGCAGTTGATGTAGCTATAAAAAATTATTTAAAAGAAAATAATTTAAAATCAGAAGAAGTTACTAAAATAACCGAATTACCATTCGATTCAAAACGTAAAATGATGAGTGCTGTTTATAAAAAAGATGGTGAAACATATCTTTATCTTAAAGGTAGCCTAGAGGCCCTTTTACAAAGAAGCACCAAAATTTTAATCAATAATGAACCTCAAAATTTAACTGATGAGTATATAAATCAATATAAAAACATAGAAACTCAAATGTCCGAAGAATCATTAAAAGTAATTGCTTTCGCCTATAAAAAAATAGATAAAATAGTTACCAACGAAGAAGATTACTTTAACGAAGAAAAAGATTTAATCCTAACCGGTTTAGCTGGTTTCAAAGATCCTATAAGAAAAAATATTAAAGCCTCTATTGATATGTGTAAAGAAGCCAGCATCATTCCAATTATGTTAACAGGCGATAACCTGCAAACAGCTTATACAATCGCTAAAGAAGCTGGAATATGTCAAAATATAGATGAATGTATAAATGCTAGCGAATTATCAGAAAAAGATTTAATTAAAAACATTAATAAATATAAAGTATATGCGAGAGTCAGCCCAGAGACAAAAGTACAAATTGTCAAAGCCTTTCAAAAAGAAAATAAAGTTGTAGCTATGACAGGAGATGGAGTAAACGATGCCCCAGCCATCAAACTAGCTAATGTTGGTGTTGGTATGGGTAAAAGTGGAACCGATGTCACCAAAGATGTATCAGATATTATTCTTTTAGATGATAGCTTTAACACAATTGTTACCGCTGTATCTGAAGGAAGAAGAATATATGATAACGTTATATCTAATATCTTATATAACTTATCTAGTAACTTTACCGAAATTTTAATCATTTTATTTGGTATGTTAACCGGTAATACCATAATATCCGCTATTCATGTTTTGTATATTGACCTAGTAGCTGATACCGTTCCATCAATAGCTTTAGCTTTTGAAGGAGCCTCTAAAAACATCATGAAACAAAAGCCAAACGGTTTAAATAAAAAAATATTTACAAAATTCTTTAGTGGCTTTCTAATTTTATCAGTAATCTTAGAAACACTAATAAGTCTATATGTTTATTATAGATTCTTGCCACTTGGACAAGGTGTTGCTCAAACTTTAGCCCTCTTAAGTATCGTTATTAATGAATTTGTCTTCGCATATAACTGTAGATCTTTAAAAGAACAAATTCATAAAAAAGGTATATTCAAAAACAAACAATTAAATATTGGAATACTTGCTTTAATACTTGTTCAAATAATTGTATTCTTTAGTCCAATTGGCAAAATATTTGGACTTGAAGCAGTAACCGTTAATCAATTTATATACGTAATTTTAATAAACCTTGTTTCACTTGTAATTATCGAACTATTAAAACCTTTAATTGTAAAACACTTTAAAGATGAGTGATTATTAAGAGTTAGTGTATAAGTACACTAGTTTTTAAATGCTCATTAATACAAAAATATGATATAATTAATTAGTAGTGCAAAAGTAGGTGATAGTGTGGATCAAGAAAAATTTGGCAAATTCATTAAAGAACTAAGACAAAAGCATAATTTAACCCAAAAAGAATTCGCTGATAAATATCATGTAACTTATCAAGCTGTAAGTAAATGGGAAAATGGAAAAAACATGCCTGACAGTACTCTAATAAAAAAAATTAGTGAAGACTTTAATGTCAGTTTAGAAGAGCTCTATAATGGTGAATTTAAAAACAATAAAAAAATAAAACCAACGTGGATTATTATAGGCCTCATTTTAATTTTTATAATTGTAATTTTAGTTTTGATGTTTTTCAAAAATGATGATTTTCAGTTTAAAACATTATCAGCCAATTGTCCAAACTTCACAATATCAGGAAACATTGCCTATAACAACCAAAAATCAGCCATATATATATCTAACATTGAATATTGTGGTGGTGATGAACAAGAAAAATATAAAGAAATAGAATGTATTTTATATGAAAAAAATGGCAAAACAGAAAATAAAATAAGTTCTTATAAATATAATGAAAAAGAAAGTATTACTTTAGAAGATTTCTTAAAAGAAGTAACATTCACAGTCGATGATTATGAAAAAACATGCAAAGTATATAAAGATGGTTCATTATACTTAAAAGTGAATGCTAGTGATGACCATCATAAAATTATTACTTATGAAATACCTTTAAAACTAGATGAAAGATGCACTAAATAAAACTCAACTTAAGGTTGAGCTTTTTTCAACTAATTCGTTATTGATATTTTACCTTTTTAAGGTTAAACTATTATTGTAGGAGGTTTTAGTATGAAAAAGAAAAGTATTATTATGTTAGTTATAAGTGTTTTAATAATTATAACAATTATTGTATGTGCATTCTTATTTAATGATAAAGGAAATTGTTTAACACCTCTGCCAGCCCCAGAAGTAACAGAAGGAGTTAGAGGTGAATTTGGAATTGATAAAAACATCAATGAAGAAACTATTGATAATTATTTAAATAGAGAAGACTCTGTTTATAGAGATATGAGAATGTTAAAAGATCCAGGAAATTATGAAGCCATTGGTGGAGATGCTTATTTATCTGGATTTGTTAAAGGTTTTGAAGTAGTGCCTTTACCATATTTAGTCAATGTATCTGGACTACCTGAAGAAGTAGGTGATACATATAAAGGAAAAACCTTATTCACTGAAAAAGATGGAGAATATACCGCTAATTATGAAGAATCAATGGACATTTTAGAATATCTATTTCCAAAAGATAAAAACATTTTCTTAATGTGTGGTGGTGGAGGTTATGCAGGCATGACTAAAACCATGTTAGTAAAACTAGGCTGGGATGAAAACAAAATTTATAATGTTGGTGGTTACTGGTATTATGAAGGTAAAAACAATGTCGAAGTTAAAACTACCAAATATGGTAACACTTCATATGATTTTTGGAAAATTCCATATCATGATATAGAGTTTGATTCACTTCATGAGGTTAGTGCAAATGAAAATGAATAAAAAAATCATGTGGGTTATACCACTTCTTTTATTGATTTCGCTAGTTTTTGTAGTCATAAAAATTATGCCCATTCAAAAATTTTCTTTAGAAGATAAATATTATGGAAGTAGTGAATTTATAGAAATTGGAACATCTGATTTAGAAAAATTAATGGATGATAAAGAATCTTTTGCTTTATTTGTCTATCAGCCCGCATGCGTTACGTCAGCTAATTTTGAAGAAGTATTATATGACTTTATAACAAATAATAATATCAAGATTTACAAAATTGCTTTTTCTGATATTAAAGATACAAAATTAAGTGAATCAATAAAATACTATCCATCATTTGCCATCTTTAACAAAGGAATAATGGTTGATTATCTAGATGCGAATAGTGATAATGATTTAAAATATTATAAATCAAAAGATGACTTTGAAAAATGGTTTACAGACTATGTTCTATTAAAAGAAGTTGATAATTCAAACTCAGTCAGTAATGAAAATAATGTCGAAGAAAACACCGATAATAATAGTGAAGAAACCACCAATACCACTCCCAAAGAAAATGTAAAAGAAATTAGTTTAGAAAATGTTACTCATGATAAAAATAAAGTTAATATTTACCTTTTCTGGGGAAGTACCTGCCCACACTGTAAAGAAGAATTCGCTTTCTTTGATGAAATAAAAGAAGAGTATGGTGATTATTACAATTTATATACTTATGAAGTTTGGGAAAACCAAGAAAATACTGAAATTATGAATAGATTTGCTGCTGCTTTAGGAGAAGAAGCTAAAGGAGTTCCTTATACAGTTATAGGTGATGTTTCTTTCAGTGGTTTTGGTGAAACTAGTAAAGAAAAATTTATAGAGGCTATTAAAACCAAACATCAAAATAGCAGTGATATATATTTTGATAAAATAAAAAACAAAGAATAAATCATTTGTCACAAAGTTAAAATTATGATAAAATGTATATAGATGAGAGAAATCTCATATAATAAAAAAAGGAATGTTCAATACGCAATGTTGAACGCAACCATTTTGTGTATGCGCCTAAGTCATCGCTGATGAGTTAGGCGCCTTTCTATTTAAATAGTAAAGTAAATACTAAAATAAATAGAAGGAGGATTATGCAAAAGAAATAGTTATCTCTTTTAGTCATAAACACCACCTCCGTTCTTTGTGAAAGAGTAGAGGCTGCGCCCAACTATTGAACATTCCTTACATATAAGTATAACAAACCATGACACTAATTACAATGACATTTTATTACTTTATGTTAAAAAATGGCTGCTTGTCATAAATATAAAACTATGATAAAATGTATATAGATGAGAGAAATCTCATATAATAAAAAGGAACATTCAATACTTCCATGTTGGATGTTGCCAATATTTTTGACTTCACCTAATCACAGTTAGGTGGTTTTTTCTATTTAAATAGTATTATAAACACCAAAATCAATAAAAGGATAATTATGGCAATTACTATATTGGAAGAAACAAAAAACTCAATTAAATCATTTTAATCAAGTTTTCGTTTTATTAAAATAAATCACTATGAGTACCTGTCTCGATAAGAAATAAAATTAAATTATTTTTACTTTTTTTGTACACAAGTAGCCAATCAGGTTCGATATGACATTCTCTACATCCCATAAATCTTGGACTATTAACCAAAGCATGGTCCTTATATTTTACATCTAAAATTACATCATTTGCAAGATCATTAACAACTTTAGTTAATTTTTTCTAAATCTTTGTGTCTTTTTTTAATTTGCTTTAATTCTTTTTTGAAAACGGAAGTAAGGATAATTTCGTATTTCATTAATCAATATCCTTTAATGCTTCTTCAAATGTTTTGTAGCGTTTTGCACTAATTTTTCCATCTTCAATATCTTGAACTTCTTTTAAGGCAGTTAAAAGTTTTTCGTTTGGAACATTCATCGTTGGAACAAATGGAATACTTTGTTCTCTTACACTTTGAGTTAAAAACATATTTAAAGCCACACTTGTATTTAAACCTAATTTTTTAAATAATTCATCAGCTTGCTTTTTTAAATTTTTATCAACCCTAAAGCTCATATTAATTGCATTAGAAGCCATATCAACCATCTCCTTTTCTATCAACATATTAACACATTCAAAAAAATGTCAATACGTTTTCAATATAATATCAATACTATTATATGTTTTTTTCTATAATATTATGCATATACTTTACCTAATTTAAACAAATAGTATAATATACTTAATAGAGAAAATCATATTTAATTAAACTCTACCATCAGTAGGTGTTCAAAATATCAAAACTGTTTTATAATGTAGCCAAAAGGAGAGAAACTATGAATCAAGAAAAAATAGGTAGGTTTATTGCAAGGAGCCGAAAAGAAAAAAATTTAACCCAAGCAAAGCTCGGAGAAAAATTAAATGTATCCTATAAAGCCGTTAGTAAGTGGGAAAACGGAAGAAGTATGCCCGATATTTCCATTATGCAAGATCTATGTAATATTTTAGGTATTTCTTTAAATGAACTTTTTGCTGGTGAGAAAATCAAAGAAAAAGATATTAAAAAAGAATCAGAAAATAATCTTTTAGAACTTCTAAAAATAAATTATAAAGGTAAAAGTAAAAGAAAAATCCTTATTACAATTGTTGTTATATTGATAATATTCTTTCTTATAATAATTGGCAAAATGTTACTCGTAAAATACGGCTTTGCCTATGACGATAATTTAAAATACACTCAGGTTTACATTAGTGGTGAAAGTAACATAAAAGGTGATGTCGACATAAATGAATTTGGTAAAATAAGTATCGATTTCGATATAGGAGCTAATAAATATGGCATGGCTGTTTTCAAAAACCCAAGTAAAGCCTTTGTTAGATTAAAAAAAGATTATTCTGAAGGTATTAGATCAATTAAGGATGAATTTAATTTACTTCCACTTACTAACTTCACTTATAAAGATTATAAAACCTATGGCTGGCAAGTAACTAAAGGAACAAAGAAAGCAAAAGAAGAGGCAAGATTTATCAGCGCGTTTTTAGATATTTATGAAAATAGTTTTAATTAAAATTCTAGAAAAAGCCTAGAATTTTTTTCTTATCAAAAATTATTGTCAAACATATACCCATAATGTATAATGAAATAGATGTGAAATAGTAGGAGGTACACATGAAATTAGTTATTAAACATTTAAAGAAAAATTTTGAAAAAAAAGAAGTTTTAAAAGATATAAACTTTGAATTTGAAAAAGGAAAAATCTATGGTTTACTTGGCCGAAACGGTGCTGGAAAAACCACCTTATTTAACTGTCTAAATGAAGACTTAGAGTTAGATGGTGGCGAATTTTATATAAATGATGAAATAGATAGAAAAATTAAACCAGAAGATATTGGATACGTTTTATCTACACCCAATGTTCCAGAGTTTTTAACCGGAAGAGAATTCTTAAAATTCTTCATCGAAATAAATAAAAATCATATTCAAAATGAAAAAGATATTGATGAATACTTTGATTTCATGCAGATAGAAAAAGAAGATAGAGACAAACTTATGAAAGACTACTCTCACGGCATGAAAAACAAAATGCAGATGTTAGTAAACATCATAGCTGGGCCAAATATTTTGCTGTTAGATGAACCATTAACATCATTTGATGTTGTAGCCCAAGAAGAAATGAAACAGATGTTTAAAAATATAAAAAAAGATCATATCATTATTTTCTCAACCCATATTATGGAACTAGCTTTAGACTTATGTGATGAAATAGTTGTTTTAAATAAAGGTATTTTAAAAGAGATAACCAAAGATAATCTAGACACTGAAAGCTTCAAAAATAAAATAATTGAAGCCCTAAAGGAGGAATAATATGTTAGAAGCATTTATTACTTCCTTTAAATTAAAAAACACCTACCGTGTCAATAGTGTTATTTATTCGATTAAACAATTGCCAATAATAAGAAAAATATTACCTGAAAGCTTATATAAAAATAAAGCCTTGAAAATCATTGGTAATATTGTCAGTATAATTATGGAGTTATGCACGATTTTCTTAGGTAAATTTCTATACATATTCTTCTGCATCTTTGCCATGCTTCCAGTATTTAAACTAAATAATGCCAATACTTTTATACATATATTCTTATTTTTAACCATCATTGGTGGCATTATGAACACTTATATGTTTAACCCAACTAAAGATAAATATTATGCTATGATGATTATGAATATGGATGCCAAAAAATACACATTGTCTAATTATATATATGCCATGCTAAAAACCTTCATCGGTTTTATGCCCTTTACCATAATCTTTGGTTTAATGTTAAAAGTTCCACTTTGGCTATGCATAATTACGCCTATTTTTGTCGTTATGGTAAAAATAACTTTCAGTGCCTATGTTATAACCGATTTTAAGAAAACTAAAATAGCTAAAAATGAAAACTTATTAAATAAACTAACTTGGCTAGTAATTGGAATATTACTTTTATGTGCTTATGGAATGCCTTATTTTAAAATTATAATTAATCCATTTATCTTCATTATTTGTTTTATCATAAGTTTAATCACTGGCCTTTTAAGTATTAAAGTAATTAATTCATTTGATAAATATAAACAAATGTATAAACAAATCTTAACAAACGAAAATGTATATGCAGTCGAAAATGCTAGTAGTACAAAAGCCATTAAAGAAAATGTTTCTAAGCAGATCGAGCTAGACAAAAACTTTAAAAGTAATAAACATGGATTTGCCTACTTCCACGAACTATTTGTTAAAAGACATAGCAAAATATTAACTAAAGCTATCAAAAAACAATCAATTGTTATCACTTTAATATTTGCTATTTTGATAGTTCTCACCTTAAAAAACAAAACAGTAGCCGCAGGAATAAATGCCTTATTACTAGTTTATTTACCATATTTTGTCTTTGTTATGTATATCTTAAACCGTGGAACAACTGTAACTCAGGCTATGTTTATGAACTGTGATCATAGTATGCTGACATATAGAATTTATAGAACTCCAAAAGTAATATTAGGTGTCTTTAAAGAAAGATTAAAAACTTTAATTTCCTTAAATCTAATTCCAGCACTCCTAATCGGTGGGGGATTAACCTTACTTCTATATTTATCTGGAGGAGTGGCCGAACCATTAAACTATGTCATCATATTTGTATCTATCTTAGCCATGAGTATCTTTTTCTCAGTTCATTATTTAGTTATGTATTATCTTTTACAGCCATATAACGTAAACACAGAAATGAAAAGTAGTACTTATTCACTAGTCCAAGGATTAACTTATTTTGTATGTTATTTCTTCATCGGAGAAAAACTACCAACCTTTTATTTTGGACTAGCAACCATCATATTTAGTATTTTATACTGTATAATTGCCTTAATTTTAGTTTATAATAAAGCTCCAAAAACCTTTAAATTAAGAGCATAAAACACCCTTATATTTAAAGGGAAAACAAACAATGTTAAACTTAGTTGACAAATTGCAAAGTGAAAATGCTAGTATTGTTAACACTTTTCATTATAAAATTATCTCGAGGTGAAAAAATGAAATTAGGAGAAAAATTATATGAACTAAGAAAAGAAAAAAATCTATCACAAGAAGAAGTAGCTAATATATTAAATGTTAGCCGGCAAACCGTTAGTAAGTGGGAAACAGGCGGGACAACCCCAGACTTTGATAAAATAGTTCCGCTATGTAACTTATATGGAATAACTACTGATGAACTATTAACAGGCAATAAAAAAGAGCAAACTCCTCATGAATTTAAAAGAGAAATTCAAAAGAAAAAAGCTTTCATGTATTCTATATCAGTCAGTCTATATATTTTATCAGTTGTATTTGTAATTATCTTTGGTAACATAAAAAATTTAGAAATATTAGGTATTTGTTTATTCTTAATCACTATCGCCATCGCAACTGGCATAATCATTTATACAAGCATGGTTTATGATAATAAAGAAACTAAAAAAATTAAAATAAAAACAAAAGAAAATAACTTATATAAAACCATCGATGAAACACTCGCACTCCTAACTCTCATCATTTATATGTTTATTAGTTTTTTAACCATGGCTTGGCACATAACCTGGATAATGTGGATTATTTATGCTTTAATTATGCAAATAATAAAACTAGTTTTTAACTTAAAAGGAAATGCCGTAGATGAAGAATAAAAAATTAATCATCGTATCAATAATCCTTTTATCTTTATGCACTATAAGTTTACTAGCTATTATGATATGGGGAATCTTAAATCCCTCATTAATTAATGTTAAATTTATAAACATTGGCCAAAGCGATAACCTAACTCTATCTAAAACTTATGATAATATATTTAATGAAATTAAACTAGACATCACAAATACTGATATTGAATTTAAAAACTCTTCAGATGATAAAATAAAAATAGATGTTTATAGTGAAAAAGAAAAACCTAAAATAAATCAAAAAGAAAACACTTTAAACATTGAATTTGATGCGCAAAAATGTTTTGGTATATGCCTTCAAAAAAGCCCACATCTAATCATATATATACCAGAAACATTTAGTAAAAAGTTAAATGTTAAAAATAATAATGGTGATATAGAAATTGCAAAAACAAACGGCAACATTAATGTTAAATCTACTACTGGAGATATTACTGTAAATAAAGCAAATATAATTAATATTGAAACAAAATATGGTGATGTTTTAACGGAAAACTCAAATGTTTTAACTGTAAAAAATACTTATGGTGAAGTAAAAGCTAGTACTATTAATGGTTATACCTCTATTAAAACCACTTACGGAGATATAAAAATTAATAACATATTTCTAACAAATAATTCAAAACTAGAAACAAAATATGGGGAAATTACTGTCGAAAAACTTTCAAACGGTAAAGCCTTAGGTGATACCAAATGGGGTGAAATAAAAATAAATAATTCATCTAATTTAGGTAATTACACTTTAACATCTGTTACTAAATATGGAGATATAAACATTGGTTAAGCATCTAAAAAAGATGCTTTTCTTGACATTAATTATAAAATTTCATATTATTTATTTGAGGTGCTTATATGAAATATAAAACTACCTATAAATCGGTTATAGGTAATCTAACTTTAATTAGTGATGGAACAAATCTAACTCATGTTATATTAGAAAAAGAATCATACTATCAGAATATAAAAAAAGAAGCTAAAACAAATGACAACTTAGAGATATTTAAACAAACCAAAATTTGGTTAGATAAATATTTTAATAAAAAAAAACCCAATATAGATAATTTAAAATTAAAACTAGAAGGCACACCGTTTCAAATAAAAGTTTGGAACATTTTAAAAACCATTCCTTATGGTAAGACGATAACTTATGGTAATATAGCTAAAAAAATAAACTCTAAAACATCAGCTAGAGCTGTAGGTGGTGCAATCGGCCATAATCCTATTCCAATCGTTATCCCTTGTCATAGAGTAATAGGGGCAAATAATAATTTAACCGGTTATACTGGCGGCATAGACGTCAAAATAAAATTATTAAAATTAGAAGGAATTGATATTACTAAATATAAAATACCGAAAGGAGAATAAGCATGCAAAGGTGTAGATGGTGTAATTTAAATAATCCTCTTTATATAAAATATCACGATGAAGAGTGGGGAACCCCTACTTATGATGATAAAGAGTTATTTGAATTATTAATTTTAGAATCATTCCAAGCGGGATTATCTTGGGAATGTGTTTTAAATAAAAGGGAAAACTTCAGAAAAGCTTATGACAATTTTGATATTGATAAAATAATTAATTATGACGAAGCCAAAATAAATGAACTAAAACAAAACCCAGGTATTATAAGAAACAAATTAAAAATAAAAGCATCTATTAATAATGCCAAAATATTTAAAGAAATTGGAAAGGAATATGGTTCGTTTTCTAAATATATTTGGGGTTTCACAAATAATAAAATAATCTATGAAGTAGGTAAAACTTCATCAGAACTATCTGATAAAATATCTAAAGATTTGAAAAAAAGAGGTATGACTTTCGTTGGGACCACTATTATATATTCATATCTTCAGGCTATAGGTATTATCGATTCTCATGACAAAAACTGTTTTAAGTATAAGAAAGGAAATCAAAATGGATAATATAAATAAAATAATTAACTTAACTACCGAATATATTGACCAAATATCATCAGATGGTAGAGTAACTGGTGGTCTAATAAAATTTATAAATAAAAATATTGATAACAAAGAAACCCTTGCTATGGATATATATGTTTTTCAAACTAATTTCATAAGACACTTTAATACGCATATTTCTGATGGAAATACTTTTATAAACAAATTAAAAGAAAAAATAAAAGATAATTATTCTAAATCAAAAGATTACAAAATAAAAATAGCCGATAATAAAATTGAAATAACAAGAATTAGAAAAGAAGCCAAACCATGCACTTTAACAATTACTTATGACAAGTAGTTGTTTTTTTGTATAAATTTTATAAACCTCTCACATAATAAATGTTGAAAGGAATGATATAAATGAACGAAAATGAAGAAATACTTGAGTATATTTATCAAACAAGTAATATGGGTATGCAAAGTACCAAAGACTTAATTAATAGTTTAAAAGGAAAAGATAACAAAATAAAAAAACTAGTAGAAGAAATTGAAAAAAATTATGAAAAATATGCTAAAGAAACAGAAAAATTATTAAATAGACAAGAACTAAAAGCCAAACCGATTGGTATGATGGCTAAAGCTATGTCTAAAATGAGTATTAATAAAGAAATGATCAGTGATAACAGTGATGCTAATATTGCTGATATGTTAATTCAAGGTTTAACCATGGGTAATCTAGAACTATCTAAGCATATTGATAACTATGAAAAAACCGCCGATAAAAAAATCATAAATTTAGCCAAAAACTTAAAAAAATTTGGTGAAGAATATATTGAAAAACTAAAAAACTATTTATAATTTAAAATCTAAAATATTTATGCTTTATACTATAGTATTGAAATTATTCCCGAAATACATTATAATAGAATAAAGAAAGTAGGGGATTAAATGAAAAAATTAAACAAAGAAAATATAATTAGTTTTATAAAAAAATATAAACTATATTTGATTATTTTCCTTGTTGTTGTCGTTGCTTTAATTATCGGTTTAATCATTTCTCTTGGTTTTGATAAGGAAGAAATTAGTGTTGCTGAAGAGCCTGGAATAGTAGCAAATACTAGTGAAGAAGTCGTTAAAGAAGAAACTTATGAAGGATTACAATTTAGTAATATATCCTTGATTACCGAAAACGGATATACGACATTTACAGCTGATGTTACTAACACTACAGAAACCGATAGTACAATTAGTGATGTTGATATCATTTTGCAAGACAAAGATGGTAATGAAGTCATTACCTTAAGAGGAAATATTGGCGAGCCATTAAAGTCAAATGAAACAAGAACCATAACAGCCGTTACCAAAGGAAATTTAAAGAACGTAACTGCAAAAGTAATTGCCGAATATGAAAAAACAGCTCAAAATTAAGCTGTTTTTTTAAATATCTAAACTTTCGACATCTTCATAACTGTATATATTTTTAGGAGTCCCATCATCATTAGCTAATTCTTCACGAAAACCTAAATACTCACCTTCGTTTTTCTCTTTAGCTGCTAAAGCCTCTTTAGTTTCTAAAATAGCTTCCTTTAAAGCACTATTACTATTAATCTTGTCATCATCCTCAAGTTCAATCAACTTAAGTATTTCCTCAAAAGTAGTTAATCCTTGGGCAACTTTTTCTAATCCATCTTGAAGCATTGTTGTAACATTTCCTGTACCATACACTAATTTTCTTATTTCTTCTTTTGGCTTACCATTACTTAAAGCATCACGTATATCTTGATCTATTCTAAGCACTTCGTGAATAGCAATACGGCCAGCATAACCATCGTGACAATGTTCACAACCTTCAGTATCGTAAATTTCATCGACATCTTTATTCAATACTGTTTTAAACACCATTTTTTCATATTCACTAGTTTTTCTTTTAGTTTTACAGTGTGGACATAACTGCCTAGCTAATTTCTGTGAAACAACACCTTCTAAAGCCGATGCAAGTAAATATCTTTGAACATCCATATCAATTAATCTTTCAATAGTATTTAATGATGTATTAGTATGTAAAGTTGACAAAACTAAGTGACCAGTAATTGAAGCACGAACCGCAATCTTTGCTGTCTCTGTATCTCTTATCTCACCAATCATAATAATGTTAGGGTCTTGTCTTAAAATAGATCGTAGTGCGCTTGCAAACGTAAGTCCTATCTTAGGATTTGTTTGAACCTGATTAATTCCAGTGATATCCATTTCAATTGGATCTTCAACCGTAATAATATTTGTAGCTGAAGTGTTTAATTGTTGAAGCATCGAATAAACCGTCGTACTTTTACCACTACCAGTCGCACCAGTAACTAAGATAATACCATTTGGAACACTAATCATCTCTAATACCTTTTTATAATTTTCCTCGCTAAATCCTAACTCACCCAAACCAGCCATACTTCTTGTATAATCCAAAATACGGATAACTATCTTTTCACCTGTACTAACTGGTAGAGAAGACACACGCAAATCTAAATCTATTCCTTCTAAAGTTTCCTTAATTGCTCCATCTTGTGGCAATCTAGATTCTGTAATATTCATCTTTGCAATCGTTTTAATACGAGTCACTAAATAATCTCTATATGCTTCAGGAACTGTTGCATAATCCATTAAAACTCCATCGATTCTTATTCTAATAAGTAAATGATCTTCATATGGATCAAAGTGAATATCACTAGCTCCTTTTTTAGATGAGTCCACTAAAATTTCATTTATTATGTCAACAATTGGCACCTTTGCAAAATCAAAAGTTTTCATCATATATATTTGGCCTACCTTTCTTTCTTTTATTTTTTAGGACTAGATTTTATCCTAGATATATTATATAATAGTTTTAGAATAAAAACAATTCCAAAAAGGAGAAAAAACATGAAAAAAAATAATAGGGGCTTTTTATTAGCGGAATCTTTAGTTGTGTCAACCTTTGTTTTGACCATATTAATATTGCTTTACATCCAGTTTAGCAATCTAACAACTAATTATAGAAATAGTTATAATTATAATAATGTTGAATCTATTTATGATTTATCTTCGGTATCTAATTATCTTTTAGAAAATAATTACAATTTATCTAACCAACTTACTGAAGAAAAACCGTACGTTGTTGTCTATAAAGATGGCTCTTGTAATATGGATGCTGGAATAATAGATTCTTTTTGTGATAACCTTATTACTCAAATGGGCGCCAAAACCATCATTTATACATCTTCTGATATAAGTGTTATTCAAAAATATGTTTCAGAAAACAATGACAGTAATATAAACCAAAGCCTTCGTGAATTTATATCTAGAGTTGAAACTAACACAGTTTTAAATAAAGGAAGATTATTTGCTGAAT
Organism: Firmicutes bacterium CAG:822; assembly: GCA_000432855.1. Classification (GTDB taxonomy): domain Bacteria; phylum Bacillota_I; class Bacilli_A; order RF39; family UBA660; genus Coprosoma. Next base: position 21,558 of record HF990867.1, read on the forward strand.
TTAATAATGGTACCTATGCCACAATCGCAATGAATAATGAAACTTATCTTCCTGGAACTCCTTCAGAAGGCTCAATAAACATTGGTGGAGTAGAAATACCAGCGGAAAGCGGCAATGGTGGTATTTATGAAGATGAGCACGGCGATTTTAGATATTATGGTTCAGACCCAAATAACTATGTCAGCTTTAATAATGAACTATGGCGAATAATGGGAGTAATCGACGGTAAAATAAAAATAGTAAGAAATGATGCCTTAACACCTGTTACCACCGATAACGGAGTAACCATAGGAACAAGTAATGGATTTTATTGGAATAGAGTTCAGCAATCAGGAAAGAACTATAATAACTGGGAAGGTTCAACCTTACAGACATATTTAAATGGAACCTATTACAATAGTATAAATAGTACCTATAAAAATATGATATCAGAAGAAACATACTATTTAGGTGGAGCAACAAGTAGTAACTATCAAACCTTAACCGCAAGTGGATATTATGATGCTGAAAGAGATAGTACACAAGTATACAGTGGCGGTTCAAATGACCCAAATCCCGCAAGTACAACCCAACACATTGGCTTAATGTATCCAAGTGACTATGGATATGCGGCCGGAGAAAGCTGCTTATCAACGGCTCTTAATAGCTATAATTCTAGTTGTCGAAACACTGACTACTTATATAGTGGAGTATACGAATGGTTACAGGCTCCTTATGCCAGTTATTCCATCAATGCGGCCTATCTGGACAGGACCGGTTATGTCTATGGCCTTGGTACCGTCGTGGACCTCAACGCCTATGCCGTCCGCCCAGTCTTATATCTAAACTCAAATATTCAAATAACAGGTGGAGACGGTTCAGAAAGTAACCCATTCACACTAGTATAGTAAGGAGGTAAAATCAATGAATAATAAAGGATTTACAGTTGTTGAATTAATCGCATCATTTGCCCTAACCATGGTTATTACGGTCTTTCTATTCGAAGTTTTAATCGAAGTAAAAGATATTTTTGCGGATACTAGTACAAAAACAGCAATCCAACAAAAAGCAAGTATCATTTCTAAAAATATTGAAAACATTTTACCTTCTATGGGTAGTACTGTCTCATGCGCCGGATCTAGTTGTAATATAAACGGAAAGACGCTCAACATTGAACAAAACAATAATAGAGTAGTCATCAATGGTCAAAACTTTGATATGCCAGACACTGTAAGTATTAAAAATTATTCCTTAAATAATCTTTGTGATGAGACAAACTGCTATTTATATTTCCAAATGACTTTAGATAGTGGTAATTTAAAAGATGAATATACTTATGATATTACATACTATTATGATCCAACAGCCGATTCTGAATTGTTATTAACACCAACATTTGAGGAAAACTCTACTTCTAGCGGAAAGACAGTTACAATTCATTTCCCATTAGGATGCGGTAGTAGTTATGTCTGCACTTATAAAAAGAATAATGGCAATACAGTAACAGCTAAGAGTGTTTCGGTAAAAGTTCCATTTACCGAAAACGGAAGTGTTGTAGCAACCGTAAATAATGGTAGCAAAACCATAAGTAATAGCTATACTGTAAATGGAATTACATCATTATCGGCTGGAGATGTTAAAGGTGGAACCATAAATTTATCTAAAAATAAAACTATAAATGATGAAACAGTATCATTTACACCACAAGCTGACGATACCTTTACATATAAAGGAGCTACTGTTGTTTGTGAAAACGGGGCTCAATATTCAATCGATGATAGTAGTAAATCGTTTAAGATTGAAGATAATAGTTGTACATCTGCAGTTGTATACCCATCATGGCAAAAAGGCGAAAAATTGATAATGGATTTAAATCATAGTGCTGCCAATCCGACCATAAAACAATATCTTACAGACGTATCTGGAACGGGTTCATATATTGACAGTGATGGAAGTAGCAGATACTATATTCAAATAAGAAATCCTCAAGGTGCTTGGTCAAGGGTTCAAATGTCAACCGAAGAAAAGGTCGACATTACAGAGTATTCTAACCTTTACATTGACACTTGGTGTACTGATGGTAATACGACAATGATGCTTGGAATAACCCAAGAAACTAATATATGGGTTCAAAATACAAACGGGGACAATTTTGGTACTAATGGAGGAACCTATTTATCCAAAGGTGGTATTACTACTAATGCTAGTTCGACTGAAAGAATAAGCTGTAATATCGAAAAGTTTACTGGAGAATGGTATATAGGAGTACAAAGATTATATACAAATAGTTACAATAGCCATTACTGTAATATAAATAGAATCGGCTTAACTGGAATGACTTATTCTTATGAGAATAGAGGAGTATAATAAGGAATAAAATACCATTAGCTTTCTATGAGGTCATCCAAAAATCAAATAAAATATACATTAGTAAAGAAGATATAACCGCATGACAAATTCTTGCACATAAAAATGGTAAATATTTAATATCGGTATCACTTAGTATGCTCATAATTTGCATGTGCACAGATAAGCCACCGAACGACAATATCATGACTGTCAAAATGCATTTAAGCTTTAATGGAATTGCTTCTAAACTGACATATTTAAGTCCTTGCGTCATTTCGATAAAACCATTTAAAACACTTTGAAAAACACTATTTAAATTTAAATTGTTATCGATAATTGTCGTAAGGACTAAACAAGTAGTAATGACCCCTAATATTAAAAGTAAAGTATTTATACTACTAACTAAAGAATTAGTAATTACTTCGCCAAAACTATCTTTATTACTAATTCTTTTTTTATGCATCTCATCTATGGCTTTTTTTAAACTTGTTTTCTCATTTTCCTTTTTACTAGGGTAATAATTCCTCATTCCAAAACCCACAAAAAGATTACCTATATAATGGCAAAATAAAATAAGTAATCCCGCCTCCTTGTTATTTAAAAATAGAATAGACACACTTCCTAAAATAAATAACGGATTAGAAAAACAAGTAAAACATAAAATCTTAGTTGCCTCATATTTGTTAATCTTGTCATCCTTGTAAAGCTCTCTTGTGTATTTTGCATTCGCTGGATTTCCTGATATAATACTCATGAAAAAGATAAATGCGGTAACTCCCTTAATTTTGAAAATTTTATTCATAATTCCTTTGAATAAGTTGCCCATAAATTCTGGAAGACCACATTTAATCAAAATATTTGACAGCACGAAAAAAGGAAATAATGATGGGAAAATATTATTTTTAAACACATTCAATGAAAAATCTACTGATTTTAAAATGGTTTCTGATTCCGTCAGTATTTCATATCCGATATATAATAAAATGATCATTATCAAAACACTTACTATTTTCTTCATAATTTCACCTGCTATCAAATAAATCTATTAAAGGAAGGGGTAATATATGAAAAACCTATTTAATAATATTAAAAAATTTATAAAAGAATACTATAAAGTCATCATTGTTTATGTTTTAATTTTAGCTTTCTTCTTAGTAGAATTTCCTTATTACATCTCGGCCCCCGGCGGTTTAATTAATACCGATGACAAAATTGAAACTACTGAAAGCTTTAAAATGTCAGGTTCATTAAATATGGCCTATGTTTCGGAAATTCACGCTACAATACCTACGCTAGTTATATCCTTATTAAATAAAGATTGGGATGTTGAAAAGGAGGAAGAAGTCAAAAATGATAATGAAACCATCGAAGAAAAAAACTACCGTAATAAAATGCTTTTAGAAGAAGCTAACGATACCGCACTTCTCGTCGCTTATAAACATTCTGACATCGACTATAAAGTGACAAATAATAAAGTATACATAACTTATGTCGATAAACTAGCTGATACTAATTTAAAAATTGGCGATCAAATATTAAAAGTAGATGACACCGAAATTACTGATAAAAATTCATTATTTGAATACATCGCTTCTAAACAAATAGGAGATAAAATAACGTTGGAAGTTAAAGATATTAATGGTGATGATAAAAAAAGAGAAGCCACTTTAATAAATGTCTTAGATGAGCCAAAAGTCGGCGCCGTGGTGACTGAAACCTTCGATGTCAAATCTGATGAAAAAGTTAGCTTCAATTTTAAAGATCGTGAATCCGGTTCATCTGGTGGCCTAATGTTGACCTTAACTATTTATAGCCATTTAAATGAAATAGATCTAACGGGTGGTAAAACAATTGTCGGAACTGGAACTATTGATATAAATGGTAATGTTGGTGAAATAAGCGGTATTAAATATAAATTAATTGGTGCCGTTAATAAAGGTGCTGACGTGTTCTTAGTTCCCGTTGGCGAAAACTATGAAGATGCTAAAAAACTAAAAGAAGAAAGAAATTATGATATTGAATTAGTTCCTGTTGCCACATTTGAAGAAGCTTTAAAATATTTAGAAAATCAGTAAATATTAAAAAAGTAATAACTTTTCAAATCTAAATAAAAACATTTTGTAAATCACCTAAATCGTTTATAAAGAAATAGATAAATTACTATAAAAAAATAAACTAAAAAATTATTTTGAGCTTTTGCTTTTAAAGATGAAAAACTTTATATTATCTCACTGAGGTGAGATAAATGAAGAAAAAATTCTTTAAAGGAACTAATGATAATATGTTTAAAGCTATATTCACTCCAAAAAAGAATAGAGAACTTTTAAAAGAATTTATAAAAAGGAGTTTAAAACAAGTTTTAAATTCAGATTTAGAAGATTTAGTTATTTTATCTTCTGAGATAGCAAAAACAAATGTCCATATTAAAGGAAAAACGGTTGATGTTTTAGCTGAAACCAAAAATGAAGTTTTAAATATCGAACTTAACAACAGTTATTATCCAGCTTTACATAATAGAAATGCATCTTATATTTTTAGTAAATATTCAGAAGAAGTAAAAGTCAGTGAAACATATAATAAATATAAGTTAATAGGTCATAATGACAATCAAACATAGTTTTACCTCATTTGTTATTATACTATTTATAAATTTTTAAAGCTATATTTGAAGGGCTCTTTTAACATGTTTATATTGGTGAAGAGTAACAATAACGATATTGATACCAGTGGCCCATACCAAAGCCCATAAACCTATATGAGAGAAACAGAGTATTAATAAAGTGATGGTTCGGACAATTGTACCGATGAGTGTTCCATGCATAGCTTCTTTGGCTTTACCCATAGCTTGGAGTGAGGCTGTTAGTGGAGCTTGAACATAATGTAGTAGAGCGATAGGAGCTAAAACTTTGATGTAATTAATTCCTACTGTTGTATTATAAATCAATTTCATTGGAATATCTGGAATTAGTTCAAAGATTAAAGTGGCGGGTATTCCTATTAATAGTGATATAAAAATAGCAAATTTAATTTTGTTCCAAACGTATTTGTAATGTTTCTGGCTATGAGCTTTAGATATATTAGGGATTAAGGCTTGCGATATAGCGCCAGTAAAGAAAGATGGTAATAATATTAGTGGCATGACATAACCGTTGATTACTCCATATTCGTTGACGATAAAGTTATTGGTATAACCACTTTTAATTAAACCATAAGTTAGGATGATTGGCTCTAGGAAAGCACCTATTGATCCAATTATTCTACTCATGGTAGTTGGTATACCAATAGAGAAGACTTCTTTGATATTGCTTTTGTTAGGTTTTAAGTCTTGTTTAGTAATTTTAAAGTTTTTAGGAATAAAGAAAAATAGGACGAATATTGAAGTGAGTTCACTGATGACATTAGTTAGAACAATAAATGCGACAGCATATTCTAATCCTAGTTTTAAAAAAATAGGAATACCGATGATAATGGCAATTAATCTGATAATATCTTCAGTGACGTTTGATAAAACATGAGGAAGCATTTGTTGTTTGCCGAAAAAATATCCTCTTAAAATACTAGAGATACTGATGAATGGTAAGACAAAACCAATACAAATTATGGCCCAGTAACATCTATCTTCGTTGAGTAAGTTGTGAGAGATAAAACTAGCAGTTAAAAATAATAAAATAATGATTATTATATTTAAAGCTAGAGATATAGGGATAACTGAGAATACTAGATTTTTGTTATTCTTATTATCTTCAGCGACTAGTTTACTGATGGCGACTGGGAAACCTAACTGAGCGAGAGCCATAAGCATGACAAAAGTAGGGGATATAAGCATATATATTCCCATACCTTCGGTGCCGATTAATCTAGCTAAAACTATTTTGATAAACATACTAATAATTTTAGTGATAAAGCCACCGATTAAAAGTAAAATAACAGACTTTAAGAAGATATTTTTTTTCATATTAGAATATATGCTTTAAAAAAATAGTAATTACATATGCAAAAGTTAAAAATTGGTGAAATTTTATTTTTTGAGATATGAATCAAAAATAATTTTGGTAATTTGATTATAAAGAAATAGGCAAATTGCCATAAAAAACAAATGATAAAACGGTATTTTACTTTTTTGATTTGTTAAAAACTTTTCTATATATTATCTTTTCGAAAGGAGAGATTATGAAGAAAAAGTTTTTTAAAGGTACTAATGATAATATGTTTAAAGCAATATTTACCCCTAAAAAGAATAGAACGCTTTTGAAAGAATTTTTAAAAAGAAGTTTAAAAGAGGTTACTTCTATTAATCTTGACGATTTAATAATTTTATCTTCCGAAATAGCTAAGACTAATGTTCATATTAAAGGGAAAACTGTTGATGTTTTGGCGGAAACCAAAAATGAAGTTTTAAATATTGAACTTAACAATAGTTATTATCCAGCTTTACATAATAGAAATGCATCCTATATTTTTAGTAAATATTCAGAAGAAGTAAAAGTCAGTGAAACATATAATAAAATGAAAATGTTTATTCAAATTAATTTAACCAAAGGTTTAAGTAAAGATTATCCATCATTAGAGATATATACATTAAAAGGCGAAAAATCAAATAAGAAATATATTGATAATTTAATCATACTAGAATTTAATATAGATAAAATAAAAGATGAATGGTATAATGGCATTAGTGAATATAACTTTGTAGCTGCTTTAGATTTAGAAGGTGAAGAGTTAGATAAGATATGATCAGAATCAAAAGTTTACAGAATTTATGTCAGCCAAAGAGGAAGAAGAAAAACTTAAGAAAACACTTATCGAAGATGCGAAAAAAGAGGGTAAAATTGAAATAGCTAAAAACATGTTGGAAAACAAAATGGATTTAAAGTTAATTTCGAAATTAACTGAACTTTCAATTTCAGAAATTGAAGCATTAAAATAAGAGCGTTGGTTTACGCTCTTTTAGTTTTTTTGGCTAATTTTTTAGCACGCTCAATATCTTCTTTTATTTCTTGTTCTTTTAAGTAGTCTGGGTTTGGATTATCCTTCATTTGTTCTAAATATAATTCATAAAGTATTTCATATTCTTCAGGGGTTATAGCTTCTCCAAAATAAAAATTTATTGTATTAAAATCGTCGCCTGTAATTGGATTATCTTCTATGATTATTGGTTCAATATTGGTACACTGAATTACTGGTGTTTCAGTTGGAATTATATTTAGTTCATAATAGTTTGGACAAGTAATGAAAAATGTCGTGGGTTTTGTGATTATAGTGAATTCTCTTTCGCTAAAAACGGCATAATCTTTTTCTTGTTCATTATTATTTATTTTAATTTGAAACATTTTATCATCTCCTTTAATGCTTAATTATAAAAGCACCTTTATATGAAAAATGCAATAATTAAAATGTTAATTTTTGGTAAGAGTCTTTAAAATTAAGTAAAATTAATATATAATGGTTATATATAAAGGGGATGATGAGGCATGGATATAGAATTTAATTCTTTAGAGGAGTTATATAACCGTTTAAGACCAGCTTTAAATGCGAAGATGAGTGAGCTTACAGCTAATGGTTATGGGTATTTAAAACCGGAAGATATATGGAATTATTTGAAAGAGAGAAAATGGAAAAATAGCCATGATTTAATGCTTAGTGATATGGTAAGTGATATTTTAAATAGTGATAATGCACTTATTGATGATTATTTCAAAGAAAAAATAAATGAGAAAAACCGAAAAGTTTATTTAGATATTTAAGAAGGTGATAAGATGAGTAAACATCAAAAAGATTTGACTATCGAAAAATTAATGGATAAAATTAAAACTTATATTACCGATGAAAATGAATTATCTGTTATCGATAAAGCTTATAAATATGCTTACGAAAAACATTTTGGTCAGAAGCGGTTAACAGGTGAGGAGTATATTATTCATCCACTTAATGTCGCATATATTTTAACGAGAATTAGTGCGGATTATGAAACTTTATCAGCAGCTTTACTTCATGATGTAGTGGAAGACTGTGGTGTTTCGGTTAGTGAGATAGAAGAAAATTTTGGACACAACATTGCTATTTTAGTTGATGGAGTTACAAAGATTAATAAACTTAACTTATCTGGTACAACAGAAGCTTTAATTAATAATCAAAGAAAGATATTAGTTGGTCTTTCAGAAGATGTCAGGGTTATTATTATAAAATTAGCTGATAGACTTAATAACATGCAGACGTTATTTGTTCATAGTGAGAAGAAACAAAAGGAAACAGCTAGGGAAACATTGGATATTTTGACACCGATTGCGGATAGACTTGGTATTAATAGTATTAAACAAGATTTAGAAGAACTTTGCTTACGTTATTTAAAACCTGATGAATATTATGATATTGTTGAGAAGTTAAATGCGACAAAAGCTGAACGTGATAACAGTGTGGCTAAAATGATCGAAAGTGTTTCAGAACTTTTAAACAAACACGATATTAAACATGAGATTTTTGGACGTTCTAAAAGTATTTACAGTATTCATAAAAAACTAGAAAAGGGTAAAAGATTTAGTGAAATTTATGATTTATTAGCCCTTAGAATACTAGTTGATACAGAGCAAGACTGTTATCAAGCTTTGGGGATTATTCATTCTAAATTTAGACCAAAACCAAAACGTTTTAAAGATTATATTGCGATGCCGAAGACCAATATGTATCAGTCTTTACATACAACAGTTTTTGGAATTGATGGTCAATTATATGAAATTCAAATTAGAACTTATGAGATGGATAGGGTAGCGGAATATGGTATTGCTTCTCACTGGTCTTATAAGGAAAAAGGTTCAGTTAAAGCAGTTATGCAAAATGAGATGGAACAAAAATTACAGTTCTTTAGAGCTATTATGGATTTGAAAAAAGAACAAGAAAATCCAGAAGATTTTGTAAATACAGTTAAAGAAGAGGTTTTCCATAATACGATTTATGTATTCACACCACTTGGAGATGTTATTGAACTTCCTAATGGTTCGACACCAGTTGATTTTGCATATAAAGTACATACAAATGTCGGAGATAAGACAACGGGAGCTATTGTTAATTCTAATATGGTGCCACTTGATTATAAGCTTAAAAGTGATGATATTGTTAAGATTATTACAAATAATAATTCGGCTGGGCCAAGTAGAGAATGGCTTAACTTTGTTCAGACAACACATGCGAAAAATAAGATAAAATCGTTTTTTAACCGAGTTAATAAAGAAGAAAATTTGAAAAAGGGTGAAGAAATTTTAAGCAAGGAATTACGTAAGCAAAAAATTAGTAATGATGAGTTTTTCGATGAAGAAAAATTTAAAAAATTGCTTAGTGATTTAAAGTTTAATTCGGCTAATGAACTTTATGGTAATTTAGGTAGTGGTAAAATTTCTATCAATACGGTTATGGATAACTTCTTAAAGAAAGAAGTTTCTAAAGAAGAAAAAATTCTTGAGAAAGCGGCTAAAGGAAGTCAAAAACAAAGTTCTAGCAACAGTTTAATTGGTGTGGCTGGTATCGATGATATTAAGGTTAATTTAGCTTCTTGTTGTAATCCAGTGCCGGGGGATAGAATTGTTGGTTATATTACTAAGGGATATGGTATTACGGTTCATAGAATGGTTTGTCCAAATGTGTCTAATTTAGATGAAAGATTAATCGAGGTTAAATGGAATACTGATAGTAGTAAACTTCCAACAAATATTCTAGTTAGATCTAATAGTGATAATAATTCACTTATCAATATTATTTCGAAAGCGGCTAATAATGATATTCCGGTTAGAAGATTTAATAGCCACCGTTCTAAGGAAGACGATGCGATTGAAATGACAGTGCTTGTTAATAATAAAGAACAACTTTTAAAGCTTATGAATGATATTAAAATGATTCCTGAAGTTACAGATGTCGAAAGGTTAATCAAATGAGAATATTAGTTCAAAGAAGTTTAAAATCTAGTGTATCGGTGGATGGAAAGACAATCGGTAAGATTGATCGTGGTTTAGTTTTATTAGTAGGGTTTACTTATGGTGATAGTGAAAAAGAGATAGATTATTTAATTAATAAGGTTTTACATTTACGAATTTTTGATGATGAAAATGGTGTTATGAATAAATCTATTTTAGATGTTGGTGGTTCTATTTTAAGCGTTTCACAATTTACTCTTTATGCGGATACAAAAAAAGGAAATAGACCAAGTTATGTTAAAGCATTAGATAGTATAAATGCTGTAAAATTATATAAAATATTTAATGAGAGATTAAGTAAATATGTTAAAGTTGAAACTGGTAAGTTTGGTGCGGAGATGAAGGTTAATATTACAAATGATGGACCTATAACAATTCTTTTGGAAAAGGGGTGCGCGGATGATAAAAAATAGAATAGATTTTAAATTAGTCAATGTTGTATTATTTGTTTTAGCGGTATATTTAGTTTATCAAGCTAGAGATTTTTGGCTTGGAGCTGTAAGTGTGATATTTAAGATTTTACTACCATTTTTAATAGCTTTTGCAATTGCATATGCTTTTTATCCAATTGTTAAAAAACTTACTGATAGAAATGTTCCTAAAGCTTTAGCGATGCTTTTAGTGGTTGGGGGAGCAGTTGGAATTATTGGTTTGATTTTAGCATTAATTACACCGACAATTATGTCACAACTTACAAGCTTATTCAATGGAATTATTTCTTTCCTAAGAGAATTGTCGTCCGATTACAATATTAATTTTAGAGATATTCAAAACACTTTATCGACAAGTTTTAATGACACTTTAGAAAAACTCGGTACTTATATTTCTAATGGGGCTTTAAGTTTTATTGGAGTATCGATAGATTATATTTCTAAAATATTTATTATCTTAGCAGCTTTTGTCTATTTCTTAGCTGACATGGATAAGATTAGGAATTTTATTAAGGAATATTTATCACATAAGTCTAAAAAAATTTATAATTATGTGGCAACTATCGATGATGAGATGAGAAAGTATATAGTTGGTTTTATGAAAATTGTAGTTATTTCATTTTTTGAATATACGATCACTTATACTTTGATTGGGCATCCGAATGCTTTGATGCTTGGAACATTAGCGGCTTTAGGTAATTTAATTCCTTATTTTGGAGGAATTATTACAAATATTGTGGCGGCAGTTACGGCATTTGTGATAAGTCCGGCTTTATTTATTAAAACATGTATTGTCTTTATTGTCTTTTCAGCGGTTGATGGATATATAATTAATCCATTTGTATATGGTAATAGTAATCAAGTTCATCCACTTGTCGTTATTGTTTCAGTGTTTGCGGGTGGTATATTATTTGGTGTACTTGGAATTGTAATTTCACTTCCAGTAGCGATTATTATTATTGCAACCTTTAAATATTTTAAAAAGGATATTATGAATATTAATAAAAAAAGAAAAAGATATAAAATTATTAGATAAATTTTAATTTTATGCATATAATACTTTGACAAGGATAATATAAATGTGTTAATATTGTTTTATAAATTGATGACGAAAGAATATTAAATATTTCCTCATATAAAGCGAGCTTGGTCGGTGAAAGCAAGTTATGATAGTATTTAATTCCTACTTTCAGAGAGAAATGTAAACATTTCCGGGTAAAACCGTTATCTTAAATTAAGTTAAATAAAAGGATGGTACCGTGCTATAAGCACTCCTATGTATCATTCTTTTTTTGTTTTATAAGGAGGAGAGTTTTATGAAATTAAGTAACAGTTTTTTCTACACAATTAGAGATGACATTAAAGATGAAGATTCTAAGAGTGGTAATTTGTTAGTGCGTAGTGGCATGATTAAAAAAGAGGCTAGTGGAGTTTATATGTTTATGCCAATGGGACTTAGAGTTAAAAGAAAGATTGAAAATATTATTAGGGATGAGATGGATAAAGCAGGAGCTAATGAAGTTTTAATGCCAGCACTAATTCCTAGTGAGATTTTTCATAAGTCACACCGATATGATTCTTTTGGACCTGATATGTTTAAATTAAATGATAGAAATGATCGCGAGTTTTGTTTAGGTCCTACTCATGAAGAATTATTTGTTATGGCAGCTTCAGAGAAAATAAAATCTTATAGAGATATGCCATTTAATATTTATCAGATTCAAGATAAGTTTAGAGATGAAGCTAGACCTCGTTTTGGTTTAATTAGAACAAGAGAATTTACGATGAAAGATGCTTATAGTTTTGATACTGATGGTGAAACGGGAGAAGTTTCTTATCAAAAAATGGTCGAGGCCTATAAGAAATCATTTGACAGAATGGGTATAGATTATATAATAGTACGTGCTGATACTGGTGTTATGGGTGGCGATTTATCTGAGGAATTCCAAGCTGTTACAGATATTGGTGAAGATGTTTTAGTAATGTGTGATAGCTGTGATTTTGGTTCTAATATTGAAGTTGCGCCAGTTAAAGCTGAAGAGTTTAATAAAGAAAAAGCAAAAGAAATGGAAATGGTTGAAACACCAGGTGCTAAGACGATTGAAGATATAGTATCATTTTTAAATATTGATATTAAGAAAACCGTTAAAACTTTAGTTTACAATGTCGATGGTGAGATTATCTTTGCTTTAGTTAAAGGTGATAGAGATTTAAATGATACTAAATTACGCAAGTTACTTAAAGCTAATAGTGTAGAGATGGCAACAGAAGAAGAGCTTAAAACGATTACGGATGCATCTTTTGGTTCTTTAGGCCCTATTGGAGTAAATGTAAAAATAGTTATTGATAATGAAGTTGCGAATATGAGTAATTTTGTATGCGGTGCTAATAAAAATGGTTATCATTATATAAATGTTAATTTAAGTGATTTTGATGTTTATATGCAAGGTGATATTGTAAATATTCGTGAAGGTGATACTTGCCCACATTGCTCTGGTACTATTTATTTTAAAAAAGGTATTGAGATTGGTAATACATTTAAGCTTGGAACAAAATACTCTGAAGCTTTGAATTTAAATTATTTAGATAAAGCAAACAATTTAAAGCCAGTATATATGGGATGCTATGGCATTGGAGTGGCTAGATGTATGGCGGCTATTGCTGAACAAAAAGCTGATGAACATGGTTTAGTATGGCCGGTTTCTGTCGCACCTTTTACTGTTGGTATTACGGTTATCAATGTTAAAGATGAAAGCCAAATGGAAATTGCCAATGATCTTTATGAAGAATTTAATAAAGAAGGTATCGATGTTTTATTTGATGATAGGGATGAAAGAGCAGGAGTTAAGTTTAAGGATATGGAATTAATTGGTATTCCTTATAGAATTACTGTTGGTAAGAAAGCTAGTGATGGTATGCTAGAATTAAAATCTCGTGATGGTAAGATTGATACTGAGATTTCTAAGGATAAAATTATTGATGAGATTAAAAAGTATTTATAAAAGTTCAGATTATTGAACTTTTTTTGTTTAAAAAAGGAATTTTGGGCTTTACGTCGTATATTAATCTATAGTAGGAGCAAAAAAGGAGGGAAAAAGATGATACAAATTAAAGAAAATATTGATGAAACATTTTATACGGCTAAGAATGATAACGTATTTAAATCGATATTTTGTGATGAACATGATACTTTTTTACTTAAAACTTTAATAGAAAGATGTTTAAAGATAAAAATAAAACTTTTAGAAATTCATTCACCAGAGAGGATAAAGGAAAATATATATGCGAAAGGACAAAGATTAGATGTATTAGTTAAAGCAGATGATAAGCTAATCAACATAGAAGTAAACTCTGGATATTATGAAGCTTTGCATAGAAAAAGTTTTGGGTATGCAGGAAGTAAATATGGTGAAGAAGTTAAAGTGGGTGAGAGTTATTTTGATATGAATGATGTTATTCAAATAAATTTTACATGGGGACTTCCAAATAAGCATCCTGTTTTAGGAGAATATCCACCAATTGATTCTAATACTGGAATTAAGTTTGTAGATAACTTTAATATTTATGAATACAATATGGATAAAATAAAGGAATTATGGTATAGTGGAGATAAAGAATATGAGTTTTTAGCCATATTTGATTTTGATAAAGAAGAACTTAAAAAGGTGGGGAGTGGTGATAAATATATGACAGAGTTTAAGAAGAAGGTAGAGAGTTTAAATAACAATGCGAGATATAAAGAATTTTTATCAGCTGAAGAAGATATGAGAAAGACGAATAATACATTTAAAGAGATTGGAAGAAGAGAAGGCATTGAAATAGGTAAAAGTGAAGGCGTTGAAGAAAGAAACATTGAAATTGCAAGAAATTTACTTAAAAAGAATATGAATATTCAAGATATTTCTGAAGTAACAGGATTACCTTTGAGTGAAATAAAAAAATTAAAGTAATTATATTAATGTTGTTTTTAAAAAATAAAAAAACCGTTAGAAGAGAGTGTAAAATAAAGTGTGTAAGTAAAAAACTTACATACTTTTTAAGTATGAAATGTTGACATGGAAATTATTTCTAAAGCGACTGGACTTGCTTTAGAAGAAATAAAAAAATTAGAAAAATAAAAAATGACATTATATTTAGGTCATTTTTTTTATACTTAAAAAGGTGAGAGTGATGACGGTATATATTGATGGTCTTTTGTTTTTAAATTTTTATTTAGATTTTTTATTGTTATTAACAGTAGTTGTGGCATTAAAGAGAAATGTTAAAGTATTTAGAATTATTTTAGGAGCTTTTGTCGGTAGTTTAACTATTTTAGTTTTGTTTTTTAAAATTGGTTCTTTAGAACTATTTTTTATCAAAATTTATTTGAGTTTTATTATGTGTATAGTTTGTTTTGGATATCATGATTTAAAAAGTTTTTTAATTAATATTGGGTGTTTTTATATTGTGAGTATTTTATTAGGTGGGTTTTTATATTTTTTAAATATTACTTTTTCTTATAAACATAATGGTATTATATTTTTTAATAATGGGTTTAGTATTAATGCTTTATTTTTGATTACTATCTCACCAATTATCTTATATTTTTATATTAAGCAGATGAAATTATTTAAACAGAAGATAGCTTTTAGTTTTAAAACAAATATTTATATTGGAAGAAAAGTTTTAAATTTAAATGGTTATTTGGATAGTGGAAATACTTTGACTTATAAAAATAGACCAGTAATTTTAACAAATATCGATAATAATTTTCGAAATAAAAAAATATATATTCCATATATTGTGATAGGAGGGAGCGGATTACTTGAATGTATAAAGGTGAGAAAAGTAGAGGTGATTGGAATAGGAGTGTTTGAGAATGTTTATTTGGGTTTTAGTAAAGATTTTAAGTTAGGTGGAGCGGATGTTTTATTAAATGGATTAATGAAAGGGGATATGACATGATTAAGAAAATAATTTATTTAATTAAGCGTTTTTTTGAGAAGGATAGTATATTTTTTATTGGTAGTGCGGACAAACTTCCTGCACCACTTTCGAAAGAGGATGAAGTTAAGTATGTGACATTGTCGATGAATGGCGATAAAAAAGCGCGAAGTAAGCTTATCGAACACAATCTTCGTTTAGTTGTTTTTTTAGCAAAAAAATATGAAAATACAGGGGTGGATTTAGAGGATTTGGTTAGTATTGGAAGTGTAGGTCTTATAAAAGGAGTAAATACTTATAAACTCAGCAAAAATATTAAGTTAGCTACTTATGCTTCTAGATGTATTGATAATGAAATATTAATGTTTTTAAGAAAAAATAAAAGAAGAAGAGGAGAGATAAGTTTTGAAGATAATTTGAGCTTTGATTCTGAGGGTAATGAACTACATTTAGAAGATATTTTAGGGACAGATAGTGATATTGTAACTAAAGGTTTGGAAGAAGAAACTAACAAAAAACTTTTATATGAAGAAATTGAGAAGTTAAGTGAACGAGACAAGAAAATAATGGTTTTAAGATATGGACTTTATGATAATGAGGAGATGACACAAAAAGATGTGGCAGAATTACTTGGAATTAGTCAGTCTTATATATCGAGAATTGAAAAAAAGGTTATAAGAAAATTGAAGTTACTCAATAAAAATTAAAAATAAGGTACTTTAAATAATTATAATTAGGATATTTTCATATTCTATTATGGAGGGATAAAATATGAAAATATGTGTTTATGCAATATGTAAAAACGAAGAGAAGTTTGCGAAAAGATGGTATAATTCGATGAAAGAAGCGGATAAAATCTTTGTATTAGATACTGGGTCTATTGATGGAAGTGTTGATACTTTAAAAAAGTTAGGAGCAGTAGTGAAACAAGAGGAAATTAAACCTTGGCGATTCGATGTAGCTAGAAACAAATCTTTAGACATGGTTGATGAGGATGCGGATATATGTGTATGTACGGATTTAGATGAGGTTTTTGAAGCTGGATGGCGAGAGAAATTAGAGAAGATTTGGGTTGGTGGAACTACAAGAGCTAGTTATACTTATAATTGGAGTTTGGATGACGATGATAATCCGATAGTCAGTTTTTATTCTGATAAGATACATGCTAGAGATGGTTATAAATGGACGCATCCAGTCCATGAGGTTTTGAGTTATGATGGAGTAGAAAAACGCGTATTTGATGAGTCAATTGTAATAAATCATTATCCAGATAGAAGTAAATCTAGAGGAAGTTATTTACCACTTTTAGAATTATCAGTTAAAGAAGACCCGGAAGATGATAGAAATACTCATTATTTAGGTAGAGAGTACATGTATTATGAAAGATGGAATGAAGCTATCGATACTTTGATTCGCCATTTGAATTTAAAAAGAGCAACTTGGAAAGATGAAAGATGTGCATCAATGCGTTTTATTGGTAGGTGTTATAAACATTTGAATAGACCTTTAGAAGCTGAAATGTGGTATCAAAAAGCTTTGAAGGAAGCACCTCATTTAAAAGAAGCTTATACTGAACTTGCATTACTTTATTATGATGAGGGTGAGTATGCGAAAGCAATACCATTACTTGAGAAAGCTTTAAGTATAAAGAAAGGTTATAAGACTTATATTACGGAATGGTTTAGTACAGATTTTAGTATATATGATGTTTTGTCAATTTGTTATTTTAATTTAGGTGATTATCAAAAATCATTAGATTATATTGATAAGGCACTAGATATTAATAAAGATGAAAGGTTAGTAAAAAACAGAAAACTTATTTTAGAAAAAATGTAAAAAAATAATTTCTTACTTTAATTATCTTTTAAAATAAATATATTTACTATATAATGAAGTAGGAGGTTAGATGATATGGCAAAACAGTCGAAAGGATTATTAAGTTGGAGTTTTTGTTTGTCACTTATTTTAATTACAATTGGAGCTGTAATGTCAGCAGTAGCTCTAGAACTTATTTTAATACCTAATTCAATGATCGATGGTGGTATGAATGGTATTTCAATTATTTTAAATACTCTATTTGGTGGTTCACTTGGTATTATAATTTTTATTGTCAATTTACCTTTTTTAATTTTAGGTTATAAGCAGCTTGGAAAAAAGTTTGTATTTAAAGCGGGATATGGTATGATTTTATTCAGTATATTGCTTGAGGTTTTTCATAATTATACACCAATCATTGATGATACGCTTTTAGCTACGGTTTATGGTGGTATTTTATTAGGTGTTGGCTGCGGACTTATTATTAAAGAAGGTGGCTGTTTAGATGGTACCGAAATTGTCGCTATTTTAATTAATAGAAAGAAAAGTTTGTCAGTTGGGCAAGTGGTATTTTGTTTTAATATTGTAATTTATGGAGCGGCTATTTTCGTGTTTGGAGCTGAAAGAGCACTTTATTCATTACTTACTTATTTTGTTTCTTATAAAGTTATCGATATGGTTTCAGATGGCCTTAATAGTGCGAAAGCAGCCTTTATTATTACGGATGATGGTTCGGAAATAGCTAGTGCAATATTAAAAAGATTAGGTAGAACAGTAACGGTTTTAAGTGGAGAAGGAATTATTTCACATGGTGATAAAAGAGTTTTATATACAGTTATTACAAGATTTGAAGTGTCAATTTTAAAAGATATTTTAAATGAGGTAGATGATTCTTCATTTGTAACAGTATTCGATGTTTCAGAAATTATTGGTAATCATATTAAAAAAGCGCCTTCTGTAAAGGAAAGCAAAGAAAGTCGTCAAATTTTATGACGATTTTTATTTTGTGTGCTATAATGAGATAGTTATTAGGTGATGGTATGAAAAGAACAAAATGGGCACTTGTAGTTATTTCATTATTGATATTTAGTTTTTTAGCTTATTTAGTATTAGAAAATAAAACTGGTGAATTTGATGGTTTTATTTATAGTATTATTACTTTTGGTAAGAATGATTTTTTTACCGGATTTTATAAATTCATAACGATGTTTGCGAGTGAAGTGATGGTACTATTTATTTCACTGATGTTTTTATTAATCTTTAAAAATAAAAGATATGGTATTTTTGTTATTTTTAATGCTTTTAATATTTTAATTTTAAATGTTTTGCTTAAACTTATTTTTATGCGTGATAGGCCTTATGATTTAATGATTATTACAGAAACAGGTTATAGTTTTCCTTCAGGTCATGCGATGGCAGCTTTAGGATTTTATGGTTTTATAATTTATTTGATATGGCATTTTAATTTAGAAAAAAGAGCTAAAATTATATTTACTATTTTACTTGGTATTTTAATTGTTTTAATTGGGATGAGTAGAATTTATTTGGGAGTTCACTATGCGAGTGATGTTTTAGCTGGTTATATGGCCTCGGTAGCTTATTTAATCATTTATATTACTTATGTTAAGAAATATTTGAGGTTTAGTGGTGATGTTGAATGAAATTTATAAAAAAATATATAAGTAAGAATTTGTTTTATATATCTGTAATAATTACTGGAATTACTAGTTTACTATTAGGAATGTTTTATGCACTTTTTAAAGCAAATGTTTTTGAAAGCGCATCTAATGACTTTTTGGAAGGAACAGGTGTTTTAAGTTCTTATATAACAATGACAACAAGTAGACCTTCTGAGGTTAATTATTTTGTGATTGGTCTTATTATTAGTATATTGTTTTTCTTTATCATTACTTTATTATTATGTTTATTTTTGAAAAAAAGTTATTTTAAAATATTTAATTTACTTGCCCCTTTAAACATTATTTTGGTAGTTGGTTTGATTTTTGCTTGTTTATTTATTAATATATCGAGTGTACTTAGTTATATTATTTTAATTATTTCTTTTATTTTATATTTATTTGTTTTGTATAAAACACTAGATAAGATATTTGATACTAAATTAAAACAAAGAATTATTTCTTTATTAATTTTTATAGGTCCAATTATTATTATTTTAATTTTGTTAAAATTATTTGTTTAAAAAAATCTCTTTTCACGCATTATAAAGTTGAAAGGAGATTTTTTATGGCACGTCACAAGGTGGAAATTGCGAACGTGAATACTGCGAATATTAAAGTTTTGAGTTTAGAAGAACAATTAGAACTTTTTAAGAGGTATCAAAGTGGTGATGATGAAGCGAAGGAAAAATTAATAAATGGTAATTTGAAATTGGTATTATCTGTTTTGAAAAGTTTTTCGGGCAGAGTAGATAATTTAGATGATTTATTTCAAGTAGGGGTTATTGGTTTAATTAAAGCTATCGATAATTTTGATTTAGATCATGAGGTGCGTTTTAGTACTTATGCGGTTCCAATGATTTTAGGTGAGATAAAAAGGTACTTGAGAGATAATAGCAGTTTAAGGGTTTCTAGAAGTATTAAGGATTTAGCTTATAAAGCTTTAAAGGTTAAAGATGAACTTACATTTAAAGAAAATAAGGAACCAACTACTTTAGAGATTGCGGAAAGGCTGCATATTCCAGAGTGGGAGGTTGTACAGGCTTTAAATTCACTTAAGGATACAGTAAGTATGTTTGAACCAATTTATAATGATGGTGGGGATGTTATTTATTTAGCTGATCAACTTTCTAATGATGAAAGTGTTTATGATTTGGAGACAAAGATAGCTTTAAGAAATGCTTTACAGCAAATTAAAGAAAAAGAAAAGTATATTATTTTACAAAGATATATGATTGGCAGAACACAGACAGAACTAGCTGAGGAAATTGGAATTAGTCAGGCACAAATATCGCGTTTAGAAAAGAATGGTTTAGCGAAGATTAAAAAGTTGATTAAATAAACATGCTGTGGTATGTTTTTTCTTTGTATACTAGGAATTTGCTTTGCAAAAGGTAAAAGTTTGCAAAAAGTTATTTACAAGAACATCTGTATGTGATATAGTGAATGCAAAAATGATAGAAGGTGATGATGTGAAAATACTAAAAGGCTATGTGTTTAGAATGTATCCAAATAAAAAGCAAGAAGAACTAATTAATAAAACTATTGGGTGCTGTAGATTTATATATAATTATTTTCTGGATGATAAAATAAAAGAATATAAGATAGCAGGAAAAAGTAAAAGCGCATATGAACAAATAAAACTAATACCATCACTTTCTAAAGAATATCCTTTTTTAAAAGAAGTAGATAGCTGCGCTTTAAGAAATAGTTTGTTTAATTTAGAAGATGCTTATAAAAGATTTTATGACGGAAGTGGATATCCTAGATTTAAAGTAAAAGGTGTACATGAAAGTTATAAAACTAATAATATAAAAAATAGTTATAAAGGTAATAATTATAACAGTATAAAACTAGATTTAAAAAATACAACTATTACCTTACCAAAATTAAAAGAAGTAAAGATAAGAGGATATAGAAATAAAGAAGTAATACTTGGTGAAGTAAAAAGTGCAGTAATTAAAAAAGATGCAGGAAGATATTATGTAAGTGTCTTAATAGAAGAAGAATTAATCAAACCAGCATTTGTTCCAACAAGTATAATAGGACTAGATTTAGGAATAAAAGATTTAATAGTAACATCATTTAATGAAAAAATAGAAAACAATATAAAAATTAATACAAAAAGAATGATAGGTTTACAAAGAGGTTTAGCTAGATGTAAAAAAGGAAGTAAAAACAGATATAAGATGAAACTTAAAATACAAAGATTATATCAAAAGATAAGGAATGCAAGAAAACATATGATACATGGTATAACAAATAAATTAATAAACGAAAATGATATTATAGTAACTGAGGATTTAGATGTAAAAAGTATGCAGAAAAATCACTATGTAGCTAAAGGATTAAATGAAAACCCAATATCAGAGATAATAAGAGTACTTAAATACAAAGCTAATTGGAATAATAAGAAACTAATCCAAATACATAGATATTATCCAAGTAGTCAAATATGTAGTGTATGTGATTACAAAAATAAAGAGATTAAAGATTTAAGTATAAGAAAATGGGAATGTCCAGTATGTCATACAGAGCACGAACGTGATTATAATGCAGCAGTTAATATAATGTTTAAAGGTTTAGAAAAATACATGTTATATCTAGAACAAGGTATCTAATCATAAATTTTGACAGACAAATAAAATAAGTAGGGTGGCGACCATCCGATACTGGTCTATGGAGAAGCCTTAGGTTTCTGTGAAGTAGAAAAAGCTTACCGTGAGGTAAGCTAATGCCAAAATTTATTTTGGTATTTTGTTCTATATGATACAATTAAAGTGGTGAGAATATGAAGTGCCCAAAGTGCAAGAGTAAAATGATCGATGGAGTTTGTATTAAATGTGGTTATATGAAGACTGGAACAAGTGTTAAAATTAATTATGATTATCAGAAAAGCGATTTAGAACTCTATGAAAAAGATTATGATAAGATGATTCATAATAAAGGTTTATTGAAACCATTTTTACTTGGATGTTTATATATTGGATATAAAGGACATTTAATAACTGGAGTATTATTATCATTTATAGAGTTAACAGCTTTTTATTATGTTTATAGATTTTTTGAAGCTTTTGCATTTAATTATCAAATGGTTTTTGGGCTTATGATGACCCTAATTATTTGGCTTTTTATAAGGTTATTATTGGCAGGATTTTTGAATTCTTTTATCCTTTATTTAGATAAAAAAAGTATAGAGAAAAATAAAAAAAATAACTCTAAAAATTATAAAGTAATTTTAGTTAACCATAACAGTAATAGAGCATTTTTACTTTTTTTGAATATAGTAATATGTATATTTCTTTTTTTAATTTTTTTGATAGTTATGAGTTTATTTTAAAGTAGGTGATATTTAATGAGAAAACCAATTATTGGTGTTTTAGCGCCCAGGCGATTTGATAAAGACGATCCGTTTGAATGTCAAAGTAGGTTTGTCGATAATTTTCCTAAAAGGATTATTGAAGCTGGGGGAATACCTATAGGGTTACTATTTCCCGATGAGAATTTTAATGAAGAAGAAATGAAGATGATAGATGGTTTAATTATTCAAGGTGGTCCACATTTAGGCAGTTCACATATATGCGCACTTCATTATGCTTATTTACACAAAATACCAGTTTTAGGGGTTTGTTTGGGGATGCAGACGATGGCTGGGTATGAATGGTTTAGACAAAAACATTTAGATAAAATTGATTATAATGTTATCTCTAAAGATTTTAGTTATGATGATGAGCCTAATTATTTATATGATGAGGTTGGTCATAATAAGTTAGATCCGTTTAATATAAAAGATATTGAGAAGTGCAAGCACAAAGTATTTATTGATAAAAATTCTAAATTGTTTGATGTTTTTCAGACGGAAGTTTTAGATATGCCATCACTTCATAATTCGATGGCTAGAGAAGAAATCTTTGAAAATGATGACTGTATTTTTAAGGTTACAGGTATAAGTGATGATAATGTAATTGAAGTGGCCGAGAGTAAGAATGATTGGTGGTGTGTGGGGGTACAATTTCATCCAGAATTAGAAACAGAAAACTTGAGATTATTTGAAAAATTAATAGAAGAAAGTTTAAAATGTAAATTTGACAGTAAATGAGTAAATTATTATAATAACGGATGATATTTTAAGAAAGGAACTATTATGGAAAGACAAGAATATTTAGAAATTATTACGGAAGAAGAATATAAATTGATTAACGAACTTGTCCAAAATGGAAAATTACAAGAATATTATTATTTAATAGAAATGTTTGATCAAGAAAAAGAAAATCTTGTGAATAACATTAATAAAACTCCGAAAGAAATATATAATGGAATTATTTCTACATATTTAAAAACGGTTAAGGGAATTAGTTTGTTAGTGCCTGGTTTAAGTACAGGTATTAAAGATGCTAGAAGTGGAGTTAATATTTATACTTATGATGGAGTAACTAAAAAAGATGGTCAAGCAGTGGACGAAAATACACGTTTTGATTTGGCTAGTTCAACTAAACTATTTACAACTGTAGAAGCTTTAAAATTAGCTGAAGAAGGTAAGTTTGATTTAGATAAATTAGTATCAGAATATAAAGATGGTAAGTATGGTAATTTAAATATTCCAGTAGAAAAAATGGCCAAATTTTACTATGATTTAAGAACTGATGGTAGATTAGATGAAAGAGATGGAGAACTTTCATTAGAAGAGTTACAAAGAAGACTTGCTTCAACTACTATAGCTAAGGAAAAAACTTTTGTTTATAGTGATATTCCGTTTATTATCTTAAAGGATATATTACCTGAGGTTGATGACTATTTTAAAAAATATTTTAATGAAGAAATGGGCCTTTTACAAACTAGTTATGATAGAAGTTTTGGAGTATTAACTGGTATGAGAGATAATGAAACAGTTAACGATCCAAAAGCTAGGGTTATGGAAAGATATAGTTTAAATCCTGGTCATGCAGGTATCTTTAGTACTTCTAAAGACTTAGTTAAATTATTTGAAAGTTTAAATAATGGATTTTTATCTAATGAATCTATTACAAAGATGGTAACACCAGCTTTAGATACACCTATTTTATTAAATCCAGATGGAACAATTATGTATAAGAAAAATAGAGATGGTTATACATCTGGAATTCAAAATGTCAATAGAGGTATGGCAGTTTACTATAAACACCCAGAAGGTATTAGGGCAAATGAAATGGTTGATGCGATGGGTAATGAGTCATTTGCAACTGCTGGATTTACTGGTACCTGGGCAACATTTGATTTGAAAAATGGTTTAACAGCTAATATTTTAGCTAATCCACTTTCTGATGAGAGTGAAAGAGAAGTTGTTATCGATAATGAAAAATTTAATATTGTAGATTGTGGTAAACACTTTGAAGATGGAACTAAATTTAGAGTAGCTGGAAAGATTTCTAAAGTATTAGATGGTGAAGGTAATGTAGTAGGAAGCGCACCATTTACAAGAATTACCAATACTTTAAAAGAAGAACAGATTTATACTTTGCTTAAATTAAGACTTGCTAAAAATGTGTTAAGACGTAAGGCTGAACTTGAACAAAGCGAGGTTTTAGATGATGAAATTTCTAGAATTTTTGAAATGACTAGGGTTATTAAATAATTAGAAAATAATTTGAGTCATTTTCTTTTTTTTATGTAATATAATTAAATGGGTGGAGTGTATGATGCTTTCGGATTTACAAAATAAAGATATTATAAATGTGTTTGATGGTAAAAAGGTTGGGTCAATTATAGATGTTAGTTTGGATAATGAAGGAAAGATAATTGAAATGAATGTTCAAAGAAGAAGGTTTATATTTTTTAGTGGTGGGGTTTTTAAAATTAAGTGGTCACAGATTGACAAGATTGGTAAAGATGTTATACTAGTAAATGTGAATACCTAGGAGGTTATTATGAAGATATTACTACATACAGGAAAGTTTAAAGATGTTGAAAAAAGTGGAGTAGGAAGAGCGATTGTGCATCAAAAAAAGGCATTGGATTTAATGCATATTCCATATACTACTGATCCAAATTCTGAGTTTGATATAGCGCATATTAATACAATTTTTCCGGAGTCTTTGATGCTTGCTAAAAAGTGTAAGCAAATGGGCAAGAAGGTTATTTTTCATGCTCATTCTACAGAAGAAGATTTTCGTAATTCATTTAAACTTTCAAATGGAGTATCTCCATTATTTCGTCAGTGGCTTAAACTTTGTTATGGGTCAGCTGATTTGTTAATTACTCCAACAGAATATTCTAAAAGAGTTTTGGAAAAGTATGATTTAGGTAAAGAAATTATTCCAATATCTAATGGTATTGATTTAGAGTTTTTTAAAGCGGACAAAGATAGCCGAAAAAGGTTTAGAAAAAAATATGGTTTTAGCGAAGATGATAAAGTAATTATGGCGGTTGGACTTTATATTGAAAGAAAAGGGATTTTGGAGTTTTTGGAATTAGCTAGAAGAATGCCGGAATATAAATTTATATGGTTTGGTTATACTAAACCTGCACTTATTCCTGTTAAAATTAGTGAGGCAATAAAAAATAAAGCAGATAATGTTTATTTTCCAGGTTATGTTGATAGTTCAGAGTTAAAAGATGCCTATGCTGGATGTGATTTATATATTTTTCCGACTAAGGAAGAAACTGAGGGAATTGTTTTATTAGAAGCTTTAGCTATGAAGGCCAAAACGTTGATTAACGATATTCCAATTTATGATGATTGGCTTAAAGATGGAGTTAATGTTTATAAGGCTAAAAATATTGATGATTTTGAATATAAGATTAAATTAATTTTGAAAGATAAATTACCTGATTTAACCGAAGAGGGATATAAGGTTGCTAAAGAGCGAGATATTAAGAAAATTGGCTATAAACTAAAAAAGGTTTATGAATATGTTTTAGAGAAAGATTTAATAAATAAGTAAGATAGCAAGATAACTAGAAATTATCTTGTTTTTATGTACTAGAAATCTGTTGTGTCATATTTTTCTTGCTTAAGGGGGCGGTCTTTTGTTATACTTTAGGTGGTGATGATATGCTTAAAAAAATATTAGATAAGAGAAATTATATTATACTTTTTATAATTATTATTTTGATTATATGGATTATATGGATTGTATTTTTTCATAAGAATGAGCCTTATATGGAAACGTTTAATTATTATGGGGAGGATATTACTTTTAGGATTTATGATAAAGTAGATCATAAAAAGTTAACGAAAGACATAGATAATATATATAAGAAGTATGAGGACGTGGATAATTTAAGTGGTAAAGTAGATGAAGATGAGAAATCTTTAATTGAATATGGTAAAATAGCTTACTATAAGACTTATGGATATATTGATATTACCAGTGGAGAATTACTTAAACATTTAAAAAATAACGAAGAATATGATTTTAAAAGTGAAATAGAAAATGTTATTGTAGAAGATGATAAATTAGTTAATGATATTAATTTTAATTTTGATAATATAATTGGCAGTTATGCGACAAATGATGTTTTATATTATTTTAAACAAAACGATATAAAAAAATATATAGTGAATGAAAATGGTGATGTGACTACTGGAGATTATTATGACAATGGTAAATATACTGTTAGTATTAATAATCCTAATACGGATGAAATATTAGCGGTTGTAGAGTTAGAAAATAAAGCTATTGCAACTAGAAATAAATCGGATGATTTTCAAAGTTATATGGTTAATCCCAAAACAAGTAAAAAAGAAAATAAATATGATAGTGTAGTAGTTGTTGCGAATGATAATTTGACAGCTAATATGTTAGTGAATGCGATTTATTTAATGGATTTAGATGAGGGAAAAAATTTAATAAGTGAGTATCCGGCTGAGGCTTTATGGATTAAGGGTGATCAAATTATTAAAACTGATGGTTTTGATAATTATGTGAAAAAAGATTGATAAATTTAATTTTATAGGATATAATTAAGGCAGATAGAGTTAGTTTTATCTTAGAAAGGAGTAGGGTTTATGTTTTGTCCAGAATGTGGTAAGAAGAATGCAGATGATGCGAAATTTTGTGAGTTTTGTGGAGTTAAGATTGCAGAAGAAAGTAAAGTTATTTTGCCTAAAAAGCCTAAAAAACCAATGAAGAAAAAAACAAAAATAATTATTATAGTAGTTATTGTTTTGGTTTTTGTTTTAGGTGGTGGAGGTTTGATTTTATCTAATAATTTTAAACCTTCAAAGATTGCAACAGAATATTTTGAAGCACTTATAAATAACGATACTGATAAGATTTATGATTATATCAACATCCCAGAAAATGAGTTTACAACTAAAGAAATATTTAAAAAAGTTGTTGAGACTGAGGATGCTGATGTAGTTAATTATCAAATGGTAAGTGAGGAGAAATCATCAGATGGATTATCTGCACAAGTGACATTTAGTTACACGGTAGAAGGTCGTCAAAATCCTTTAACACAAACGATTTACTTAGTTAAAGATAAGAAAAATAAATTACTTATTTTTGACAATTGGAAAATTAGTGATGGAAGTTCTTTAGTAGAAGAAGATTATGAAATTACAACATTTAAAGATGCAACTTTGAAATTAGAAGGTGTTACAGTTGATAAGAAGTATAAAAAAGATAGTGATGATTCTGATTATGATACTTTTGTAATACCGGCATTATTTAAGGGTGAATATGATGTTCAAATGACTTTGAAGAATGGTTTAACTACTGAAAGTACACTTGATGTTGGTGGTTATAGTTCAAGCCTTAATACATTGGAATTATCAGATAAAGATGAAAAGTCTTTAGAAAACACTATTAAAGAAGATGTTAAGAAGTTATATGATTCAGCTATTGGTAATAAATCATTTAGTGATATAAAAGGTGATTTTGAATATAAAGATTCAGATTTATCAGATTTAGAAGATGCCTATGGTTCTTTTGCTAGATCAATTCAAAATAATGAGCTTAAGGAATATAATTTAACAAGTTTGGATGTTGATAGAATATCAGTTACTGATGATGGATATTTATATGTAACAGTTAATTTAGAATATAAATATACGGTTAAAGAGTATTTTTCTGATGATACGGTGTCAAAGTCTGATGAGGATACAGCTTATTTGACTTTTGATTATAATGATGGCTTTAAACTTGTAGATATGACAAGTTTGGCAACTTATTTTTCAAGATTTTAAGGAGGAGAGATAATGGCAAAGTTTTGTATACACTGTGGTAAAAAATTAAAAGAAGGTGAAGTTTGCGATTGTCAAGCAAATGTTCAAGTTCAAACAAATGATTTGGGAACAAATTTGGTTGAAGTACTAAAAGGGATGTTTGTAAAACCTATTGATACAATTAAAAGTTATACTGATGAAAAACACTTTAATTTAGCTTTGATTTTAGTAGGGATTTTTAGTTTATCAGCAGCTTTATTCATGCTTTCACTAGTTAAAAATATGACTGAAATGGCAACGAGTTCCATGGGTGGACTTACTTTATATGCACTGACAACTACTTCAGTTCAAATTCCATATTTACAAATATTCTTTGTAGGTTTGATTGCAGTTATTGCTTTTACATTTATTTATACAGGACTTTTATATTTAGTAAATTCAGTAATGTTTAAAGGTGATAAGAGTTTTAAAAAAGTATTTACAATGTATGGAGTTAATTCTGTAATTACTTCGGCAACTTTACTTGCAACAGCAATTTTCATGTTCGTGAATGTTTTCTTAGGATTAGTGATTTTTGTACTCGGCTATACATTAAATATGGTTTATATGTATAAGGGTATTGAAACACTTGGAGTTAAAGATGAAAACAAACATGGATACATATATTTGCTTACGACTTTATTTTATGGTATTGCTTTATTTATAATTTCATTAATTTTTTCATAAGATAGATTTATTTCTATCTTTTTTTGAATAAATTTTAGGTAATTTCAAATAATAATAAAGGTATTTGAAAAATATGTAAAAAAACGTCTTAAAAACCTTTGAAAAAGACTGCGGTTTGTGGTAAACTGTATATAGTATGTAAGCCTAGTGACAAATGTTAAACAAAAATTTTTTGTTTTTTATTTCGCTTATGGTAATAAAACTATTAGTATTTGGAGTGGATTGTATGAATATTTTATTTGAAATTGCGGATAGAGATTTAATGATAATTGGAGCTATTTTGGTAGTTATTTTAATTGTGGCAATTATTATTTTTAAAGCGGCAGTTAAAAGAAACAAAGTAATGCCAATTAGTGATGATGTACGTTTTGATAATGAAGAAAATAGTGAGAAAGAAATAAAGGAAGAGATAAAACCAGTAGAACTTACTGAAGAACAAAAACAAGCGAAGGCTGAATTAGAACGTGTTTATGAACAAATGAGTGCAGATTTGGAGAAACAAGAAGAAAAACATGATGATATTGATGCTTTTGAAAGAGAACAAGAAGAAAATGCAATTATCAGTTATCAGGAATTAATGGCGGCAGCTGAAAAATTAAAACAAGAAGCTAATGGATATGAAGCCCATGTAGAAGATAAAGCTGATATGCGTGTAAATGAAGCGATGAATACATATAAAGAACATACAGAAAAAACAGTTAAAAAGCAAGAAGAGGAGAAATCAGTTTACCATGGATTTAAAAATTCAGAAATTATTTCACCAATTTACGGAATTCAAAGAGAAAATAGTAGAGAAAAAAGCTCCCCAAAACCTCAAAGAAATGGTATAATAAGTGGAGCTTATGAAGACATCAATCCTGAAAGTGAAAATGAAAAGAATATTGATTTCTTAAATTCACTTAAAGAATTTAGAAAAAATTTATAAGCCTAATGGCTTATTTTTCTTTGGAGGTATATTTATGAAATACAAAATTATTACTTTAGGATGTAAAGTTAACGAATATGAAAGTGAAGTTATGTCTAATTTATTAGAAAATCATGGATATATTAAATCAGAAAATCCTGATGTTTGTATTGTCAATACTTGTACAGTTACTAATACGGCTGATAGTAAATCTAGAAAGATGATAAGAAGTCTTAGAAGAAAATATCCAAAGGCTATTTTAATAGTAGCTGGTTGTATGATTCAAAATAAAAAAGATAAATTAGATGTGCCAGCCGATATTATTATCGGTAACAAATATAAATCTGATATCGTCAGTTTACTTGAAGAATATAAAAATAAACCGATGTATTTAGTCGAAGATATGGAAACAGCTGATTTTGAAGATATGAGTTTAAATAATTTTGATTTGACGAGAGCGTATATTAAAATTGAAGATGGTTGTGACAACTATTGTTCTTACTGTATTATTCCATATGTTAGAGGACATGTTAGAAGTAAAAAACATGAAAAGGTGATAGAGGAAGCTAAAGCATTAATTAAAAACAGTCATAAAGAAATTGTATTAACAGGTATTCATACAGGTCATTATCACGATGGTGATTATAGTTTTGCGGATTTGTTAAAAGATCTAGTTAAATTAGATGGGCTTAAAAGACTTAGAATCTCTTCAATTGAAATTACGGAAATAAATGATGATGTCTTGGATGTTATTCAAAATAGTGATGTTTTGGTAAATCATATGCATATTCCATTACAATCTGGTTCAGATGAAATATTAAAACAAATGAATAGAAAATACGATAAGAAATATTTTATAAATAAAATTAAAAAACTTAAAACAGTAAAACCAGATATGAATGTGACAACCGATATAATTGTCGGTTTTCCTGGGGAAAGTGCGGAAGAGTTTGAAGAATGTATAGAAACAATTAAAAAAATTGGGTTTACAAAGATTCATGTTTTTCCTTATTCAGATAGAGAAGGAACGGTTGCTAGTAAAATGGCCAATAAAATCCCTGGTAATATAAAAAAAGAAAGAGTTAGGAAATTACTTGAATTATCTAAGTCCTTAGAGATAGATTATATGAATAAGTACTTAGGTAGTGAGGTTACATTTATACCTGAAGTATATGAGGATGGGTATTTAATTGGTCATACGGCTAATTATTTATTAATTAAAGTAAAAGGTGATGAGTCACTTTTAAGTGAGGAAGTAATAGTCAAGATTAGTAAAGTAGACTATCCATATTTATTAGGTGAGTTAAAAGTTTTTGAATTAAGTAGATAATTTTGGTATAATATAAATAGAGGTGATATTATGAATGAATATCCAAATAGTGTTAGGAATAATATGGTGAATACTACACCATATAGAGATAACGATTATAATGTTCAAATTTCAAGTTTGCCAGATCCAAAGCGTTCTTATAAACCCCAAAGAGGAGTAAATTTAAAAACGATCGTGATAACAGCAGCTATTGCGGCAGCAGCACTTGGTGGTGTTTCTTATAATAGTTATGTTCAGCACCAAAGTATGCTTGAAAATACAGAAGTTGTTGAAACAGTGACGGTTCCAGGGGATGCTACATTAAATATAACTAAGAATCCAGAATATTCTTATTTTGAAATGTCTGATGGTACGCATGTTGGTGAATATAATGGAATGGATGCAAGTGAAATGGCTAAAAGTCAAGTAGAGGCTACTCAAAGTATGGGAAGGCAAATGTAGGACTTAAGTAGTCTTTTTTTTTTTGAATTTTATTGAACGTTTGTTCTTGCTATGATATAATTATTACAATGAAAGGAAAATGGTTATGGAAAGTTACATCAAAGGAAATTATCGCCGGAGTATTTTTAAATCCGATAAAGGCTATGTTATCGGGCTTTTTAAAGTTCGAGAAACTAATGATGAGGTTTTAGAGGAATATGTGAATCAAACGATTACTTTTACAGGCTATTTTCATGAATTAAATGAGGATGATACTTACATTTTATATGGTGAAGCAGTTAATCATCCAAGATATGGATTTCAATTTCAGTGTAATAGATATGAGCGAATTAAACCAACGGGAAAAGAAGCAGTAGTAGAATTTTTATCTAGTGATTTATTTCCGGGAGTTGGTGAGAAGTTAGCTAGGAGTATTGCTGAAATTTTAGGAGATAATGCAATAGATAAAATTTTAGAAGATGAAAGCACTCTATATTTAGTTCCAAAACTTACGGAAAATAAGATTAAAAAAATTGTCAATACTTTAAAAAAATATGAGGAGAGTCATCAAACGATTGCTAAATTAATTGATTTAGGTTTTTCAATGCGTGAAGCTTTAAGTATTTACAATGAATATAAATCTAATACAATGAAAGTTATCGATGATAATATTTATCAGATATCTTATAATTTACCTGATATTTCTTTTTTAAAAGTAGATAAGGCTGCTAATCTTTTAGATATTAGTATTGATGATAATAGGAGAGTAAAAGCAGCTACTTTATATGTGTTAAAAAAATTAATTTATCAAAATGGTGATAGTTTTTTAAATAAAGAGGTTATTATTAATAATGTGAATAAGTTTTTGAATACTTCGTATGATAATTATGATGAGATTTTTAAAGAATTAGAAGAAGCGGATTATATTGTAATAGATGGCGATGATTATTATTTAGAGGAAATTTGGAATGCGGAAGCTAATATTAGCGAAAGAATTTACGATATGGCATCTAAGCCAACTAAAAAATATAAAAATTTAAATTCACTACTTGATGAATTACAAAAAATAAATAATATCGAATATAACGATGAGCAAAAAAAAGCCATAAAAAAAGCTTTGGAAAACAATATTCTTATTATTACTGGTGGACCTGGTACAGGTAAGACAACAATTATTAAGGCGATTACGGAACTTTATCAACATTTAAATAAATTAGATTATGACGAGTTTACTGAACGGTTGGCTTTACTCGCACCGACTGGACGCGCTAGTAAAAGGATGAGTGAATCGACATATTTACCAGCTTCAACTATTCATAGATTTTTAAAATGGAATAAAGAAACATTAGAATTTATGATTAACGAGGATAATAAGTCGGATGTGGAATTAGTAATTGTCGACGAAGTAAGTATGATAGATATTAATTTATTTGATAGTTTATTAAAGGGCTTAAAAAGAAATGTGAAACTCATTTTAGTTGGTGATTATGATCAATTGCCAAGTGTAGGGCCTGGAAATTTACTTAAGGATTTAATCTGTAGTGAGTGTATTGATGTAGTTCATTTAAAGCACTTATATAGACAAGATGAAAATTCATATATTATTTCGCTTGCTTATGAAATTAAAGACGGAACGTTGAGTGAAAACTTTTTAAATTCATATAGCGATTATACTTTTTTAAAGTGTTCGGCTAATTACATTAAGCATAATTTAATGAATTTATGCGAAAAAGTTATCGAAAAAGGTTATGATTATAAGCGAATGCAGATATTGGCACCAATGTATAAAGGGGAAAATGGTATTGATACTTTAAATAAAGAACTTCAAGCTGTTTTTAATCCTAAGGCACCAGAAAAGAGAGAAATTAAATCTGGTAATATTATTTTTAGAGAAAAAGATAAGATTTTACAACTTGTGAATATGCCAGATGAAAATGTATTTAATGGTGATATTGGAGTTATAAAATATATTAAATATGGAAATACTAGTAAGAGTAAAAAAGACGAAATTTATGTTGACTTTGATGGGAACTTAGTTAAATATACGTCTAAAGATTTTTCAAAAATAAAGCATGGATTTATTATTAGTATTCATAAAAGCCAGGGTAGTGAGTTTGAAATGGTTATTATGCCAATGGCTCACTCTTATAGACGAATGCTTTATAAAAAATTAGTTTATACTGGTGTGACGAGAGCTAAGAGAAAATTAATTATAATTGGTGAACCTGAAGCTTTTGCTTTAAGTGTGCAAAATAATCATGAATATGTGAGAAATTCAAAATTAATGGAAAAAATTAAGTATAAATTTGAGAATAATAGTTAAAATATAAATGTATGTTAAAATAACATACGACATCATGTGTCTGACAAGTAGGTGATATAATGAATATGATGAAGAATGTAGCTTTGATGGCAATGGGCGGTGCAATTACTTATGCTTATCAAAGATATAATAAGCAAGTGATGAGTGCTGTAAAGAATGCTGCAAAAGTGGCTACAGGAAAAGCCGAACAGCTAACGGATCAGTTAGATAATATGATGTAGAAATAGCTCCTGATTTTAGGAGCTATTTTAGTTTTTTTTGTAAGTTTCTTAATTCTAGTGTTTTTTGTGCACTTTCTTCATACATTGAATTAAATTCTTGTAATTCATCTTGATACTTGTCGAGGTATATTCTTAAAACATCTTCGCTAACAGAAGCGAGTATAGTAGCTTTGCTATTTTTATCCCATTCTATAGCGTTTTTTCTTTTAATGAAAGGTTTATCTAAAATATTTTGCCAATTACTATTGGAAAAATAGTGAGGATTATTGCCAACGATTCTTGAAATTACATATCGATTAACTGGCGTGTTGTATTCAGTAAATTCAAAGCTCTCAATTTTGGGAGTCATTACTTGTTCGTCATTTGTAAGAAAGGACCATATTGGATTTATTTTGATACTTACTTGTCCGTTTTTTCCAATAAACTTTTCTCTAAAACCACTAGTTTTGATAGGAATTGCTGGTAATGAACCTATATTAAAAGGTACCCAACGATACTCACCATGTTTTCTTTCTAATTTTTTAAATTCTTGGATATTAATTAACGCGACGGTGTTTTTAGTATCGACGATTAATCTTAATGAATTATAAAACTCTGAATTTGACATTTTTTCCTCCTTGAACTTTTTAAGTAAATGTATTATACACGCTATTTATTATACTGTCAAATACATAATTTAGATTTGTTTGACAATATTAATAGTGGTGATATTATGAAAAAAATTTTAATTACAGGAGCTAGAAGTGGTATGATTTATCCAGTTATTCAAAGGCTTAAGAATAATTATCGTTTATATGTGACAGTGCATACTGATAGTGAAGCTAAGAGTATTAAAAAAATATATAAAGATGATAAAAATATAGAATGTTTAAAGTTAGATGTTACTAAAGATTTAAATAAGGTTAATAAATTAGATATCGATGCTTTAGTGTGTAATGCGGCAATTGCAGAAAGTGGGTCTTTATTTGAAATTCCATTAGATAAAGTGAAAGAAAATTTTAATGTGAATGTGTTTTCTAACATGGATTTAATACAGAGAGTTTCTAAAAAAATGATTGAAAAAGGTAAGGGGAGGATTGTTATCATTTCTTCTTTGACTAGTAAAATACCAATACCTTTTTTAGGTAGTTATTCAGGAACGAAGGCGACACTTTCGTCTTTTGCAAGAACATTATATTACGAAAGTAAACTGCTTGCTTCTAATTTAGATATTGTTTTAGTGGAACCTGGTTTATATAGGACAGGGTTTAATAAATTGGCTTTTGATAAAAAGTATGATTTTATGGATTCTAATTCTTTTTTTGACACTCAGATAGAACTTATTCGTAGTGCTGAAAATATTTATTTATGGTTATTTGAAAAGAGAAGTTTAAAATCAATTGCTAATAAAATTTATGAAGCAATTACATGTGAATTTCCAAAATTTCGTTACTCAGCACCTTTTTCACATAATTTGTTTGCAAAAATATTTAATCTATTTTACTAATATCTGATATAATATCTGTAAGAGGTGATATTATGACAGATATTGAGATTGCGAGAGCATCTAAGATGTTAGAGATTGATGATATAGCAGATAAGTTAAATATTAGTAGTGAGTATTTAGAACATTATGGTAAATATAAGGCTAAAATTAATTTAGATATTTTAAATCATTTAAAAAAAGATGATGGTAAATTAATTTTGGTAACGTCGATTAATCCAACACCATTTGGTGAAGGTAAGACAACAATGAGTATTGGAATTCATGATGCGATGAGAAAATTAGGATATAACAGTTTAGCAGTTTTACGTGAACCTTCTTTAGGACCGGTATTTGGAATTAAAGGCGGGGCAGCGGGTGGTGGATATTCACAAGTTGTACCAATGGAAGATATTAATTTGCATTTTACTGGTGATATGCATGCGATAGGAGCAGCTAATAATTTACTTTGTGCGGCGATTGATAATCATTTATTTCAAGGTAATAGTTTGAATATTGATAAAGATAGAATTTTATTTAATAGATGTGTCGATATGAATGATAGGGCCCTTAGAACAGTTACTGTTGGATTAGATTTAGGAAAAGACGTGGTACACGAGAATCATTTCTGCATTACAGTAGCAACTGAAATTATGGCGATTTTATGTTTAGCTAAAGATTTGAAAGATTTAAAAGAAAAAATAGGTAATATTTTATTTGCTTATGATATTGATGGTAAACCTTTATTTGTTAAAGATTTGAAAGTAGAAGAGGCCATGACAATTTTACTTAAAGATGCTATTAAACCTAATTTGGTTCAAACTTTAGAAAATAATCCGGTAATTATTCATGGCGGGCCTTTTGCGAATATCGCCCATGGATGTAATAGTTTGATTGCGACAAAACTTGGTTTAAAGTTAGCTGATTATGTTGTTACTGAAGCTGGTTTTGGTGCTGATTTAGGTGCTGAGAAGTTTTTGGATATTAAATGCCATAAGGGAAATTTAAAACCAAGTGTAATTGTGATAAATGCGACGATACGTAGTTTGAAATATAATGGCGGAATGAGCAAAGATGAACTTAATACAAAAAATATGGATTATTTGAAAAAAGGTATTTGTAATTTAAAAGTCCATATAGAAAATATGAAAAAGTATTTGGATAATGTGATTATATGTTTGAATAAATTTATTTCAGATGATGATGAAGAGATTAATTTTGTTCAAAAGTATTGTGAAGATCTTGGATGTGAATTTGCAATTTCTACTTCTCATCAAAATGGTGGAGAAGGGGCTTTAGATTTAGCTCGAAAGATAGTAAAACTTTGTGATAATGAAAAAGAATTTCATTTACTTTATGATGAAAATGAATCTATAAAAGAAAAAATTTCTAAAGTTTCTAAGGAAATTTATCATGCGGAAGAGGTTAAATACTTAGATGAAGCAATAGAAAGTATAAACAAAATTGAAGAGATGCATTTAGATAAATTACCAATATGTGTGGCTAAAACTCAGTATTCTATTAGTGATGATCCTAAGAAACTTGGTTATCCAGAAGGATATGAAATTACAGTTAGAGATGTGAAGGTAAATAGCGGAGCAGGTTTTATTGTAGTTTATATGGGTAAAATTATGACGATGCCTGGTCTTTCTAAAAAGCCAGCTTATGAAAATATGCATATTGAAGATGACGGAACGATTTATGGATTGTTTTAAATTTCTTTTGGAGTTTTTTTGCATGAAAAAACTAGATAGTAATATCTAGTTAAATGCATACTGGTAGCGAGAGGGGGATTCGAACCCTCGATCCTACGGGTATGAAAAAAAGCTCTAATTAGTGATATATGGTAAAATATTAAAAAAGCCTTTATTTTTAAGGCTTTTCATTGTTTGTAAAATTCGAGTAAGTTTGAATAAGTTTGAATAAATATAAGTAAATTCGAATTATTTTTTATAAAAATAACTAAAATTTAACTACAAATTTTTTATAGATATTTAATCAATAAATTGTAATTTACTAAATTGGTAATTTTTAATTTGAAATTTTACAATAATAAAGTATATTTTATCGTTGATTGGGATACTATATAATGTAGTGCATATAAAATCCGTGGATGTTAAACATTAGTTAAAATGATACCGATTTAT
>HF990868.1:0-30214 GCA_000432855.1 Firmicutes bacterium CAG:822
AAGCTAATGCCAAAATTTATTTTGGTATTTTGTTCATATTTACATTTATTTTTATTAGTGTTATAATTGTTCCTAGTGCAAAGAGAGGTAGTATTTATGAAAGAGAGAAATATCGCGATAATTGCCCATGTCGATCATGGTAAAACAACTTTAGTTGATCAGTTGTTAAAACAGTCAGGGACCTTTAGAGAAAATGAAGAAGTTCAAACTAGAGCTATGGATTCTAATGATTTAGAAAGAGAACGTGGAATCACTATTTTATCTAAAACAACTGCCATTAATTATAAAGGATATAGAATAAACATATTAGATACTCCAGGTCACGCCGACTTTGGTGGTGAAGTAGAACGTATCATGAATATGGTTGATGGTGTCTTACTAGTAGTTGATGCTTATGAGGGAACAATGCCTCAAACGAGATTTGTTTTGAAAAAGGCTTTAGCTGCTGGTGTGACCCCAATCGTTGTCGTTAACAAAATAGATAAACCATCTGCTAGACCAGAAAAAGTTGTTGATGAAGTTATGGATTTATTCATTGAATTAGGTGCCTCTTTAGAACAATTGGAATTTCCTGTTTTATATGCATCTGCTTTAAATGGAACTTCCAGCACTTCTCCAGATTTAAGCACTCAAGAAAAAACTATGGATCCAATTTTAGATGCAGTTATTGAAAATATTCCAGAACCTAATGTCGATGAAAATGGTCCATTCCAATTCCAACCAGCCTTACTTGATTATAATGATTTTGTTGGCCGTATTGGAATCGGTGTTGTTAAAAGAGGTCATATTAAAGTAAATTCTACAGTTACATGTATGCGTTTAGACGGTACTAGAAAACAATT
This sequence comes from Firmicutes bacterium CAG:822, assembly GCA_000432855.1. Taxonomy (GTDB): domain Bacteria; phylum Bacillota_I; class Bacilli_A; order RF39; family UBA660; genus Coprosoma. The sequence goes on from HF990868.1 coordinate 843, forward strand.
TAGAATTCAAAAGATTTTCGGATATTTAGGTTTAAATAAAATAGAAGTAACTGAAGCTCACGCAGGTGATATCGTTGCCATTGCCGGACTTCCTGATATTTCCGTCGGTGAAACAGTATGTGAAGTAGGACACGAAGAAGCTCTCCCACCTTTAAGAATTGATGAGCCAACCTTACAAATGACATTTGGCGTTAACACCAGCCCATTCAGTGGAAGAGATGGAAAATTCTTAACTGCAAGGCAAATTGAAGATAGATTAATGAAAGAAACCGAAAGAGATGTTTCTCTAAAAGTAAAACAAGTCGATTCAGAGTCTTGGATGGTTTCTGGTCGTGGAGAATTACACTTATCAATTTTAATTGAAACTATGCGAAGAGAAGGTTATGAAATAGAAGTTTCTAAACCTCAAATTATTATTAAAGAAATTGATGGCGTTAAATGTGAACCATATGAAGACGTTGAGATTGAAGTTCCAGAAGAATATGTTGGACCAGTTATCGAGTCATTAGGTAACCGTGGTGGAAATATGGAAAACATGCAGCCTTTTGATAATCAAACTAAATTACTATATACTGTTCCATCAAGAGGATTAATAGGTTTTACTACTGAATTTATGACTTTAACAAAAGGATATGGAATATTATCTCATGCTTTCAAATCATATGAACCATTATCTACTGGTAACATTGGTGAAAGAAAAGCCGGTGTATTAGTTTCTATTGATAATGGGAAATCTACTGCTTATGCTTTAGGTTCATTGGAAGATCGTGGAGTTATGTTTATTGCTCCTGGTACTGATGTTTATGAAGGTATGATTGTTGGCGAAAACAACCACGAAAATGATTTAGCTGTTAATGTTACTAAAGGTAAACAATTAACAAACACAAGAAGTGCTAACAAAGACCATACAGTTGTTTTAAAACGTCCAAGAGAAATGAGTCTAGAAGTATGTTTAGACTATATTAATGAAGATGAATTAGTAGAAGTAACTCCAGTTACCTATAGATTAAGAAAGAAAATATTAAATACTAATGAAAGAAAAAAATACGAAAATAAGAAAAATCCAAAATAAAAGCTCCCAAAGGAGTTTTTATTTTGCCTCAAAAGTAGTTTTAAATTCAATTATATCTTTATCACTATTATAAGTTGGAATAATTGAAACAACATAATTATACTTGTTTTCAAAGGAAATTTTAATGTCAGGATTTTCGTAATTAATACTTTTTCTTATAATAACCTTACTTTCATTTACATTATCTTCACTATAAAGTAAATCAACATCAGTAAACTTGTCATTTTCTACCTCTATTTCATTAATTTTCAAATTACTTACCTTTTCGCCAAAATTTATAACAATATAATTAGAAGTTTTGTCAAGTAAAACTGTTTGGTCATCACGATTAGCTTCATAGTTCTTCATATAATCAATCGTATAAAAGTCCTTATTTGTATACTTTTTAGTCAAATCTTGTAAATAACTGTTTAATTTTGTATTATCTGCTACTTTTCCACCATATTTTAACTCATCATCACTTAAAGAAAAATAATAGATATCATTAGTTGTTTTAATTGTTAATTTATTAGCTAAATCTTTGTCCTCATCTTTTTCATAAGTATTATTAATTAATTTTTTTACCTCATCAAAATCTTCTTCATTAATTAAAATATCGTTGTATTTAATCTCTGTAATTTTTCCATTAATATCTAAAGTGCTTGAACAACCGGCCAATAAAAAAATTACCAGCAACACTATTATTTTGCGCATACATATCACCTATTTTTATTATGTATGTTTTTACAAAAAAAATACATTTTAAACAATATAGTGTTTGACAAAACAAATAATAAATAATACACTTTCGTTATAAGCATTCTTATAATAATTATAAAAATTAAAAGGAGATAAAAATATGTCTTATCAATTATCTAAAGAAGAATTAAGAGAACAAAAATCAAGAAGAGAGCAATTTAAAGATATTCCTAGAAATGATATATATATTATTTTAGATAGTCTAAAATGTGCCCATAATGTAGGTACAATTTTAAGATTAGCCGATTCCCTACTTATTAAAAAAGTATATATCTGTGGTGATACTATTGTGCCACCTAATAAAAAAATCAGATCTAGTTCAAGAGGGGCAGAAAAATGGGTCCCATGGGAATATCATGAAAATGCTATTAATATAGCCAAAGCATTAAAAGAATGTGGTGTTCAAATAGTTGCTGTCGAAGTTACTAATGACAGCATAGATTATCGTGAATATAGTCTGGAAGGACCGGTATGTTTAATACTTGGTAGAGAATATGACGGTGTATCACAAGAACTTTTAGATATAGCTGATTGTTCTATTCATTTGCCACTTCTAGGAATGGCTAATTCCATTAATGTCTCAACAGCCGCAAGTGTAGTTATGTATGATGTTTATTCTAAATTAGAATTATTAAAAAAAGAAACGATGGATTTTCATCATAATTCAGCCATGCACAAATAATTATTAAAATATATTAATTCAAAAAAACACCTAAATAGTTTTAAACTATTTTATAGGTGTTTTTAATTACTTTTCATTTTTAAATAATAATCGCGTAACTCTTTAAAACGTTGGTAGTGAATAATTTCCCTTTGTCTTAAAAATGCAAGCGGTCCTAAAATATCAGGATCATCAGTTAAGTCCATTAAGTGTTCGTAAGTAGCTCTTGCTCTTTGCTCAGCTCCCATATCACTTTCAATATCCGCAATATAGTCGCCAGAAACTTTAATATATGTCATGTTAAAAGGATTACCAAAAGAATCTGATGGAAATAAATCCCTACCAAATTGAGAATACATACCATCTAATCCAGCAGCCTTCAATTCTTCTTTAGTTGCCCCTTTCATAAGTTGATAAAGCATTGCAGATATAATTTCGACATGGGCAAGCTCTTCAGTACCAATGTCCGTAAGTAAAGCCTTTCCCCTATCATCAGGCATATTGTATCTTTGATCTAAATACTGCCATGAAGCCGCAAGTTCCCCAGCTGGCCCACCATATTGTGTTAAAATACATTTTGCCATTTGTAAATTTTTCTTTTTAATATTTACTGGATATTGTAATTTTTTTTCATATTTCCACATATAAACCTCCTAATTGTTTTCCCATGGCCAAGGCATATTATTCCAAGTCCATGGATACCCTTCATTTGAATTTACTAAAAGTGGACCATACTTACTTTCATATTCTCTTCTAGCCGCTTTCGCATCCGCACTAAGTTGGTTAAATAAATCAATCATCGATCTGTCATTTGGGTGTGTATCTAAATATAAATTAATGTCGTGAGCCGCAAAAGCATAAGCATCCACCTTAGTTAAAAGTTCCGCTTGTTCATTCATAGGTTTAACATCATAAGGTCTTGAAAGCTTATATTGATTAAATAGATTTGGAAACATATTTCCTCTAATAAATCCATTATATACATCATATAATTCATTTGGTGTTGTTTTACCATCGAATCCACATTTATTAAAATTCATGTTATCTCCAGCTTGCTTGCTTAATCTTTTAGATAGTTCATTATTTTGAACAGGCATATTAACTTGAGGCATAGCTTCTGGATATGCAATCATAAATTCATTTGGAAACATCCCACCCATATTTACATAGTTATTCATCTAATTACCCTCCTCGAAAATATTTTATGAATAAATGTTTAAAGAGTATGGGCAAAAAACTTGTATTTATAACTAATTTTTAGTATGATAAAAAAATGAGGTGATTCTATGCGTCTTTATGATAAAGTAATTAGAATGTGTGGTACAGCAGACTTTATTAAAGGCTTAAATTACAAAGTCAATAAAGTAAAATTAATTAAAACCGAAGATGAGGATTATTATAGAAGAGCCTATTTTAATGTAACCTCTGAAAGAATAGATAAAAATTATAAAGTTGAAATATTAGTGGATAAAGATGATGAGGAAATAGAAGACTATTTTTGTACTTGCCCGCAATATGAAAAAATGGATACTTGTAAACATATCGCTGCCTGCATTCTCAAATATGAAGATGCTTTATTTGGTGATGATACTATAGATCCTATAGAATACCAAATAAATTTAGGCTCACAAATACTTGATAATTTTTATAAACCTAAAAAATCCACCATAAAACAAAAAATGTTTTTAAATATCGAAATAGAGACAGAGCAAAATTACTATTACAATAACTTTTTAAAAGTATCTTATAAAATAGGTGTGGATAGACCATACACCTTAAATAATAAATATCGTAATTTCATGTATGCTTATTCCCAAAATAGACCTTATAAAATATCATCTAAATTAACCTACGACCCTAATGAATATTACTTCGATAAAATAGATAAAAAAATATTAGATTATAATATTCACATTTTTCAAAATGGACATTATGAATGCATAATAACTGATGATGATTTAGATGGTTTTATGGCAGTCTTAAAAGATAAAACATTCACTCTAAATGGTAAAGAATATCATGGATTTTTAACTGAAAACCCATTTAAAATTAACCTCACTAAAGATGAAGAAAGTTATACTTTAAGCATTGATAATATGAATGGTTTTGAACCACTTATCGAAGGTAAAAATTACTTTTTTGATAAAGAAAATATATATAAATTAGATGAAAATATTTTTAAACTATATAATCTACTTAATGACAATGATATAGAAAGTTTTATGTTTTCTAAAAAAGATTTGGGTAAATTTACAGGTGGTTTATTATCTTTATTAAAAGAAAATATCCATCTAGCTGACAACATCACTGAAATCACCATGCCTACTACCCCTACTGTCAAGCTATACTTTGATTTTTACTATAGTGCGGTAGAATGTGAAATTAAGTTAACCTATGGTTCAAAAGAAATTGATTACTTTTCTAAAGACCCAGGAATAGTTAGAGATAACGAATTTGAAAGTAATATTGTTCAAAGATTATCAAATTTTGGCTTTACTGTAAATAAAGCGCACTTCACCCTAGAAGACATTGACTTAATTGGTGAATTTCTAGAAAAAGGTGTCTTTGAAATCAGTGAAGAATATGAAGTATTTACTTCTAAAAAAATTAAAGAAACAAGCATTGTTAAGAAAACAGAAAATACTGTATCATTTTCTATTGGTAAAGATAATATTCTATCTTATAATTTTAAATTAGATGGCATTGATCAAAGTGAATTAACCGATGTCCTATCTTCGCTAAAAGCTAAGAAGCACTACCACCGTCTAAAAAATGGAAACATTATTGATTTAAATAGTGATACCAACCTTCAAAACCTAAACGAATTAACCGATGAATTAGATTTAACTAAAACAGAAATTACTGAAGGTGAAGGAACCATTCCAAAATATCGTGCTTTATACCTAGATAGTTTAAAACAAAACTACTCTACTCTAATTAATACAAGTGGTAATTTTGATAACTTAATTAATAAATTCTTAACCTATAAAGATAGTGATATTCCACTCGATAAAAATGAATTAAAAGTCTTAAGAGATTATCAATTAATCGGAGTCAAATGGTTATATAACATTTATAAATCAGGCTTTGGTGGTATTTTGGCCGATGAAATGGGACTTGGAAAATCAATTCAGTTAATCTATCTAACTAAACTCATCATTAAAGAAAATCCTAAAGCCAAAATTCTCATCATTGCCCCTACTTCACTTATTTATAACTGGCAAAAAGAATTTGATAAATTTGGCTCAGAGTTAAAATATAAAGTGTTTGCCGAAAGCAAAACTCAAAGGTTGAATGAATTAGACAATATTGATGATATAAACATATTGATTACTTCTTATGGATTGGTCAGAAATGACTTAGATAAATATAAAGAAATCCCATTTGATTTAGTTGCCATCGATGAAGCTCAAAACATCAAAAACCCAAACACCGGCATATCTAAAGCTGTTAAAAGCTTAAATGCTAATATTAAATTTGCCCTAACCGGAACCCCTATTGAAAATAGTCTATTAGAACTTTGGAGTATCTTCGACTTCATCATGCCAGGCTATCTTGCCAGCAAAGATAAATTCCAATCATTATATAACATAAAAGAATTAGATAAAGAAGATAATAACTTAAACAGATTAAACACCCAAATAAGTTACTTTATCTTAAGAAGAAAGAAAAAAGACGTTGTCAAAGACTTGCCAGATAAACTCGAAAATAATATTTATATTGATTTAGGCAAAACCCAGAAAAAAGTTTATGCTGCTGAAGTACAAAAAACTAAAGAAGAATTAGATGAATTAATTCAAACCGAAGGCTGGACAAAGGCTAGGTTTAAAATCTTACAGCTACTTACTAAACTAAGACAAATATGTATTGACCCATCAATCATCTTTGATAATTATAAAGGTGAGAGTGCCAAAATAGATGAACTACTTAAAATAGTAGAAGAAACCAAAGCTAATGGTCATAAAATGTTAATATTCACTACTTATAAAAAAGCTTTGGATTTAATAATTCCAAAACTAAACAACATAGGAGTATCTTCATATTATATAGATGGTGGTGTTTCATCTAAAAAACGTATGGAATTAGTCGACAAATTTAATAATGATGATACTGATGTCTTTATCATTACTTTAAAAGCTGGAGGAACTGGATTAAATCTAACTTCAGCTACAGTTGTTATTCATTTAGATTTATGGTGGAATCCGCAAGTTGAAAATCAAGCAACCGATAGAGCTCACAGAATTGGTCAAAAAAATACTGTTGAAGTTATTAGATTAATTACCAAAGGTACAATAGAAGAACGTATTTTAGAACTTCAAAATAAAAAGAGAAAATTAGCTGAATTATTAATAGATAATGAAAACCATACAGAAAATCAATTTTCTAAACTTACTGAAGATGACATTAAAATGTTACTTTCTATGGATAATGAGTAATATTTTAGAAAATAAATGAAAGGAAGAAAAATATGATTAAAGTTATAGCCTTTGATTTAGTCGGCGTATTAGTAACCGAAAAAGACATAGATCTTCCTACTGAAGAAGATAAATTAGAAAGAATGTTTGGAGATAATATTAGTGATGATGAATATATTAAAAGTGCTAGTAAAATTATTGACAATGAACAAAATATAATTAACATAACAAAAGAAATAATAAATAAACTATATGCAGTCAAAGACAAAGACTTATTTAAAAAAATAAAAGAAAAAAATAATGATATAAAAATTGTTATAGCTACAAACCATGTATCATTTGTTAAAGATTTTATTTATAAGCATTTTGATAAAACATATATTGATGATATATTTATTTCAGCCGAAATACATAAAGTAAAACCTAATGCTGACTTCTATAAAGTAATATTAGATAAATATAATATTAAACCTAATGAATTACTATTTGTTGATGATAGTCAGACTAATATAGATGGAGCAAAAGCTTTAAAAATAAATACAATAAAAATCGAAAAGGATTCAAATGTATCATATGAGATTATAAATTATCTAAAAAATAAATAAAATTTATACAAAGAAAGAAAAACTTGTGTCATTTAGTTGATTTTATTAAGCAACTTGTGATAAAATAGTTTTGTCTTTCAGATGGCGGAATTGGTGAAGTGGTTAACACGGCGGATTGTGGTTCCGTTATGCATCGGTTCGATCCCGATATTCCGCCCCAGATTGGAGATTAACTAGGATAATATTTCCTAGTTTTTTTGTTATTTCCTTTACATAAAAAGACTTTAATTCTTAGAACTAAAGTCCTCCTGTTTTTCCTTGTTTTCTTTATCTTGTTTAATATTAGCAACATTTTCTTCTTGTAAATTAATTGCTTTAGTTTCAGAATCTCTTTTTTTCCTTATCTTTACTGTTTTTACCCAAAAAATTATCCAACTGATCGGTAGCAACTAAAAAATCAAAAAGCTTATCATTAAAATCCATCAATTATCTAAATCCTCTCTAATTGCAATTATATCACAAATATTTAATGTCACCTACCTATATAATACCAAAATATATAAACAAAGGCTTTAAAATCATATAAGTTTAGAATTATGTTTATATACTGATATGTTATAATAGTTATAGTTAAATAATTACTTGTTTTAAAATATGTTAATTTAAATTTAATAAAAATTTTTAATTTATATTTAAAATGATTACCGTGACCAATTGAATTCTAATTGTAAAGTGAGGTAGTAACATGAACATAAAAACCATTAAAAAAGCTTTATTAGAGTGTTATTCAAAGGATTTGTGTTATTATAAAGTCAAAGATAAGTGGAATGAAAATAATAAATGTTTAGGTATGTGTGCTATAACCTCTTTGATTATTAATGACTATTTTGGTGGAGATATTTGTAAAATGCATGTTGAAGGTATCAGTCACTATTTCAATATAATAGATAATAAAGTAGTAGATTTAACCTCTAGTCAGTTTAATTATGAAATAAATTATAATGATTATCAAATTATTGATAGAAACAAAATGTTAACCAAAGACACTAAACAAAGATATAACAAATTAAAATCAAAATTAATAAATAAGTTATTAAGTGAAATAGATAAAGAAGTATACAATTGCCATAAATGTGAAAATTTAGTTGAAAAGTTTCCTAATGACAAAACAGTTTTTCTAGGAAAAGATAATGATATAGTTTTGGTAGGTGAAGCTCCAGCTAATAATGGTTGGCGAAAAAGCCATCAGCTTTGGAAAGATATAAATGGTAAAATATTACCAAGTGGGGTAGTATTACAAAAATTATTTGATATCATAGATAGAGATATCTTTGAAACAACATTTTTAGAATCAGTTAAATGTTATCCACTTGAAAGAAAAAATCTAAAAGTTTGTTCTAAATATTGTAAAGATATAATGTTAAAACAATTAAGAATATTAAATCCTAAATTAATTATTACGTTAGGTGAATTTCCAACCAGAAATTTGTTAGACTTTAAATTTGGTAAATTTGCCGATGTAGTAGGGAATATATATGAAGTTGATGGATTTAAAGTTTTACCTATTTATCATCCAAGTCCTATATCACCAAAGAGTTATAAAGGTAATATACCAATATTTGAAAAGTTAAAGGAGAATAGCTATGAATAAAGTATCACATTTAGGATCCTATGGCTTGATTATTAAAAATGAACAAATTGTTTTAATAAATAAGGCTAATGGCCCATATAAAGGGAAATTAGATTTACCAGGAGGAACTATTGAATTTGGTGAGACACCAGAGCAAGCATTAATTAGAGAAATAAAAGAAGAAGTTGGGATAGACATTGAAAAATATTCTTTATCTGATGGCAATTCCACGGTTATAACTTGGAAACATAATGACATACCTGAACAACTCCATCATATAGGATTCTTTTATAAAATAGAAAATTATCATAATGAAATCAAAAGTAAAGTAGAAATAACTAAACAAAATGATGATTCGTTAGGAGCTAATTTTTATAATATAAATGAACTAAAAAAGTCAGATTTATCTGAAATAGCTATTTTAGAAATAGAAAAATTAGGATATAAATTAAATTAGAAGGAGTGAGATTATGGTAATAACAATGCAAGAAGAAGGTACAAGATTTAATGCTAGAGTAGGAGCAATCATTTATAATGAAGATAAAACAAAAATACTAATTGAAAATCAGTACGATAAAAGATATATGTTTCCAGGTGGTAGAATAGATGTTCATGAAGATAGTAAAACATCTATTGAAAGAGAATTAATAGAAGAATTAAATTTAAAAGCCAATTTAAATTTAAAATATATTGTTGAAATGTTTATAAAATCACCTAAAACTAAATATCATGAAATAGGTTTTTACTTTATAACTAAAATAAATGAAAATTTAATAGAAAACAACTTTAAATCATTAGATGGTGATAGTTATTTTATATGGGTTCCTATTAAAGATTTAGATAAATATAATATGCTTGCTAAGCCAATACAAGATAAAGTTGTTAATAATGAAATAACTAATAATAACCTTGAACACTTAGTTTATAGAGAATATTAAAATTTGTATTAATTATTTTTAGATGGAGATGATAAATAATTATGGAATATGAAGTAAGATATTATTACCCAACAGAAAAATTAGAAAACACAATTAAAAAAATAAAAAGTATCAAAGAATTAAAAATGGGAAGCCGCTGTTACGAAAAAACATCACAATTTGATCATCCAAATAGTGAAATGAGTTTTTATTCTAAAGAAATTGATGGTAGATTTAGAATTAGAATTACAAAAAGTAATAAAATTGCAAAGTGTAAAATTAGTTGGAAAAGAAGAATTCCTACCACAAAAATTACAGACGTAAATCAAGAAGAAGAGGTTGAATTATCAATTAAATATGATGAATATGATAATTTGATGTTTCTAATTAACAATGTTTTAAAAATGAAAAGAGTTGAAAGCTACGAAAGATATAGGACAATCTTTACAAATGATGAAATAGAAATTTCAGTAGATGAATATCCATTTGGTATTGCCCTTGAAATAGAAAATAAGGGCAACAATATAGGCCCTAAAAAAGTAGTTAGAAAATGGACAGAAATTTTAGGACTTGATATTGATAAAGCCTACAGGTTATCGTGGGATGATAAATATTCAGAACTATGTAAAAGCCAAAACATAAAACATATAACCATGTTACTTTTGACAAACCAATGCCCAAAGTAATAGAATAAAAGACAAGAATTTTAAAATAATAATTTAATTCATGTTTTTTGTGTTATAGACGTAGTTATTTTATTGCAATTTATTAAATAAAAAGGGGTATCAAAAAAAATAAAAAGTAGAGTATTTAATGTATTAGTACTATGTATAGTTTTGAAGATACTTTTAGAAAATACGGATAATATGGTACAATAATATAGAAATGTTAGGTGAGTTACATGAATGAAAAAGATTTAGATTCTAGTATGAATTCCTATCAAGAAGAACAAAAACCTAAAGGTTATATAACACAGTTACAATGGGATATGGCGATAGGATTACAACAAGTAGATAATTTAAAACCATCTAAATATCTTGAACAGATTAGTGAGAAAAATATTTTAGGCGAATTAACAATCAAAGAGGTAGAACAAAGTTTAAAAGAATATTACACTACAAAAGAAAAAGGCATTAATCATAATGAATTAGAATGCGACTTTGTATCTATGAGAATTGTGAAATTATTAAATCAAGATAATTTTGAATTATCAGTAGATTATCTAAAATATATTCATAAATATTTATTTCAAGATGTTTATGAATTTGCAGGAGAATTTAGAAAAATAGATTTTTCTAAACATGAAAAAATATTAAATAATGATTCAGTTGCATATGGAGACTCTAAAACATTAAATGAATCATTAGAATATGATATTAGTATAGAAAAAGAGAAAGACTACAAAGATATGAATATTGTAGAAGTGATTAAAAATATTACTGATTTTACATCTAGTATATGGCAAGTACATCCTTTTAGAGAAGGTAATACTAGAACAACAGCAGTATTTATAGAAAAATATTTAATTAGTTTAGGATACAATGTAGATAATTCATTATTTAAAGATAAATCAGTATATTTTAGAAATGCACTAGTTAGAAGTAATTATTTTAATAATTATTTAAACATCAAAGAAGATAAAACTTATTTAATTAAATTTTATGAGAATTTATTATTAGGCAAAAATAATAATTTACACTCTGAAGATTTAATTGTGAAACAATTATTTTGAAAAAAAAGAAAGGAAGTTTATTATGAATTATGTAGATGAAAAATTAATAGAACTAGGGGTTAATTTAACTGGATTGGCTGTGAAGAGTACAGCATCTACAGTTCAAAAAAAAATAAGTGCAGCCAAGGCAAGAAAAAATGATAAAAACACAATTGAAGTATATGATGAAATTGTAAATGAATTAATTGAGGAAAGGGCTGAAGCAATTAGAATAGCCCAGTCATATAAAAATGAATTAGAAAAATACGAAATATCTGACAAAGATATTGAACATCTTAATAAAACTATATCTACAGTTTTAGATATTTTAAAAGAAGTATCCCCTGGTATTGATTTAAATATGTTTAATAAATTTAAAAAATTGATTTCTGTAGATACACTTAAAGCAATGCAATTAATAGGATTTAATTATAAAAAAGCTATTGGAGAGCCATTAACCGAGTTGTGTTCTGCAACAATAATAAGTTTTGGAAAGAAATCAACAAAACAAAAATCAGGAGGTAAAAAATGATTAAAGATACTATTGATAAAAATAATTATGTTCGAATTAACGAAGATAAAATAGTTAAATTGAAACAGTTATTTCCAGGATGTTTTAATAAAGAAGGAGAGTTAGATTTAGTCTCATTAGAAAATGAATTGAATTCAGATGTTAAAACAATTAAAGAGGGTTATGGATTAAATTTTTTAGGAAAAAATTATGCTAAGTATGTAGCGTCGTTAGATACTGAAACTATACTTGTACCTGATGAAGAAAGTAATAGTAAAGAAGAAAATAAAAATAGTGAAAATATATACATATCTGGTGATAATATTGATGCTTTAAAACACCTTGTCAAATCATACACTAATCAAATAAAGTGTATTTATATAGATCCACCATATAATACTGGAAGTGATGGATTTGTTTATAATGACAAATTTAATTTAACAGTTGAGAAACTGATAGATATTTTAGACATAAACGAAGAAGAAGCAAAAAGAGTATATAACATGACTAATACCAAATCTAATTCTCATTCTGCTTGGTTAACATTTATGTATCCAAGATTATATATTGCTAGGCAATTATTAAAAGAAGATGGGGTTATCTTTATTTCCATTGATGATAATGAACAAGCCAATTTAAAACTATTATGTGATAATATTTTTGGAGAAGAAAATCTGCTGGGATTATTACCAACAATCATGAATTTAAAGGGAAATAATGATGAGTATGCATTTTCTGGAACCCATGAGTATACAATTGTTTATTCAAAAAATAAAGAAAAATCATCTGTTTATCAGTTTGAAATCGATGATGATGAAACCGAAACTTGGGAAAAAGACGAGTATGGATTCTTTAAAAAGGGAGCTAATCTAAAATCTACTGGAGTAAATGCCCCTAGAGAAAAAAGACCGAATTTATATTTTCCACTATATGTTAATAAAGAATCTAATTCAGTTAATGTAGTAAAAAAGACCGAAAATGATATTGAAATATATCCAATAACAAATGGTAAAGAAATGTCTTGGCGATGGAGTAAAGAAAAATTCATTAAACAATCGCATGATGTCATTATCAGCATAAACGATAATGAAGTATCATTATATAAAAAGCAAAGACCATCATTAGGCGATCTTCCTACTTCAAAACCCAAATCCATATTATATAAGCCAGAATATAGTAGTGGAAATGGTACTGAGCGTATAAAACAATTATTTGGTTTTAAAGTGTTCAATAATCCGAAACCTGTAAGTTTGTTATATGATTTATTACAAATAGGAGTTCATGAAAATGACATTGTTTTAGATTTTTTTGGAGGATCATCAACAACTGCTGATGCAATATTAAATTTAAATGCTTTATCAAAAAACAAAAAAAAGATAAAATATATTTTAGTTCAATTACCAGAATTATGTGATACTAAATCAGAAGCATATAAAAATGGCTATAAAACAATTGACGAAATTGGTCAAGAAAGAATAAGGAAAGCAGCAAAAAAGATTAAGAAAGAAACTAATGCTAATATAGATTATGGATTTAAACATTATACTATTAAAGATGTTAACACAAACGTATTAGATAAATTAGAAAAATTTGAACCTAATTATGTAATTTCAGATGGTAGTATTTTAGATGAATTTGGAATTAATGCAGTATTAATAACATGGATGAACGAAGATGGATATGGACTAACTGATACTTGTGAAAAGTTAGAATTAGAAGATTATACTGCATATAAATGTCAGAATACAATTTATTTGTTAAATTCAAATATTTCTGATTTGTTTATAAAAGCACTAATAGAAAAGTATGAGAAGGAAGAAAATTTTGATTGTAATAGAATTGTAATGTTTGGTTATTCGTTCACATTAAATGAAATTCAAACTTTAAAAGACAATTTGCAACAGGTAAAAAACATTAAGGGTATTAATGTTGAGGTAATAACAAGATACTAGAAAGGAGTATATTATGGGATTAAAACTTGAAAAAGGATTAAAGCATCAGTCAGAAGCTGTTGATAAGATAAATAAAGTTTTTGAAAATGTTCCTATTTTGAATAATAAACTAAAATATGCGAATCCAATTATAAATCTAAATTCTAGTAAATTGTTAAATAATATAAAAGAATTAAATAATAAATTACCTTCTTCATTAAAAGGAAATGTTGGTATTGGTGACTATCTAAATATAGATATCAAAATGGAAACTGGCACAGGAAAAACTTATGTATATACAAAAGCAATCTTTGAATTAAATAAGAATTATGGAATACATAAATTTATTATTTTAGTCCCTTCGTTGCCTATAAAGTTAGGGACAACAAATTTTATTAATTCATATGAATCAATTAGTCATTTTAAAGATCAATATGGAAAGAGTATAGATTTATATGTTTTAAATGCTAAAAAGGGAAATAAAAAAGGCAAGGATACTTTTCCAAGCAGTATAAGAGGATTTGTAGAAACCTCTGAATTAATTAGAAATAGAATTAGTGTTTTAATAGTTAATATGCAATTATTTAAAGATAATTCTATGCTTACTAAAGACTATTCATCTACAGTTGAAGATTTTTCAATACCAAGTGAAGCAATTAATGCAACAAGGCCATTTATTATAATTGACGAGCCTCATAGATTTTCAAAGGGGAATAAGACTTTTGAATTTATAGAAAATATAATTAAACCTCAATGTATTATTAGATTTGGTGCTACTTTCCCAGACATAAAAAATGGACGAAACATTGAAAAAGATTATCATAATTTAATTTATAATTTGGGAAGTTGTGAAGCATTTAATCAAAATTTAGTTAAAGGTGTAAGTGTTAAATATTTAGAATCACCTAATGGTAACAATAAAAAAATTAAAGTTTTAGAATTAAAAAACAAGAAAATTGCTAGGTTAGAACTTATTACCGAAAGCAATAAAAAAACTTTTGAATTAGAAAAAGGTGACTCTTTAAAACAGATTGATAATTCATTTGAAAATCTATATATTGATGGAATTGGGAAAACATTATTATTATCAAATGGTCAAGAACTAAATAAAGGTTCTGAAATATATGCGGATATTTATTCAACTTCTTATCAGTCAGTAATGATTGAAAATGCCCTAGATGCACATTTTGAAACAGAAAAACAAAACTTTAAACGAAGAGATAAAATTAAGACTTTAGCACTTTTCTTTATAGATGATATTGATTCATATAGAAAAAATAAACAGAATCCACAACCGACATATTTGAAAGATATTTTTGAGAAAATACTAAAGAAAAAGATAGAAAAAGAATTAAGTAGAATTAATGATAAAGATTCGAATGAATTATTATACAAAGAATACTTAATTGAAACTTTAAATGATGTTTCTAAATGTCATGGTGGTTATTTTTCTAAAGATAATAATGATTCAGATGATAATATTGCAGAAGAAATTAATAATATTTTAATTAATAAAGAAGAAACACTTTCAATTTATAAGAAAAATGGTAAATTTAATACGTTTAGGTTTATATTTTCAAAGTGGACATTAAAAGAAGGTTGGGATAATCCTAATGTGTTTACCATTGCAAAATTAAGAAGTAGTGGTAGTGAAAATAGTAAAATACAAGAAGTTGGTAGAGGATTACGTTTGCCTGTAAACGACAGTTTATCACGAGTTTCAGATGAACAATTTTATTTAAATTACATTGTTGATTTTACTGAAAAGAATTTTGCTGAAAAATTAATTAACGAAATTAATGGAGATATAAGTGAAAATAAGGTTATTACAGATAAACAACTGAATGCATTAGCAAGCTCATTAGGAAAAAATTCAAAAGAAATATTTATTGAAATGTTACAAAAAGACTATATTGATATGGATAAAAATATAATTACAATTAATCGCGACAGATTATTTAGTGAATATCCTGATTTAAATATTGGTTTAAAATCAGGAAAAATTATTAATAAAAATAACAGTGTTGTTCATAAAGCAAAAATTAGGAAAAATAGATTTAATGAAATTAAAAAATTATGGTCTATATTAAATAGAAAATACTTTATTTCTTATTCTAAAATTAGTGATGATGAAATAATAAAACAACTTGTAAACATTCTGAAATCTGGTATTGAAGGAACTGCAGAACTCATTAGCTATGAAAATAAAATAATGACTGATGAAAACGGTGCATTTATGGTAAGGGAAGCAGGTACAGAGTATGGTGTATATGAAGATACAATCCCTTATAATATATTTCTAAATAAAATATATAATAGTACAAATATACCAATAAAAATATTACATAATGCTTTTGTTGAATTTAGCAACAAGAGAATATTAGGAGATTCTTTTTTCAATAATAATACATTGATAAATTTTATAAATCAGATAAACAATTGGAAACATGAAACATTATTTGGAAAATTTAGATACTCATCAACTTCTTTGGAAAATGAGGAAACAGCACTGACTGATAAAGACGGGAATCCTAAAGAGTATGTTACTGACGGAACTCTTGGGGTAGGTTATAGTGAAGAAGACAAACCAAGTGATAAATATTTATATGATATTTGCTTATATGACTCTGAGCTTGAAAAGAAAAATATAATGTTAGATAATGATGAAGTGATTGTTTTTGGCAAAATTCCTTCAAGAAGTATCCGAATACCTCTTATTGATGGTGCCAGCTATAGCCCTGACTTTATGTATGTTGTTAAAAGAGATAATGATATTAAAGAAATTAATTTAGTTATAGAAACAAAGGACTATAAAACAGAAGAAGATATTCCATCGGATCAAAAATATAAAATTAAATGTGCTGAAAGATTTTTTGAACAATTAAAAGAAGATGGTTATGATGTTAAATTTAGAGTACAAATAAATAATACACAAATATCCAATTTAATAAGAAATTTATAATTACGAGGACTTATAATGAATTACGCTGAAGATAAGTTGTATGAAATATTTAATAAAATTACTGAAGAATCAAATAATTCAGATATTTTAAAAATAGAAGAATTAAAAAAAGAAATAAAGAATTATAATATTTATGATTTTTTGCTTGGAGTAGCATCTTTGAATTTGATACCAGAAAATCAATCAAAATCATTGATATTTAATACCATTATAAGTGCAGCATTTTCTATTCCTATGACCGATTATAATATGAATAATAAAATGAGTATGGGAAAATTTAAATCCATAGTAAAAAGGTTTGAAAAACTAAGCATCAAGAGAAATATAGATCCTCCGGAGTTTCCATTTATTCAAAGGGTTATATTTTATAAAAATTATGATTTGTTTATGGGAGTTAATAATGTTTCTAATTTGGATATTCAAAGTTTCTTATATGCTTTGAAAAGAAATAATAATTTGAGCGACTATAATTTAAAAAGAATAAATACTTATATTGAAATGTTATTAAATATTTCAACAAATGTTAGTAACAAATTAAAAATTAAAAATATGACAAGGCCTAATCATTCTTATGATGATGATATTATTTTTCCTGACTCAAACGAATTTAAATTTCTAAAGGAAGTTTTATTGCAAAATGCAAATGATTATTCATATTTAAAATTAGATGATGAATCATTTGATAGTTTGTTTTTTGAACATTGTGATAGTATTTGCAGTAATTATTTGGACTTTGATAATCAGTATTATTATTTTCATCCGCTTTTAAAAATATCAAATGATGAGTTCTTTCCCCTAGATATAACGATTTTTCCATTATTATTAATGAATAAAATATGTTCAATTATATTAAATGATAAAAATGCACAAATTTTTGTTAGCGATTATATAGATATTATTAAAAGAGAAATTGTAGAATATTATCATATGATGGGATGCCATAAAATAAATGCTTCTAGGCATGATATTCAATTATTGGATAATATTAATTATACTGAACAGATTTTTTTGAATGGAAACGATAATATAATTATTAGTATTAATCCTATAGACAATGGTGAAGATTATTTAGAAGATAAGATTGTTTCTACTTTCAAAATGAAAATTAATAACCAAATTATTTGTAATCACTTGAAAGAAGTAATATCGAAACTAAATGATATTGGTACTTCGAATGATAAAATTATGATAGTAGTAACACCTTTTTCTATAGGACGAAATTTTATATTTAAAGTCCCAGAGGTTGGAGTAGATACACTTATTTTACATAGATATGAATTAAGAGCAATATCAATTAATGAAGCCAATCAAAATATGTTTTTAAAAAGGTATTTAATAGCAAAAAATAGAATTAAAGTACTGCCTAGTTTATTTACCGAATTAAACTTAATTGGTATGTATACAGAAAAGGATTACTCATTTTACTTTGATGATAATATTGATATGAAAGAAATTAATCTTCACTATTTTGGAGAGTATAGTTCTTCATATATAGAAAAGGCTGATAGAAAAGAAAATAAACACTTGGTTCCGTCTTATGATAAAAACTATAATATTGAAGTTATTAAAAATGATGATGATATTTATATAGTAAATGACCATTTTAAAGATAAATATTTTAAATTATGTGTAGAAAAAGAAAATAGTCTTATTTGGATAATTACAGATATTATAGATAATATAGGTTCATCGAGCTTATATAAAAATCTTATAGATTATATATCTTACTGGTTCAACATATATTTGGACAATCTCAAAGTTGACTTAAATATTACAATTCAACTGAAATTAAATGATGAAATAACAAAATATTTTATTCCTCAAAATACAAATAAAATATTTGATGCATTAAAAATTTTTAAAAGTAATGAAAATATTATTTTTAACTTTTATTCCTCTATCATGACTATATTGGATTGTGAAGATAATTTAAATGAAAAAAACCTTTTTATTTATATAATTAAGGAATTAGAGAAAATTTTAAAAATTAATTTATATGATAATAAAATAATTGAAAAAATATTTGCTGATTCGAAAAGAAAGAGAACAGTAACTTTACGGTGTGAAGAATTTGCGTACTTAAAACCATTTCACGATAATAAGGAAAGATTAATTAATGCTTCAGATGAAAATTTAATATTAGATGACATCGGACTCTTAGTTAAGAATGAAAAGAATTTACCATATGGAAAAATCAGTTTGGATGAAAGTAAAAATCTTTGTAATTTTATTGTTGATAAATTATATAATGATATTTCTGATACAATTAAAAAATTTAATAAAAGACAATTACTTAATGTATTATATTATGAAAGTGAGCGAATCTTATCTAATTTAATGATTCAAAAAGAATCTTACATAAATAATATTGCTTGTTTTCCACAACATAAAGATGTTATAGACAAGAGATTTAATGATACAAACAAAAGCTCAATCGCAATTAGATTCTTAATAGAATTATCTTCTTCTTTCGAAAAATGTGGAAGTGACGTAATTGGTGAATATGAGCTAGAGCTATTAATGGCAAAAAGTTCGTTACTAATTGAATGGGCATATCGAAGTGATTTATTTAATTATAAAATGATGCATACTCCATTGAAATTGTTAAAGTCAAACAGACTAGGATTTAATCATGATGAATTTTACTCTATAAATAGTTCTTTTGCTACTTTAAGAGAAGAACAAATGGGACCTGTTGGTAAAGATAAAATGAAAGAGCTTTTAAATGGTTTCGTTAGAGAAAAAATGAACGACGAAAAATTTGAAGATATATTTTTTAAAGAATATGATTTTAGTCCAAATGAATTATTTATTGTTTTTTGGAAATTAATAGATTTATGTAAAAATGAAATTTTTGAAATAAGTATTATTAAATTAATTGATGAACTTAAAGATGAACTCAGTGAAGAAAAAATACGAAAAATTATTAACAAATTTTCATTAAAATCCCGCAAAAATTTTTTAGAAGTGGATAAACCTTATTCTCGAGAAGATGTTTACCCCTGGAGGTTTAATAGAGAATTATCTTTTGTCCGTAGACCTTTGATATTGGATGGTGAAAATATTATATGGGGAAATAGGAATTTAAGCAATTCAGTATTTTTCTTATTTGATTTAATTAGTAGTGGAAAACTAAAATCTCATAGCTTGGAAATGAAACAATATATTTCAAGGATAAATGAAAATAGAGGAAAAAATTTTAATAATATGATATTTAATTATATTTCTAAGTTTCCAAATGTTATTGTTGATAAGAATGTAAGTAAAATTAATAAAGAAAAAATTACTGATAATAATAATGATACATTGGGAGACATAGATGTTCTTTGCATTATACCCAAAAATAAGAAAATAATATTAATTGAAACAAAAAATTTTAATTCTGTTAAAAATTATTATGAATTATATAATGAATATAAAAATATTTTTGTTGATGGTGAAGGTTATAAAAGTTTTTTAACAAAACATAAAAACAGAGCAAGATGGATACAAAATCATATTCAAGATGTTATTGTAGGATATAATCTACCAACAGGAAATTATAATGTTTATTATATGTTTGTTACAAGTGAATATTGCCCAGCAAATAAAGTTTTTAATTTAAAAGAGAATGTTTATTCTGCTAAAGAGTTAAGCTATTCAACTTTAATCAATTTAAAGAAAAACAAATTATAATGTTAATAATTCAAAGCTTATCATAATAAATTTTGCAAATAAAAATGAAATAGTTCTACACAGATATTTCTTTATGATATATTATCTATGTAAGGAATAAATGTTAAATCATTTTTATAAGGGGTCTATTTTAGGATAGAGCCCTATTTTTTTACAAAATTTCTTGATTTTTTTAAAAATCAGAGCTAACATACAACACAAGGAATCGATTTTTATCTTATATTTTTAAAAGATGCCCCTCATCGCCCAACGTAGATAAAGTCGAACTGAAGAATGCTGGTTCCTTGTCAACGGTCAGAACTTTTTTTAACAAAAGGTAGTAATTTTAATATATTTATCGGTGATTTCACAGAGTCTGCATCTACTGATTTAGAAAGTAAAATAATAGAGTCCGGAATATTTAATTGCATAATCCATGAAAAGAAAAACTTTTCACATGGAAGATTTATCAACTATGAGCACCTAAGCGCCAAGAAAAACATATACTTTAAATCAAAAAACATTTCTCTTTACGAAAGTAAACTACTAGATTATTTAAAGAATGACCAAGCCATAATCATTGAAAGTAGATATGATGGAATACTTTGTGAATATGATTTATTAATCGCTTCTCAGTATTTTATGTATTATATTGCTAATTTTCTTGATATTGATATTTCTAAACCTACTTATAGTGAAGAAAATGATATGAAATTATTTTTCTATAAAGGCAAATTATGATACAATAAATTAAAGAAATGTCATTACTAAAAGCCATCTAAAATAGGAGTAAGATTTATGAATGAAATTGAAAAGTTTAATTTAGAAAATGCCGCCAATACGTCAATTATAAAAGATTTAAAAGAACTTTTAAATACTCTAACCCTAGAAGATTTAAAACATATAGGTGATTTATTTCTTGTAAGAAGGTTGAGTAATAAAAGAAAAAAAGAAGTAGTTGAAATAATTTATAAAACACTAACAAACACAACAAAATTATCTGAAGTTTTCGCACGACTTATAGATACAGAATTTAATCTATTAAAACGTCTAATGAAAAACCAAGGAACATTACAAGATAACAATATAAATATTCAGGACTATCATTTCTTATACATGGTAGGGATAGTATTTTTATTTAAAAGAAACAATAAATTTTATATTTCAATAACTAATGATGTATATAATACTATTAAAAAAATCGATTTATCTAAATTTGATAAAGCCATTGAAGCTAATACGAAATCATATAATCTTGTAAAAGCCATGGTAGAATTGTATGGTGTTGTCTCAGGAAATGACTATATAGATGCCTATAATAAATACTATGGTTATACTGATTATTTTGATATTCCGCGTGAGACGCTTTACTTTTGTGAAAGAGTGGACCATATTTACCAAGTGTATATAGAAAACGAACTTTATTTCATAGATAGTATTTTAGTTCACAAAGAATATGAGCCAATACTAGACGAAATAATCCAAAGACAATATGAAATAAGTAAAAAACCAATTTCCTTAAATGAATTATTAAAATATACTGATTATAATTATTATGAAGAAAATGAAAGTATAAAAAAATTTAAAAAATATTTAAAAACCAAAAACATTTCAAAAAATAACATTGAAAACTTACTAAAAGATATTGTTAAGGCATATAGACTAGGTAATCAATTTATCGGTTATTCAATCCAATTGCTTGAAGAATATGGGCTAAACATTAATGATAATACCATTCAGACATATATGTCATATTTAATAGATATATTTAATAATTCGAAAATTTGGATAAATAATGGTTGGACGCCAATAGAATTATTAAAAAAACAAACAAAAATAAATAATGAAAATAAAAAGAACGACATAAAAACTGATATAGAAAAATATTTAATAAAAAAAGGTAAAACAGATTTAGCTTCATCTTTAAAGAACATAGATAAAAAAATCATAAAAAAAGTGTTAAAAGACAAAGTCTTAGATGATATTGATGAATTAAAGGAATATATAGTCGACACGTTTGAATTTTGTTTGGATAATGCCAAAGATGATATTTTTACCCAAAAATACTTTCAAGAATTAATTGATAATGAAAACACAGACACTATCACCGCATATCCAAGTGATATAGAATCGTTTTTTGTTTTCATATATAAAGATGGTAATCATTATTCATACTATATTGCCGATGAAATAAAAGATTTAATTAAAAAAATATTAAAAATAAAATAGGAGTTAAAAAATGACAAACGTATTAACATTTAAAATTGAAATTGAAGGATTAGAAGATAAAATTTGGAGAAAAATAGAAATCAGTGACAAAAAAACATTAGCCGACTTTGCATATACAATTCTTGCCTCATTCGATTCTCTCGCTTACCACTTGTATAATATAAAATATGATAATAAAACTTATGACTGCATGGTATATCCAGATGAATATCATAATGATGAAAAATTATACGATGCTACAGCAACACATTTAAATAATCTAAACTTAAAACAAAATGATAAATTAATCATGACTTATGATATTGGCACCCCAACCACCTTTATTATTACCTTTTTAAAAACTAGAAATATGGAAAAAGGTCATGGTACTCATTACCCATATGTTATTGATGGAGCAGGAAAGGGAATGTTAGATGATATATCAGGTTATGAATTAAAAGAAATAGTCGATAACATTTATAAAAAAGGCTTTTCAGATTATGATTTTACACCAGGATATGAAAGAACAATTAAATATGATTATCGTAACTATGATAAAGAAGCAGATAACATCTTATTAAAAGGATTAGTATCACAAATTAAAGAAGGATATGAAAATGGTGAATAATTATGAACGAAATCGAAGAACTAACCATGCTTTTACTGTATTTAACCGCATGGGATGAAGAAGGATACTTTTATGATGAAAATGATAATCTAAGTAAAGGAGCAATCAAACATAGTTGGAAAGGTTACTCCTTTGATGCATTAAATAGTTTAACAGATAAAGGCTATTTATATTACTCAAAAAATAAAAGTAAATCAGTTTCCATAACCAAAGAAGGAGAAGAACTAGCAAAGCATCTAATTGAAAAATATTTAAAATCAGAAAATCAACAATGAGTTCACATATAAATAATAGATAAAAGGAAAGGAGTAGATTATGGAGTATCGCGATTTATATGACAAAGATAGGAATTTAACAGGAAAAACGGTTGCCAAAGGAGAAGAAATTCCGAAGGGTTATTATATCAAGGTAGTTGTTTGCTTCATGGAAGATAGTGAAGGAAGATTTCTGATGCAAAAAAGATCAGAACTAAAAGATGGTAAATGGGGAACAACTGGAGGCCATCCTAAATCAGGAGAAGATTCACTTACTGGAATGCATACCGAAATATTAGAAGAATTAGGCTTAGATATTAATAAAGAAGAATTAAAATTAGTTACCACTGAGCAAGATAATAAAATTATCTGTGATATATATTATCTAAAAAAGGACATTGACCTTAAGGACATAGTCATGCAAGAAAGTGAAGTAGCTGATGTAAAATACTTAACATTAGAAGAAATAGAGGATTTATACGAAAAAGGTGAATTCAAAAAATCTCATTATTACATGTTTCACGACTTTCAAAAGAATTTAAATCAAAAACAGTTACAAAAACAAAAGTAAATGATATAATATATATGTAATGAAACCTTATAAAGAGTGATGGAGGGACTGGCCCTATGATATCACAGCAACCTATTAAGTTAGGTGCTAAAGCCGGACGATAAGGAACTAGAAAACAAGTTCCTCGCTTGTTTTTTTCTTTATTATGTTTCATTATAGAGGGAGGTTTTATGAAAGTATATTCAAACGAAATTGTATTTCGTGGTCATCCAGATAAAGTCTGTGACCAAATAAGTGATGCATTATTAGATGCATATTTAAAAGAAGACCCACATTCAAGATGTGGTATTGAGGTTATGGGAGGAAAAGGTAAGATTTTTATTACCGGTGAAGTAACCTCAAAAGCAAGTGTAAACATAAAAGATATAGTTAACAGAGTATTAACCGACATTGGCTATGACACAAATTATGAAATAATAAACAACTTAGGCATTCAAAGCCCAGATATTGCATTAGGTACTAATGATAAAGTTGGAGGAGCCGGCGACCAAGGCATGATGTTTGGCTATGCCTGCAATGACACAGAAGAAATGTTACCAACAGCTATGGTTATCTTGCAAACCCTTAGTAAATGGTATGATAATAAAAGAAAAGAATGCCCATATTTAAAACCAGATGGCAAAGCTCAAATCACTGGTTATTACGATGATGAAATGAAACTTCAAAAAATAAAATATTTTACAATCTCATACCAAAATGATGAAAAACACCGAGATTACACTGATAATTTAATAAAAGAAAAATGTATCAATATATGTAAAAAGTACAATATAGAAATAGAAAACTTTTTAATCAATCCAACAGGCAGGTTTTACATCGGTGGCTTTGATGGAGATGCTGGACTTACTGGAAGAAAAATAGTTGTCGATAGCTACCATTCCTTTGCGAAAGTAGGTGGTGGGGCATTTAGTGGAAAAGACCCAAGTAAAGTAGATAGAAGCGCCGCCTATAAAGCTAGAGAAATAGCTAAAGAATACTTAAAAAAATATAACTTAAAATGGTGTCAAGTTCAAATTAGTTATGCTATTGGCCTAGAAAAACCACTTGCCATATACATTGATAGTAATAATGGAAATATAGAAGTCCCAGAAACACTATATGAAGAATGTACACCAAAAAACATAATTAAAGATTTAAATCTATATAATATGTGTTATGAAGATAAAGCAAAATATGGACATTTTACAAACTAAAAATGAGTTCAAAACTCATTTTCTTATTTCCAAAATCTCGTTGTTTTCACAAGCGTTTTAGAAGAGGTACTTTTGCCATTTTTAACATATTGCTTTAAAAAGGCTAATTTATCATAATTATTATCGTAAATTAAATCAGCTAACTCTAATGACTTATCCAATTTTATTTTACCATATTCATCTAAAATACAATCATCACTATAACTATTAGACATAATATAATAGTAAAGCTTTTCTAAATCAATTTCATCATTTAATGCTGCCTGAACTAACTTTCCAAAAAAATTAATATTATTTTGCCAAATAACCTCTTCTAAAGTACCATTTGGACACCTTACCTCAATAGTATTTTTATAATCTCTTTTTTTCTTATAATAAAGAAAATAATTATAAAAATTAATACCACTTTCTTGCTCTTGCTTCTTTATAAAGGCTAAAAGCTCCTCTAAATTATTAGGTAATCCAAAATCTGCAAAATATAACTTAAACGTGTTAATTACAGGGGGAGCATATTCTCGTGAAACAACTCTAGTATTTAAATATTCCCCATTTCCAAATCTATATATAATATCTTCATAAGCCATCCATAATAAGACCAAGTTCATAAAATATTTATAATTATCTTTAAAAACATGAGTGCCAAAATGGATATGCCCACCACAATATTCATTATTCTTCGCAAAAGATTTTACGTATTCACATGTTTGCCTTACCTCATCCCAACATTTTGAATCATCATGTAAAATTGGACTTATAAACTCTAATCCGTTGTCACCGACAGTGAACTCATCATCGGATAAAAAATTAGTATATTTTCTATGTTTATAATGAAATATTCTTTTATCAGATGTACTACACTCAATTTCAATACCAAAAGTCATATCTGGATTTAATCCGATTTTATGTCTATATTCTATATGATAATGTTTTAAAAAACTAAGTAATTCATTTTTATCATTAATACTCATTTCACTAAATCGTTCATTTTTATCTAATTTATACATTCTTTTAACTCCTCGTTTTTTCAATATATTATAATGTCTAAAAAAATTAAGTCAAATTAAAATAAACTATCTATTTTTTTTGATATTAATTTTAAGTTGTTGTATACTATAATATAGTATAATTTTTAAAACAAAAAAAGAAGTGGATGGTGGTATAATGAAAAAATTTGGTTATATCTTTTTAGCCCTAATTGTATCATTTTTATCAATAAATTTAGTCAAAGCTGATGAAGGAGTAGTATATAGTCCAAGAGAATGTTTTGGTGTAACCTATGGTATCCATAATAATCACTGGCACCAAGCCATAGAACAAAATGGACAGTATGTAGCAACCGGTGACCCAATATATACTTACCCATGCAGCCCATCTAATAATCCAACTTTAAAAACACTAACAGTAAATGGAAATAACATCACTGTATCTGATAAAATGGAATTTACAACATATGATGAAACAGCTAACATAGTAGCCACGCCAAATTATCAAGGCGCTAACATCCAATATGAAAATAATAAACAACTTGAAGTTGGAAATAATATCATAACCATCACAATAACTTCAGCTGGAGGATTAACCAAAACCTATGAACTAAATATCATTAGACAAAAAGTATTAAGTACCAACAATAACATAAAAAAAATAACTATAGATGGTAAAGAATATAAATTTAAAGATAACACCATTAAGGATTTATTTATAACATCAAATAAAAAAACATTAAAAATAAAAATAACTTTAGAAGATGAAACTGCAAAAATAACTATTAAGGGTAACGATAATTTAAAAGCTGGTGATAACACTATTACTATAATTTCTAAAGCTGAAAGCGGAAACACTCAAGAATACTATATAAACTATCATAAAAGTTTTGTCTTATCAGACATAATTGGAACAATTATAGGAATATTAATTTTAGCTTCACCAATCATTTTAATCATAATAATTATCTCAATCAAAAATAAAAAAAGATACATTAATAATAGCCATTATTATAAAAGCAAAAAAAGATTATTTAAAAAGCATTAAAAACATCAACAATAAAAAAGGTATCGAAATATTTAAAAATTATTACATTATAACAAGTTATTAGTAAAAATATTCTTTTTATTTACCAACAACCTTTAAAAATGTGTTATAATAAAAGCAGTAAAGGGCTAGTACAGACTTTATAGTTTTGTGCTAGCTCTTTTTATTCATTTTGGCACTTAAGAATACAAATTGATATTGTAAGGAAGTAGGAGGAATAAGATTATGGAATTTGAAGTCAAAATTAAAGAACTAGGAGAAAGGGTTTCAGAATTAAAAAATACAATAAAAACTGAAGAAGCAACAAAAACTTCGCTAATTATGCCTTTCTTTCAAACCCTAGGTTATGATGTATTTAACCCTAACGAATTTACCCCAGAATATATTGCAGATGTTGGAATAAAAAAAGGTGAGAAAGTAGATTATGCAATTTTTTTAAACGAAGAAATTTCTATATTAATTGAAGCAAAAGCAGTAACAGAAAAATTAGAGAAACATGATAGCCAATTATTTAGATATTTTGGTACAACAAAAGCAAAATTTGCTATATTGACCAATGGTATAATTTATAAATTTTATACTGATTTGGAAAAACCAAATGTTATGGATACCACACCATTCTTAGAAATTAATATGGAAGATTTAAAAAATAATGATATTCAACAATTACAAAAATTTAAAAAAGAAAATTATGATACAGAATCAATTTTATCCACAGCATCTGATTTAAAATATGTAGGATTAATTAAAAAAATATTTAAAGAAGAAATTACTAGTCCATCTGATGAATTTGTTAAACTTTTGTTGAATGAAGGAGTTTATGATGGTGTTAAAAATAGCAAAGTTATTGAAAAATTTAAACCATTAATAAAAAAAGCTTTAAATATGTATTTTAATGATGTAGTTAATAGTAAACTACAAAATGTTATTAATAGTAGTGAGGATGAAATACAAGAAGAAGTAGTAGAAGAAGACCATCAAATAGAAACAACAGATGAAGAAATTCAAGCATTTTATATCATTAAAGCGATATTATCAGAATATGTTAAACCTAGTGATATAACATATAAAGATACAAGAAGTTATTTTGGCGTTTTATATGAAAACAAAACAACTCAATGGATTTGTAGATTATATCTTAAGGAAAGTGTTAAATATATAACAATATCAGATGAAAATAAAAATGAAGTAAGATATGATTTGAATACAATAAGTGATATATATAAATTAAAACACGAATTGGCGCAAGCCTTGATTAAATATGAAAAAGTAGTAAGTGTATAAAATTTTTATTCAAAAACTAAGCGGCAAAAAGTCCGCTTTTTTAAATGCTATGTTATAATGAAAAAGGAAAGTAGTGATTATATGTTTGAACTAAAAGATGGCTTAATTATTGCCCCAAACCACATAAAAAAAGAAATACTAAAAACTATATCTAAACAAAAAAAACTTATTAATATAAAAATAATGACCAAAGAAGAATTTATAAAAAACTACTACGGTACTTATAAAAAAGAGGCCCTTTATTTTTTAATGCAAAAATTTAAATTAAATTATAAAACCGCCCAAAAATACTTAGATAACATATTTATAAATAGTAAAGTAATTAAACCATATTTTGATGTTTTAAAAAAAGAAAACTTATTAGAAGTAAATTCAAATTTTAAAGATAATCTAAATCACATCACCATCATCGGCTATGAAGACATAGACCCATATCTACTAAATGAACTAAAAAAT
>HF990868.1:30304-62118 GCA_000432855.1 Firmicutes bacterium CAG:822
GTCATCCATGAATTTAACTCTCAAACAGATGAACTTATTTTTATTGCCGAAGATATTATAAATAAAATTCAAAATGAAAATATCGATATAAACGATATCTTTGTATCTGGAATTACTAATGACTATAAAAGCGAACTAATCAGAATATTTAACCTTTTCAAAATTCCTTTTAATTTCCAATCATCTTACTCTCTTTATAGTTCAAAAATCGCTCAAGACTTCTTAAAATCATTAAATGAAACAAAAGACCTTCAAGCCTCTTTAAACCTCTTGCCCGCTTCCAATCTCAAAAACCAAATAATTGATGTACTTAATAATTTATCATTTCCTAATCTTGATGACACCGCCATTCAAATCATAACTGCTAAACTACAAAATATTACTGTGGAAAAAGAAGAAGTAACAAATGCCATTCAAATAATAAATCTAAACCAAATAACAAATCCAAATAAACACTACTATATTGCCGGCCTTAACCAAGGTATAATTCCCCATATATATAAAGATGATGACATCATCACCGATAAAGAAAAAGTCTCTCTAGGTCTTCTAACCTCACTTCAAAAAAACGAAATAGCTAAAAATCATCTAAAACACCTTATCAAAACATTTCCAAACCTCACACTCTCTTATAAATTAAAAGATGCCTTTAATACATACTTCCCATCATTTGTAATTAGTGAGCTAAACCTTGAAGTTCAAAAAGAGCATCAAATCTCATATGAATATTCAAATGACTTCAACAAACTAAAACTAGGCATTCTTTTAGATAATTACTTTAATTATAATGAAAAAGACACCTCGCTACCTCTTCTTTCTAGCGCTTACCCATCTCTCCCTTACGGAACATATTTAAACGAATATAATAAGGTTGACCAAGCTCTCCTAAAAAAACATCTAAAAAATAATCTAACTTTATCATACACAAGCCTCAATAACTATGCCTTATGCCCATTCAAATTCTATGTTAAACACATATTAAAACTAGAGCCATATGAAGAAACATTTCCTTTATTAATCGGTAATCTCTTTCATAATACTTTATCTCACCTATACGATGAAAACTTCGACTTAGAAAAAGAATACTATGGATATCTAAAAGACAAATCATTAACCCCAAAAGAAAACTTCTACATAGATAAACTATATCAAACCCTAAAACAAGATATCGACATCATCAAATGGCAAGAAACTCATAGCAAGTACAAAAACCACCTCACCGAAAAACCAGTTAAAATAGATAAATCAAAAGACATAAACATCACCTTCACCGGCATCATTGATAAAATAAATTACTTTGAAGAAAATAACCAAATAAATGCTATCATCATCGACTATAAAACCGGTGAAGTCTCATCAACATTAGATGACGTAAACTATGGATTAAATATGCAGCTTCCAACCTATATTTACCTAGTTCAAAAAGGCCTAGGACCAAATTACACCATTAATGGATTTTATCTTCAAAAAGTACTCACCCCTCAAACCCTTGATAGTAAAGATGCAGATAAAGACACCAAAAACAACCTAAAACTACAAGGTTATACCATCAATAATGAAGATACCATCAGTAAAATTGATGACACCTATCAAAATAGTGAAATCATCAGCTCCATGAAAACAACTCAAAAAGGTTTTTATGCCTATGCCAAAGTAATTGATAAAGATGGTATTAATAAATTAGTAAATATTGTAGATAACAATATCAGTGCTACTATAGAAAAAATCTTAAATGCCGACTTCAAAATTGAACCCAAAAGAATTGATAATAAAAACATCAGCTGTAAATTTTGCCCATTCAAAGATATTTGCTATGTCAAAGAAACCGACATAAAAGACTTAAAAGAAACTAAATTCAAAGACATAATAGGAGGTGAAGAAAATGCCTAAGTGGACCAAAGAACAAGAAGAAGCCATCAATCAGTCCGGTCAAAACATTATCGTCTCAGCTGGAGCTGGTTCAGGAAAAACCGCTGTCTTATCCGAAAGGGTAATCACTAAATTAAAAAAAGGAATCAGCTTAGATAACCTTTTAATCCTAACATTCACAAATGCTGCCGCTGCCGAAATGAAAGAACGTATTCGAAAAAAAATCATCGAAGCAAACCTCAAAGATGAACTTGCTAAAGTCGACACCGCCGACATCACCACCTTTGATGCCTATGCACTAGGTCTTGTCAAAAAATATAGCCATTATCTAAACATTTCTAGCGACTTATCTATTGTTGATAGTTCCATTATGTCCTTAGAAAAGAAGCACATCATAAATAATATCTTTGATGAATACTATCAAAACAAAGATCCAAAATTTCTAAAACTAATCAGCGACTTCACCTTAAAAGATGATAAAAAAATAATCAAAAACATTCTAAAACTAAATGAAAGTCTAGACAACCTATATAATAAAGATGAATATTTAAAAACATATATAAAAAATTACTTTAACGAAACTCAAATAAATAATTACATCCAAGACTATCTAAACCTTTTAAACACCAAACAAAAAAGTATCAAAAACACCATTCATAGCCTAAGCTACTATACTTTTGGCACATACATAGAAAAACTAGAAACCACATTAACTAATCTAATAAATGCCAAAACCTATGAAGAAATCAAATTGTCCATTCCAGATAGACTTCCAAATCTCCCAAGAGGAAGTGAAGAAGAAGCCAAATCTATAAAACAAGAACTATCAGCACTAATCAAAGAAATAAAAGAGCTAACAAAATATAAAGATATAGACTTTATTAAGGAAACTATCAATCAAACTAAAGACTATACCGAAATCATCATTGATATCATCATAAAACTAGATAAAAAACTAACTGAATTCAAACAAGAAAAAAACGTCTATGAATTTATTGATATTGCAAGAATTGCCATAAACCTATTAAAAGAAAATAAAGAAATAAGAGAAACCTTAAAAGAAAAATATCATGAAATCCTAATCGATGAATACCAAGACACCAATGACATTCAAGAAACATTTATCTCATACATTGAAAAAAACAATGTTTATATGGTTGGCGACATTAAACAGTCAATTTACCGTTTTAGACACACAAACCCAGAACTATTCAAAACCAAATATGAAAACTATAGTGCTAATAAAGGCGGACTAAAAATTGACCTAAACAAAAACTTCCGTTCAAGAGATGAAGTCTTAAACAACATCAATGAAATGTTCAACCAAATAATGGACTCAGACATTGGTGGTGCCGATTACATAACAAGTCATCAAATGATTTTTGGAAACACCGCTTATAATGAAATCCATAAAGAAAACTATAACATGGAAATATTAAATTACGAAATACCTGAAGATAAAACATACTCTAAAGATGAAATCGAAATATTCACCATTGCTAAAGACATTCAAACAAAAATCCAAAATAAATATCAAATCATGGATAAAGACACCAATAAAGCAAAAGAATTAGAATACAAAGACTGTGCTATCCTAATTGATAGATCATCTAAATTTGAACTCTATAAAAAAATATTTGAATACCTAAACATTCCAATAACCATATATCGTGATAAAGCTATCAATAACTCTGATGAAATTATAATATTTAAACATATATATAACTTAATTTTATCAAATAAAATAGATACTAACTTCAAATACTCATTCACTTCACTAGCTAGAAGCTACCTATTCCAAATGTCAGATAACGAAATATTAACCCACTTAAACAATAATGATTATAAAGAAACAGATATATGGGCAAAGTGTCAAATCCTAAAACAAAACCTAGATGAACAAACCAACGAAACATTAATCAGAAAAATCATCGATACCTTTAACCTATACGGAAAAATGATTACTATTGGCGACATAAACTCAAGAATAACCATTATCGACTCCTTAATAAAAGTAGCCATAAACTGTGATAAATTGGGTTACGAGATAAAAGACTTTTACGAATACTTAAACGAAGTCTTAGAAGATGGTCTAGATATCAAACTTGCCCTTAACAAAGAAGACTCTAACTCTGTCAAAATCATGACCATCCATGCCTCTAAAGGCCTAGAATTTCCTATATGTTACTTTAGTTCCCTCAGTAAGAAATTCAACATTGATGACCTTAAAAACCTATTTTACTTCTCAGATAAATATGGCTTCATCATTCCTTATTTTGATAACTCACCAAAAAGCACCATTTTAAAAACCTTATTAAAAAATAACTACATGAAAGAAGAAGTCTCAGAACGTATAAGATTATTTTATGTCGCTTTAACTAGAGCTAGGGAAAAAATGATTTTAGTAACCAATATGGAAGAAGAAATAACAGTCAAAGAAAACGGTGTAGTTGATGATAGTATCAGATTAAAATACCTATCATTTCAAAACATCTTAAATTCCATCTATAAATCATTAGAAAAATATAAAAAAGATATAGACTTATCCACCATAAATCTCACAAAGGATTATAATCTATCTAAAAAAGCCACTAGCAAACAAGACTTTTCCATCGCAAAACCAATAAACATAAACGAACTAAATATAAAGAAAGAAGAATTATCTAAATCCCACTTCTCAAAAACCACCCATAATCTATACTCCAAAGAAGAAAAAACAAACATCGAATTAGGATTAAAATTGCACAGCATACTCGAAAACATCAATTTCCAAAATCCTAACCTAGAAAACCTCACACCTTTTGAACAAAGAAAAGTAACATCATTCATAAACTCAGGTATTTTAAAGGGCACCAAACAAACATATAAAGAATATGAATTCATTTATGAAAAAAGCAAAGAAGAATATCACGGGATTATTGACCTACTTCTAATTAAAGAAAATGAAAACATCATCGTAGATTACAAATTAAAACACACCACAGATGAAGCATATTTAAAACAGTTAAACGGTTATAAAAAATATATCGAAACAATAACAAATCAACCAACAAAAATCTATTTATATTCTATACTAGATGAAAAACTAATAAACTTAAATGAAAAAGCTCTCATAAATTAACATGAGAGTTTTTAATGTATTTTTAACATAAAATTATTCATAATAATTATAAGGAGTGTTGAAAAATGACTAAAAAAGATAAAAGAAAAATCGTTCAAATGATTCTACATCAAAACTTAGAAAAAGATGAAAAAGAAGATATAATAGATTTATTAGCAGATAGTTCAATAGCTATTGATGTAGATAAAGAAGAAGAAAGAAATCTAACCTTCTCAGAAAAAGCTGCCGATAAAATATCCGAAATTGCCGGTAGCTGGACATTTATATTTATATCCATTGTTTTCTTAATTGGTTGGATGATTATCAACACATTTATCTTAAAAGATAAAGAAATAGATCCATATCCTTATATATTACTAAACTTAATATTATCATGTATCTCTGCTCTGCAAGCACCAATAATTATGATGAGTCAAAATAGAGCTTCAAAAAAAGATAGTTTAAGAAATCAAAATGACTATAAAATAGATTTAAAAAGTGAATTATTACTAGAAGACTTACACCACAAAGTAGAAGTATTAATAAATAATCAAAATAGATTATTAAACATTTTAGATAAAGCAATAACTGAAGAAGATAATGATAAAACAACTTAATATAAAAAGCTGTTTTTTTCTTGCTATTAAATTTTAAGTATTATATAATTATACTAAAGGAGAGTGAATAATAATGGGTTTAATAAAAGCCGTAACAAGTTCAGTATCATCTGGATTTGGAGATCAATTTAAAGAATTTATCGATTGCCCAGCAGTAGCGGGCAATGTCTTAATTCAAAGAGGACAAGTTAACCATGGTGATGGTAACAAAAATCCTAGTGAAGGAATAATTACTAAAGGAAGTCAAATCGTTGTTCCAGAAGGCATGGCGATGATGATTGTTGACAATGGTGCTATTGCTGATTTCTCAGCTGAACCAGGAATATATACCTATGAACAAAGCAGCGAACCAACAGTCTTTGATGGTGGTTTCTTCAAAGGTATTAAAGATACAATTAAAACAATAGGAAGACGTATTACTTATGGTGGACAGCCAGCCCACGATCAAAGAGTGTATTACGTTAATACTAAAGTAATGATGGGTAATAAATTTGGTAGTCCTCAGCCTAAAAAAATAACTGATGAAAAATATGGAACACTAGAAGTTACATTCTTCGGTGAATATGCCGTTAGAGTAATAGATCCAGCAATTTTAGTTGCCGAAGTAATTGGTACTAATCCCAAAGACACAATTACTTATGATGAAGTAGTTGGTAGTCAATTAAAAGCAAAATTCGTAGAAAAAGTAACTGTAGCTATTTCAAATGTGATGAGAAATAAAAAAGTTTCATTTGGAGATATGGGACTTTATGGTAGTGATATTTCTGATGAAATGAATAAATGCTTAGATGATTCATGGAAAAAGCAATATGGTTTAGAAATTACCGATGTTGCCATGGGTGATATTAACCTAACCGAAGAATCTATGAATAGGGTATCGCGTATTGATGATGCAAAAATATTCTCAGATCCAAGCATGCAATCAGGTTTAATGGCAAGTGCCTCTGCACAGGCAATGGAAAATGCTGCCGCTAATGAAGGGGGTTCAATGATGGGCTTCATGGGAATGGGCATGGCTAATCAAGCTGGAGCCACCATGATAAATGCTGTTAATCAAAATATGCAAGCTCAAAATGCTCAACCTATGCAACCTGGGGCTCCAGTAGCTGGCGCAGTTGCTCAAACTGATAATACAAACACTGACCAAGCTCCAAAATTCTGCAGTAACTGTGGAGCTAAATTAACTGGAAAATTCTGTAGTAATTGTGGTAAGGAAGCTAAATAATGAATGAAATATTAAAAAATGATCCAGAATTTACCGAAAGTAAATTTAAAACATATGTCGATAATGTCTTCATTCAACTTCATATGGCGGTTGTCACTAAAGAATTAGAAAACATCAAACATTTTGTCTCAGATGAAGTTTATAATAAATATCAAAAAATAGTCGACGATTTAAGCGGAAGACATTTAATTCAAATGTATGATGAAATAAATGTAGCTCAAACTGATATTTTAGGTTACCGGGTAACTGATACCGACATGATTATTGAAGTAAATCTTATCTCTAGATATTTAGATTATCTTATGGATGAAGATGGTAATTATGTTAGTGGCGATACCGATGTTAGAAGTGAAAGAAATAATCATTTAATATTTACTAAAAAAATTAATTACAAAGAATCTGGAGCAGTTAGAAAATGTCCAGGATGTGGGGCTTCTATTGATGTAAATGCCGGTGGTAAATGTGCTTACTGCGGAACAATTTATAATTTAGAAGATAAAGACTGGCTTTTAACTTCTATAGAAACAAGATAAAGGAGTAAACATATGAATAAAAAGGTTAAGAATGTTTTAATAATTGTTATTGCCACTCTTGTTTTTATGATACCACTTTATCATCCAGAAGCTGATTCTGGTTTTGATGGTAGTTATTCTGGTGGTTCATCAGGAGGCTTTTCATCAGGCTCTGGTTGGAGTGGTTCAAGCGGTTCATATTATGGCGGAAGCTATCGTGGTAGTGGAAGTGGTGACCCAGTAGTAGTCTTTATTACTTTGGGATTTACTCTAGTTATTGTGGCTGTAGCTATTCTGAGTGCAAAAAAGCGCACCACTTTAATGCCAACAACTGCTTTAAAAAATGTCCCACCATATGATCCAGAGAAGTTAAAAGAATATCTTCCAGATTTTGATCCATTTGAATTTAAAAATCAAACATACGAAACATATAAGAAAATTCAAGTTGCTTGGATGAACTTTGACTATGATAGCATGAGACAGTGTGTAACCGATGAAATGTTTAACATGTATAAGTCACAACTAACAACCCTATCAGTAAAAAAACAAACCAATATTATGAAAGACTTTAACTTACTAAGTTTTAATATCGTTGGTATGGAAATAAAAGATAATACAATATCATTAACGGTAACCATGGAGGTCGAATGTTATGACTATATAACTGATAAAAATAATAAAGTAGTAAGAGGAACAGATAAACGCAAAGTGATTTATAACTATGCCATGACCTTTAATAAAGGTATAAGTGATAAACCGAATAAATGTCCAAACTGTGGCGCACCTTTAGACAATGTCAATTCAAGTGTTTGTCCATATTGTGACTCAACAATCATTGGTGAAAACTATGACTGGATTTTAGCTAAAAAACAAGTATTATCACAAAGATACAAATAAGGAAACGAATTAATCGTTTCCTTATTTTATTATAAATTTATCATTTTTAACATCAATAGTAATTTCAGAATTAAATTTAACATCTTCATTGATAATAGCTTTCGCAATTAATGTTTCAATATTCCTACTTACATAACGTTTAATTGGTCTCGCGCCATATTTTTCATCGTAAGAATTATCAATAATAAATTCTTTAGCCTTATCAGTTACTTTGATTGTTAATTTTTTATCACGTAATCTATATTCAATTTCAGAAATAATCTTATCCAAAATCTGATATACAACTTCTTTAGAAAGTGAATTAAATACAACAATTTCATCGATACGGTTAATAAACTCGGGTTTAAATGTTCTTCTAAGTTCACTCATAACCATTTGATCACTATCTTCATGACCTTCTAGTATATAATCACTACCTAAATTAGAAGTCATAATGATAATTGTATTTTTAAAGTCAACCGTTCTACCTTGTGAATCGGTAATTCGGCCATCATCTAATATTTGAAGTAATATATTAAATACATCTTTATGAGCTTTTTCAATCTCATCAAATAAGATAATACTATATGGATTTCTTCTGACAGCTTCTGTTAATTGTCCGCCATCATCATATCCTACATATCCAGGAGGAGAACCAATTAATCTCGCAACTGAATGTGGTTCCATATATTCACTCATATCAATTCTGACCATGTGTCTTTCATCATCGAATAGTTCATAAGCTAAAGCTTTAGCCACCTCAGTTTTACCGACACCAGTAGGGCCTAAGAATATAAATGAACCAATCGGTCTATTCGGATCCTTAATACCAGCACGCGCTCTAATAATAGCTTCACTAACTAAATGTAATGCCTTATCTTGACCCTTAACTCTTTTTTTCAAATTATCTTCCAAATGAAGTAATTTATCTCTTTCCGTACCAACTAATTTACTAATTGGAATGTTAGTCCATTTCGCAATAATAGCCGCAATAGATTCATCATCAACAACATCACTTAAAATTGAATTCTTATTGTTTTTCTTAAGTTCTTCAAGTTCTTTTTCCAAAGCGGGAATAACTCCATGACGAAGTCTTGCTGCTGACTCTAGATCGTATTTAGATTCCGCATATTCCAAATCACGGTTAGCTTTTTCAATTTCTTCTTTCTTACGGTTAATTGTCGCATTAATCTCTTTCTCATGCTCCCAAGCTTCTCTTAAATCCTTTTCCTTGGCTTTCAAATTAGTTAATTTCTCATCAATTTCCTTAATTCTATTTTTAGAAAATTCATCTTTCTCTTTCTTTAAAGCTTGTTTTTCAACCTCTAATTGCATAATTTTTCTAGTTAAAGTATCAAGTGAAGTAGGAACAGATTCTAATTGAACCTTAATAGTCGCACATGCTTCATCGACTAAGTCGATAGCCTTATCTGGTAAAAATCTATCAGTAATATATCTATCAGATAAAGTAGCTGCTGCCACTAGTGCTCTATCTTTAATAGTAACTCCATGGTAAACCTCAAAGCGTGATTTCAAACCACGAAGAATAGTGATTGTATCAAGTACCGTTGGTTCAGATACTAATACTTTTTGAAAACGTCTTTCTAAAGCTCCATCTTTTTCAATATACTTACGGTATTCGTTTAATGTTGTAGCCCCAATACAGTGAATTTCTCCACGGGCAAGCATGGGTTTAAGCATATTTCCAGCATCCATGGCACCTTCCAAAGCTCCAGCGCCCACAATCATATGAATTTCATCGATAAACATGATGATTTCACCATCAGAATCTTTAACTTCTTTTAAAACTGCTTTTAATCTATCTTCAAATTCACCACGATATTTAGCTCCCGCAATCAAAGAACCTATATCAAGTTCCCATATACGTTTATCTTTCAAACTATTAGGAACATCGCCTTTGACAATTCTTTGAGCTAAACCTTCAACAATAGCTGTTTTACCAACACCAGGTTCACCAATTAGAACCGGGTTATTCTTTGTCTTACGTGACAAAATACGAGTAATACTTCGAATTTCATCATCACGGCCAATAACGGGATCTACTTTACCGTCTTTGACTGATGCGGTAATATCTCGACCGTATTTCTCTAAAACATTTTGTAATCCTTCTTGATATGCTTGTTGTTCCTTCATAATCGTGCCTCCTTTTCATTAAAAAATTAATCTCCTAACAAGATTACATTATAACTATATCACCATTTTTAGCACTTGTCAATATAGAGTGCTAAAAATATGGACACTAAATAATATTTATGCTATACTTTAATAGTATAAAAAAGGAGGAGTTAAACTATGTCGAAAATCGAAAAATTCTTGTCAAAACTAAGTAATAGAACTATTGTAATTATTGCTTTTATTGCCATTATTGGTGGGATTTTAATAATTTCCTATGATTACTTATTAGGTAAAAAAGAACGAGCTTATCAAGAAATAAGCATCTCTCTATTTAACGAAAATCAAGATAATACTCCTCAAAATATTGAAGAAACAGAAGAGCCAGAAGAAGAATATGTTCCAACTCCTAATCCAAACGGATATCTAGGAATTTTAACTATTGATAAAATAAACTTACAACAAGGATTTTATGATAAAGATAATGAGCACAACAACGTTAGTGAAAACTTAACTTTTCTAGCACCATCTAATTATCCAGATGAAAAAAACGGCAATGTTATATTAGTCGCCCACTCGGGTGTCACTAGAATAGCCTATTTTAGAAATCTATATCAATTAAAAGTCGGTGATACAGCTAAAATAGAA
The DNA here is from genome assembly GCA_000432855.1 of Firmicutes bacterium CAG:822. GTDB lineage: Bacteria > Bacillota_I > Bacilli_A > RF39 > UBA660 > Coprosoma. Next base: position 41,285 of record HF990868.1, read on the forward strand.
TATAAAGGCCATCTATATACTTATAAAATAGATAACATTTATAATGAAACCAAAGATGGTAATGTCACTGTCTATAGAGATACTAATCGTCAGACATTAACGATGATTACTTGTACTAAAAATGACAATACCAAACAAACAATATATATTGCCTATTTAGAAAGTGTGAAATAACCCTTTCTACCGGGAAATAGCTTAGCTTGGTAAAGCGCTACGTTCGGGACGTAGAGACCGCAGGTTCAAATCCTGTTTTCCCGACCACTTTGAATTATAACTTGGATAAAAATCCAAGTTTTTTTAATCAAAAAATGTATAAAATTCATTTTCCTAGCCATATAATAATAGTGAGGAGATTTTATCCTTATAAATCAAGGGCAATCGCCTAAAAATACATATGACAAAAATCGACTCAATTTGACGCACATATTAAATTGTGCTAGAATAAGGCCTGTTTTCTGATTTTGCAAGTAACAGGAGAGGGTGAAAATGAAAACAAACCAATCGGTTAAGGCCAGTATTATGGCCATAATCATGCTAATGGTGGTATCCGCCTCATGGCATCCTACCATCGTCAAGGCTCAGAGCCTTAAGTCTTTAAAATTGTCATTCATGTCTAATACTCTTATGAGTAATAAACAAATTGTGGATGAACAATCAGAAAAAACACCTTTGAATTTAGACAAATTAGAAATAAAGCCAGTTAATGAACAATTACATTCTAATGTTAGTTCATTAAAACTTGAAATTGATGTTGAAGAATTAAAACAGATAAAAGCTGCTCGTAAAAAAGCATTAGAATTAGAAAGACAAAGAAAAGAAGAAGAAAGAAGAAAAGCTGAAGAAGCAAGAAAAGCCGAAGAAAAAGCCAAAGCAAATGAAAAGGCTCAAGCTTTAACCGCTACTTCTGGAAACAGTCTTACATATGATGAATTAGTTGCCAAACTAAATCGTTCATTAAATTCAACATTAGCCGGTAAGGGTGATATCTTTGCTAAATATGCCACAGAATTAGGAATTGATCCATATTTAGCGGTTGCTATTGTTCTGCACGAAACCGGATGTAAATGGGAATGTTCTACCTTATTAAAACAATGTAATAACGTTGGCGGTATGAAAGGATCTCCAGGATGTAATGGTGGTTCCTATAAAGCATTCTCAAGTCTAGACGAAGGAATTAGTGCCTTTATGAACAATTTATACAAAAACTACTTTGCGCAAGGTTTAACTACTCCAGAGACAATCGGCCCAAAATATGCAGCTAGTAGTACATGGGCAACTCAAGTTCGAGCATATATGAACGAAATTGAAGCAAAATAATTTTTTGCTTCTTTTATTTTTGCCAAAGTCAAGCTTAAATTATAAGGCTTTTTTAAATTGTACATAAATTTGACGCTCAAAATATATTATGATAAAATTATTATCAGAACAGTAGGAGAGATGTAAATGAATTCGACTATGAAAGTAACTGGTGTTGTAATTTTTGGTGTATTGTTATCTTTTGCTTTACCTCACTTAATGAGTATGAATGCTACTAAGAATTTAGAGACAGAATCTCAAAGAGAAATACAAACAGAAACTACAACTTCTAGTAGTAACGAAGTAGCTATAGCTACAACACCAAAAGATGAATCTGGAACTCCAATTGAAACTACTCCAGAACCAGTGCAAGAACCAGTACAAACTACTGAACCAGCTCCAGTGGTAGAAGAGCCTCAAGCTGAACCAATAGTTTATGACGGTATGACATTAGATGAATTAGCCGAAAAATTAAATCGCTCTTTAAAATCAACATTATCTGATACGGGTATGAGTTTTGCTAAATATGCTGTAGAAATGGGAATAGACCCATATTTAGCAGTAGCTATTGTTCTACACGAAACCGGATGTAATTATAGCTGTAGTACTCAAGTAAAACAGTGTTATAACGTTGGTGGTATGAAAGGTGGACCAAGTTGTAATGGAACTTCATACAAAAAGTTTGATAGTTTAGACGATGGCATTTATAGTTTTATGTATAATTTAAAAACAAATTATTATGATAAAGGGCTAACAACCGCTGAACAGATGAATAAAAAATATGCAGCGAGTAAAACTTGGGCTACCAAAGTAAATAATTATATTAATAAAATAAAAGCTGCTTAAAAACGCCAAAAGGTGTTTTTATTTTACCAAATGCTATGATATAATCATAATAAAAGGGAGTTGAGAACATGCAAAAGGGGTGTCCAAAATGTGGACGAATGATTGATGGAAACGTTAAAAAATGTCCATATTGTAATTATAATTTTAATGAAATCGATAGTTTTTTTAAAAGAGTTGATGACGAAAAATATTTAGAAAATGAAAAATTTGCTGGTTTTACTAAAAGATTAGTAGCCGGACTATTTGATATGTTTGTTGTCCTTATTTTCACTTACTTTATTTTAATAGCTATCGATGCCTACGTAATACCAATTACTTTAGATAATTTGTATTATGGAATATTTATCTATATTCCGTTATACCTTTTATATCACAGTATTTGTGAAAGGACACCTTGGCGCGGTTCTTTAGGAAAACTTATTTTAAATATTGAAGTTACTGATGAATATGAAAACCCCGTAACTTTTCCAAGAGCTTTATTACGTAATACCACAAAAATATTTAACATTATAACTGTTGGAATTGGGTTCTTATTATCGGCAGTACCGCCACAAAAACAAGCTTTAAATGATAAGATTTCTCATACCTTTGTAATTAATAAATTAAACATGAGAGAAGATGAAACTTTCTTCTATGCAAATCCATTAAAAAGGCTAGTAGCTTTTGTAATAGATGTGCTTGTTATAGCTTTAATCTGCTACGGTTTACTTGCCCTAATTAGTCTTGCTAACACTCAAAATATGACTGAGCAAATGACCGAAACTATCGACTGTGCAAAATATATTTTGTGTTTAGTCATTATTCTTTTCTATTTCCCATTTGGCGAGTGTCGAAAAGGAACAACAATTGGAAAAAATATGATGAACATTAAACTTGTTAAACTAAATGGTGATGTTGCTGGATTCATTACTTGTTTTGCTAGAGAATTAATTATTATTTTAGATATTATATCTTTGGGATTCTTACTACCATTTGTAACCCAAAAGAAACAGACTATTAAAGATATTTTAACTAGAACCATTGTAATTGATAGATAGGTCAAAGATTATCTTTGACCTTTTTCCTTTAAAAAAAAACGAATATATGGTAAAATGAATATGACCTATACTAAAAGGAGGCAGTAATATGTGCGGCTTTGTTGGATACATTAATAAAGAAAAAGATAAAACTGAAAATATAAAAAAGATGGCCGATTTAATCGCTCACCGTGGACCAGACTCTGAAGGCTATTATACTGATAAAAATATTGCTTTAGGATTTAGAAGACTTAGTATTATTGACTTAAAAAGTGGTTCACAACCAATTTATAATGAAGATAAGAGTAAGGTCATCATCTTTAATGGTGAAATATATAACTTTGAATCACTAAGAGAAGAGTTAATAGAAAAAGGACATGAGTTTTCTACTAAAACAGATACAGAAGTTTTAGTACACGGTTACGAAGAGTGGCAAGAAAAATTATTAGATAGACTTAGAGGTATGTTTGCTTTTGTTATTTATGATATCAAATCAGGTGAAATGTTTGCTGCTAGAGATTTCTATGGTATTAAACCTTTTTACTATGCTAAAATGGATAATACCTTGATATTTGGTTCGGAAATCAAAAGTTTTTTAATCCATCCTCACTTTAAAAAAGAATTAAATACTAAAATGTTAGAATACTATCTAACCTTCCAATATAGTGCTGGTGAAGAAACCTTTTTTAAAAACGTCTATAAACTAATGCCCGGTCATTATATGAAATACAAAAATGGCAAATTAGAAATAAAGAAGTATTATGAAATAAAATTTAAAGAAGATGACACTAAGACATATGAAGAATGGAAAGAAGGAATCAAAGAACGCCTAGCTGACTCAATTAAAGCTCATAAAATAAGCGATGTTGAAGTTGGTTCTTTCTTATCTAGCGGAGTCGACTCGTCATTCATTGCTGCTAGTAGTGATGTTGATAAAACATTTACTGTCGGTTTTAATAATGAAAAATACAGTGAAATATCATATGCTAAAGATTTATCAAGTAAAATAGACACTCAAAACTTAAGCAAGGTTATTACTAAAGATGAATACTTTAAAAACCTACCAAATATTTTATATTACATGGATGAACCGCTTGCTGATCCATCAGCTATCGCTCTTTACTTTGTGACTAAATTAGCCAGTGAAAACGTCAAAGTATCGCTATCAGGAGAAGGGGCCGATGAAATATTTGGCGGATACAATATTTATCAAGAACCACTTACTGATAGTTGGTACTATAAAATTCCATATCCAGTTAGATTTACTATTGGAAAAATTGCTAGTGTATTTCCGCATAAAAGAGGTATTAACTTCTTAATCAGACGTGGAAAAAAACTAGAAGATAGATTTGTTGGTAATGCCTTTATCTTTAATAATAAAGAAGTTACTAAACTTTTAAAAGGGAAAAGACAAACTAAAGGTTTCCAAGAATTAACCAAACCATATTATGATAAAGTCAAAGATAAAGATGATATTACTAAAATGCAATACATTGATTTTAATTTCTGGTTAATTGGCGACATTTTACTTAAAGCCGATAAAATGAGTATGGCTAACTCTCTAGAAGTCAGAGTTCCATTCTTAGATAGACCTCTAATCGATTATGCATTAGGACTTCCAACTGAATTTAAAACCGATAAATTTAAAACTAAGAAAATATTTAGAGATATTGCTGGCGAAGTTTTAGAAGACAAAGTATCTAATAAAAAGAAATTAGGCTTTCCTGTACCAATCCGTGAATGGATGAAAGATGAAGATATCTATAAACAAATAAAAAGCTTATTTATAAAAGATAAAAAATTTTTCAACACTAAGAAAATCATCAAATTATTAGATGACCATGTCAAAGGAAAAACTGATAATAGTCGTAAAGTATGGACAATATATGTTTTCTTACTTTGGTATGAAATTTTCTTTGGGGGTGCTAAATGATATTCTTTTATATATCTTTGTCAACTTACATATGCTTTAATATAATTAAGTATAAAAAAGTATTACTTTCATTACAACAAAATAAATATAATATTAAAGATTATGGGAATTGGATATTTAAAAATTACAAACAGACATTTATAAACAAAGAAATACTTGCCATTATTTTACTTATTATTACTTTAAATTTTAATTTAAAAGTCATTGGTGTTTGTACCGTAATCTTTTATACAATAATGTTTTTATTAGATTTTAAAAAGAAACATAAAATTAAATTAGATAATCAAATGATAACAAGGCTTATCGTTATTGCTCTAATTTATATAGGTGTAAATGTTTGGTTCGTTGCCGACTATATTAGTTATCATTATGCCGATATAATTTTTGATAATACTGCCTTTTATTACATAGTATTAATATTAATGAGTTATTTCTCATATCTCATCGTTTGGGTAGCTAATATTGTTGCTAGACCATTTGATAAATTTTTAAAAAAGAAAAAACGTAGGAAGTAAGGTGTTTATATGCTGAGAGTAGATTCAAGAAAAGTTGAGCCTGGAGATACTTTTCTGGCCCTCACGGGACCATATACTGATGGACATGATTATATAAATGATGCCATTGACCGTGGCGCTGCGTGTATTATCGCTACGCATGGTGAATATTCGGTCAAAACCATCATTACTGAAGATACAAGAACATATCTTTCTAATTATCTAAAAGAATTAAATCTTGAAAAGTTAGAAAAAATAAAATTAATCGGTATTACTGGAACAACCGGTAAAACCGTAACAGGTGATTTAATTTATCAACTTTTAAATACCTTAAACATGAAAACTGCCTATATTGGTACCAATGGATTTTATATAGATGGTAAAATTCAAAAAACATCTTCATCTACTCCAGATATTTATGAAATCTATGAACTGATAAATCAAGCGATAGATAACGAGTGTGAAAATATCATTATTGAAGCATCCTCTAAAGCCATGGAACAAAGACATCTTGAGGGTTTAAGATTCGATATAGCTATATTTACCAATTTTCTAGCTCATCAAAGAAAAGACAAAGAAAATTATTTAAATACTAAAATAGAATTATTTAAAATGTTAAAGAAAAATGGTATTGCTATTATAAATAAGAAAGATCCATATTATGAATACTTTGCTTTACCACAAAACACTAATATCTTTTATGGTACGTTAGATAGTGATTATCCACTCAGAAAAATAAGTTCCAATTATAACTATACTGAGTTTAGTTTGGGACAAAATCGTATTAAAATGCCATTAATAGGTCCTTATAATATGTATAATTATGCATCAGCTTTTATTGCCGTCAAAACCTTAGGCTTTGATGACGAAACAATCATTTCCGCCACACTTTCTCTGCACCCTATTGATGGAAGGTTTGAATCAATAAAATATAAAAATAGTTTAATTATTATTGATTATGCTTATGACATAGATACCATTAATAATGTTATTAAAGAAGCTAAAAAGATTGCCCAAGGTCGAATAATTACTCTAATTGGTTGTGGCGGTGAAAGAAGGCAGGATAAAAGACCACTAATTGGTAAACTAGTTTCTGAAAATAGTGATATGGCTATTTTCACCACCGATAATCCTCGTCATGAAAATGAAGAAGCAATAATTAATGATATGATAAAAGATTTAAATAATGATAACTATCAAGTAATTATCAGCCGAAAAGAAGCTATCAAAAAAGGAATTAGTCTATTAGAAAATCAAGATATTTTACTTATATTAGGTAAAGGACATGAAGATTCACAAATAATTGGTAGCGATGAATTTCCATTCAAAGATCGCGATGAAGTTATGAAAGCTATAAAATAATAATTTAGTTTTCATAACTTTTTTATTACTTTTTCACAAAATCATCAAAAAGAATTGATACTTCCCGGTCAATATGATATTATTATAATAAGGGAGGAAATAAATATGAAGTGTACAAAATGTGGTTCAGAAATTCAGGAAGGAGCATCTTTCTGCACGGTTTGTGGAATGCCTGTTATGGGACAAACATCAACCATGACTAATAATCAAAATAACATGACTTCTAATGTCCAAAATAACACTATAAATAACTCAAACGAGGTTCCAAATCTAGTTGATAATCAAGACAGTGGAAATACTCAAATGTATACCCAAGCTCAAAATAGTTCTTTAAATTACCAAAATAGTATGGCAAATAATCAAAATAATTTTAATGGACAAAATAACATGATGAATAGCCAACCACCATATAATAATATGGCAAACAACAATCAAAATGGTAAAAAAACACCAGTAGGTTTAATTGTTGGTGTAGTAGTAGCTGCTATCATTATAATTGCTATTTTTGTGGGAATTAGTATGTTTAAAAATGATGACACTACGAACAATGATACTCCAGACACTAATACTCAAACAAATGTAGATGAGAATAATGGAGGCCAAGATCAAACCGAAGAAGATACTCAAACAGTTACATATGGCGATTATAACTTCATAGTTCCAGCTGATTTTAATGCCACTCCATCAACTAGTCAATTGCTTATTACTAGTTCTGATAGTAGTTTAGCTGAAGCTATTATTTATCAAAGTGGAACTGGATATGACACTTTAGCTTCAATGAAAGATCAAATAATTAGTCTTTTGCAAGCTCAAGAAAGTAGCTCATCATACGATTTTACTAATGCTGTAACTACTGAAAAAACTTATGATGGCACTAGATTCTTAATTACAAGTGGAATTAAACAAGGAACTATTGATTTAGACGTTACATACGCTGAAACTGACGGTGGTGTATTTGTTGTTTCAATTGCCAAAACAGGTGGTTCAATTAATGAATCTGATCGTGAACAACTATATACTATTGTTGCTAGTGCGAATCAAAGTAATTTTTAAAGGAAATCATTAAAACATCTCGTATGTTATATATAGAGGTGTTTTTTTCATGGATAAGATAACTTTAGATAAATATCAAAAGAAAGTAATAAAAAATAGATCTAAAAATCTCTTAGTAGTAGCCGGAGCTGGCAGTGGCAAAACTCTAACGATTATTTATAAAATAAAAAGTTTAATAAACAAAGGAATAAGCCCAGAAGAAATATTATGTGTGACCTTTACTAAAGCTGCCGCCCAAAGCTTACAAATTAAACTAAAAAAAGAAGATATTTATTTAAATGTTAAAACCTTTCATAGTTTAGGTTATCAAATTATCAAAACTACTCATTATAAAACTATTGTCAAAGAAAATATTTTAGATGATATTATAATGAATCACCTAAATAAATATTCAAATTTAAATTACTTAATTAATGCTCCATTTCTAGAATTTGGTCACGGAAACTCTAAATTAATAAAAAATTGTATTTTAAAAAATACCTCCTATATTAAATATTTTAAAGATACCATCAAAACCTTTATTAATTTATTTAAAAGTAATAACTATACTTTAGATTCCTTTAAAACCTTTTTTAAAATAAATAATGAAACAAATTACATTATTAAACAAAAACGACATAACGCTTTTTTAAAACTTGTTAGACAAATATATATAAATTATGAAGATTATTTAAACCGCACTAACCAAATCGATTTTCACGATATGATTAATAAAGCTACCAATATTATAAATAGGGAAGGAATATATCCATATAAATATATTATTATTGATGAATATCAAGATACCTCATTAAATAAATGTCTGTTAATTAAAGCCATTCAAAATAAAACAAATGCAAGTCTAATAGCTGTTGGTGATGATTGGCAGTCCATTTACCGCTTTACTGGAAGCAATTTAGAAATCTTTACTAATTTTAAAGATTACTTTCCAAAAGCTAAAATATTAAAACTAAAAAATACCTACCGAAATAGCCAAGAACTAATTAACTTAACTCATAAATTTATAATGAAAAACCCGTATCAAATAAATAAAAAGATTTCCTCAAATAAAAGCGTTAAAACTCCAATTCATATATATTATTATAAAAAAAGCATTAAAGAAGTATGGAATCAAATATCAAATAATTTGAAAGAAGAAACATTTATTTTAGGCAGAAATAATAAAGATAAACAAATTATTCCATCTATGAGTAAAAATATGAGATTTATGACAGCTCATAAATCCAAAGGCTTGGAAGCCGAAAATGTTGTAATAATAAATTTAGAAAACTTGGTAACTTCCTTTCCAAGTAAAATTGAAGATAGTGAATACTTAAACTATGTCATACCAAAAGAAGATGATTATCCATATGCTGAAGAGCGAAGACTATTTTATGTCGCATTAACTAGGACTAAATCAACTGTTACACTTTTAGTAAATAAAAATAATCCATCAATATTTGTAACTGAACTTATCAAAGATTCCAAGCAATATATCAAAATAATAAATGAATAAAACCACATATTTATAGCATACTTAAAAATATCTTGTTTTTCTTATCTACTTTTAAGACATTTTTTGTTATAAACCCCACAATATATGGTATAATAGGAACGATTCAAAAATTGATAAATGTAAAAACAATGTATATGACATTATTTAAGAAAAATGTTACCATTATAGTAACAAGAGGTGTAAAAATGACAAAAAAAGAAGAAGCTGTAAAACTAATCGAAGAAAAAATGAATAAAAAAACATTTTTAACATATAAAGAAATTGCTGACATTACAGGATACCATCCTAAATATATTTTAAAATTAAAAAAAGAAATAATTAACGGAACTATTAGTTTAGTTCATGGAAATAAAAATAGAGTTCCAGCCAATATCATGAGTGAAGAAGAAAGACAAAAGATTATTTCTCTTTATAAAAAAAGTAATGTCAGTATTCGTAAATTTTGTAAATTTTATAATAGCCGTAGTTATTCTTGTATATATAATCTTTTAAAATCAGAAGGACTACTTAAGACTACCAAATAATGGTAGTTTTTTTGTCGAATACTAATCAGTATAAATAAGCGTATCTGCTAATATCTTTTGATAGGAGGCGCTTATGATAAATGGACTAACAAACGAAGAAGTAGTTAAAAGTCGTAAAGCTCATGGCAGTAATGAAATCAAAGCCAGTCAAAAGGAAAGTTTTATTCATAAACTAATTGCCACCTTAGGTGATCCAATTATTAAAATATTGTTAATAGCTTTAGCCGTCAAAACTTTATTCCTATTTCAAGACTTTGATTGGTATGAAACTATTGGAATTGTCATTGCTATTTTTCTCGCATCTTTTATATCTACAGTATCTGAGTATGGTAGTGAAAAAGCCTTTGAAGAATTACAAGAAGATGCTTCTAAAATCAAAACTAAAGTTTTAAGAGATGGACAAATGAAAGAAGTCGAAATCGGTGAAGTCGTCGTTGGCGATATCGTATACTTAGAAACAGGCGATGCCGTTCCTGCTGATGGAAAAATTATTAAAGGAAAAATTCTTGTTAATGAATCTAGTTTGAATGGCGAGATGAAAGAAAAAGAAAAGAAAATAGGGCAAGATATTTATCGTTCATCCGTTGTTTATTCAGGACTAGCTACCATGCAAGTAACTAAAGTAGGTTCTCAAACCTTTTATGGACAGTTAGCCAAAGAAGTAAGTGAAAAAGCTCCGACCAGTCCTTTAAAATTAAGATTAGTCAAATTAGCTGAACTAATTAGTAAAATTGGTTATGTTGGAGCTTTACTTGTTAGTTTATCTTATTTATTTTCGGTAGTTGTTATCGAAAATAATTTTGATGGTAATCTTATAATAAAAACAATTACCAATTTCCCCTTAATGTTTGGTCATATCTTACATGCTTTAACTTTATCAGTAACCATTATAGTTGTTGCTGTTCCAGAAGGCTTACCACTTATGGTTACTTTAGTCTTGTCATCAAACATGAAAAGAATGCTTAAAAGTAATGTTTTAGTTAGAAAACTTATGGGAATTGAAACAGCAGGAAATATCAATATGCTTTTTACCGATAAAACCGGAACTATTACTAAAGGTAAACTAGATGTTATAGCCATTAGTGATGCCGAAGGTAACATTATGAAAAGTGAAACTGATTTAAAAATGAGAGAATCATATTATACTAGAGTTAAACTTTCTTTAATTGCCAACAATGAAAGTAGTTATAGCGAAGACAATAAACCAGTTGGTGGTAATATAACTGATAGAGCTCTCTTAAAATTTTTTGAAAAAAACTCTTTAAATTATAAAGTAATTGACAAAATACCTTTTTCTAGCGAAAACAAATATTCCCTAACCGAGGTAGAATATAATGGGAAAACAATTAACCTTATTAAAGGGGCTCCTGAAGTTATCATTAAAAACTGTACTCACTATTATGACAATAATCAAAAAAGATTACTAACTAATAAAAACAAAATATATGATCAAATAAAAAAAACCACTGATAAAGGAGTTAGAGTTTTAGCCTTTGGGACAACTTCTTCTAAAAGGAACATTGAAAGAATTACATTAATTGGTCTAGTATACATTAAAGATGAAGTAAGACCAGAAGCAATTGAAGGGTTAAAATTAATCCAAAATGCTCATATAAGCACAGTTATGATTACCGGTGACAATGTTGATACTGCCAAAGCCATTGGTAAAGAAGTTGGTTTAATCAAAAGTCCTACAGATATTATATTGACTAGTACCGAATTTAATCAAAAGAGTGATGATGAGATTAAAAAGCTTTTACCAAACTTAAAAATTTTAGCTCGCTCTTTACCACAAGATAAAAGCAGATTAGTTAAAATTGCTAGATCAGCCGGCCTTGTTGTTGGTATGACCGGCGATGGTGTCAACGATGCTCCAGCCTTAAAAAAAGCTGATGTCGGCTTTGCTATGGGCTCTGGTACCGAAGTAGCTAAGGAAGCTAGTGATATTGTTATATTAGACGACAACCTACTTTCAATATCTAATGCTGTTTTATATGGAAGAACTATTTTTAAAAGTATTAGAAAATTTATAATATTTCAATTAACTATGAATATTTGCGCTGTAAGTATATCGATAATTGGTCCATTTATTGGTGTTGATGTCCCGGTAACTGTTATTCAAATGCTTTGGATTAACATGGTTATGGATACATTAGCTGGTATTGCCTTTTCTTATGAACCACCACTTAAAGAATATATGTATGAAAAGCCCAAAAAGAAAAACGAAAATATTATTAACCGTTATATGAAAGACGAAATTATTTTCACCGGAGCCTTTTCCGCCTTAATGTGTGTATTTTTCTTAAAATCTCCATTTATCCACAGTATATTTAGAGATAGTGCTGATGATAGATATTTAATGACGGCTTTCTTTGGTTTGTTTATCTTTATGGGTATCTTTAATTGCTTTAATGCTAGAACTCATCGATTAAACCTACTCGCACATCTTTCAAAAAATAAAGTATTTTTAATAATCATTCTATTTATTTTAATTGTTCAAGTTTATCTTATATATTATGGTGGAGATTTATTTAGAGCATATGGTTTAAGCCCGTTTGAATTTGAAGTAATGATACTTTTATCATTAACGGTTGTTCCAGTTGATTGGTTAAGAAAAATATACCTTCGAAAGCGGGGTGAAATTGGTGGCGTCTAATTTGCAATTTTCCCCCATTTTGTTATAATATAAAGCGAAAGAGGGAATAATTATGCCAAAAAAATTTAAGTTATATCCTAAAACCGTATTAACAGCAATCTGTGGGGTGGCTTTTGTAACTACCTTAACCGCATGTGGTAGTAATGTGGCCGTTCAAAAGACTGAAGATACTAATTCACAAGAAAGTATTGAAAGCGTTGAAACTCAAAATAACGAGCAAACAAATACTGAAAACATTGATACAACTTTAGAGACTCAAGAAGAAAAAGATTCAGCGGTTGAAGAAGCAATTAGTATTATGTTAGATGAAGCTGACCAATTAAGCGAATCTGCTTCCAATGCCGCTAATAGTGAAGAGGTGCAAGGACATCTTGCAACTTCTATGCAAAATCTCAAAGATTTAACCGATTTTGTTTTTAATGGTAGTGAAATAAATGGTGTCACTTTTAGCGAATTAAGTGAAGAAGGAAAACAAAAAGTAAAAGATGCTTTAAGTTCTTTAGATGCGACTTTAAATTATTTAATACCAAATTATCGAGAAAGACTTAAAGAGTGGTTTACAGATACTGCGGCTGATGGATTAGACGCTTTAGATGAATTAAAAGATAAAGGTCTAGGTCTCTTAGATGAAATTCAATCAAAAAGAAATTCAAAATAGTATGTTTTATAATACAAAAGGTAATATTTCGAAAAATTACCTTTTTTCATTGTAATATTTGTCAAATTATGGTATATTTACATAAGAATATTATACTGTAGGCATAATTAGAGAAGGAAAGGTAAGATTTATGATAAATTTTATTATTTGTGATGATGTAAAGCAGTATCGTGAAATGGTTGAACATATAGTTGTTTCATATATGATGAAAAATAAGCTAGAATATAAAACACACGTTTTTAAAGATTATGATAGTGACTTCTTAAAAATAGTAGAATCTAAATTATCTTTTAAAGTGTATATATTAGACATTGAAACACCAACGAGATCTGGAATTGACATCGCAAGACTGATTCGAAATAAAGATGTTGACAGTGTTTTAATCTTTTTAACTGGTCACCAAGAACTTGGCCATGTCGTTATGAAAAATGATTTTCTATTCTTATCATATATAAATAAATTTGATGATTGTGAAAAAAGACTAACTAAATCATTAGATAAAGCTTTACAAATGTTTAAAATCAAAAGTGTTATTAGATTTAAAGACAACGGTGTCGTCTATACCATTCCGCAAGATGATATTTTATATATTACTAGGGATAGTGTAAAAAGAAAATGTATAATTGTTACTGACTATAGTGAATTTCATGTTGGTAAAAATCTTGCAGAACTAGAAGAAGAAGTTAATGATAATTTTGTAAAAACACATAGAGCTTGTTTGATGAACACTAAACGTATATTAAGTTTCAGTAAATCGCAAAAGGAAGTGGTCTTTGACAATGGAATGACTTCTGATTTAATCTCAACAAGATTTGATAAGGAGTTGATATAAGGTGGAAAAAGTATTATTAACATTGTTCTCAAGTTTTATATCTGCAATTGTCCACACTTATTGCTGGCAAAAATTATCAAATAATAAATTTAATTTAAATTATTTAATAAGTTTGTTGTTTTCAACAGCAGCATTATTTGTATCAAATTTACTTTTTGCTCAACCTTTAAAATTAGTTGTAATTTTTTTCTTATTAGTAGCAGATAATTATTTTTTATTAAGCAAAGATATTAAACAAACAATTATATTAGTTGTTATATCACATGTGATATTAGCTCTTACTGAAACTTCGTTCATTATTGTTGCATCAATTATAATTGGAAACGAAATTGATACACTTGTATACGAACCAGTTCCGTTTATATTGTTAAATTTATATATACTAATTGTTTCACAATTGATTTGTAAAACCAGAATAATAAAAAAAATATATTTGCTATTTTATCAAAATAAATACCTTCAAAAGAAATTTGAAATATTTGTTTACCCACTAATAATTATATTTATTATGATTATTGCAACTATTGAAAGTCATATACAGATGCCATTTACTTTAATTTTAACTATTAATACAATAATGGCTATTGTTTTTATTTCTATTACAATAACTTCAAGCAGAATTAAAGAACAATATAATAAAATAAATAGTAAATATGAAACTAGTATTTCTAGCTTAAAAGAATATGAAGTTATGATTGATAAATTTAGAGTAGATACTCATGAAAATAAGAATGAATTTTTAACCATAAGAAGCATGATAAGAGATGATGGAGATAAAGAAAAAATTATAAAATATATAGATAAATTAGTTGATAATAAAATTAAAGATATTGATAAAATCATGAAACAAACAGCAAAAATACCTAAAGGTGGTTTAAGAGCTACAATATATTCAAAACTTTGTCTAATGGATAAATTAAAAATTAAATATAATTTAAATATTTCTAGAGAAATTAGAACCACTGATTTAATAAATTTAAATGAAGATTTAGTTTTAAAGATATGTAAAATATTAGGTGTATTTTTAGATAATGCTATAGAGGCAGTAAGATGTTTGAAGAAAAAAGAAATATCTATAGAAATATATACTATAGATAATCAATTATGCATTGATATTACTAATAATTTTAAAGGTTCGCTAGATTTAGATAAAATAAACAACATAAAATACACAACAAAAGGCGATGGTCATGGATATGGATTAACTTTAGTAAATAATATTTTAAATGAAGAACAAGATACCTTAGAAAATGAGAAAAGTATAAATCGTGATACCTTCACACAAACCTTAAAAATAAAAATGTAGATAAAATTAAATCTACATTTTTTATTTAATTAAGCTTTTTGGACATTCTGGTTCATCATACCACCAGCCAGCACATGCTACACTACTTGCATTAGCAAACATGCCACCAAGTGAAGATAATAATGATGCAATAAAACTCATAAAACTAACTCCTTTCTATAGATTTATGTTTAAATTAAATAATTTAAACCAGATGTTAGGGTTGATAACTTTTGTAGTTATCATATGGTTCTCCGCAAATTTTGTAAGTTGTTGGTGCTGTGAAAACACATTGTATTAATAATGACAAAATAAACGCATTAGCAAAAAAATTATTCTCTATAAGTAATGACATTGTTACAAATGAAATTGCAATCACCGTTGATATTAATTTATAAATTCTACGTCTTTTTGGACTAACGATAGGTCTTTTTGCCGTATCAGCAGGACTATTCTTATGAATTAGAATAATACCTATTATTCCAAAAATTATTTTTATATTAATTGGTATTATTATATTCGCACTCAAATAAGTAGATAAAATAAATATAGTAGCCGAAGAAACTAAACATATCCAACTTTTAGAAGCGTGTATTCCAAAAGAAGGAGCTCTTAGAATATTATATATAACAGTAAAGATTAATAATTCTTTAAATATGCCAAGATATAATGAAATTCCAAATATAATAATTGATTTAGTAATCATTAAATATAATCCAAGTAATCCATATTTTAATTCAGCTAATCTTTCTTCTGAATAATCAGGATAATATTTATGTATTAAATTCATGGAATTATTGATAAATACTTCTTTCATACAAATACCTCTTTACCGTAAAAATAATACCTCAAACAAGGGTATAAAGTTTACAAAATGTTCAATATATAAAAAATTATCCCTAAATATCAAAAAAAGTATTTTATTTATGACACTTGTTAGCATTCAGTCAAAATAAGCACACTTTCAAACAAAAATGTGTGATAAAGACACCAGTACGTGTAAAATCAAACTTGTCGATGTAGTAACTGTGCACATTTAATTTTATATTAGTAGTATTGAGAATTTTGTCGGAATAAGTAATATGGTTTTCATTGAAAGCAAAGGCCTTATTAATTTATACTAGTATTGTAAGAGATTTACTAGAAGGGAGATGTAAGACATGAAGGGCAAAGTTAAGTGGTTCAACAATGAAAAAGGTTTTGGTTTTATCGAATATAACGATAAAGAAGATATATTCGTCCACTATTCAGCAATTCTTACACCTGGCTACAAAACGCTAGTTGAAGGTCAGTACGTTGAATTCGATTTAGTCAGAACTGACAAAGGTTTGCAAGCTAAGAACGTTGTCGAAATTAAAACTGCACTTGTGTAGTTTTTTTTCTATTCAAAACACATAATTTCCCACACATTATCATATAAATTGTATGAAAAATATGTTATAATGTAGTTGGAAGGTGATGATATGAAATATATAATCCGTGGCCAAAAAGTCAAAGTCACAAATGACCTCAAAGAACATGCAGAAAAAAAACTTTCAAAGCTTGATAAGTACTTTAGTGAAGGAGAAGATTTTACTGCTACTGTTGTAATTAGAAAAGTTGAACCTAATTACAAAGTGGAAGTAACTATTCCTGTTAAAAAAGTTATTTTAAGAGCTGAAGAAAGTCACAAAGATCCTTTCGCTGCAATCGATTTAATTATCGATAAGCTAGAAAGACAAATTCGTAAAAACAAAACACGAATGAGTAAAAAAGTAATTAAGGATAAGTTTCCTGGTTTTGTCACTGACTTCAAAGTGGAAAAGACTGAAAACGATAAGAGTAAAATCGTTAAACGCAAAAGTGTTGAACTTAAACCAATGAGTGAGGACGAAGCTATTTTACAAATGAATCTAATAGATCATACATTCTTTATTTTCAGAAATTCAAAAACTGGAGATATTGAAGTTATTTATAAACGTGAAGATGGCAACTACGGTTTAATTAAAGAGAAATAAATCGCCCAAAGCGATTTTTCTCATGTTTTATCACCAATCTAGAATAAAAACAGGGCTTACTTTCAATTATTTTGAATTTTTGCCTTGTTTTTCTATGCATTTTAGCGTTTTTTTGGTAAAATACTATATAGACGAAAGGATGGACAGTATGAATTTTTTCAAAAAGATATTTGATCATGAATATAAAGAATTAGAAAGATTTAAAAAAATTGCTGATGAAATCGATGCCTTAGATGAAGAAATGTCTAAATTAACCGATAAACAATTAAAAGCAAAAACAAAAGAATTTAAAGAGAGACTACAAAACGGAGAAACTTTAGAGGATATTAAAGTTGAAGCTTTTGCTGTTGCTAGAGAAGCCGCTTATCGTGTTATTGGTGAAAAACCATATTATGTACAGTTATTAGGTGGACTTGCTATTCATTATGGTAATATTGCCGAAATGAAAACTGGTGAAGGTAAAACCTTAACATCTATCTTACCAGCATACTTAAACGCTTTAACTGGCGATGGTGTACACATTATTACCGTTAACGAATATCTAGCTGGTCGTGATGCTAACTGGATGGGTAAAATTTACGAATTTTTAGGCCTAACCGTTGGTATTAACTATCGTGAATATAATCAAGAACAAAAAAGAGCAGCCTACAACTGCGATATCATGTATTCAACAAATAATGAAATCGGATTCGATTATTTAAGAGATAACATGGTAGTACGTGCCGAAGATAGAGTTCAAAGACCACTTAATTTTGTTATCATCGATGAGGTTGACTCAGTTTTAATCGATGAGGCTAGAACTCCATTAATTATTTCTGGTGGAAAAATGCAATCCGCAAACTTATATCAACAAGCTGATAAATTTGCTAAAACATTAAAAGAAAATGAAGGATATATTTACGACGAAAAAACTAAAGCTACTTCATTAGATGAAACAGGTATTAAAAAAGCTGAAAAATATTTCAATGTTAAAAACTTATATGATATTGAACATGCAACTTTAGTTCACTTTATCAATCAAGCTTTACACGCTAACTACAGTATGAAAAAAGACTTCGATTATGTCATTCAAGATGGCAAAATCGTTATCGTTGACCAATTTACTGGTCGTTTAATGCCAGGAAGAAACTTCTCAGAAGGATTACACCAAGCAATTGAAGCTAAGGAAGGTGTTCAAATTAATGAAGAAACTAAGACTTTAGCAACCATTACATTCCAAAACTTATTCAGAATGTATAAGAAAATAGCTGGTATGACTGGTACTGCTAAAACCGAAGAAGAAGAATTTAGAGATATTTATAACATGTATGTTATTCAAATACCAACTAATAAACCGATTATTCGTCAAGATTATAGCGATTTAATCTTTGCCACAGCTGAAGGTAAATATAGTGCTATTGTTAAAGAAATTAAAGAAAGACACGAAAAAGGACAACCAGTCTTAGTTGGTACAGTTGCCGTTGAAAACAGTGAAAAATTAAGTAAAATGCTTAAAAAAGAACACATTCCACATGAAGTATTAAATGCCAAAAACAACGCTCGTGAAGCTGAAATTATCGCCAAAGCTGGTGAAAAAGGTGCCGTAACTATCGCCACTAACATGGCCGGACGTGGTACCGATATCAAACTTGGTAAAGGTGTTAAAGAATTAGGTGGATTATGTGTTTTAGGAACTGAAAGACATGAATCTAGACGTATTGATAATCAGTTAAGAGGACGTTCTGGTCGTCAAGGTGATCCAGGAATGACTCAATTCTGTGTTTCATTTGAAGACGACTTAATGGTAAGATTTGGTACCGATAGTGCTAAACACTTATTACAAAAAGTTGGCTTTGATGGCGAGCTATCAATTAGAAGTAAAGCCTTATCTAGATCAATTGAATCAGCGCAAAAACGTGTTGAGGGTAATAACTTCGATACTCGTAAACATTTACTAGAATATGATGACGTTATTAATAACCAACGTATGATTATATATGGTAGACGTAATCAAATATTAGATAGTGATTCTATCCACAGTATTACTTTAGAACATTTCAAAAATCATATCGCAAATATTGTAAATAGTCATTTAGTTGATAGTAATAAATTAACAGGTTTAGATGTTACCGAAATCTTAGAAACAGTTAATGAAAATTTACTTAAAAATGATTTATCAGTTGATGAATTAGAAGAATTAGATTCAGAAAGTTTAATTGAAACTATTTATGAACATGTTTGTGAAGAATATGAAGCTAAACTTGAACAGTTCCCAGATGAACTTAAAAATGAATTCGAAAAAGCTATTTCATTAAGAGTTATTGATACTCACTGGATGGAGCACATCAATGCTATGAGCTTACTTCGTGAAGGAATTTATTTAAGACAATATGCTCAAGAAAATCCACTTCAAGCATATACTGCTGAAGGTTATGAAATGTTTGATAACCTACTAGCAACCATCGACATGGATATTAGTAGATACTTATTAAATGCTGAAATTAGACAAAATACTGAAAGAAAACAAGTTATCAACGGAACACCAAATGAAGATAAGAGCAAAACAAAAAAACAAACTCCAAAAAGAGTAAAAAAAGTCGGTCGAAATGAACCATGTCCATGTGGTAGTGGAAAAAAATATAAAAACTGCTGTGGCAAATAGCTTATAAAATAAGGGTTTGCGAGGACTTTAAAAATTAAAAAAATTACAAAAAATAGTCAATTTGTTTCCATTTTGTTTCCAAAATTAGGAAAGATGTTACCAAAATATCGGAAAAACCTTATAAAATAAGGAAAAAATTTTTGGAAACAATTTTGAAAACAAAAAAGTTAGCATTAATTTGCTAGCTTTTTATTTACTATAATTGCACACTTGCAAAGTAACGAATTATTCAAGAAGTAGATTTATTAAAATAATTAAATATAAGTAGAATAAGTTAAATGCCGCGATTTATATGGTATAATAAATATAATTAATAATGTTGAATTATTAATTAAGAATGCTAAAATAAAACGTAATTTATTATATTATGTAGTTTTATTTTAATTGTGGAGGAGGAGGCCCATTTTTTTAGGCCCCCTTTTTTGATATTAAAATATTGGAGGAGGAAAATATGGAAAATGTAAAATTAATGAACATGTGCAGAATAGTTGACCCTAATACAAACAAAGTATTGGTACAAGAAAGAGTGAAAAGTTGGCAAGGAATAGCTTTTCCGGGAGGAAAAATTGAGGTAGGAGAAAGCATTGTTCCTTCAGTCAAAAGAGAAGTATATGAAGAAACAGGTTTAAAGTTAAATTCTGTTAGAATATGTGGAATAAAAGATTGGTATGACAAAAAAGAGAAAGAAAGACAATTAATAATTTTGTTTACCTCAGATGACTATAGTGGTGATATTATTCCAGAAA
>HF990868.1:62212-73642 GCA_000432855.1 Firmicutes bacterium CAG:822
AACTAGCCGATGATTTTGACAGATTGTTAGAAGTTTTTGAAGAAGAACAAATTAACGAAATGGTATATGAAGATAACGAGAATAAAGATGAAAAATTAAGATGGGATTTAAAATTATATTAAAAATAGACTAGGGGGAGTTTATGAGAATAGCAATTGAAGGAATGGACGGATGTGGAAAAACAACAGTTTCAAAAATTTTGGTTGAAAAGTTAGGATATAAATATGTTGATAAGCCATTTAAAATTTTATTTGAAAGTCTAAATATAAATGAGTCTCAATTAAAAGATTTGGAATGGAAACTTTATGAAACTGAAGATGAGGCACTTTTGACATTGTTTTATGGTTTGGGATTATTGTATGGAACAAGGTGTAATCCTGACCAAGATGTTATTTATGATAGACATTTTGTGTCAAATTATTATTGGCACGGAGATGAAGAGACAACGCCACTGCACAAAGAATTAATAAGATTATGTGGTGAACCAGACTTGACTGTCTTACTAAAAGCAAGTGTATCTACAAGAATGAATAGAGTTTATACTCGTAATCATCAAGATAAAGATTTAGTTAATTGTGCAATGTATGATGATGGTTATGATAAGATGGAACAATTTTTACAAAATAGCGGCTTTAATTACATAGTAATTGATACCGAACACCTAGTACCGGAAGACATAGCTGATATTGTAATAAAAAACATAGAATTAATGAATCAGAAAAAATTATTAAAAGAAAGGAAGTAAGAAAATGAAGGGACAATTATCATTTATTGAAGAGGAACCAAAATGTGTTTTAATGAGCTTAAGAGAAGAATACTACGATGCCATGTTAGAAGGAAGGAAACACTATGAATATAGGACAAGATATTTAAAAGAAGCAAGTGATGCATACATTTACATTTCAAAAACTAAAAAAAGTATAGTAGCTAAAATTAAATTCGGTGAGCCGATAATCGGTGATGCACAAACAATAGCCACAATAGCTGAGCAAGAAGAACCAGGAAGTTATAATGGAATGATGGAGTATTTATATAATAATATTGGGTATGCAATTCCAATAGAGGAAATAACTCCAATAGAGGAAGTACCGCTAAGTGAATTACAACAAAATTTTCCAAATTTTGTAGTTCCGCAGTCTTATTATATTTTAGATAAAAAACCAGAACTATTATCATTTTTAGAATCAAGAGAAAGAGTCGAATCATGTGTGAAAAAGAGATAGTATTAAAACATTTTAACGGTATATCAACGACATATGATGAGAATAACAAAAAAGTATATTGGAAATTAGCTGATGATTTATTGTGGGAAATTATAAAAGAATATATTCCTAAAGAAAGACAGATCACATTATTAGAATTAGGCGCTGGTACAGGAGAATGGGCATACAAACTTTTAAAAGAATTTGATAATATAAGCTGCGTATTAGTTGATTTTTCCAATAATATGTTAAATCAGGCAAAAGAAAAACTTAAAGAATTTAAAAATCGTGTTAAAATTATCAATTCAGATATTAATGGCTTAAAATTAACTGAACAATTTGACATTGTTTTAAATATATATGTATTACCATTTTTTAAGAATACTAATAAATTAATTGAAATTGTTTCTTCACATTTGAAAAGTGGTGGTATATCAATTTCTGTAGGTGAAAATTTCTATAACGGCTTAGCTCTCAATATATTAAAAGGAAATATTAATGATGTGAAAAATGTAATAGAGAAGAACGTTGGATCACTATCGCAATATGTTCCTAAGTTAAATTTTAATAAAATGAATGAGTTAGTAGAAATTCATAGGAAATATGACATTATACCAATTTTTAAATGTGGGTATCCTGTTGTTTCATTAATTGGTGTAGAAGAAGCATTAACATCAGATAAAAATACAATAATTAAAATTCTAACGGACGATTATGATTATATATTTAATATTGAAATGCAATATATACGAGATGAAAGCCTGTATAATCGGGGGAAATATATTTGTATAGTAGGAGAGAAATTATGAAAAAAGTAGCAATATTAAAAGAAACAATTAATGGAGAAAATAGAGTTATTCTATTACCAAATGATATTGATGAATTAACAAAGAAATATAAAGTATATGTAGAAACTGGAGCTGGCAAAGCCCTAGGATTCTCAGATAGTGATTACAAAAAGCATGGGGCAATAATTAAAGACAAAGAATATTGTTGGAACAACAGCGATTTTATTTTAAAATATAAGGGACCAACGAAAGATGAATATAAATATTTGAATGAAAATACCAAAATGGCTGCAATATTTCATGCTGAAGGAAATTATGAACTATTAAAAGAATTACAGGAAAAGAAAGTAACAGCATATACATATGAATTTATAGAAACAGATGATGGGTATTTTCCAATGGCATATCCCGGCGGAGAAATCGCGGGAAAAATGGCTGTAATGTATGCCAATTTTTATCAACAAAAGCAATATGGTGGAGCTGGCAAAGCCTTATTTCAGATTCGTGGCGCATCAAAATCAAAAATTGCAGTAATTGGCTATGGAAATGTCGGTGGAGCAGCTATAAAGCTTGCTTCGGAACTAGGCAATGAAGTATATGTTTTTGGAAATAACATTAATAAATTAAAGAAGAATAGTGTTTATATGGATGAAAGCATTCATTGTATATTGTCAACCGAAGAAAACTTGAGAAAAATTTTACCAGAAATGGATGCTATCATTGGAGCAATTCTTATCTCAACATATGATACTGAACCAATTATAACAAAAGAGATATTTAATTCTTTAAAGCCTGGTACAGTGGTAATTGATGTTACTTGCGGATACGGTAGTGGTTACATTCCAAGTATAGATAAATATACTACGTTAAATAATCCAGTTTATATAACAGATAATGGAATCGTATGTTGTAAAATTGATAATTTACCATCTGCATATCCTAAATCAACAACAGAAGCATACTCATCAAATGCAAAAGAATGGATAATAAAAATATTAGATAACGAATTACAAGGGAAAGAAAATTCTGAGGTTATAAGAGGTAAAATATTTGATAAAGGAAAAATAAGTCATCCAGTTATAAAAGAACATTGGGATTATTATGAAAAAAATAACGTATAAAGAAAGAGCAATGTTTTATGCACAAGAGGTAAAGAAAAATCATAAAAATGTTAAATTATTAAATACAATTAGGAATAAATATAATATTAATTATGCAGTTCTTTGCCCTTGTGCTAGTGGTTTATATTTTGAAGAATTTTCAAAGCTATTCAAACAGTCATATTTTATAGATATTGAAAAAAATATGATAGACTTTATTAATGAACAAAACAAAGCAAAGCACGTAAAAAATGTAAAGACATATGTTTGTAATATGAAAGATATCAATAAATTAAAAATTAAGTGTGACTGTATTTTTGTGTTAGACCAAGGAATGCAATATTTAGATTATTCTGAATTTAAAACTTTTTTAGATAATAGTTATTTAGTATCAGAATATATTGTTTTAGATTTATTCAATTTTAATTCAGGAAAAAAATTAACGTATTATGATTCAGAAATTGAAGATAATAAATTCTATTTCTCTAAAAAGTTTACATTTAAAGAATTAGATGTTCAAAGATATAATAAACATATACATCATATAAGTCATATAATGTTTTGGTATCGTTATTTTGATAAAGACCGTTTGCTTTATGAAACAAATTTTAGATTATACAATTATGAATATAATTTGGTAAAAAAAATCATAGAAAAAAGTAATAAGTTTTCAATACAAGAAAAGATTGAACATAAAGATGGAACATATATTATTGTTTTAAAACGAATTATTGATAAAACAGAAAGGAGTATATCGGAATAGATTAATTGTGTGACTGATTATGGAGTTTGATAAAATAGACAAAGAAGAATATAATAAACAATTAAAATATTTTAATGACTATTATGGCGCACCATTTAGAGAAGAACAAGGTACGGAAGAAATTTTAGAGTTAATAAATAAATATGCATGTAATGGAACATTAATAGATTTTGGTAGTGGTAGTAATATATATTTTTGGCTGATTGCATTCAGGCATATTGAAAAGGTATTATGTGTGGATATTTCTAAAGAGGCTTTCTTCATTAATGAACAGATTAGAAACAAAAAATTATATCCCAAAAGTTGTGAATATGCATTAAAAAAATACAATAAAGAATTTGATAAAGTTCTTAAGACTGAAGTAAACTATTTAATTTATGATGTTCTATATTCATCTATTAATAGTACCATTAAATATAACAATGTATCACAGTTCGGATTACTAGGATTATGTAAAAGTGAAAAGGGATATATAAGTAATTTAGAAAAGCTTTATAATTTGTTAAGAAAAGGTGGAACATTATTAGGAGCTAATTGGTGTTTTTCCACATCATATAGTAAAAAGATGGGGTTTAATAATAATTATTTATCAGAAAAAATGATACAAGATTTTGGTAAAAAACAAAATTGTAAAATCTTATATGTGAAAAAAGTTCCAATCATAAACGACCCAAATTATGATTCTGTACTTATATATGCGATAAAACATGAGTAACTATACGAATTTAGATTTACTAAAAATGAGGTTATATAATAATGGATTAATAGATAAATTTGAAAGTGCTGATATGTGTGTTGAATCATTGATTGGAATACAATGCCAATATCAAACCTATGCATTAATATCTATATATAACAGAACAAAGTATAAATGTAATATTTTTACCAATAACAATTTAATTAAAAGTTGGGGACAAAGAACAACATTACATATATATCATAAAAATGATTATAATGTAATTTCGGATTTGTATCGTCAAAGTGATAATTGGGTGTATAAATATGCCAAACATTTAAAAATAGATTATCATAAATACTTAAAGTCAATTACTAATTTTTTTAATGAGAATAATAAGAGTATAATAAAAAAAACAGAAGTTCAAAATATTATACCAAAATACAAATCAAAAGAGATAATGGAATGGAGTGGTTTACTAATTTTAGCTACTTATCATAAAGTGCTATATGGAATTCTCAATGAGGATGATAAAAAAGTATATAAACAAAATGATATTATTGACAGTAAGAAAACTACTTCAGATTTAATTTATAGATATTTTAAATATTATGGACCAGCAACAAGGCAGGATTTCTTACATTGGTCAGGATTAAAATATAAAGAAATAAAAGAAGAGTTAGATAAATATATCGAAAAAGCAAAATATCTATCAATTGACAATAAAAAATATTATTATGAATCATTACCAGATTGTAAAGAAGTTAAGATAAGTTATCCAGTTATTCTTGGTAAGTTTGATCCACTATTAATAAGCTATGCCGATAAGGAATGGATACTAAATGGGAAAAATAAAACTTTAATTTGGAAAGCTGCTGGGCAAATTGAAGGAGTTATATTATTTTCTAAGGGATTGAAAGGAACATGGCACTATAATTTGAAAGGAAACAAGATCATTTTTGAAATAAATGAGATTTCGCCTTTTACAAATGGAGAAAAAAGTAAATTAGAAAAGAAGCTTGTCAAACTAGGAAAAGAGATCTTTAAAAAAGAAATAGTAGCAGTATATCAGGGAGGTAAATAATGAAAAGAGAAGTATTTTATCCACCAGTTGGAATTGCACATGTAACTAATAAGCTAAGTGATTTAATTTTATATAAGTATAAAGGGCAAAAAAAGGTAATAATAAATACATCGGCGCAGCCAAATAGTAGTCCACATCTCGGAACCATCACAACACTTATGACTGCCTTTGCATTAGCAAGTAAAATTAGGGATGATTTGAAAGTAGAGACAGAAGTTCAATTTGATGAATTGGAAAACAGTCCGGCAGAAACAATAGAATATGATGGAGAAATATATTATAAAGATCAACGTCACAGTTTTTATAATCAAGAATCTAAAGAAAAAATTAATATGAGAAAATTTGAAGAAATTTTAGAAAAACTGGCAAATTTCGCAAATGTTCCATATTCCATAAGAAGTTATAACGAATTTCAAAATAATAAATATGTCAGAAGAGCGATTATCAATATCATAAATGAAAAGAAGTATTTTAAAGAATTGTTGTTTCCATCAGCGACAGATTTGCATATTAGAACAATTTGTCCAACTTGTGGTCTTGGTAAAAAAACTATAAAGAAATTAGAAGAAACACATAATAGAAATGAGTTAATTCTAAAAGGATGTTGTCCACTTCATGGTCAATATGAGATAAAGATTACAGAAAATAATAAAGAATATGTTGATGTAAATACTCAATTCAGAGATTTAACTAAAGGCGTTGCGATGCTAGAAGAAGATATGGAAAATAACACCTTAACAATTATGCTAGATGGCGGTGATTGGGCTGGAATTTGGGCACAAAGAATGCATACAGAGGGCCTTGTTAAATTAGGATTTACAGAATTTCCAATAAAATTTTTTGCTCCAGTTATTTTAGATTGGTCAGGTGCTAAATTTTCAAAAAGTTTGTATTTAAAAAATGATGCATATAAAGACATTAATAGTGCATTTATTAATTATGATAATTTTATAGAATATTATGGAGAATATGGCATGGACAAATTATGGAATGAAGTAAAAAGTTGGATAGATGAACCTAAAAAATTTTTTAGAAATTATTCGGTAGATTATTTTCAGATGGTAATGGAGAAAAATAACAATGAATAACATACTGGGTGTGCATTATTTGTTAGATTTCTATGATTGCGATATTAGGTGTTTGACTTCTGTTTCTAAAATAAGTGATTTAATGACAAAAGCAGGAGACATAGGTAAATTTAATGTAGTAAAACGTTGCTTTCATCAATTTAAGCCATATGGTGTTAGTGGTGTGATGGTATTAAAAGAATCCCATTTTACAATTCATACATGGCCAGAACACCAATATGCTGCTGTTGATATATTTTTATGCGATACAAATATTAACATTGAAAATGTGGTAAAATATTTATGTGGTATTTTTTCAACTAATAATTATAATATAAAGAAAATTGATCGTGGAGTATTCTAACAAAATTTTAAAAACGAAAATGTAATTTATAAAAAAGTGTGTTATAATAAACTATGTAAACGGATGCACACAATGTTTCCATTTGGTTTCCAAAATATAAGGTAAACATAGTACTGATAGTACTATAAATACCACAAATATTTTTATTACCAGTGCCACAAAGCCTTGAAATACCAGTAATTACGTAAATAACATAAATACTATAAATACTTGGATTTCTTGAACTTGTGGGAGTGGAAAAAAGTACAAACAATGTTGCGGAAAAAACACATAAAATAAAGGAATTATAAAGAGTTTTCTAAAAAAATTAATAAATAATATTGGTAGCAAAAAGTGGTAAAAATTTGTTTTTGTCCACATAAAAAAATAATTATAGCTAAAACACCTTGAAAATAAAGGGATGTTAACATAGATAATTTGTTGACATTCCTTTTTGTTTTAGCAAATCTAATCATAAAAAAAAAGGAAGGTGGTATATATGATTAGTGTAAGGAAAAGAGGTAAAAAATACCAGTATTGTTTTGAGGCTGCTAGAGTTAATGGAAAAAGAAAACAAATTACTAAGTGCGGTTTTAGAACAAAAAACGAAGCGTATCAAGCGGGGTTACGGGCTTATAATGAATATCAAAATGGTGGGTGCATTACAGAAGACTTTATGTCTTATGGTGATTATTTAGATTATTGGTTAAAAAATTATTGTGAGGTTCATTTAAAATATAGAACAATAGAAGAATATTCTGTTATTGTAAATAAATATTTAAAACCATTTATAGGACATTATAGATTGAATTCAATTACTAGTTATCAATTAAATAAATTTTTAACAGATATATGTATAAGATACAATTATTCTTACGGTTATTTAAGGACCTTTGTTAAGGTAATAAGGAGTTCCTTTAGAGTGGCAACAGATATTTTTGGATTTATTAAATATAATCCTTCTATAACACTTAGGTTACCAAAATATAATTCATTAAAAAAAACACCAAAAGACACATATATTCACAAGATGAAATAGATAAAATATTAAATAGGTTTAAAAAAAATAATGCATTCACATGTTTGTTTCTTACCGCATGTTATACGGGTATGCGAACAGGGGAAGCATGTGCTTTGACTTGGGATAACATAGATTTTAAAAAAAGAATTATAAGCATAGAACACGATGTGTACAGCAAAGTAAAAGATGAAAAAGGAAGGTGGTATATTAGCACACCAAAGACTAAAAAGGGTATAAGAACAGTGTATATATGCGATACGTTATTAATTGCATTAAAGAATTATAAAAATAAACAGGAAGAATTAAAAAAAATGTATGGGAAAGACTATCATTACTATCATGTTGAAAATGTCACCAATATATTTAATAAAGTAGTAGAACAGAGAATAGTAGAAGTATCCAAGAAAAAGAAAGAATCAATAATAAATTTAATATTTACAAAAGAAGATGGCCCTTTTATCGGGACTGACATTATAAGATATCCATATAAGGTAATTCATAAAGAATTAGGAATAAAAAATTGTAGATTTTATGATTTAAGAGGTAGTTTTGCTACTGTTAGTTTAAGAAATGGAG
Source organism: Firmicutes bacterium CAG:822 (assembly GCA_000432855.1). GTDB lineage: Bacteria > Bacillota_I > Bacilli_A > RF39 > UBA660 > Coprosoma. Next base: position 70,833 of record HF990868.1, read on the forward strand.
CAAAGATAAGAGAAATAGCAGATATACTTGGACATAGTAATGTTGAAACAACAGAAAATTATTATATTTCTAGTTCAAATGAAACACTGAAAAGTACAATTAAAAACTTTGAGAATAATGTTCAATCTGACATCATTAATAATATTATTAAATATAAATAAGCGATTGACTAATACTACCGACAACGGTATAATATATAAAGAGGTGATAACTATGAAGTTTATGACTACAAAAGAAGCTGCAGAGAAATGGGAGATTAGTGAGAGAAGAATTAGACAATTATTAGAAGAAGGGCGAATCGAAGGAGCTATAAAGAATGGTAATAGTTGGAATATTCCTGATTATGCTATAAAACCAGTAGATAAAAGAAGTGTTAAACCAGATAATAAAGGGTTTATAATTGACTTACCAGTAAATTTTTTTGATAAAGTAGATAATATGAAGAAAGAATTAGATAGTAAAAGACCATTTCCAAAAGAGACGTTAAGGACATTAAAAGAGGCCATTAATTTAGAGTGGACTTATAATAGTAATGGAATAGAAGGTAATACATTAACGTTGAGGGAGACACAAGTGGTTTTAGAAGGAATTACAGTTGGTGGCAAAACATTAAAAGAACACTTAGAAGCAATTAATCATGAAAAAGCAATTCTTTATTTAGATGATTTAGTGAAAGAAAAAAATCCTATTACTGAATGGAATATAAAGAATATTCACAGATTAGTTTTAAAAGATATTGATGATAAAAATGTTGGAAGATATAGGACAGAAAATGTAATGATTAAAGGCGCAGTTCATGTTCCACCAGATTATTTAAAAGTACCAGAGTTGATGGAAAAATTAATTGTAAATTATCACTCATGGAGTTCATATCATCCAATTATAAGAGCAGCATTGCTTCATGGGGAATTAGTTAAAATTCATCCTTTTGTTGATGGGAATGGTAGAACATCAAGATTACTCATGAATTTAGATTTAATGAATCATGGGTTTAATCCAGTAATAATAAAAAAAGAAGACAGATTAAAATATTACGAAGCACTAGATAAGGCACATACAACAGGTAATTATACAGATTTTATTAAATTAATAACTAAATTGGAAATAGAAATGTTAAAGAAATATTTAGAATTATTATAGGAGGTATTTAATGAATCCAGATAAATATGAAAATAAAGGAAAGATACTAAAAGTTATTTATTATGATGAAAATGCCGCAATGGATTATGTAACAATTATGAATGATGGAAATATTACTATAGAAGAAATAAATAAAGCTATTGAGGGAAAAGATAATGAAATAGAAGTAAATGGTGAGGCATCTATTAAAAAATCTTTTTTAAAAATGCTTAATTTTTCTGTAGGAGTAAAATCTGATGTTGCTGCCCATAGTTCTAATGAAAAAATAGTCAATTCAACAATTACTACCAATATAATGACAGAATTTATTAAACTAGCAGATAAAGATGATAATATTGAAAAATTAGTGGATTTGAAACTAGATATAGATCAGGATACAGCAACATATTTAAAAAGTATGTTTCCATATTTATCTTTATTAAAAAATCCAGATAAATTTGAAGAACTAAAAGATATAAATACTAACAAGATAGATGAGGTGATTTTATCAACCAAAGGTTATTTTGAGTTTTTAGCATATAAAAGTGGGGTAATATTTGCAATATTAAGATTTAATATCGACTGCTTTAAAAATAATTATAAATTTAATGATTTAATAAAAATGAATCTTTGCTATTATGGTATAAAGGTGGGAACAACGACAAAAGAGTCAATAAAATTGGAAAATGAAATAAATCAATATTCCAGGGTGCTAACAGAGGAGGAATTTGATTCATCAATCAATCGACCAGATAATGAATTACCTATTTATGATATTATAATTGCAGGAGTAAGAAATGGTTAGAAATGAAAAAGTAATTATTTTTAATGGCCCAAAAGCAGCATTTGATAGGTATATTTCTGAATATTATAAGCATGATGGTAATAATTATAATTTAACTCAATTAGTAAACTTAAGTGAGTTAGAAAGACAAACTCATTTACTTAAAATTGAAGGACATGAGTCATCAGAAAAAATAGAACCATCAATAAACATTGATTTATTATATATTTCTAATAATGAGTATTCTGGGGTTACAGAAGCCGTAATTAATAATTTTGTAAATTATATAGCAAAATATAATATAACTAAAATGATCATTCAAAACCCTCCTATTGAAATAATAAATGATTTAAAAAGGCAATTTAATAGCAAAGATATTCATATTCATAATTTCAAATATAAGAATATAAATTTACAATTAATTAAAACTTTTAAAAAACAAGCACCTTCAGTTATTCTAGGTCAAGAAAAAGCATTAACAAAAGTTTCGCAAGCATTATTAATTCAAAAAAAATTAAATTATGAAAATAAACCTATAGTTATTATGTTATATGGACCAAGTGGCGTTGGCAAAACAGAAACAGGTCGCTTAATTACGAAATTACTAGGAGAAAAAATATTTTATTGCCAATTTTCAATGTTTCAATCAAATTCTCACTATAATTACTTATATGGTGATACAGTACAATTACCTTCTTTAGCTAAAGATTTATTAAATAGAGATTCAAATATAATATTTTTAGATGAATTTGATAAGGCTAATAGTTTTGTTTATTCAGCTTTATATGAATTATTTGATACTGGTAAATTCGAAGATAAAAATTTTCATGTTGACTTAAAAAACACAGTGATAATTTGCACATCAAACTATGAAAGTCAAGAGAAAATATTAGAGCATTTAGGTGCA
>HF990868.1:73727-191260 GCA_000432855.1 Firmicutes bacterium CAG:822
TTTGTCCAATGAAGTTAAAATAAAATTAATAGAAAAAAATTATTCTAAATTATTACAACAATTATCAAAATCAGAGCAAAAAATAATAAGTGAATCAAAAATAAAAGATAAATATATACAATTAGCAAATAAATTTAGTAATGCTAGGCAAATAGAAAATTTTTTGCGAAATGAAATTGCACGAAAACTGATAGAAACCATTGAATAAATAATAATATTTAATTATAATATATTTAAATTTAGTAAACGGAATGTAGACATTATCCACAATTTGTTCACAAAACAGCAATCTTTATAATATTATTAATACAATAAATACTATAAATATAAAAAGCAACTTGACCTTATATTTCAACATGAACACATAATATTATAAATATTGTAAATACCCATAATCTCTTAATCGAGATAACTTGCGGTAGCGGAAAAAAATACAAACAATGCTGTGGAAAAAATGCATAAAATCAAAGAATGATTTCAAAATATATAATCATTCTTTTTGTATGTAAAAAAATTAAATTATGTTTCTTTTAACTAATAGGTCTACTATGATGTATGTTGAAAGAAACATAATATTATAAGTAAATCAATAAGAAATTGCTTAAAACCACCACATATTGGTTTGCTTAAAAAGTGTATTTATTGTATAATAAAATCGAATACAAAAGGAGTGTATCAATGAGAAAAATAGTTAAAAATGCTATCTATAGACACTTTAAAGGCGATTATTATTTAGTATTAGATATTGCCAAATCATCAGAAACTGAAGAAGAATATGTCGTATATAGAGCTTTATATGGCGATAATGAACTCTGGATAAGACCATTAGATATGTTTTTGTCTGAAGTAGATCATGAAAAATATCCAGAAGTAAAACAAGAATATAGATTTGAAAATGTTACTATAGACAGTGTTAAAATTAAAAAGAAAAGGAAGTAATAATATGACTGATATAATTTATAAAAAAATAAAAGACTTTAAAAAAAGATATCCAGCCACTATTTCTTGGCGTCTAAAAGCTCATAGTAAGGTTGCTGCCGAGCACATCAATGACGATGAAGAAGTATTATATGCCTTTGCCGCTCAAAAGTTACCAAGTGTCTTCAACGTCACTTCTACTTATGCTATTGTCTTAACCGATAAAAGAATTTTACTTGCCCAAAAACGTTTAATCTTTGGTTATTTCTATTATACGATCACTCCAGACATGTTTAACGATTTAACTTTAAAAATGGGACTTTTCTGGGGTAAAGTTATTATCGATACAGTTAAAGAAACTGTCTGCTTAACTTTCATCTCTAAATCTGCCCTTAGAGAAATTGAAACTGTATTATCTAAATACATGATGCAAGAAAAAAGACAATATGAAACAGAAATCACCGATGAAGAACATAACAAATTAAAAGCTGAATTAAGAGATATTTCAGAAAACGGAGAAAAATAAACTCCGTTTTATTGTGGACAAACATTATTCAATGCTTTATAATTATTATTAGGAGGAAGCTTTATGAAGTATCTGTTTAAAACATTAATAATCTTTACTGTCATCTTTTTTGCTTTAAAATTTATCCTATTCTTTTTTGATACCGGTCATACTATAGATTATAATATTGGAAATTTTAAAGTAGAAGAAGAACTAAGAACTAAAGAAAATAATAATTATTATTTTCAATTAGAACATGAAGATTTTAAAATAAATTTTGCCATCAATCAAAATTATAATAAAGCAGAAAAAGTCATTAATGATATTGAATATAAAAAAATAGATGATTATAGTTGTGTTTTGCCAATCTTTAAAAATGGTGACATTCTAACCGATGTAATGTGTTTGAAAGATGATGAAATTACATATGCTCATGACTTAGATAATGAAAATATTAATGATTATCTTAAAAGCTTAGAAAAATATGGTTATGATGTGAACAATTATAAAGATAAAGCTTCTGAAGTCAAACTTTCCAACACTCAAAGTGTATACCAAGATAACTTATTAGAAAATCATTATATTGCTATGGAAACATATAAAGGATTAAACCTATTCGGCGCAAGTCAAGATAATATTCAGATATTTGATGATGATGTTTATACTAAGCCAATTAGTTTTTTTACCGATAGATATTACATCGTTGCTGACTATACTGAAGATTATACCTTTAAAAGATTCCATGTCATAAATATAATTAATGGAAAACAAACTGATATTAGAAGTTATGATGATATTTCTTTTGATTCATACATCGAAGGTGCTATTGGAACTGATGTCTACCTTTTCGATCGTGATAAAAATGCTCAATATAAAATAAGCATTGAAGATGAAAGCGTTGACGAATTTCACGATAAAGATCATCTTCAAACTTACAATGGCAAATGGGAAGATATGTCTTTAAGTGATGCTCTAAATGGTGTAACTTTTAATAACTATTATACAGATGATATCAAAGGTTATAACAAAGTAGATAAAGTTGGAAATTATTATTATTTATATCAAAAAGAAGACGACCACTATAATGTATATAGGGCCGACACTCAAAATAAAAAATTAAAAACATATTTATTTGAAACAACCGATTTAAATAGTATAATTTATTTGGATGACACCATATATTATTTAAATGGTACCACATTCTATTATTATAATAACTATGGTTCAAGAAAAGTAATCACTAATACTGAATTAGAATTTAATAAAGATTTGTCATTTGGCGTATATAAAAGATAGGACATAAATCCTACCTTTTTTTCTTAGAAGAAAATTTTACATTTGGAAACGCCTTTAGTAATCGTTTAAATCCAAATGATTTGTCCATTAAAGTCGCTCTAACTTTTTTAGAAATCTCTTCGGTATAATCTTTGCGAACAGATTCTGCCGAAATTTTAAGCTTTTGAATAATATTAAAAGAGATACAAAAATCAGCTAGTACTAACATCATCAAAAACATAATTATTATACAAAAAACCGAAGGATTTACTTTTGCAAATATATTAAATAAGAATGGATTTATTATTTTCACCACTAAAAGGCCACCAACTCCAAATATACAAGATGAGGCAAGACAAACTCGTCCATTAATATTAAAAGGAAGTTGAGAATAATCCCACCATCTAACTTTAAATAGTTTTTCCATTAAATAATTTAGGACATATTCTAAAAAAGTTCCGATAAAAGCCGAAGAAATAACTAAATTAAATAAACTGTCTTCTGGTCTTAAAATTAAAGTGATTAAAATAGCGCCTGTACCCCAAATTGGAACTAACGGTCCAATTAAAAAACCGCGATTTATGAATTTGTGTTTCATGACCAACGATAAAAACACTTCTATAATCCACCCAATAAAAGAATATATTAAAAATAAGGCACATATTATTATAAAATTATAAAAAAATCCAAACATAATAAACTCCTTTAATAATATTTTACCTTATTTATTAACTAAAGTCTAGCGTATAAATTGTTAAAAAATGTGCCTTTGTAGTATAATAAATATAGAGGTGTTATTATGGGAAAACTTGGATTGGTATTATCTGGTGGAGGATCTAAAGGTGCCTACGAAATTGGTGTATATGCCGCATTAAGACATTTAAAAAAAGACATAAGCATTGTCACTGGCACGTCGGTCGGAGCAATCAATGGCGTTTTTGTCGTTCAAAAAGACTTAAAAGGCGCCTTAAAATTTTGGGATCATGTCAATTTTAAAACTATTTTTGACGAAGAAGAATTTCCACCAATTGAAGATGAAAAGCTTTCTAAAATTTATATACAATATGCAAAAGGATTCATTAATGAGGGTGGATTAGATATTTATAAAATGAAAAACATTTTTGACGATTATTTTAAGGCCTCAAGATTTTATAATTCAAATATTGACTATGGATTAGTAACCTATAATTTTAGTAAAAATAAACCAGTAATTAAGACAAAAAAAGATTTAACTAAAGAGAATATCAAAGATTATGTTTTGGCCTCTGCTTCTTGCTATCCAGCTTTTAAACCATATTTAATTGATGGTGAAATGCATATTGATGGTGGCTATTATGATAATTTACCAATTAACCTAGCTATCGACTTGGGCGCTACAGAAATAATTGCTGTTGACTTAAGAGCAATCGGTTTTAAAAAGTCTATTAAAGATAAAACTGTGGATATCATCTACATTTCACCACGTAATAAAATTGGCTCATTCCTAGTCTTTGATAAGGTTCAAGCAAGAAGAGCCATAAAATTAGGATTTAACGACACTATGAAAACCTTTAATAAATTAGAAGGGAATAAATTCACTTTCCGCCGATATAATTTAGTTAAAAATTATAATAAATATATTGATAGATATGAATTAAAATTAAATGATATATTTAAACACACCGATAGTAAATTATTAAATAAAGTTTTTCACTCAGAAATATTCAAAGACATTTTAAACAATAAAATCTTATATAATAATTTTAATAATTTAGTTGAAGTTGCTGGAAAAATGTTCAATTTCGATGAATCGACAATATATCATATTAGAAGTTATAATAAAGGCCTTTTAACCGCGTTATCTAACACCCCAGCTGTAGAGTTAGAAGAAATAACCGCCAACTTAAAAAACAAAAAATTAGAAAACATTATTGATCGTAGGAAAATAGTTAAATACTTTTATAATCAAATTGAAAAAGGCGATATATCATTTAAATATGTTTTACCATTTAGCAATGAATTCTTAGTAGCTCTATATATTTATACTATTAAAACTCCACGTAGTATTTATTAGTTTTAATTATCTTAAATATTATAGGGATATTACTAATTGTATGAGACTTTTTATCTACTTTTAAAAGATATATTTAAACAAATCATATGAAGTAGCAAAATTCTAAGCTACTTTTTAGTTTTACTTGTTGTAAAAAAAATAATATAGTATAATGTAAAAAAAGGTGATGAAAATGAAAAAACAAACAATTTTAACTGGAATCAGACCAACTGGTCACTTACACTTAGGCCATTACTTTGGAGCTGGACAAAATTGGGTAAAACTTCAAGACAAATTTGATACTTATATCGAAATAGCAGACGTTCAAGCTTTAACCGACAATTTTAACAACCCAGATAAAGTTAGAAAAAGTGTCAAAGATTTAGTAATTGACTTGCTTTCTATTGGTCTAGATCCAAATAAAGCAACTATATTTATTCAATCAACTATTCCTGAAATTGCGGAACTAACCGTGTTTTATTCTAACTTAGTTACAATTGCTAGACTAGAGAGAAACCCAACCGTTAAAACTGAAATTAAACAAAAGAAAGAATTGTTTGGTGAATCTGGCGAAAGTATAACTTATGGATTTTTAGGTTATCCAGTAAGCCAAGCTGCCGATATTACAGCTTTCAAAGGTAAATTAGTTCCAGTTGGTGAAGACCAACTACCACTTCTAGAACAGTGCCGTGAAATTGTTCATAAATTTAATAATATTTATGGTGAAACATTAGTTGAACCTGAAGCATATTTAAGTGAATTACCAAGAATAAAAGGATTAGATGGTAATGAAAAAATGGGTAAAAGTTTAGGTAATGCTATCTTCTTAGCCGATGAACCCGAAGTTATTCAAAAGAAAATCATGGGTGCCGTAACCGATCCTGAAAAAATAAAAATTGACGACCCAGCTAATCCAGACATTTGTATGGTTTATTATTACCACAAATTAATCGGTAATGAAAACTTAGAAACTGTATGCAAAGAATGTAAAGCCGGTAAAAGAGGCTGTGTCGCATGTAAGAAAGAATTAATAAATAAAATGTTAGAATTCTTAAAACCAATTGCTGAAAAAAGAAAATATTATGAAGAACATCCAGAGAAAGTAGAACAAATCTTAAAAGAAGGTTCTCAAAAAGCTAAAAAGGTTGCCGAAAAAACTATCAAAGAAGTTAAAACAAGTATGAAAATCAATTATTTCGATTAACGCTCTTTAAAAGAGTGTTTTTTTCATAAAAAAAGAAAGCCTAAGCTTTCTTAAACTCCTTCGACAGTTGTATCATTTAAACATTTTAAAGCGCATACACAGTCTAAGTTCATTGTGAAAAATGAATTGGTTGCCACATAAGGCATTGTTGCAGATGTATTTGGATCAGTATTGGCTGCAAGTACTCTGAAAGTTGCACACTCGCCATCTACTTTTTCAACTCTGAACACACTTGAACAAGTCGCACCTACAGAAGAACAATCAATGTTTTCTTTAGTTGTTGGCATACTCCAAGGTGTTCCATTACCAGAACATGTATAAAGCATTACTGGTCTAGTATTAAGTCCTAAAGTAGAAACTGTATTACCTAAAAAACCACGATCGCAAGTGTCTAAACAAGTATCAGGACATTGTGCGTTGCACTGTAAAATGTTTATTACTGTTAATATTTCTGCAATGCATGAACTATCTTTACAATTATTACACATATAATCCACCCCTTCTTTATTCTCAATATAACATATTCAAAAATAAAAATAAGGTATACACCAAAAACCCAAATAATTAATTTAAAGTAATTGTCTAAAATCTATTTCATAAAATTAATTGAGGTGAATATTATGAAAAATGCTATAAACTACTATTACAATTTATACCCTGAAAATATTCACCAAACCGAAAAAGGTTATTATTTTATAATAAATAAAACGAGATATTTTTTAATTAAATACTTAGGCGACCCAAAAGATATTCAAAAAATATATGAGATGCACTTATATCTTTTAAATCAAAATTTTTACGTTCATCCCATAGTTTTAAATACCCAAAATCAAATTTTAACCTATATTAATAATGAACCTTATATATTAATGATTACAATTTACTATGAAAACGAAATAAAACTAGATGATATATTGTTTTTTTTCAAACCTACCAACGCAAATTCAAAAGCCCCAAATTGGGGTGAACTCTGGTCACAAAAAAACGATTATTTAGAATATCAGATTAGTATGTTAGGTCAAAAACATCCATTAATAAGAGAAAGTTTTAGTTATTATATAGGTCTTGGAGAAACTGCTATTCAATTGGTCAACTCATTAGAAAAAACAAATGTTCCTTTAGTATATGCCCATAGAAGAATAGAGGCCAATCATCATCAATACGATTTGTATAATCCATTAAACATAACCATAGACTATTCAGTTAGAGATATTGCTGAATATTTAAAAAGTCGTTTTTTCAGCGGGAAAGATATTATGAAAGACTTAACATATTACTTAAATAATACCAAGCTTAGTACCTATGAATATTTTCTATTTCTTGCTAGATTAATTTATCCAACATATTATTTTGACTTATATGAAGAAATAATTACTGACCGAAAAGTTGATGAAGAAATAAAAAAAATCATCTCAAAAGCAGATGATTATGAAAAAGTTATTAAACAAATATACCAATATTATAAAACTTTTTTACCAGTTCCAAGAATTGATTGGTTAGAATAATTAAGAGATATTAACAACTTCTTTAACTTCAGGGACTTCATCTTTTATAGCCATTTCCACCCCGTCTTTCAAAGTATAATCGATAAGTGCACATCCCGCACAAGCACCAAGCATCTTAATATAAACAATGCCATCTTCATATTTTACAAATTCGATGTCACCACCGTCACCTACTAAATATGGTCTTAATTTATTTATAATTTCTTTAATTTTTTCTTCTGCATTCATTTTTATCACCAAACTAATTATATAATAAATAATTAATAAGGTAAACTTTTTAATTAAATAAAATTGTGTTATAATAACAAAAGAGGTGTTATTATGACCAAATATTCGAAAGGAAAAGTAGTAAGAGGAACTGTCACGTGTATAGAACCTTATGGCGCATTTATGTCATTTGATGAATATTATACAGGATTAATTCATATATCTGAAATATCTAAAGGATTTGTTAAAGACATTCATGACTTTGTAAATGTTGGAGATCATATATATGTTGAAATATTAGATGTTGATGATGAAGAAGCCCACTTAAAATTAAGTATTAAGAATATTAACTATAAAATTAATGGTAAACCAAGACGCCGAAAAATCATTGAAACACCTCATGGTTTTACAACTTTAAGTAAAAAATTGCCTATTTGGATCGACAATCAACTAAAAAAACAAAAAAATCAAAAAAATACTATTGACAAATAAGTTTATAAATAATATAATCATAGTTGTCTAGGGAGTTAATTCGGGCGCTTAGCTCAGTTGGTTAGAGCACCTGCCTTACAAGCAGGGGGTCATAGGTTCGAGTCCTATAGCGCCCACCATTTTTTTTGCCGGAATAGCTCAACTGGTAGAGCAACTGACTTGTAATCAGTAGGTTGTGGGTTCAAGTCCTATTTCCGGCACCATTTTATATTGCCTCGTAGCCAAGTGGTAAGGCATCGCACTCTGAATGCGACATTCGCTAGTTCGAATCCAGCCGAGGCAACCAAAATTGAAAATAATAAAACCTCGAAATTAAAAATATTACTTGGAGAGGTAGCGAAGTGGCTAAACGCGGCAGACTGTAAATCTGTTCCTTCGGGTTCGATGGTTCGAATCCATCTCTCTCCACCACTTTTATTGCCTCGTAGCCAAGCGGTAAGGCACCACACTTTGACTGTGGCATTCGCTAGTTCGAATCTAGCCGAGGCAACCACATATGGTCTGTTAGCTCAGTCGGTAGAGCATTTGACTTTTAATCAAAGGGTCCCGGGTTCGAATCCCGGACAGGCCACCATTTTATGTTATAGTAAGTCTACTAAGACTTTTAATGCCTGAGTGGCGAAATAGGTAGACGCACAGGACTTAAAATCCTGCGGGAGTCAAATCCCGTGCCGGTTCAAGTCCGGCCTCAGGCACCACATGGAGAAATACCCAAGTCTGGTTGAAGGGACCGGTCTTGAAAACCGGGAGGTCGGAAACGGCGCGGGGGTTCGAATCCCTCTTTCTCCGCCATTTAGTTATATCGCGGGATGGAGCAGTTTGGTAGCTCGTCGGGCTCATAACCCGAAGGCCGTTGGTTCAAATCCAGCTCCCGCAACCATTTGGTTCCGTAGTGTAGCGGTTATCACGTCTGCCTGTCACGCAGAAGATCGCGGGTTCAATTCCCGTCGGAACCGCCATTTAATGGTTTCGTAGCTCAGTCGGTAGAGCAGAGGACTGAAAATCCTCGTGTCGGCAGTTCGATTCTGTCCGAAACCACCATCTGAGTAATGCACCGCTGTTAAGCGGTTTTTTTACAAAAAAGAAATACTCAGTAATTATTAATCATTATTATTTAATAAAGTATTTATAACACTTGACTATATTTTGTGTTTATGGTAATATTATTTTGTATCTCGTGTTGATTATATTAACATTTAAATAGGTATGCGCCCATAGCTCAATTGGATAGAGCGTTTGACTACGGATCAAAAGGTTGCGGGTTCGATTCCTACTGGGCGCGCCATTATATCGGGAAATAGTTCAACTTGGTAGAGCACCTGGTTTGGGACCAGGGGGTTGCAGGTTCAAATCCTGTTTTCCCGACCATTTAGAAATTAACTCTTGATTATTCAAGAGTTTTTATTATTAAAAAAGTTAACTAAATTAGCTTCTTTCTAATGCTTTTAATATTTAACTGATATTGCTGAAACATTAAATATTATTAGATTGGATTTAGAAAAAGCAGATAAATATACTTACCCTAAATATGATAGTGCAATGTATCAAAATATTCCTTTACAAAATAATTTGAAAATAGAAATTTTACTATTAATTATATAAAAAATAAAAATTGAATACATTTTGCTTTTGAAAACAATTGACAAAATTTACTAACATTGTTGACAAAATATAGTAATAATGTTAAAGTATTACACAAGATATTTTAGTTGATGCTATGTTCTGACTATTTGAATACTAACACAAAAAGGAGGGGTTTTGAATGGAACAAGAAAGAATTGATGCACTAATTCAATTAGGCGAAGAAATAAAAAAAAGGGAGGATAAAATGACTGACATAAGACCAAGAAAATGGATGAATTTAGATACACGTGTTTCTAAAGCATTAAGGCTATTAATAGAGGCAGAAGATATTTTAATGGATTTAGATGATTATCAAATGGGAAATGGACAATATTATACTGATTTTGAAGAATTATATAATCAACTAGCTGATGTTAGAGAACATTTTGCTGATTATATTGATAAACATCCAGAACTATTAACAATGGATCAAGAAATTGATGAATACTTTAATAAAGATAATATTGATATAAACAAGTAATTGTTTATTATAAATTTTTAACAGGAGGCTTGGTTTATGAGAAAAGAAGAATTACATAAGTTTGAGGGTGAAAATGGAACTACAAGAGTAAGGAGAACATCCAGAGGCGATGTAGTTATTGATGTTTATATGGGTGATGTTAAAGATAAAGATAATCATGATAGACTTAGTTTAAATGTAACCCAGGGAACATTATCAGGACATGATTTTGGTCATCAGAATCCATTTGATACTAGTAAAAATAATACGGCATCAAAGAGAAAATGATTTACAATAAATATATGAAAAATTTCATATAAAAATAGAGAATAAAATTATAGATACGTTCTGTTTTTGTAAATAACAAAAAGGAAAAGTAAAAAAACAATTTTATTCTTTTTTATGTTGGAACAATTTATTGTTTTTTTACTAATTGCAACTAAACCATTCATGGAATAATCACAGTCATCTAGTAAACTTAACATAAATGAAAGTAGACCTTTAGCTTTATAAGTTAAATTTTTATCTTTTAAATGATAATTAGACATTACTGTATAATTATCGTTCTTATTTATTCTGAATACTGACATTTTATTACCTCCATTATTTTCCCCTTAAAAATTTTGAAAATAAGGTAAATCATTAGCATTTTGTAGCATTCAAGTACGTTTAATTCCTTGAAAAATAAAGGAAAATAAAACATATATATAATGGTACGTTATCCTGTTTTCCCGACCATTTTTTTGTTTATAAAGCCCTAATTGAATAAGGGCTTTTATAATGCCAAAATATTCAGTATAAATAAAGATTGCCGCAACAACATATTAATATTTTTTTGTTGACAACGCATTGGCACCACACCTATTGATATTTTTATTAATTTTACTATCAAAAAAGCTAATTAAATTAGCTCTTTTCAATATCAACAATATCTGTTAAAGGTATTAGTTCATTATCGATTGTAATTAAATGAGTCGCATTCCTACCGACAATTCTTTTGGTTACAACCCCGTCTTTTAAAGTAAGTTTAACATCAGCTTTATAAATATAACTAGATGAATTAAATATTTCATTTAATTTTTGATTAACATTTTTTCCTTTCAACTTGGAAGGGGTTTCCACAGTCCTTTCTTCTTTATTATCAAAAGAACAATATACATCTTCATTATTTCCAGCTTTACCTTCGATCTTATTCGCAAATACCTTTGGTAATTTCTTTTCCACAATATCACCTCTAAATAATCATATGAATTAAAATTTATAATTTGCTAAAAAAGATATTTATTTTTTTAGTTATCCAAGTTCCAAATACAAATAAACAAATACCTATAATAATATCTGTGATGGAAAATACTTGACTAAAAGCATCCTCTAACATAATCACCAACGATGCACTCATAAATCCTAAGACACCCGTATAAGCCATCACCTTTTTATTATCAAAAAGCCATGTTATTAATTTAGAAATCAAAATTGTACTAATAATAAATCCGCTGAAAAACAATAGTAGAGTAGTGACATCAATATTAAAATTAGTTATACTTTCAAAAATAGATAGTAATGTTTCGTACCACCCTAAAGCCATAAATATGGCCGTACCACTAACTCCCGGGATAATTGTTGTTAGAGATTCAATTACTCCTATCAAGAAATAGATAAAATTTTTGCCAGCAGTAATGTTTTCACCACCATTTAAATTAACTAAAAAGTAAAGTACCGTAAAAGACACTATAAAAACAAAAACAATTTTAACATTAATTTTATTTTTAGTAATTTCATTAGTTATTTCTGGAATGCCGCCAGCAATCAAGCCGATAAATAGTAACATAGTTGGCAGATAATAGGCCTCTAGACACCATTTTACACCTTTGCATAACACCCCAATACCCAAGGCTGCCCCAATAAGCAATGAAACTAAGAATTTCAAGTCATCTAGCTTTATTTGTAAAGGCCTAGACATAATTTTTACAAGCCGTTCATAAACCCCAAATGAAATAGCAATAATAGCTCCGCTCACTCCCGGAATAATTTTAGCTACTCCAATAATAAATCCTTTGCACATTAACATTAAATATTTCATATTAAAATATATCACTTAAATAAAACAAATATTACTAGCAAAAATATTCGTATAGGCAGAATATATATGCGTTTAAGCAATAATTTGTAAATTCAAAACAAAAGAGGGCACATTTAAGCAAAAGACTAAATACATTTATAATGGAATGGTATACTCACTCGTGCAGTAGGTAGTATTTTAGAAAGGAAAAGAATATGGATAATGATAAATTACTATCATCACTAAGCGAACACATTGCCTATTGGTATACTAGTATAAAAGGAGAAAAAGATATTGTCTTTCCAATTAATAATGTGATTAAAGAAAGAGCTAATCAAATCTTTAGAAATAGATATCACGATGCTAATACGATTATTAGTGAAAATGGTGATATATATAAAATTTCTGTAGAAGTATGCTGTGAAAGTAATGTATGGTCATATGTCTATTATTTAGATGATATGAAAAAAAACTATCGATTAAAACGTATTTGCAAGGAAATCCTTCCTTATGATTTAAGTGATACTAATATTGATAAATTGAACAAAATTATTAAGTTAAAAATTCCTTGTGAAATTCTAACCGTTGAAATTGAACCAGAAAATATAAGTAAGTTAAAAGAAATAATTTATCCTTATTTAAAGTGCTACACATATATAAATAGCCGAAAGAGAAAGATTATTGCTTATCCCGATGTTATTGCATATGGAAATAACCAAGTAAAGATTCTTCTCAATTATTATCACCACCACCATATGGAAAAGCAAATCAAAAAAATAAAAAAAGCTATATTAAAATATAAAGAGGTTGACATTACTGTTCAAAATGTTTAAACGGCAGATAATCTCTTTTTATTTTCATAAAATTTGATGATATAATTAAAATGGGTGATAAAAATGCAACAAGTAGTTACAAAAGAAGTTATGAAAAATAGTGATAAATATACAATCGAGCACAAATGCTCATCTATAGAACTTATGAATAAAGCAGCTGAAGCAGTCATGAATAGTTATCCTTTTAAAGGCAAAGTCTTAATTGTTACAGGTACTGGTAATAATGCAGGTGACGGTTATGCTTTAGCTCTTCTTCTAAATAAAGCTCATATTGAAGTTAATATTTTACAAACGAAAGCAGAATATTCTAATGACGGAAAATACTATTATGATTTATGTCAAAAAAATAATATAAAAACTTTTTTATATAATGGCACATTTAATTTTAAAAATTATGATGTACTAGTTGATGCTATATATGGGATTGGTTTTCATGGTGAGATGCCAGAAGAAAATTCAAATATAATCAATAGAATGAATGAAAGCCACATCCCAATTGTAAGTATTGATATAAATAGTGGTTTAGACGCTGACAACGGTCTAGCTAAGACATGCATTCATTCCACTCTTACAGTATCTATTGGAGCTTTAAATCCAGGTCACCTTTTAAATATGGCTAAAGACAACATTGATAAATTGGTCAATCAAAACATTGGTATTGATATTGTGGATGAACATTACTATCTATTAGAACATGAAGAATTTAAAGAATTTTTACCTAAAAGGAAAAACTTTAGTCATAAAGGTACCTATGGTTTAGTCGGAATATTGGGCGGTTCACTAAAGTATAGTGGCTCTGTTAAATTAGCTAGTCTAAGCTTATCCGCATTAACATCAGGTGCTGGTGTATCGAGATTAATTGTCCCAAATACTATAACAAAAAGCCTTCTTTTATATGTTTTGGAAAGTACAATTTTTCCAATCGATGACGATAAAGGGCAGATGGTTTTTAATCCTAAAGAAATAGATAAAGCCTTAGAAAAAGTAACCGCTCTTTTAATCGGTATTGGATGGGATCAAAATCCAAATAATGAGAAAATATTAACATATATATTAGAGAACTATAATTTTCCAATTGTTATTGATGCCGATGGTTTAAATATTTTATCTAAAACTAAAAACATTAGACCAAATCTTATATTAACTCCTCATTTAAAAGAGTTTTCTAGACTTACTGGTATAGAAATAGACACAATTTCCAAAGATCCTATAACTATAGCCAAAACCTATGCTAAAGAACATAAAATAATTCTTCTTTTAAAAGGACCATCCACTATTATAACTGATGGAAACACGGTTTATTTAATTAATACTGGTTGTAGTGGAATGGCCACTGCTGGCAGTGGTGATGTTTTATCGGGTATTTTAATTGGCCTATTAGGTTATAAAACACCAGATATCAAAACAGTTGCCTTTGCTGCGTACATCAATGGATTGGCTGGAGAACTAGCTGAAAAGCAAAAGAGTAGTGTTAGTATGTTGGCTAGAGATACAGCTTCATGTTTAGCTAAAGCTATCAAACCATATATTCAAAAGTAAAGCAAAACTAAGCATTTTCACTAAAATTTCACGGCATATTATTGCTTATAAAACAATAAATATGTTATTATATTAAAGGAAAGAAGAGGTACAGAATATGAATGAAAATAAAAGAATGTTAATTTTTTTCATTTCGGTAGTTTTAGTTATAGCTGTTATCCTAGTTATAGCTTTTTGGCCACAATCTGATACAACGTTTGCCTGTGGAGTAAAAGCCGATAGTGATTATAGTAGATTAGGCAGTGTAAACTATGAACAATATAGTTGTTTAATGGAACAAGATGATAAAATTGCTCTTGTTGTTTCTGACGGTTTAAACGATGATGAAAAGAAATCGCTTAACGATGTTGCTGAAAGGATAAGTAAAAGCATTTATTATTTAAGTGATGAAGTATCTAATACAGATTTAAATAATATTAAAGATGACTTAAAAACAGATGAAGTTTCTTACGATAACCCAAGTCTAGTCATCATTGAAAATGGAAAAGTTACTGATGGTATAGATAAAAATTTAGATAATAGTGATGATGTCTATGATTTCTTGCAAGACGCTGGTTTTGCTAAATTTGCTTGTAATGCCACAAGTGATTCCGAATACGAAAATCTTTCGAGATTGACATATGATCAATATCAATGTCTATATGATAGTGGAGAACCATTTGTTATGATTCTTACTCAATCTACATGTAGCTATTGTGCACAGTTCTTACCAGTAATTAATGAATATGCTGGTGAAAATAATCTCCCAGTTTACTTCTTAGAAATTGATACTATGGATTCAGATGATCTTCAATCAGTCTTTTCTTCATTAAGTTACTTTAGTGATAACTCTGATTGGGGTACACCACTTACTTTAGGAATTAAAGATAAAGAAGTTGTAACAGAACTTAGTGGTTATACTGATGATACATCATCAATCGAAAATCTATTTACTGAATTAGGATTAAAATAATGAGCAAAAGCTCATTATTTTTTCACAAAAAAAGCATCTATAAATGCTTATTTACAACTATATCCATCTTCTTCTAGAGATTCTTTAACTTGGTCAAATGAAGAATTATCCGCAATCCCTAAACTTTGTTTAACATCATCACTCATTTTATTGTAATCACCAGATACAGTGACAGATATATTATTATCATCAACTGTAGTATTATATTCTAAACCATCTTCTTCAGTATAATCTTTAAATGGTTCTTCTAAACTTTCAACCAGTGTATCTGCATAATCTTTATATTCATCTTTAAGTGCAATTGACATAGTCGCTTCATATGACTTAATTTTATTATTATCGAAAGTAATCAATTGTACCTCTTTAGTCTTACCGGCATCAATTTCTTCTTCTTTAGTGCAGCTTAGTGATTTACTATCACATCCAGTAAGTAATAATCCAAAAATAAAAAATATCGCTAATAATTTAGTCTTTTTCATTAAATCACCCTAAATTAAGTATAGCGACAAATTTAATTTTAATCAATAAGTTTTCGTAAAATACAATTTAATTTTAACTAAATTTGTATTAATATATTTATTTTTAATACCATAGTCAAAGATATTTTTAAGCAAATTCATAATTTTTCTAATATAACTTTGGCTATATAAATGACCGTTATAAGTTCTGTTTGTTAAATACATATAAAAATAATCAATATCATTGCTAGTCAAATCTTTAATGCACTTATATCCTAAAATATCTTTAATAAAATTATTATAAATTCTATCATAATTTTCTTTACATCTATGATTGTGTATCATTTCCTTATAAACCTGATTTAAAGTCTTATCTCCCCCTGAAACAGCAAATTTTACTATCATTTTTACTACTCCTTCTACTACTAAATTAATTTTAAATTATTCTTTCTAAATCTATCACAACCTTTACTGCAATAACAATTGTATCATACAAAATCTTCTTCGTTAGCACATAACAAAAAAGACTACATGAAATCTCAAAAATATTACATGAAATGTATTTGAGTTTGCTGTAATCTTATTTTTTTTATAAAGCTATCTGAAAGTAAATTAATAGTCATCCCGTTTTTAAATTTTATAATTTTTACAACCGTATCGATATAAATTACTTGCTCATGATTTATGATACAGCTTCTATGAGAATATTCGAATCTATAATCTAAAATTTGTTTCAATTTTTTAAGTGTCAATCTAACCTCAGTCATTCCATCACATGTATGGATAATACTTCTTCGCCTCTGGCTATCAGCTTGTATATATATAATGTTTCGCATATCAAATGTATAAATAATCCCCTGGTCTTTAAATCGAATAACATTGTTTTGAAAACCTAATTTAAATATTTTCTTAAGTTTTTTAAGTAGTTCTTCATGATAATTTTTTCTTTTAGAAATATAACCTATAAACATCGTGTCACTACTAACAACTTGGCTAATGTATCTAGCTGTATAGCTACTTATAAAAATTAGAAAAGCATTTAAATCTTTATTTCTAATCTTTTTAGCCATGTCAATTCCATTTCCATTAGGTGTTTCGATGTCTAAAATATATACTTTATTGTCGAGTTCTTTGCGCATAATATCATAAAATTCACTGCCATAATTATTAAAAGCATATATTTTAAAATTGATTTTTTTACTAAGACAAAAATCATTAATAATGTTATAAATTTCCATTAAAAAAAACTCATTGTCATCACAGATGATAAAATTAATCATTTTTCTCGCCCCATACCTATTCGTTAATTAATATAACAGTAATTATTAAATAAAGCAAGAAAAAATATATAAGTGAGTAGTTACATATGAAAAAAGTAATTTAATATAATTAAAATAGGTGATAGAATGAAAACAAACTTATCTTTTAACCTAGATAAATTATATATAGTAACTGATTTCGATCACACCTTAACTACAAAAGATAGTCAAAATTGTTGGGGTGTACTATCAAGTATTCCAAATGTTAATAAAGAATATATTAAAAGAAGTCATAAAAATAATGATTATTATCTACCCATTGAACAAGACACTAATCTCGATTACGAAACTAAGAATATGAATATGCAAAGATGGTATACAAACCATTTCGATATGTTGATAAAGTATAAAATAAAAGAAATAGAAATTAATGAAATTGGCCAAAGTAAATCCATAATTTTAAGAGATGGTGTAACTGAATTTTTAAAATTTACAAATAAAAATAATATTCCAGTAATTATAGTTTCAGCTGGTATTTCCAATATAATTGAAAACGTTCTCAAAAGAAATAACTGTTTTTATAATAATATTTATATTATTTCCAATATATTTAAATTTAAAGATGGACAAATTAAATCACTAAGAAATCACATAATTCATTCCTTAAATAAAAATGAAATAAATTTACCAATCAAAATAAAAGAAGTTTTAAAAGATAAAGATGAAGTTATCATTTTAGGTGATAATATAGATGATAGTAAGGTTCATTTAAAAGAAAACAAAAAAAGCTTACAATTGGTTTTCTAGATTATAATGATTATAATAAATTAAAAAGTTTTCAACAGCACTTTGATATTGTTTACTCTCAAAATTCATCATTTATAAATCTAGTAAATATTCTAATAGAAAATAAACCTTCTTAAATACCTTTTATGATAAATAATTGCTTTTACACACAAAAATATATATAATAATTACAATTAAATGAAAGGTGTGTTTATATGCAAGTGGAAAATAAAACGATGTATCACATCCATACCCCAAATAAATATGATGAAATGTGGCAAGAGGGCAATGAGCTCATTATAGATGATAACTTCTATTCCGAATGTGGCTTATCAATTCCATATTTCAATACTGATGTTGTCTGTTCAAATGGTAGTTTAATTAGTATAGTTGGTCCTTTGCGAAAATATTTAGATGAAGGTATAGAAAAATTAACCATGGAAGAAATTAAGACTATATTCGAAGATGTTTATAGAATTTTATATAATAACAACCGAACCAAATGTGAGGCCGCATTAGAAATATGCCGAAGAGAAAAGTTTAAATTATGTCCCAGTAGACTTCATTCACTATGGGTAACCGATAAAGATAATTTAGATTATTGGCTAAATATTTTAAATGGGAAGGAAATATATGAACTAAACTTAACAGGCACTTTATTTAAAACTAGTGATATTTATATTCCAGATGATAATTTATCTTTAGTTCAAGCAATTAAAGCAGCTGAATCTTACTGGAATCCAAATTTTACTGAAGAAGCCGAAGAAAAGAAAGAATATTTATTTCAGGGAACAGCCTTAATAAAAAGAAAAATTAAATAAGCTAATTTATAATAGGTGGTAAAATGAAGGCATTAACAATTCAAGAGCCGTATGCAACATTTATAATGCAAGGGTTAAAAAAGATAGAAACCCGTAGTTGGAAAACCAATTACCGAGGAGAAATATATATTCATGCTGGCAAATCCAAACAATTCTTAAAAACGATAGATAATGAGCAAGTGCTATCATTAGTAAAACAGAATAATATGAACTATGGTAAAATCATTTGTAAGACTGAACTTGTAGATTGCATATATATGACAGAAGAATTTATAGAATATATAAAAATTAATTATCCAGAAGAATATAAATTAGCTATATATAAAGTGGGAAGATATGCTTGGGTTTTAAAAAATACTAAAAAATTAAATACTAAAATACCCACCAAAGGTAAATTAAACATATGGACTTATAATAAAAATGAGGTTAAATATGGAAGATAAAATATGTATATCATGGAAGTTCACAACAAGGATTAAAAATAATCAAAAAGAATAAAAGCACTCATGGTAAGCCATGGGTATATGCAACGTTATCCAAAACAATTTCTACAATTTTTATAAGCAATAAAGGTAGTGATTTATATTACTATTTAAATGGTGATGGAGCAGAAAATAACCCAGTAATTCTAGTAGAAAGAAAAGAAAATATGTTTAAAGATATTTTTAACGTTTCAGGTTCACTTTATACATTAAGTGGCAAAAACTTTATTTCTGGAAAAACTGGGTGGCCAGCCGAAGTAGTTAGTGAATTTGATGAAGATATTATTCACGAAGAAAATATAGATAATGTTTTTGAAAAACTTAAAGAATTAAATGACAAAGGAGAATTACAACTCTACTTATATCCTAATAGGCCAACTTTTATTCCGAAAGATAATAGTGATTTAATTCATAAAGTCATAAGCTGGGGGAAAAGAGGCATAAACATAGACCAATTTTTTAAATTATACCCAGAATTAAAAGAACAATATTTAAATCAATTAAAAAAAGAAAAATAAATTCATCTTCTTTTCGTTTCACAAAATAATTTTATGTTATAGCATTAATAATACCAATTTTTAAACAAATTGGTGTTTTTCTCTCTTTCTTTTCTTTTTTTCCTATTTTCATCTCTCAATTTTTCGACATACTTGATATGATTTTTCTTTTTTAATTCAAAACATATAGGATCAAATAAATTAATTAAATCAAATAGATCATCATATTTTTGATCTAAATAATTTAAATCATTATCAATTTTATCAATAAATTCATTAGTAATATTATCATCATTTAATATTTCATTAATTCTTTTGATTAAATCTTGAATTAAAGTAAAATCATCATCATATTGAGTATCGTTTTCTAGACTTTTCAAAATGTCTAGCATTTTGTTTAAACTTTCTTCTATAATGTTTATCTCCTCCTTCCTCCTTATAAATTTATAAACATATTAACACTTCTTGTTATAAAGCTCAATGTTACATTATGATAGAAAAAAATTTTAAAAAAGTGATATAAATGTGGTATTGTAAAATAAAAACCCTTATAAAATAAGGACTAAACCACTAAATTGGTGGAGAATAGGAGTTTTCTTTATAAGATTTAATAAAAATTAAAAAGTTTGTTTTTCCTTTATTTTTAAGCATTTTCGTTTACTTTTTTTTAAAAGATTTAATGTGAATTTTTTTAAAATTAAGGAAAAAGTGATAAAAAAGTGATATTATGCTAGAGCTGGTTTATTATGTAAAGCACCAATTTTTTTTACAAAACCAGTTTCTTGCTCTTTTTCTTTTTCGCCAAATTGTTCGTTTAAAGCTAAAACACTACTTTTATATCTATTGTATGCAAAATCATAGTCGCCATTTTCGATAGCTTTAACACAAGCTTCTACAATATGGCTATATATATAATTATATATTTGTTCATTGTCATCTAATGCATCGATATTTTTGACTATTATAGGTGCAACATTATAATATAGTTCAATGTCCTCTTTTGAAACAAAATTATCTCTAAACCATCTTAAAACAGTTAATTCATAGCAGTTATCATCAAATTCATCCTGAAAATGTTTCATACAAGCAGATGTTAAATAACATTGACCACTGGTTGATTCTTTTTTGCCATCAACTTTAGTAACAATTTCAACTTTTTTACCCTCACTAACTTTTATGTGTGCAGTATCATGTGGAACAGCACGGCTACTAGGACTATATACATCAATTTTTGCTCCTTTTCCATTACTATATGGTGTTACTTTAATTTCTTTATCATTATCTGACATTTTTCTCTTCTCCTCTCATATTAATTAATTTTTTTCTTAACTGCATTATTTCAGACAACCATATAACGGCTTCATCAGAAAGCTCATCTTCATTGCCTGTATCAACCTCAAAAATATACTTTTCCTTTAGCTTATCTAATTTATTATAGATATCTAATAATTCGTTAGGCATAATAAAATCTAAATTTCTAATAGTTTGAAATTTCGTCCCCCACTCAACTATCTTATCTAGTATTTGTTTAATTTCTTTATGGTCGTTTTGATAAGTTTTTAAGTTTGCCATCATAGACAATGGGCCGATTAATCTTGTGAATGCAACATATAATTTACTTTCTACTTCATATAAGTTTCTCTGCAAATTATTATCATTATTTTCCAATGTTAACCTCCAATCCTTTAAAGAAAAAAATAAAATAATAATTCTTATATTCAATTATAAATAATATTATTACTTTTTATTATAGGCAGCAATATTTTTATTCTTTCTTCAGTTATTTTTAACTTTATCTCTTTCTTTTCTTTTGTTCCTATTTTCCTCTCTCAATTTTTCGACATACTTAATATGATTTTTCTTTTTTAATTCAAAACATATAGGATCAAATAAATTAATTAAATCAAATAAATCATCATATTTTTGATCTAAATAATTTAAATCATTATCCATTTTATCAAGAAAGTCATTAGTAATATTGTCATCACTTAATATACTATTAATTCGCTTGATTAATTCTTGAATTAAAGTAAAATCATTATCATATTGATTGTCGCTTTCTAGACTTTTTAAAATGTCTAGCATTTTGTTTAAACTTTCTTCTATAATGTCTATCTCCCCCTTATAAATTTATAAACATATTAACACTTTTCTTATAATTTATCAATACTTTATAAAATAAAACGACCATGTAACGTATCCGAATGTCATTTTTAGGGAATATTAATTGTTATAATGATGAAAACTATAAATGACTGGCGGTGAATATATGAAATTTCGGCTAAATGATTATGAAACAAAAGATGTAATGCGAATTTTAAGGGAATGGACTGAATTAGATCGAAAAGAATTTGGAAAATCAATTAGCCGAAGTGCCAAAAGTATAAAAAGTTATGAAAATGGCGAACGAAATTACACCGTTCAGTTACTAAAAGATATTATTAAAAAGTATAATATCACAGTAGTTTTTGAAAAGAATAAAAAATAAAAGAGTGTCTGCCAACACTCAAAAGTTATGGGACTGCAATACTGCTTACTACTAATTTATTTGTCCTGTAATTTTTTTTTGGAAAAATAGTCCACAACAGATAACTTCATAATAACCCACATTATAACTTTGGTTATATCTTGTTCGCCAATTGTACTACTTATATTAAATTGAATAATATCTTTTATTTTTAATGGTGATTGTATAGTTCTATTGTTTGTTCCTAATACTTTATTAATTAAGTCGTTGGCTATATGGTCGCTTCATTTTCTAAATCGTAATATTGCATACTTTTTTCGCCTTTACAAAAATATTCATAGCTAAAAAATTCTTGGGTGCTATTAATATTTTCTTCATCTAAATCAAGTATATCTTTAATATTTGATTTTTTAATTTCAATAAGATAATTATTAATTAATTTTTCTTATAGTATCATTAACAAAAATAAAAACCCTTATAAAATAAGGGCTAAACTACTAAATTGGTGGAGAATAGGAGACTCGAACTCCTGACCCCCTGCGTGCAAAGCAGGTGCTCTAGCCAACTGAGCTAATTCCCCATCAGACAAATTACTCATTAAGTATATCATTAAAATCTATATAAAGTCAATATATTTTATACTTTTTATAAAAAAAGATGATAATTTTTATCATCTTGAGTATTCTTTTACCTTGTTTTTAAGCTTTAATGTTAATATTAATAAAATAATTAAGATTAGAATCTTCAAATAGTCAAAAAAGTGACTAGTATTAGCTACACTTGATGTAGTTTTATTATTATCCACTTTTAAAACATGTTGATATTGAGTAGGAAGTTTAACCTTAAAAGATTTATCAATAGAACTTTGTTCTAATATTGGTGTCTTTACATTCATAAAATTTATTTCTTTATTTTTTGGAGTAATTTTATTTGTTTCTTCTTGTATCGGTAGCTCCTTTATTGTATTTACAGAACTGAAATCACTATTTATAATTGGAACATCAATATAATCGTTTTCATCCCTATAAATATAATCCTCAAATGGTTCTGTTAAATATTGGTCATAGTATTCTTTTTCAAGTTTGTAGGACTGATACTTATAATCTTGGTATTGATATAATTTTATTTCGCCTTTATAAGTTAAATCAGAGGATACATCTAATTTATCTAAACTATAAATATCTTCATAGGCGTTTGCTTTTATTGAACTATTTTGTCCATATAATGTAATATTTTCCATAAAAGCTATCGTATTTAATTGACTTACCAATTTATCTCCGTTCTTAAAATAAATATAAAAACTATGAGTATCTTTCCCATCCCCACTTTTTCCAGTTATAATTAGACTGTTAAGATCATAATCACCATTTAAATCATATCGTACATAATCATCACCACTTAAAACATCACTACTACTTTCATATATAATTTCTTTGCCTTCGCTTTCAATTTTAATATCATTTATAATTTCATCTTTATCAACCTTAATTTCTATTGTATTAATCTTTGGCGTTTTTAAATAGTGATATCCATTATATTCATAAATTTTTCTCCCATCTTTTTCTAGAGGTTTAACCGGTAATAATTCACTTAATTGTTCTTCAAAATATTGATTTTCATCAATCGATGGAAATTTATCACTAACTTCATCTTTTGAAACAATGGGACCTAACACCTTATTTAATCGATAATACTTATACTTTCTTATAACATTATTGTCACTTTCCAAACCTTTAACGGGAATTACCAACATTAGCAAAAAAACTAAGAATAAAAATTTTTTCATGTACTCTCCTTTCTAAGCCCCTCTATAATAAAAATACGACATTATCGCCTTTATTTCCTTCTTATTTATATAAATTTTGTAAATTTATTTTTAATATTATAAAAAATTATGGTATAATATCGACTGCTCAAACACATTGAAGCATGTTTAGACACCGTAAAAACACAAACAAATCAAGGGTTTCTTTACTTTTATACTGAATTTTGTTATACTTTAAAAGTATAGACAGGTGATAAAATATGAAAATAAAATCCGTAGATTTAGCAATTTCGGCTATTCGACGAAGTCAATATCCAACTGATAATAAACCGGAATATATGTTAGTTGGTAGATCAAACGTTGGTAAAAGTAGTTTTATAAATACAATCATAAACCGTAAAAACTTTGCGAGAACATCTAGTAGACCAGGAAAAACTCAAACAATTAATTTTTATAATGTCAACGATGAATTCTATTTAGTAGATGCGCCTGGATACGGTTTTGCCCAAGTGAGTAAAACCAAAAGAAAAAAATTTGGCTTAATGATTGAAGATTATTTAGTAAACCGAAAAAACCTTAGAGGTGTATTCTTACTAATTGATTTTCGTCACCGTCCAACTAACGATGATATATTAATGTATAACTTTTTAAAATACTATAAATTACCAGTAACTATTGTTGCGACAAAGGTTGATAAAATAGGTATTACTGCTAGACAAAAGCAGAGAAATATGATTTTAAATGACCTTGATTTAGTAGTCGGTGATGAATTCGTCATGTTTTCCAGTTTAACTAAAGATGGTAAAGAAGAAATCCATAAAAAAATTGAAAGGACAATGTAATTTTATAACACTATAATATTAAGTTTCATACACTATTTTAGGTGATAAAATGAAACTTATAATAGATGATAACATTGTCGTTTTTTTAGATAAAGTTTACCTGCAAAACCTTGATTTAACAAATCAAAACTTAATTGAAAAAAAACTAGTCAAATTAATTAATAAACTTCAAAACAAATATACTATAGATTTAAATGGTTATTATAATGTCTATATCCATAAAGATATAAACTATGGACTGATTATAGACATGCAGAAAGAAGAGCTAGAATATATAGATTATTTTAATAACCAATTAGAACTCAATATTGAAATAATTGAAGACTCTTTTTTATATAAAATAGAAGACATTTTTACTATAAATAAAAACTTATTAAATAAATTTATTATATATAAAAATGGTTATACATTCTACCTTAAACCAAAAGCAAACCTAAGTAGTATTGAACTTGGAATGATTTTAGAAAATGCTGAAATTTTATATGGCAAAGAAGCTAAAAAAATAGAACAGAAAAGTCAAATAATAAAAGTGTAGGTGATAATTATGAGAAAACAAGTAGTCGCATTAGTCGGAAGACCAAACGTCGGAAAATCAACAATATTTAACCGTTTAGTCGGTAGTAAGGTTGCCATAATTGAAGATACCCCAGGAGTTACTAGAGATAGACTTTATGGAACTGTAAATTACTTAGATTATAGCTTTCATCTTATCGATACTGGTGGCATTGACATAACTACTGGTAATTTTAATACTGAAATCAAAGGACAAGCCGAAATTGCTATAGATGAAGCTGATATCGTTGTTTTTGTCGTTGACGGAAAAGAAGGTTTAACCGCTAATGATTATACCGTTAGAGATATATTAAAGAAAAGTGGTAAACCAGTAATAGTTGCCATAAATAAAACCGATTCTAAAGCCTATGAAGAACATAAATATGATTTCTATGACTTAGCTTTCGATAACTACATCGAATTATCTGCTGAGCACAATCTTGGAATAGGAACCTTATTAGATGAAATAACGAAAAACTTTAAAGAAATCAAAGATGACTATGATGAAGAAGTTATTAAATTTTCGATAATTGGTAGACCAAACGTCGGAAAAAGTAGTTTAGTAAACGCTTTATTAAACGAAGACAGAGTTATTGTCAGTCCAGTTGCTGGAACAACAAGAGATGCCATTGATACACCATTCAAATATCATGAAAAAGATTTTGTGGTTATTGATACTGCTGGTATGCGTAAACGCGGAAAAATCTATGAAAACGTCGAGAAATATAGCTTATTACGTTCATTAAAAGCGATTGATAGATCTGATGTCTGTGTTATTGTCATAAATGCCGAAGAAGGTATTATTGAACACGACAAACATATTGCTGGCTATGCTATTGAAGCAGGAAAAGCTGTTGTCATTGCTGTCAATAAATGGGACACCGTTGAAGATAAAGATAAAGCTATGAAGGAATGGAAAGAAGAAATTAAATATCAATTTGGGTTTATGCCATATGCTAAAGTTGTCTTCCTATCAGCTTTAACTAAAAAACGTATTCATACCTTAATGCCAGAAATTATTAAAGCCAATGAAAACGCTCATAAAAAAATACCTACAAGTGCTTTAAATAGTGTTATAACTGATGCCTATGCTTTAAATTTACCACCTTCATACAAAGGTAAAAGACTAAAAATATACTTTTCAAATCAGAGTAGCATTTGCCCACCAACTTTTAATATTCAGGTTAATAGTAAAGGCTTAATACACTTTTCATATGAAAGGTATTTAGAAAATAAAATAAGAGAGAACTTCGATTTTACAGGCACCCCAATCATCTTAAACTTTAAAAACAAAGGAGAGCAGTAGCCTTATAAAACCTCCCGCATATATTAATGTAGGAGGTTTTAAAATGGCATTTTCAGATAGCTTTTTCAAACGTGTAGAAAAGAAAACCAATGTAAATAAAGAAACAATCTTAGACCTAGCAAAAAAACTTCAAGAAGGAAATTTAAAAGATGAAGGAACTTTAAGAGAAGTAATTAGTGAATTAAGTCAAATGACAGGTAGACCAGTCTCCGAAGAAAATCAAAAGAAAATCATTGACGCTGTTGTCAATGACCAAGTACCAAAAGACATTGATAAAATGATTTAATCAATGTCTTTTATATTATAGTTTATTATGCAATTTTAAAATAGAAATAAGCATCTTATCACGATATTCAGCTAAAGAAGCATCATCATTACCAATTTCTTTAGGTCGATTCTCTAAAGCCTCTTCTACACCTTTTCTCGCAATCTCTGGAAATTCTTCTGGAAAATCTTTAAAATCAGCCATATCGTGAAGCCATAAACTAATAGATGGATTTAAATGTTTCATAAGTCCATCAATATGACCTTCACCGCCACCTAATTCAAAAACTAAACTAGGTCCCATAATCGCCCATCTAAGTCCTGGACCAAAAGTTACCGCTTTATCTGCATCTTCGATTGTACATACACCTTTCATAACTAGATTACACACTTCTCTATAAACTGCCATTTGAATACGGTTACAAATAAATCCTAATGCCTCTTTTTGTAAAACAACAGGTTCTTTATCGATTAATTGGTAAAATTCTTTAGCTACTTCTACAACTTTAGGATCGGTTTTGTCACCTTTAGTAAGCTCTACTAGTGGAATTAAATGTGGTGGATTATAAGGATGGGCTCCTATAAACCTTTCAGGGTGTTTCGCATTTTTAGCTATTTCACTAACAAGTAGTCCAGAAGTCGAAGATGCAATAATTGTTTCACTTGATGTATATTTTTCCATCTCTTCAGCCATCTGACGTTTAACTTCATAATTTTCAGGACCTGATTCGGTAATAAATTGTACATCTTTAACAGCTTCTTCCATTGAAGTTGTATAATTTATTCTTTCTTCAATTTCTGTAATTTCATCTTCAGTTACAACATCATTTTTCATTAAATTAAGTAAGCTTTCATGAATTCTTTTTTTAGCTAAATCAAGTTTTTCCTCAGTTAAATCATAGACATTTACTGATAACTTCTTTAAAGAATAATAAAGTGCCCAGCTATAACCAATAACTCCCGCACCTACACAAGCTACTTTTTTAATATCTTTTGCTTCCATATCATCGCCTCCATTATAATTGTAGTTCTATGAAAAAAATAAAGCAATATTAAATCAAACCTATAAGTGTTAAATAGTGTACATAAAATAGTAAAAAACTTTATATTTAATCGAGCTTTTTCTTCATATTTATAATTTTTCCTCATATATTTAAATGAAGAAAGTAGGGATAATATGGAAAAAATAGACATTATCAAAAATATCACCGAACGAACAGGTGGAGATATTTATTTAGGAGTAGTAGGAGCCGTAAGAACTGGTAAATCAACCTTTATTAAAAGGTTTATCGAAAATCTCGTTGTTCCTAATATTGAAGATGAATATGAAAGAAAAAGAACCTTAGATGAAATTCCCCAATCAGCGCAAGGTAAAACTATCATGACTACTGAGCCCAAATTTGTTCCAAGCAATGCCGCTAAAATAAAAATTGATGATTTTACCGCTGATGTAAGATTAGTTGATTGTGTTGGATACATTATCGAAGGGGCCAAAGGTTATGAAGATGAAAATGGTCCTAGAATGGTTCACACCCCATGGTATGAAGAGTCAATACCATTTGTCGAAGCAGCTGAAATAGGCACTGAAAAAGTTATTAAAGATCATTCGAGTATTGGGGTTTTGGTCACGACTGATGGCTCTATTGGTGAATTTGAAAGAAGTGACTATGTCGAAGCCGAACAAAGAATAGCTAAAGAACTAAAAGAAATAGGTAAACCATTTATTGTCATTGTCAATTCAACACATCCAATGTTGCCAGAAACTGAAAATTTAGCTGAAAAATTAAAAGAAGAATATGGTGCTCCTGTTATACCAATGAATATTGACAACATGAGTGAACGAGATG
The DNA here is from genome assembly GCA_000432855.1 of Firmicutes bacterium CAG:822. Taxonomy (GTDB): domain Bacteria; phylum Bacillota_I; class Bacilli_A; order RF39; family UBA660; genus Coprosoma. The sequence goes on from HF990868.1 coordinate 102,678, forward strand.
CTTATAATATTTTAAGAGAAGCACTATATGAATTTCCAGTCGTATGTATCGATGTTGAAATGGCCGATTGGGTCGCATGTTTAGAGCCAAATAACTGGTTAAAAAAATCATATATTGATGCCATTAGAAATAGTATTCATGAAATAGATAAACTTAGAGATATTGAACAAATAACCGGCAAATTAGAGGAATGCGAATATATTGAAAAGGCCTATCTATCAGAAGTGGATACCGCAACCGGTAATGTTAGGGTAACCTTAAAAACACCAGCCAATCTTTACAACGAAGTATTAAAAGATATAATTGGTGTAGACATTACTAGTCGTTCCCAATTACTTAGTCTATTTCAAGATTTAGGCGAAGCCAAAAGAGAATACGACCAAGTAAAAGACGCTTTAAAGATGGTTAAGCAAACTGGTTATGGTGTTGCTTCACCAACCTTAAATGATATGACACTAGACACTCCAGAAATAATCAAACAAGGAAGTCGTTATGGTATTAAATTGAAAGCCGTTGCTCCTTCAATTCACATAAGGAATATAATTCTGATGTTACTGTATTTGAAAGATGTCTTAATGCAAAAAGTAAGAAAAAATATGATTTCATTTACAATATAGAGAGTTATATAAGTATATAGAATATGTGCTGAAAAGCATATTTTTTATTTAATGGAAGTGAGAAAAATGTCTAAAAAGAAAATGGGTATAGGAACAATAGATATTAATAAAAAATTTAAAGATCAAGAAGAAGCTAGTAGATATGCTAAAAGATTAAGAGAATATATTCGTTATATCTGTAAAAAGTATAATTATCAAGCAAGTGTTATGACAGTTATTAGTAATACAAAAAGTGATGTTACTTCATTAAGATATGTTCACAATGGGAAAAGAGGTAGACCTCGGAAACAATTAGTAGTTATGAATACTTATATGGCGAATGTTTGGTATAAAGGAAATTTTAATACAGATTGGCATATTCATATTTTAATAGTAAGTAAACCTAGTTATGCACTTAGAAATCATATAAAAAAGTATGTTGATAAAAATTGGATTAATATAGCTAATATTCGCGAAAAGAAAGAATTTGATATTAGTATGTTAAATAAAAAGAAAGTCTATAAAAAGACTTGTAATATTAAAATAGCTGATTATTTTATTAATCAAAGTGCGGAAATAAGGTTTATGTCTTGTAATTATAGTGATGAAGATGATTTCAAATATAGTCTTAAAGATTATTATAAAGAATATATGAAGTTTCATTATAATTACATTAAACTTCATAGAAAAAATAAATCTTTGGGAATAACTATGAGCGAAGAAGAATTTATAAAAAGATATGCTAAGATAGAAAGTAAATTTAAAATGATTGAAGATTATTTTTATAATATAACAAAAGAAGATGAAGAAAAAGCGAGAAAAGATTTTTTAAAGGAAATTAAAATATCAAAAATTATGGAAAATTATAATAAAATGCAGAATGTTAAATGTTTTAGAGCAGCTGATGGTAGTTTATTTATAATAAGAAGGAATGAAGAAGAAAGTATATTTTAACTGTCATATAATAGATATGTATATAATCAGTATATAAATAATACAGAGATAAAACGAAAACAAATATAAAAATCTCATGTTTAAATGAGATAAAATAGTATAAATTATTTAATATTTGTTCTATATATTTATTTTGATTATGTTGAAAATAAAAGCTTTATTTAATAAAATTTAAGAAATGAGTATAGATTATTTATCATTAAGTCCATCAATATAACTATTTATTTTAGCTTTATCAATAGTTGAAAGATTTCTATATTTATCTAGTAATTGTAATTCATCTTGTGGTAAAGAACTTGAAAAAGCGTTATTAATAGAATAATCTATATCAGTTCTCTCTAATAGATAATCAGTAGTAGTATTTAAGTAATCAGCAATTTTAATTAATGTATCAGCACTAGGTTTAGCTTTATTATTAAGATAAGCACTAATAGTTTCTTGAGTAACTCCAATTTGAACTGATAAATTTATTTGAGTAATGTTTTTCTTAGTCATAAGAGCTTTTAAATTTTTCATACATAACACCTCTATATCATTATAAATTTTATAAATTGTATTTTTAGATATTGTATTTATAATATATATAGATATAACTTGTATTTTGTAGAAATATAGTATATAATAAATTTATATTAGAAAGAGGTTGTTTGTAGTGGGAGAAAAAAAATTATGCAAATATTGTAAATCAGAAATTGATAAAAAAGCTAAAATATGTCCTTTTTGTAAACGAGGTCAAGGCAATGTTGTTCTTAGATTACTATTTGTATTTATTATTATAACTTTTGTTATCACAGTTCTTGCAAGTTTAGGAGATAGTTCAAATAGTACATCTAATGAAAAGAAAACAGTAAATATGGGAGAAAAAGTTACAGTTAATGATGTTGATTATATAGTTAATGAAAAGAAAATACAAAAAGAAATAAGTGTAGCTAGTGGTTATTTTAAATATACAGCTGATGGTAATTATTTGTTAATAAATATTACAATTACTAATAATAGTAAAAGTTCAATAAATATTGACTCAACAGATTTTAGATTAAAAGATGAAAACGGAGCTACATATTCAGCAAGTATATTAACAAGTGTTGATAATATGGATATGCTTAATTTTGAAACAATAAATCCAAATGCAACTGAAAGTGGTTATATAGCTTATGATATAGCAAATACTGATTTACATTATACATTAACAATTGATGGCGATGAGTTTTTTGATTCAGCTGGAATAGAAGTTTCTATTCAGTAAGGTTTAAGTCTAATAGTAATATTAGGCTTTTATTTTTGATTTAATAATGTATTTTTAAGCAATAAGAGATTATCATATATTTTATTGAATTATTATATTTGACTTGTTATAAAGCGATTATGTTAAGAAATATAATATAATTTGAACAAATAGATTAAAAAGTCGGGACAAAGAATAGTTGAAGATATATAATATTTAAAAAATCATTGTTTTTTAGTGTATAATAGGTTTTGGTGATGTTATATGGAACAAAAGTACATGGATGAAGATGAAGTAATAAGTCTTATAGACAATTATGTAAAAAACGTTAAAATAGATTATGCAATTCTTTTAGATGGTGCTTGGGGAAGCGGAAAAACTAAATTTATACAAGAAAAAGTAATAAAAAAGCTTAATGATGATTATAAAAAAGAAAAGTCAAAAACAAAAGATGATAAAGATGAAAACATTAAAGCAAAAAGACCTATATATATATCTTTATATGGTATAAACTCTATAGATGATATTAAGTCACAATTATTACAATCAATTATAAGAAGTGAAAAAATAAAAAAATATATACCAATAATTAACATTGGTGCTACTATAGTTGATGATATAGTAAAATCATGTTCAAATGTTTCTGACATAAGTAAAAAAATAGAAGATTTAGTTACATTTTTTTATAAATTAGATAATACAGTTATATTCTTTGATGATTTAGAAAGGTGTAATCTTAATATAAATTTAGTATTAGGATATATAAATCAATTAGTTGAGCATAATCATTTAAAAGTTGTTTTAATTGCAGATGAAAACAAGATTGGAAAACTGAATTATGAAGATAATAAAGAATTAAAATATTTAACTGTTTTAAATGAACACATTGATTTTCAGCAAACAGAAAAAAAAGATATAATGGGTAATCATCAACAAGGAAATACTACATTTACTATAGAAGATATAGAAAATCGTTCAAAGATGTTATTTAGAGAAAATATATTTTATAATGAGATAAAAGAAAAATTAATTGGTCAAACAATATATTTTAAGCCAAATATAAACAATATATATGATATTATGGCAAATGAAATAATTTCAGATGCAAAAGTTAAAGATATAGTTAATGAAAAGAAAGAACTTTTAATTAGTATGCTATCAAAAAAAGAACATTTGAATTTGAGAACTTTACAATTTATTTTTCAAACATTTGAAACATTAGTTAAAATTTCAATGGAGGAAGTAGATTTACGAGATTTTAAAGATCAATATTTAACAAATTTATTTGAATATTGTATATTAAAATCAATACAGATTAAAAATGGGCAAACATCATATAATTGGAAAGAAAATCAAGAATTTGGAACAATATATTTAGGCGATGAAAAAAATGAATATAATTATAATAATTATGTAAATGGATTCAAATTTGTTGATGATTATTTAATGTATTCTTATATAGATAAAGCAGCAATTAAAACAACGCTTGAAAATTATATTTATGTTAAAACATTAGAAATTGAAAACCCTAATGATCCATTATATAAGCTAAAAAAATACTGGTTAATTCCAGAACAAGAGTTAGAAAATATAGTTGATGAAATTATAGATAATATTAGTAAAAATAAATATGTTCTAAATTTATATTCTAAAATTGTATTTTATTTTGCTTGTATTTTTGATATGGGAATATGTGAAGATAAAATCAATAATGCTATAAAATTATTAGAAAAGAACATAGAAGAAGAGTGTGTTCAGGGTACATTTGAAGAAGAAAGATTACATACAAATTCAAAAAGTGTTTCTCAGAAATATAAAGAATTTATGAAAAAAATAAGAACATTAGTAAATAAGAAAGAAACAAAAACTAAACATGATGAAATAATAAAAATTTTAGAAAGCAATAATTGGGGAAGTGAGTTAAAAGAATATTGTAAAACAAATGTTGGACAATTTCTTGAAGACAAAAAATACGCATATTTGTTAAATATTGAATTAATTATTAATAATATTAAAAATAAAAATATAGAACAAATATATGAATTCTTATATTCGTTACAACAAATATATGGTTTTTCTAGTGTAAAGGATTATTTTATAGAAGACAAAAATATTTTAATTAATTTAAAACAAGAGTTATCTAATATAGATAATATTGACAAAGTAAAAAGATATGTAATTAATGATATTATTTCTTTATTAGATGATGTCATTAATATTTTAAATTCTAAAAACGAAAAAGCAAATTAATTATATTTAGCGTTTAAAAAAGTACACATTTTCAAAGATTTAAAATAGTAGTTATTTTAAGTCTTTTTTTGTTTGTAAAAGTATGTTTTATAATTTTTAAATATTTAAAAAGTTTTTGGACTTTTTCAAAGTATCGGGAGTGACAATATTAAAATTTGTTTATAAAATTAAAGTAAAGTGGAAAGGAGTTTTAAAGTGAACAAATCAATATTAATTAAAATAGTAAAATGGATTTGTGATGGTTATGTTGATGCTTTAATCACAGGAATAGAAGAAAATGAAAATTATTTTCCTTATACTATCGCAGTTATTCATTTTATAGATGAACTTCAAAGAAAAAACATTAAAATTGATTATAAAGAAATATTTAATGACTCTATAATTGATAATGTTTTAAAAGAAGCAAATGATTATTTAATGAGGTGATATTTTGAAAAATAAAGTATTTGGTTATGCTAGAGTTAGCAGTAAAGAACAAAACGAAGAAAGACAATTATCAGCATTTCAAAAATTTGGTATTGATGAAAGAGATATTTATGTTGATAAACAAAGCGGTAAAGATTTTAATAGAAAAGAATATCTTACACTTAAAAATATATTAAGAGAAAATGATTTATTAGTTATTAAAAGCATTGATAGATTAGGAAGAAATTACGATATGATAGTTAATGAGTGGAAAGATATTACTAAGAATATTAAAGCAGATATTGTTGTTATTGATATGCCTTTATTAGATACTAGAAAAAATAAAGATTTATTAGGAACATTTATTAGCGATATTGTATTACAAATATTATCGTATGTCGCAGAACAAGAAAGAACATTTATTAAGCAAAGACAAAAAGAAGGTATTTTAGTAGCTAAGAACAATGGAGTTAAATTTGGTAGACCAAAAATAGAAAAACCACAAAATTTTGATATTGTGGTTAATAAATGGAAAAATAAAGAAATCAAAAGTAAAGATGCTATGAAGCTATTAGGACTTAAAGCAAATACATTTTATAATATGGTTAAAGATATTAGTTAATCGGATAGTTATTTTCATAATTATTAATAAAGTCTTTTAATATACTTATATCATTAGTCTTTAGATATTGTTTCATAGCTTCTTTATATCGTTTCTTATAATTATCAATATATTCTAAAGAAACATATTTGTTATTATTAAGACGATGTAAAAAATTAGTATGTTTTTTATTCAACTGTAAATATTGATAAGTCTTTTTTAAAATCATTGACTTTTTGGCACAAGTAATATCTTTATCATTAAATTTAGTAATTCGTTTACAATATTTAGAATCAGTTTCAGTGGTTAAATAATATCTATCACATATATCACATTTTTTAAGACAGTATTTTCGTTTAGAAGTAAATACACAATGTAAAAAACTAATTAGCATATCTGATATTTCATATTTACTTTTATTAGTAAATATAGTTTTTTCAGAAATTAGATTAAAATTACTATCTGATAATTGTTCTTCTAATAGTGATTTTCTTTCACTAATAGGAAATAACATTTTAGGGTTTTTAGTATTTTTTATAATAACATTATTATCATAATCAGTCTTATTTATTGTTGTATTTGTGTTTCTTCCATTATTTTGAACTGAAAAATCATAACTAGTAAGTTTGTCAAAATTAGTATATAAAAATCTTTCAGAAATAGGAGAAATTTGAGTTTTAGATGATACTAAAAAAGTAAACCAAGTTGAATTATCTATATAATCATAATTAGTACTTTCAAATAGTCTTTCTAAAAACATTTTAGAATATTCATCTTTCATAATGCAAAAATCAAAAATTTCGTGAAAATCTAGTTTTATAAGTTTATTATCTGATTTAATTGCGATTTCTTTTGTATTTAGATTTTCATAAAATGTCATTATTTTATAATGCTCATTGCTCATATAATATCATCTCATTTCTTTATTATATATATAGAAAATGTTTTTGCAAAAACTTCTTCAATATAAAGATTACTATATATTATATTTGTTATATAATCAAATTGTCAATTAATTAAATGAAAATTATTGTCAATTGCTTAAGATAATATATAATACATAATTTTCATAAAATGGACTAGAAAGGAAGATTATATATGACATTTATGAGTGAATATGATGACAATAACAATTTAATTAAAGAGTCTTTGATAGATAAATATGGTAATGAAGAAGTATCATATTTAAACGAAGATTTAGATAAAGAGTTAAATGGTATACAGTTGTTTAAAGATTTAGGCACATTTTATAAATTACAATTAACTATCAATAAACAAATGTATGAAAGCGGTGATATATCTAAAGAACTTTATAATAAAGTTGAAGATATAATACTAGATAGAATAAAACCATTTCAAAAATATATTAATAATTAAAGGAGGTGTCATAATGGAACTATATCGTATAAGAGAAGAATTAAAAACAAAGAGTATAACAGATATTCCTTTAAGAGTAACCTTTTATGCTAGAGTATCTACTGATAAATATGAACAACTAAATTCATTAGAAAATCAAGTTTCTTATTTTAAAGATTTAATAAAGCAAAATAAGAACTGGACTTATGTTGATGGATATGTAGATGAAGGTATTAGTGGTACATCAACAAACAAAAGAGAAAGTTTCTTAAAAATGATAGAAGATGGTAAAGAAAAAAAATTTGATTTAATCTTAACAAAAGAAGTTTCAAGATTTGCTAGAGATACATTAGATAGTATTGCAAATACTAGATTATTGTTAAAATATGATGTTGGAGTACAATTCATAAATGACGGAATTAATACATTAATGCCTGACTCAGAACTAAGATTAACTATTATGTCTTCACTAGCACAAGATGAAGTCAGAAAATTATCAGAGAGAGTTAAATTTGGTTATCAAAGGTCAATAAAAAGTGGCAGAGTATTAGGAAATGATGATATTTGGGGTTATGATAAAAAAGATGGAAAACTTACTATTAATGAAGAAGAAGCAAAAATGATTAGAAGAATATTTGAACTATATACAACAGGAAAATATGGTTTGAATACAGTATCAAAAATTATCTATAAAGAGGGATTTAAAAACAAAAATGGTAATAAATTATCAATGACAACAATTAGTTATATCATTAGAAATCCAAAATATAAAGGTTATTACTGTGGAAATAAGTCAACAATAGTTGATTATAAACTTAAAAAGAAAATTAAGAAAGATCAAGAAGATTGGGTAATGTATGAAGACCATGAAACAGTACCTCCAATCATAAGTGAAGAACAATGGGAATTAGCACAGACTATTTATAATAAAAGAAGTGCAAAATGTAGTGATGTAGATAAAAGAATATATCAAAATAGATATACTTTTAGTGGAAAAATCAAATGTAATTGTCATGATAAAAGTTTTCATAGAAAAGTATATAGATATAAAACAAAAGATGACGCAGTTGTTTGGTTATGTCCATATAATAATGGAACAAAAGTAGAAAAATGTGATACTCCTGTACTTTATGAAACTGAATTAATGCAAATACTTAGACAACAAATAAAAGATTTCATTAATCGTAAAGAAAGTATTATTTATTCATTAACTCAGTTATATAAAGAGAATATTAACTTAAGAGATTATGATAAAGAAATCAATAAGAAATTAAGTGATATAGAAGTAATTAAAAGACAAAAAGATAAGTTGTTATCACATAATATGAATGATATTATTTCTGATAAAGAGTTTATGATTAGAAATAATGAATGTAATGATAAAATTAAAATATTAGAAAATGAAATTGAAAACATTAGAACAGAAAAAAGAAAATCAGATAATATGGAAGAAGAAGTCTTAAAATTAGAGCAATTAATAGAAGATAAGATAAATTTTCCATCAGATGATATGATAATTGATTTATTAGATAAAATTGTAGTTTATAGCAGTGATGAAACTCATAATGTAAAACTAAGAATATATCTAAAAATCGGCGAAGAAATTATCGCTGATTATAAAAATCATAAATCACATCAGTTTAATGTTGTCAAGGCATATGATTAGAGTTGATGTTGAAAGCACCTTTGAACCAATTATAGGTTCGGAAATTCAAAGTAAAGAACTTATTAATTATTTAATGAAGGACAAAGAATCTGGAAGTCAAAATATTTGGAAAAGTGAAATCTTTGGCCGTAGCTTAGACGTTATAGTTCAAGAAGGTATTCAAGCAAAACTATCACTAATGCCAGAAAGTGTTCGCTTTAAATTAAAACAAACACTTTCAAAACTAGTAAATAAAGGTTCTGGGAACTTATTCGCCATTGTCATTTAATAATCAAAAATATTACCAATAATATAAATTTAATGCTTTCCCTTTAAATATAAGGAAAATATCGATATAGTAAAATTTTAAATATTTAACACATCATTCACGTCAAAACCGTAAAAAAAGCTTAAAATATATTGATTTTTCTAAACAAACATGGTACCATGTAAATGTAAGCAAGATAGCTTAACAAAACAAGGGAGGTATATTTAAATGACAAAACAAAATTTAGTAAACTATATTGCCGAAGAAACAGGAATGACTAAAGCAGATGCTACTAGAGCATTAGATGCTGTATTAAATGGAATTGTAGAAGGATTAAAAAGCGAAGGAAAAGTTACTTTAACTGGTTTCTGCACATTTGCAACTCAACACAAAGAAGCTAGACAAGGCCGTAACCCAAGAACAGGTGAAGCTGTAACTATTCCTGCAAGAACAGCTGTTTCTATCAAAGCTGGCGCAAAATTAAAAGATGCATTAAACTAAGGCTTTGACGCCTTTTTTTAATACAACAATGGAGATGAATTAATGTTTGAAACCGCAATTAGACTTTTAGAAAAAATTAATAGTTATGGGTACACCGCATATATGGTTGGAGGATACCCGCGAGATTTATATTTGAAAAGAACCTTTACTGATATAGATATATGTACTGATGCTACCCCTATGGAATTACATCAAATTTTTTCTGAAGTAGTAACTACTAACTCAGAATATGGGTCAGTAACAATAGTCTTTGAAAAGACCAAATTTGAAATTACAACCTTCAGAAAAGAATTTAAATATAAAGATCATCGAAGACCAGAAAAAATAGAGTATGTCGATACTTTAGAAGAAGATATTAAAAGAAGAGATTTTACCATAAATACTTTATGCATTGATAAAGATGGTAATCAAATTGATTTAATTGGGGCTAAACAAGATTTAGATAATAAAATAATCAGAACAGTTAGTAATCCTAAAATAAGCCTTAAAGATGATGCCTTACGTATTTTAAGAGCTATTAGATTTGCAACTACTTTAAATTTTACTATTGAGCCTAAATTAAAAACATATATCCGCAAATATGGACATCTATTAAAAAAAATATCAAAAGATCGAAAAAAGGACGAATTAGATTTAATATTTTCTAGTCCTAATAAAGCCTATGGAATTGAACTTTTAAATTCATTAAAACTTAGTGATTATCTAGAAATTCCAAACTTAAAGAAAGCTAAAATTACTCCATCAATGATTGTCACTTGGGCTCAGTTAGATGCTTTAGATAAATATAATTTTAATGCCATAGAAAAAGAAAGTATTAGAAAAATAAACGAAGTTAAAGATAAAAATCTTTTAGATAATCATGTCTTATATAATTATGGTTTATATATTTGTACTATGGCTGCTGAATTAACCGAAACTGATAAACAAAAGATAAATGAAAAATATGCTAGAATTCCGATAAAAAGTAGATTGGATATTGCTATCAGCCCAATGGAAATATGTGAACTATTAAATAAAGAAGCCGGTTCATTTCTAAAACCACTTTTATCTGATTTAGAAAACCAAATATTAGATGGAAAATTATCTAACGAAAAAGAAGAATTAACTAACTATATTATAAATACATATAAAACCGAAGAAACTATAAACTCATAGTTTCTTTTAATTTATTCTTCCACATAACCAATCAACTGAACAATTATATTCTTTCGCAAACTTTCAAATATATACTGTTAGAATCAAAACATTATTATTTTCATAAGTATATTATGTAGAATCAATAGTATTTGAAGAACTCATAATCTTTTTTGTGATTTATAAATTTTATTTTTACAAAATAGTTATTAAATGTTTACTATATTATATGACAAAGTTGTGATATAATTAAGTAAAGTAGATGAGTAAATAATGTAGTAATATATATAATTTACAATCTAATAAAATATGTAGAAAGAAGGAGAGAACATGGCCAAAACCGCCTTAGAAGCATTACAATGTCCTAAATGTGGTTGAGCAGTTGAACTTGATAGTAATCAAGAATATGGGGTTTGTAAATATTGTGGAGCAAAAGTACAGAACACAAATTTTAAGAAAATTAAAGGAGAAGTAAAAATAATAGGAAATCCAACTGTAGAAAACTTTATAAAATTAGCAAAAAGAGACTATGATGACGAAAACTATAATGAAACATTAGAAAAATATAATAAAGTTTTAGACATTGAACCAGATAATTGGGAAGCTGTTTATAAAAGAGGAATATGTATTACAAAAACAACCACTCTTGGCGCATTTAGAATGGACGATATTGTTAAAGGCTCAAAAAATGCATTAAAGATTATTGAGGAAAACAAAGAACTAAAAGTAAATATAAATCAAATAAAATTAGATATGGCATATGATATATTAATGTCTTGCTATGAAATGTTTAGATTTGCATTAAATCATTATAACGAATTTTGGGAATTGGAAAATTCTGCATCTGAAATGTGGAATAGGGAAGCAGCAGTATTAAATGCGGCTGAATATGCTGCAACACTTATAGAAGGTATACCAGACGATAAAATAAAGACTACAATATCTGGAGAAACAAAAAAAGATGTATTATTATCTGCATACGATGCAATAATTCTTTGCTGCGTTACAATTTGTCAAACAAGAAGTTATAAAGATTTAAATAGTTATCCTAAAACTTGGATAAAAGATGAATATAGAAATAATTATGTTCAGATTTATGATAAATATTCAGCAAAGATAAAAGAAATTGATCCTAATAAAGAAATCAAGAAAATTCAAAGAACAGGTAATCAGGGATGTTATATAGCTACCTGTGTGTATGGCTCATATGATTGTCCAGAAGTATGGACCTTAAGAAGATTCAGAGATAATGATTTAGCAAAGAAATGGTATGGAAAATTATTTATTCATATTTATTATTCCATTAGTCCTACGATTGTTAAATTATTTGGTAAAAGCAAATGGTTTAAAAGCATATTTAAACCTTCATTAGATAAACTTGTAAAAAGATTAAAAGAACAAGGATATGAGTCATCACCATATGATGATCAAACATGGTAATTATACTAATTCCAGCTTTAATACATTTATAAAGACAACATCAAAGTCCATTTTTGGACTTTTTTCTATACATATTCTTGTAAAGAAGTAGATATTTAAGTTATAATAAATAACAAGGTGATTTTATGACAGGAAAGATAATAGAACTCATGAAACATGGTCATATTTTAGTTCCCATGGCCTTACTTCAAAATTATAAAAAATTAAAATTAACTGATAAAGAGTTAATTGTTTTAATCTATTTATTAGGCGCTAATGAATTTGATCCCGAAAAAATGTCTAAAGATTTAAATATAAAATTAGCTGACATTTTAAAATTAATTGATAGTTTAACTAGTAAAGATATGTTAAAAATATCTGTTAAATCTGGTAAGGTCTGCGAAGAATATATTGATTTAGATGAAATGTATAATAAACTAGCCATGAGTATGATAAATGACAAAGAAGAAGCTCCTAAAACCACCATATATGATAAATTTGAAAAGGAATTTGGTAGGACTCTGTCACCTATGGAATATGAGATTATTGGTGCTTGGATTGATGGTAATTATACTGAACAGTTGATTGAACTTGCTTTAAAAGAAGCTGTTTATAATGGTGTATCTAACTTAAGATATATTGATAAAATATTATCTGAATGGCATAAAAAAGGTATAAAAACCGAAAATGATATAAAAAAAGATCATGAAAAACGTAACAAACAAAAACCAAAGAAGGAAGTATTTGACTATGACTGGCTTAACGAAAAAGATTGAAGATTATCTAGATGAATTATTTCCAAACCCAAGATGTGAGTTAAATTACAACAAAGATTACGAACTTCTTTTAGCAACCATGTTAAGTGCTCAAACCACCGATAAAAGAGTTAATTCAGTAACCGCTATTTTATTTAAAAAATATCCAACTTTAAAAGAATTATCTGAAGCTAATATTATTGATGTTCAAAATATCATTAGACCTATTGGTACCTATCATAAAAAAGCTCAAAATTTAATTGAAATAGCCAAAAGATTAGAAGAAGATTATCATGGCCAGCTACCTAATAATCGGGAATATTTAGAAAGCCTTCCAGGCGTTGGAAGGAAGACCACTAATGTTGTTTTAAGTAATATATTTAATGTACCTTGTATTGCTGTAGATACTCATGTATCTAGAGTAAGTAAAAGATTAAACCTAGCTAAAGAAAGTGATGGCCCTTTAGAAATAGAAAAGAAATTAAACAAAAAATTTAAAAAGGAAGACTTATGTAAAAGGCATCATCAACTAGTTTTATTTGGTAGGTATCACTGTTTAGCTAGAAATCCTAAGTGTGAAGAGTGTAAGTTAAAAGAAATGTGTAAATACTATAAACACCTTAATAAGTAGGTGTTTTTTCATACAAAAAAGCGATAGCTTTGAGCTATCACTCGCTAACCGTAATTGTTTTAGTTAAAGTAGTAACTGTTTCACCTTGATAAGTAACTTTATAACTAAAGGTATAACTGTCAGCTGTTTTACCAACAACGTTTTTCCAATTACTTACCGGTGTACCAGTTGAATCAGTAACTGTTAAAGTAATATCTACATCATCACTGTTAGTAATGTCTTCACCATCTAATGTTACAGTTACAGGTTTTACTGGCTCAGAATGAATTGAACCGACCTTTAATGAAACGTTAGCATCACCATTTAAAGTAGCTTTAACATCACTAGCTGATACTCCTTGATAATCCACACTAACTTCAACACCACTGCTATCGCTACCAGAGAAATTAGAATATCCAGTCTTAACGACAATCGTTGGTGAATCTATATTAGGTAATTTTACTGTAGCTGAAGTATCACTAGTTGTTGTTAAAAGAGTTAAATCATTACCATTCTTATAATATATTTTATAAACTAAACTTCCTAAAACACGATTATTATAATTCATTATATAAGATAAATAACTATTTTGGTCTTTGGCCAATCCAAATGCCTTTTCGACAAATGGTTGCCAATAACTTTTATTAAGTGCCTCAGGAGTACTTACTCCAGACCAAGATATAGTTGCTCTATTACCAGAAACACTAGCTTTAAGATTAGATACATTATTTAATGTATTAAATCTAGCTGACACCTCAGTTGGTTTAGTACTTTCTCTAAACAACTCAGTTGTTTTTGCACTATCAGGTGTATTTTCACTAGGAAGTAGAGAAGTACCTGTATTTCTTTCAACTGTAACTTCGACAACTTCATCTGGTTTTTCAAATTTAGCATCCGCATCAAAGAATTTTTTAGCTACTGCATTAAACAATCTTGAGTTTTGTGCCGAACCAAATCTATTATAATATTTACTAGAATTACTTGGATAACCATACCATACGGCAATCGAATAATCAGGATTATAACCTGCAACCCATAAATCGTTAACTGCATTATTAGGTAAGCCTAATTTTTTCTGAGTTTCTTCATCATAGTTACTTGTACCAGTCTTAGCTGCATAAGTTGCACCGTTAATATTTCTATAACGACCAAGTGCATTTTCAGCTGTATCGACAAGCATATCAGTTATCATATAAGCTGTTGCTTCACTCATAACTCTTGTTTTTTCTGGTTCATATTCTTCAACTTCACCAGTTTCATCAAATTCTATTTTAGTAACAGTATGTGGTTCAATATAATATCCACCAGTTGCAAATGCTGAATAAGCTCCAGCTACAGATAATGGATATTCACCATTATAACCACCAATCGCATCAGCTTCATATAATTTACCACTATCATCCATTCCTGGATGTAAGCCAATACTTGTTGCAAATTCTTTAATCTTATTACTATCAACACTTTGGAATGTCTTAACGGCTGGAACATTTCGAGATTCAACTAAAGCCTGTCTCATTGTAATAATACCTTTATAATTTCCATCCCAGTTGTTAACTGGTGTACCATCACTATAAGTGTGTTGTGAATCAATAATTGGATGATCAGTATTCCAGTTATTGTATTCAATTGCTGGACCATAATCATAAAGTGGTTTAGCGGTTGAACCGATTTGTCGTACATTACCACCTGAACCAGTCGCAAAGTCTTGCCATGTTTCACCTTCTTGGTTACGTCCATTACTAACGGCAACTATACCACCAGTTTCGTTGTCTATAGCCACAACACCAGCTTGAACAACATCATTTTCCCATTTATAATTTTTTCCTTCCATTATGTCATTTAAAGCGTCTTGTTTTTCTTTGTCCATAGTTGTATAAATTTTCATTGAAGATTGATAAGGATTTAATCCTGTTTTTTCTTCAACTTCTTCAGCCACCGCATTTATAAATCCGCGATATTGAAGGTTATCAGTCGTTGAACTATTACCTTTAATTACAATTTTATCAACTGTCATCTTTTTAGCTATTTCATATTCTTGATCTGTAATATATCCATGACGTTTCATTAGACTTAATACAACAAGTCTTCTTTCTTCTGTTTTTTCTGGATTAATATTAGGGTCATATGATACTGGAGATTGGAATAAACCAGCAATCATCGCTGCTTCAGATATATTTAAATCTTTAGCTTCCTTATTAAAGTAAGTTTCTGCAGCTTGTTCAACACCATAAGCTCCACTACCTAAATAATAAGAATTCGCGTAAAACTCTAATATTTCTTCCTTAGAATAATTAGGTTCTATTTGAAACATTGAAATATATATATCGGTAAATTTACGTTTAATACCTTCCCATCCAGTTGCGACATTTGAAGTGTATTGGTTTTTAGAAACCTGCATAGTAAGGGTAGACGCTCCACCCGCATCTTGACCTAAAAGCTGACCAAATGATGCTTTCATAAAACGTGGTAAATCAAAACCATTGTGTTCAAAGAAACGTGAATCTTCAGTTGCCACAATCGCATTAATTAACTCTTCTGACATATCATCATACGAAATTTTTTGCCTCATTTCCGCACCCAACTTCGCATATGTATCTCCGTTGACATCAACTAAAGTACTTGCTTCTTTAGAATATAATTTATCAGGATCAAACTTACCTGCTGTAACCGCAATATATATAAAGAAAACAATACCGGCAATGATACAAATTAAGAAGAAAATTAAAAATCCAAGTAAAATTTTCTTACCAAGTTTTTTCTTTCCATTTTTCTCCTTTGTCTTTTTCCCTTTTTTAGCCACTTTATCACTTCTTTCTTCCAAAGCCACACTAACTTTCTCAGCTTCTTCATTTAAATTATCATTTTCACTATCAATAGTTTTGATAGATTTCTTTGTCTCATCTCTAGTTTTAAGTTTCTTTTTCCATTTTATAAAAGGAATAACCCAAATTAAATTTACTGCTATAAATACTACTAAGCCGACCAAAAAATTAACTACTAAAGTGCCTATCAGTAAAATAATAATTGATAAAATGAATACTAGTAAATTAAATGGATCCTTTTTAAAAAAAGCTTTTAATTCTTTCATACATTACCTCCAAAATATAGTTTATCTAAAACTTCCAAATAGTCCACTCGTGGATTGTATTTATCATTAATTATATACCCATTTTTTTCAAAATATGAAAGTGGTATCGATTTACGAGTGCTTTCTTCTAAAAATTTAGTCAAAGTTTCAATAGGTAATAAAAAAGTCTTGTTAATCATTGTAAATCTTACAATTATAAATCCAATTCCACCGTGTTTATATATACGTTTCAAATGATTAATTTGGTGTTGATGAATATTACTTAAAGGAAAAGAAGTCTTAAGTTTAGTTTCCTTAGCTTCAAAATCTATATATTTTCCTTTATATATACCATTGTAATCGGTTGTTGATGGAGTTCGAAAATAGCCTTCCTTAATTACCGCCTCCATCCTCGATGGATAGTTAACCTTAGATATGGTAATTGGCGTCGGCTTTTTATATATAACTGCAATATCGTTTGCTAAATAATAATCGTTGCTGGCCTTTAAATCAGCCTCTAATGTCATACCTCTATTCGCATACGTATTTATATTTCTAAAACTAGTTCTAGCCCCTATAATTTTGTTCATAATAACACCAACCTAATTATACTATAATTACAAAAATTTGCCAACTTCATAATTAAAAATTAAGAAGTTCTAATTATAGCTAGTATTGTCGAATTTGTAGCCAGTAAAAAAACTAAATGATATCATAAAACTGGTGAAATAATATGGATATAAATAAAATAAATGCAATGTTTAAAGAAATGTTAGATGATGTTAAATATATTAAATTAAAATCGTTTATTCAAACAAAAAAATAAACTCAACTTAAAAATGTTGTTATTTAATCAAATAAAGTGTAAAATTACTCAAAAAGGATGTGCGTTTTATGTTAAAAGCTTTTTATATTTTTATCATATATTCTATTCTCGGCTGGCTTATGGAAGTAGTTATTGTTTCCACTAAAAAAAGAAAAATAACAGACCGTGGTTTTCTTATCGGCCCTTGGTGCCCAATTTATGGATTTGGTGCTTTATTTATAACCTTGTTATTGCGCAAATATTATGAAGATCCGCTAGTATTATTCATTATGTCTTTTTTACTTGGCAGTATATTAGAATATATCACTAGTTATTTAATGGAAAAGATATTTCATGCCAGATGGTGGGATTATAGTGATCATAAATTTCATATAAATGGCCGAATCAGTTTAACAACCTCTTTAGGATTTGGTGCTTTAGGTCTTATCTTAGTTTATGTTTTTAACCCTTTTTTTCTTAGAATAGTAAAAAATATATCACCGATAATCTTTAATATTATCATGGTAATTATTTTATTAATTTTTATAATTGATGTCGTAACCTCTTTTAAGATAATTTATAATCTTAGAAAAGAAAGTTACATAAGTATAAAAGATATTACTGAAACAACAACGGAAGAAGTTAAAAAAGCCCTTAGAGAAAAATCAATCTTTAACCGCCGACTTTTAAATTCATTTCCTCATTTAAAGTTTATATTTAAGCAAAAAAAACCATCCAAATAACTTTGTTTATCAAAAATATAAAAAGGTGTGCTATAATAAAAATATAGTAGGAGGGGCTGTTTATGGATAAAAAAACTATTGAAAGAGAAACATTAGACTTTTCTTCCTTACCAAATATCATTAGATTAATGATTGAAGATAATTCTGATGCAGCTACAGTTATTGATAAATTAATTGAATTAAAAGGAGAAAGTAACGCTTTAGCTACTTTAATTTTATTAGATGACATGAACATTAGAGGAATTCAACTATCTATTTTATATAAAATGTGTAATCAAGATATTGAAACTTTTTATGAAACCGTCATCAACATTACTAAAGATGATATCGAATTATTAAATCGAACCTCTGCCCCATTATGCGTATATAAAGCAATATTCGAAGGAACTAGTGAAGATAGAAAAAAGTATCCAAATAAGTATATTTTTACCAACGTAGAAAGAGAAAATTATACAAAAAGTAAAGAAAAAAATAATGCTGTGGAAAAAGATTTATACCCAACTATTACTATAGAAGAAGCTTTAAAAATAATTAAAAATAAAGGATTTAAGTGCGGCTACAAAACGGAATATATTAATGATAACCACATTAAAGAAGTATACTGGATTTTTTATAATAAATTAGGGGATATTCTTTATACTAATTCATTAGAAAATAAAAACATCTTTCTTTGGAAAGACTCTAAATTAAATGTTGTTCGCTCAAAAGATAATAATAATATAAATTATGTCATCGAATTAAAAGATCACCCATTTGAAACATATGATAACCTTTTAAAAAATAGTCATGATAAACTAAATGATGATATTAATTCAATTCCAATAATCAAGACAATTAAAGGAATTAAATATACTGAAAAAAATCCTAATTATAGTTCATGTGTAACCGCCTTAATATATGATTTACTATCTTTTGAACAAATTTATAATGAATTAGATGAAGGACTAAAAGCAATATATAAACCATTATTAGAACAAGCTAGTGACAAGGCTTATGATGAAATTATCAATCATCTAAATGCCGATGATGGTATTGAAATAGCTACTAATTTGCAAAACATATTAGGTTTTAATTTGAGTAAATCAAAATTACTAGCCGCCAAAGATCGCTTCTGTAAGGCTAGGGGACATGAAACAAATAATTCTAAGAAAAAATTCTTAAGTAGATTAGTTTCTGATGATCCATATACTAAAGATATGAATCATCGAATTATCGAAGTTTTAACTAAAGATATTGAAACAATATAATGATAGAAAAAATACCCCATATTAATTTGGGGTATTTTCCATATAATAAGCGTAGTATTCTTCTAAAGTAATATCATCTTCATAAATTATTTTAGCCACCTCTTCACCGACATATCTGTAATGCCATGGTTCATATTTATAACCTGTAATATCTTCCTTTCCTTTTGGAAACCTTAAAATAAACCCATACTTATAAGCATTATTTTTAAGCCAATTGGCCTCGTCAGAGCCCTCAAAACTATCACTAACATTATTTAAATCCGTACATAATCCTGTTTGATGTTCAGAATATCCTGGTCTAGCCGAATATTTGTCAGCAGCTTCCTGGCCATCTCTTTTAATATATTTGTTATATAAATTCACTTGATAGTTATAACTTCTAAAAGCCGACATGTTATAAAGAGAAATATTCTCAAGACTAGCCGCATCGACCATCTTCATTAAAGCCTCCGCCGCATCTTTTCGCATTTTATTATTTACGCCTTTGTTATATTGACCAGATAATGTTACTAAGTCATTAGGCGTATAATCTTCTTTTAAATGATAAAATTTATTCACTAATACTAGATTATTATCATCTAAATTACTATCATAACTATTACTATAAAAGCCCAAATCAGCTTTAGAATTAACCATACTGATAATTTTTTTGCTATCTTGATTATGACTATTTCCATAATCTAAATAACGGGCCACATTGTCATTTATATAATATTTTTCTTTAACTAAACCAGCTAACAAATCGGATGCTGGATAATTCATTAAATCATAACCAGAATTAATAATTGTAATAATATTGTTAATATTTTCATCTTTATTTTTCACATAATATTCTATGTAATTTTCAAATAAATTTTCTTGATAATTGTTAGAAGATAATATACTGATTAAACTTTTAT
The DNA here is from genome assembly GCA_000432855.1 of Firmicutes bacterium CAG:822. Lineage (GTDB taxonomy): Bacteria > Bacillota_I > Bacilli_A > RF39 > UBA660 > Coprosoma. Next base: position 123,158 of record HF990868.1, read on the forward strand.
CATAACCAAGTTTTAACACAGAATCATAATCATCATTGGAAACCTTATTTAAAATTAAAGCCACTTCATTATCTGAATAACCACTATTTTTAAGTTTATCTTTAATACTTTCGTCTTTTTCCTGATTAAAAAAGAAAAAGAGTGAAGCACTTAAAAGACATAATAATATAATAACTATAATTATCCATACCTTTTTATTCATACTCTCACCCTTAATCATCTAAATAATAAGCATAATATTCATCGTATGTCAAACCACTATCATAAACTTTTTTAGCTAAATCTTTACCGACATAACGATAGTGCCAAGCCTCGTAATTGTAACCTGTAATTTCTTCTTTACCTTCAGGATATCTTAAAATAAATCCATATTTATAACAATTTTCGCTAAGCCATTTAAAAGTTTCGGTATCGGCAAAATTACTCATATTAGCCCCCGGAGAAAAGACGTCTAGAGAAAGCCCAGTCTGATGTTCTGAAAAATCAGGCCTAGCCGCATAAGTGTCCGCATACTCTTTTCCACGGCTATCTTCATAATCTTCATAAATTTCTTTTTGCTCATCAGAAGTCCTATAAGAAGAGTTAACAATTAAAGTATATCCATCTTCTTGCGCTGCCGCACTCATTTCTTTAAATGCATCATATACTTCTTGTCTAATACTATTATTAGGATAAGCATACCAATTACTCATCTCTACTATATCATCAGGCGCATAATTTTCTGGCAAATAAGTATATTTATTTACTAATATCGCATATCCTTTATCCATGTCTGTTTCTTTAGTATTCGTATAAGGATCATTATTCGCACCAACATTAACTAAAGACACAACTCGACTATAGTCAACTTTAGTATTTCCATATTCGTCATCTATATATTTAATATATTTATCATAGTTTTTCCAAAGGAAATACTTTTCTTGAAGAAGAGGAATAAAGTCATCCTCATAGTCGTGTTCTATCGCATAAGTAATATATTTTTCATCAAACTTTAAAATTTCAGAAATTTCATCTTCATTATATCCGGCTTGCCCAAGCCTATATTCGTCACTTGTATAGTGTTTATATAAATTTATGCCAACTATCACCAAAATAATCACTAAAATAATTACTATAAGTACAATAATTGGTCCCTTTTTAATTCTACGTTTTTTTGTATAATACATACCATCACCATCTTCATTATATCATCTTTCTATAATTAATACTATTAAGAAAATCTTAAATTTCTTATTTACACCTTGTCAAAATATGAGAGTCTTTGGAGAATGTAACTTATTAATATATCTAATGGTAATATTTAGGTAAGATAAGATAGTAAAATAAAAAAACAACAAACTTAAAACTGTAAATTTACAAATTATTTACACCAACTTAAATTTCCATAATTGGCTATACAAAAATTAAAATAAATGGTATAATTTTAATGTACATAAATAGAGGGTGGTTAACTTGAAATATTTAGGTCTAGATTTAGGAACCAGAACACTTGGCGTTTCTATATCGGATATGACAAAAACAATTGCAACCGCTTATGGAACTATTCATTTTGAAGATAGTAATTATGATGAAGCCATAAGTAAGCTATCATCTATTGTGCAAAAAGAACCTATTGAAAAAATCGTTCTAGGTTTCCCTAAAAACATGAACGGCACAGTAGGTCCCAGGGCTTTAGTAACCTTAGATTTCAAAAAAAAGTTGGAAGATACCTTTAATATTCCTGTAGAGATGCAAGATGAAAGGTTGTCAACTAAAGAAGCCAGTGGTTATATGATTGCGGCTGATATGTCTAGAAAAAAGAGAAAACAAAAAATAGACAGCCTTGCAGCCAATATCATTTTACAAACATATTTAGATAGAAAGGACTGAAAAATATGCAAGACGCTAATGAAACTGTAAAATTCAAAGCAATTGACGATGAAGGAAGACAATTAGATTGTGAGGCATTATTCTTATTCGAATCTCCAGAAACAAAGAAAAATTATATTGTTTATACTGACCATTCAATCGACAATGAAGGAAACACTAAAGTATATGCTTCAATTTATGATCCAAAAGATTTAAAATCTGATGAGAATAACGAGTTTGCAGCTTTACCTTTAAAACCAATTGAAACCGAGAAGGAATGGAAAATAATTGAAACTATCTTAAACGAAATGCAATCACAAATTGAATCTGCTAGCAATAACGCTGACCAAACTTCTCAAAACTGAGTAGGTTTTTACCTTGAAAAAAGTTCGTAAATTTAAAGTAGGTAAATTCTTACTCTTTTTATTGCTTCTCATCATTATTTTAGTTTTAATTGCTCTTGGTATATATAAATATGAAACAAGCGCTGTTAGTTCTAATACTGATTCTAAGATTATTACCGTTGATGAAGGCGATAATTACATTTCCATTGCTAGTAAACTAAAAGAACAAAACTTAATTCGTTCGGAAACATTTTATAGATTATACTTAAGATTTGCTAATCCTGGTACTTTAATGAGTGGTGATTATGAACTAAACGAAGCTATGAGTGTTCCAGAAATTATCAAAGTTTTAAGTGACGAAAATAGTAGAGATAGTACAGTCAAAATAACATTTAGAGAAGGTTTAAATATTACTCAAATTGCAAAAATTGTCGAAGAAAAGACAGATATTACAGCTGAAGAATTCATAAACAAACTTGCCGACACATCATATTTACAAAGCTTGCAACAAGATTATTGGTTTTTAACCGATGAAATTTATAATAGTGAAATATATTATCCTTTAGAAGGGTATTTATATCCAGATACTTACCATTTTGAAAAAAGTGAGTTAAACATCGATGATATTGTCAGAAAGATCCTAGATAACACAGAAGCTAAATTGGAGCCTTATAAAGAACAGTTACAAAGTGGTACTTATACAACCCATCAAATTTTAACCTTAGCTTCTATTGTCGAACTAGAAGCTGTATCTGATTCTGATAGAGCTACGGTTGCTGGCGTTTTATATAATCGTTTAAATGATAATTGGTCATTAGGCTGTGATGCTACTACTTACTATGCTGCTAAAAAGTCAATGACCGAAAGCTTAACCCAAAGTGATTTAACTGCTTGTAATGGCTATAATACTAGATGTACATCTATGACCGGATTACCTGTAGGTCCGATTGATAATCCAAGTATTAGTTCAATTGAAGCCGCTTTAAATCCTACTGAGAGTGATTATTATTACTTTGTTGCTGATACTGACAAAAAAGTTTATTTTACAAAAAATGCGACTGAACACGATAGAATAATTGCAAAGTTAAGAGATGAAGGTAAATGGGCAGCATAACAAACTTAGAAATATATGCCAAAGAAAACAATGTTCCAATCATTCAAAAAGAAGGTTTAAACTTTCTTATAGAATACATCAAACAAAATAATGTTAAAACTATTTTAGAAATAGGAACTGCCATCGGATATTCATCAATCAATATGGCATTAGTTTCTGATGATATTCAAATTACAACAATTGAAAGAAACGAAAAGATGTATAAACAAGCTATTAAAAACATCAAAGATTTTAATTTAGAAAATAGAATTAACGTTATATATGGAGATGCCTTAGATACGGTTGTTCAAGGTAAATATGATTTGATATTCATTGATGCTGCTAAAGCACAGTACATTAAATTCTTTGAAAAATATAAACAAAACTTACAAATGAGCGGCACAATAATTACTGACAACTTAAATTTTCATGGTTTTGCACTCCATCCAGAAGAAATCCACAGCAAAAATCTTAAAGCCTTAGTCCAAAAAATAAATAATTATAAAGATTTTCTAATTAACAATAAAGAATTCCAAACTGTTTTTTACGAAATCGGTGATGGGATTGCTGTCAGTAAGTATAATAAAATGGATTAATTTCCATTTTTTTGTGTAAAAATTAAACACTTATGATATAATTGTAATAGTAGAAAAGGGGTATGTTATATGACTGAGAGTGTTGATATTAAGAAAATTAAAGCTAAAGCACGTAAAAGTTTAACTGGAAAATATTTTGATGTAGTTGTTGCTATTTTGATCTATGGACTTTTATGTTTTATGAGTGTGGCTACTGCTAAATTTATTAAAGAACCACCAATGATGATTTTTTTAAATTTAATCATTACTAGTTTATTTTACATGGGTTTATTACAAATAATGATAAAAATAGCCCGTAATAAAAAACCTTCATTTAATGAATTATTTCAAAGAACTGATGCCTTTTTCCGATGTGCAGCTATAACCATTGTATTTTTAGCTATCAATGTCATTTGCGCATTATTAGAATATACAGCGTTTAATTCATTAATTGTCTTTATTTCTTACCAAACTGATTTAAATATTGCATTATCTTCATTTATGATTGTAATTGGAATTATATTAAGTGCGGCTATCATCGTATTTTGGGTTGTACTAATGTTATGTTTATCTCAAAGCTATTTCATTTTATATGATAATGAAGATATGCCATTAGGAGATATTTTTAGATTAAGTATGGACATGATGGATGGACATAAAACAGATTATATTATATTATGTTTAAGCTTTGTTGGTTGGGTTTTCCTAGGAATATTTACCCTTGGAATTCTATATTTGTGGTTAATTCCTTATGTTTTTGTTAGTATGGCCAACTTCTATGATAAGATAAAAAAAGATGTTAAAATACTAGATGCTTAAAAGTCATAAATATGACTTTTTTCATTTGGCTCAATATAAGTGGAAAAATATTTCTTTTTCTGATATAATCTTTTATTGACTGGAGGCGTAATATGAGTAAAGTTGCCGCGATAATTAATAGTTTAGATGAGGCTAGCAATATAAAAGACTATATTGACGCCTATCTTGTACCTTTAAAAGATTTAAGTATCAATTATATTAATACTTTTTCTTTGGAAGATATCGAAAAAATAAAGCAATTTGATAAAGAAATTTTTGTTGTTATAAACAAAAACATTCATAATAATGAATTATCCTTATTAGAACAATCTTTAAAAGAAGTAGATAAATTAAACATAAATGGTATTATTTTTTACGATATTGCCTTAGTAAATATAAAAAATAAACTGGGTTTACAAACCCCGTTAGTTTGGAATCAGGAACACCTCTCAACCAACTATGGAACTGTGAATTATTGGTATAAAAAAAGTGTGGAATATGCCTATCTTTCATCGGAACTTACCAAAAGAGAAATAGATGAAATTCAAAAAAATACAAAATCCAAATTATTTGTGAATGTATTTGGCTATATTCCTATGTTTACCTCTAGAAGACATCTAATTCAAAACTATTTAGATATCTTTAATTTAAAAAGTAAAAATAAAAACACCATTAGAAAAGAAGGTAAAAGTTATCCAATAAATGATACTAATTTAGGAACTACAGTTTACTCTAATTATATTCTAAATGCTGTGGATATTGATTTTAGTAATATTGATTATTTAGTTTTTAACAGTAATCTTATAGATGAAACTGATTTTCAAAATGTTTTAAAAGATTACCAAAAGCATAAAGAAAATAAATTTCCAAAAGAAACAGGATTTCTTTATAAAGAAACAATATATAAGGTGAAGTAAAATGAAAAAACCAGAGTTATTAGCCCCAGCCGGCGATTTAGAAAGATTAAAAATAGCTTTGTTATATGGTGCGGATGCCGTTTATATCGGTGGTGCTTTTAATTTAAGAGCTAATGCCGATAACTTTAAATTAGATGAAATTAAAGAAGGTGTCGAATATGCACATAAATTAAATAAAAAGGTTTATGTCACCGTTAATATTGCTATGCATAATAAAGAATTAGAGAAAGTTAAAGACTATTTAATTAATCTAGATAAAATAGGTGTCGATGCCATTATTGTCAGTGATCCAGCAATTATTGAATTAGCAAAACAAACAAATCTAGAAATTCACTTATCAACCCAAGCTTCTACTTTAAACAAAGAAGCCATAGAATTTTGGAAAAATGAAGGTGTAACGCGAATTGTTTTAGCTAGAGAATGTACTAAAGAAGATATTATTGATATCAAAAAAAGTATCGATATTGAATTAGAAGTTTTCATACATGGTGCCATGTGTGCCTCTTATAGTGGAAGATGTGTTTTATCAAACTTTTTAACAAACAGAGACTCCAATAGAGGTGGATGTAGTCAAATCTGTCGGTGGGATTTTGATTTATATGATGACAACCATCATCTACAAGGTGAAAAGCCATTTACTTTTTGTACCAAAGATTTATCTATGGCTAAACACATTCCGGAGTTAATTGATATAAATGTCGACAGTTTAAAAATTGAAGGACGTATGCGTTCAATATACTATATTGCAACTGTTGTCAAAGTATATAGAACGTTAATTGATGATTATTGTCACAATCCCAAAAAATATGAATATAATTTAAAGTATGAGGGAACATTAAGAAGGGTAGCTAACCGCGATTCAATTACTCAATTTTTCGATGGCAATTTTGGAAAAGATGTTCAGTACTATAATGGTAGACAAGAAATCACCAATCAAGACTTTTTAGGCCTAGTACTAGAGTATGATGAAAAAACAAATTTAGCTAAATTGCAGCAAAGAAATTACTTTAAAAAAGATGATAAAGTGGAAATATTTGGACCTGATAAGGACTTTGAATTTACCATCGAAGACATATATGACGAAGATAAAAATCCTATCGATATTGTCCGTCATCCCAAACAAATAGTTTACCTAAAAGTACCTAAAAAAGTAAGTGTAAATGACATGATGAAAATATGTTGACAAAGCATAAAATATGTAGTAATATTTTATGGAGTAAATAGAAAACTGAGGTGAAAAACAATGACAAATACAGATGAAGTTTACGTAACTGAACAAGGTTTAGAAGATATGAAAAAAGAATTAGAATATCTTAAAATGGAAAAAAGACCGGCAGTTATTGAAGCTTTAAAAGAAGCTAGAGCCTTAGGCGATCTAAGTGAGAATGCCGAATACGATGCTGCTAGAAATGAACAATCAGAAACTGAAAATCGTATAGCAATCCTTGAAAAACAAATTGAAAAAGCAATCGTTATTAAAAACGTTAAAACCGATAAAGTTTCAGTTGGTAACACTGTTGAATTAGAATATGTTGGCGACGACGACACCGATACTTATACTATCGTTGGTGTTAAAGAAGCAGATCCATTTGCTAACAAAATCTCTAATGAATCACCAATTGCTAAAGCAATAATGGGTGCTAAAGTTGGGGATGTCGCTACTGTTGCTAGTCCAAACGGTGAATATCAAGTTAAAATTGTAGCTATAAGTTAAGGACATTTATGTCCTTTTTAATTTACGCAAAATAAAAAAAGCAAATTGTTAAAATTTGCTTGTGTAACGAATAGTTATATTATATAATGTATATAGGGAATACATTAACAGTTGGGTGCTTGCCTCCGAAAGGAGGTGATGAAATGACTAAAAAAGATTTTTTAATCTCCGCTTTAATCATTATCATCCTTCTACTTATAATTTTATTATTTCAATAATGAATTATAAAAAGAAAAAGCACTCAATTTACTTTCATCAGTAGATTAAGTGCTAACCCAATTATTGGGCAAGTACTCAACTTTGGCTTGTTAAGTATTCCCTTTTTTATTTTATGAGATTTCTCTCATCTATATACATCATAACACAAAATTAACTTTTTTTCAATAATGCAAAAAACACAAAAATTATTTTTCTTGACTTCTCACTATATTACCTTTACAATAGAATTAGGGAGAAAGTTCCCGTATGGAGGTAAAATATGAACAATATTGTTTTCTCCATATTGCTGATCTTAATTGGTCTTTTTGTTGGTATTATCTTTATGATAATTTTAAATTCTATTAAATTAATGAACGCTTCCAAAAAAGTACAAAGTCTACTTGATAATGCGAAAAAGGAAGCTGATAAATTAAAACGCGATAGCATTTTAGAAGCTAAAGAAGAAAATCATAGATTAAAAGTTGAATTAGATAAAGAAACAAAAGAAAAGAAACAAGAAATTAAAGACTCCGAAGAACGTCTTTTAGCACGTGAAGAGAGTATGGATCGTCGTGACCAAACTCTTCAAAATAGAGAACAAATGCTAGAAGACAAAGAAAACAATTTGATACTTAAGCAAAAAGAAATTCAAGAAAAGCAATTGGAGTTAGAAGAAACAAAAGAAGAACAATTAAAATTACTTGAAAAAATAGCTGGCTATACTAAAAAACAAGCTAGAGAATTAATTATGAAAAAAGTCGAAGATATGATGAATTTAGAAATCACTTCATATATTAAAGACCGTGAAGCCGAAGCCAAATTGCAAGCCGATAAAAGTTCTAAAGAAATGTTAGTTAGTACTATGCAAAGGTATGCTGCTGATATTGCTGGCGAGCAAACCGTTACTGTTGTGACATTGCCAAACGATGAAATGAAAGGGCGTATTATCGGAAGGGAAGGAAGAAACATCAGAACCATTGAAGCTGTTACTGGCGTTGATTTAATTATCGATGATACCCCAGAAGCTTTAGTCTTATCTAGCTTTGATCCTTACCGAAGAGAAATAGCTAGACTCACTCTAGAAACATTAATTAAAGATGGAAGAATTCATCCTAGCCGTATTGAAGAAGTTTATGATAAAACAGTCAAAGAAATGAAAGCCGAGTTAATTGAAATAGGTAATAATGCCTTATTTGAATTAGGTATAACAAAAATGGAACCAGAACTAGTTGAAACGATTGGTAAACTACAGTTTAGAACAAGTTATGGACAAAATGCCTTAAAACATTCACTAGAAGTAGCTAATTTAGCTGGACTTTTAGCCGGTGAATTAGGAGAAAATATTACTTTGGCTAAAAGAGCCGGACTTTTACACGATATTGGTAAAGCCATTGACCACGAAGTTGAAGGTAGCCATGTTGAATTAGGGGCTAACTTAGCTAGAAAATATGGTGAAAATGAAATAGTAATTAATGCTATTGAATCACATCATGGTGATGCTGAACCAACGAGTATTATCAGTACCCTCGTTGCCATTGCAGATACTATTTCAGCTTCAAGACCAGGAGCTAGAAACGACTCATTAGAAAATTACATTAAGAGATTAACTGAACTTGAAGAAATTGGTAATGATGTCGAAGGTGTTGAAAAAGCCTATGCTGTTCAAGCGGGTAGAGAACTTAGAGTTATCGTTAAACCAGAAGAAATCGACGACTTAGAAAGTCATAAAGTAGCTCGAGAAATTAAAAACAAAATTGAAGAAAGCTTACAATATCCAGGTACAATTAAAGTTGTTGTTGTAAGAGAAACTAGAGTAACCGAAGAAGCTAAATAACGGCTTCTTTTTTCTTTACACTTTTCGCAAAATATGGGAGTCTTTGGAGAATGTGGTAATTAAATAAACAAAATAAACTATAAAATAATCTTATTAAGATACAGTAACAGTTAATAATATAAACAAAAAGCTTTAGCTTTACATATTGTAAAAATATAGAAATCTTTGAAGAATAATACCTAAATTGTAGGGTTTTCCTCTGATGTAATATTACTTCTAGATTTTACCCCTACATAAAGGACAATCGCAGCTGCAATAAAATTAAATAAACTCGCATCTATTTGTAAATTGGCAAATTCATCTTCAGAGTTGTATTTTTCTTTGACATTTTTATCGCGAATATTAATATAAATAAAAAGCGCTGCAACGATAAACATAATAGTTCTGTTAAAAATTAAAATATCAAGACTTTCTTTCTCACTATATATTGGTGGCTTTTTTTCAAGTTTTAGCAAAAAGTCATAAGATAGAGTAATTGATATAATCGTGGTAAAAAGCAAGACAAAAGATAAAAGTATTTGTAGTTTTATAAGTTCCGATTCTTCTAAATCGTAATTTGTCATTCACTTTCCCTTAAAGTTTTAAGTTCTAAAAGTTCTGTTACTGTTACAAATTTATATCCTTGTTTTTTTAAACTTTCAATCATATCTTCCAAAGCATTAAGTGAATAATCATGATTGTCATGCATTAAAATAATGCTGCCACTTTTTACGTTAGGTAAAACATTTTTCAAGATTTTATCTTTAGTTTTAACTTGCCAATCTCTAGAATCAACATCCCATAAAACAAATTTTAAATCAGTATAACTCTTTAAAGTATTTGTATATCCACCATAAGTTGGTCTAAATAGCGTTGGAGTAAAACCAGTAACCTTTTTAATTGCTTCCTGTGTTTTATTTAGTTCTTCTTGAAATTCTTCTTTGGATAACCTTGTTAGTAATTTATGATCGTAAGAATGATTTCCTATCTCACTTCCTTCCTCCAGCATTCGCCTAAGCGTATCACTATAAAACTCGACCTTGTTGCCAATTAAAAAGAATGTCCCACATGCATTATATTTTTTTAAAACATCTAAAATTTTATTTGTATATTTACTAGGACCATCGTCGAAAGTCAAAGCAACCACTTTATCATCTATAGACACATTTCTTTTTTTTATAGATAAATAAGTATCTTTACCTTCATTTATATCTATATCCACCAGCATCTTCAAACTATCCAAAGGAACATCTATGTATATTAATTCATCGTGTTTACTCTTGATTTCTGCTGGATTAAAATAAAGGGTTAGATTTTCATCATCAATAGTAAAATAGTCATAACTGACATCGCTTAAATAATCCATATCCGCATCTTGATATTTTTCCAAGAGTTCTTTTTTTATCTCATAATCTAAGCCATTTAAATCTTCAACTAAATCTTCCATTGTTAAAAACTTATCGTTTGTTTTATTGTAAGTAAATGTCTTTATTTTATTAATAGTTTTATCAGTCACTATTTCTGTTTTTAAACTGACGTTTATAATGTCTTCATTAATTTCTTTATACGTATAAGAAATATTAAGTTCTGGTATCACTGAAGAATCCATATTTTTAAAATTATAATAAGTCTGATTCACGTAACTACTAATCGCATCATCTAAAACATTAATATTAGTCACTGGATAATTAATTGATACTAGTTCATCATTTGAACTAATATAACTTTCTACGTTTTTTTCTTTCTCACAGCCACAAAGTAATAAAACAAGTATCACTAAAATTGTCACTTTCTTCATCTAAATCACCCTTAAACAAGTATATGTTTTGTTTGTATTCTATATACCTAAAAAGCGAACATTTTACCTTTTATATTTACAAATATTCACGATTTTTTTAAAAGTCAAAAATATAAAAAATAAGAAAATAGAAAAAAACCAAAAATTAAAAAGACGTATTTTTGACAAAAAATCAAAAATAACAAAAGTGAAGAAAAAAACGCACAAACTAAACAAAAATAAGGGCAAAACCGTGTACTAAAGTACACAAAAGCACAAAAACAAAAATCAAAAAAAGTAAAAATGTAAAAATGTAAAATTTTACAAAAATTTATTTTTTGAAAAAATATTGAAAAATAAAGGCTCGCGAAATGTCTTAAAAAAAACTTCAAAAAAAACGAACATTTCTATTGACTCTCACAATAACGCGGTATATAATCAGTGTAGAAAATATGGGAGGTACTTATGACAATTGAAGAAGAAAAATTAGACTACTTAACAGTCATCAAACGTAGTGGGAAAAAGGTTGAATGGAATGGTACTAAAATTGCCATTGCCATCAAAAAATCCTTTGATAGTCTAGAAAAGGGCGAAGAAAAAAGTTATTCAGAAAAAGACGTTAATAAAGTTTATAATGCAGTTATCAAACGCATAGAAAAAGAATATAAAAATGAAGAAAAAATTAAAATAGAAGCTATTCAAGATTTAATTGAAGCTGAACTTCAAAAACAAGGGTATCCAGATGTTTATAAAGCATTTGCTGATTACCGTGAAAGAAGAAATATTTCAAGGCAAGTTTTCTTCGGTGAAAAGAAACAACACAAATTTTTAAAAGCATTAGAAAGTTTAGGACTAAAATCATCTTACGAAGAAAATGCTAAGAGAGAAAATGCTAATGTTGACGGTGATACTGCCATGGGAACAATGCTTCAATATGGCTCAACCGTTTCTAAAGAATTTGCTAAGGCATATTTAATGAAACCAAAATTCGCTGAAGCTCACGACAATGGTGATATTCATATTCACGATATGGATTTCTTACCAATGGGTACTACAACTTGCTGCCAAATAGATATCCGTAAACTATTTAAAAATGGTTTCTCAACAGGCCATGGTTATCTAAGAGAACCAAAAGATATTATTAGTTATACCGCTTTAGCTGCTATTGCTATTCAAGCCAATCAAAATGATCAACACGGTGGCCAAGCTATTCCAGCTTTTGATTACTATATGGCTCCAGGCGTTTTGGCTACATTTAAAAAACAATTAAAACAAGCCATTTATGATTATTTAGATTTAACTGATTTTGAATATTTCATAAATATGGATAGAGTAGCTAAAGAAATAGATAAATTAAAAACTATCGATATAGATTTAAGTATGTTTGATTCATTTACTAAAGATTCAGACCAAGTAAAAAGGTTATTCAAAAAAGCTTATGAAAAGGCTTATGAAAAAACCGATAGACAAACATATCAAGCAATGGAAGCATTTATTCATAATTTAAATACTATGCATTCAAGAGCTGGTGCTCAAGTACCATTCTCATCAATTAACTTTGGAACAGATACGTCACCAGAAGGTAGAATGGTCATGAAAAATTATTTACTTGCTACTGATGCTGGTTTGGGAAATCATGAAACTCCAATTTTTCCAATTTCAATTTTCAAAGTAAAAGAAGGAGTTAATTATAATGAAGGAGATCCAAACTATGATTTATTTAAATTATCTTGTGAAGTTTCCGCAAAAAGATTATTTCCAAACTTTTCATTTATCGATGCTCCATTTAACTTAGAATATTATAAACCAGACGATTACGAAACAGAAGTAGGATATATGGGTTGTCGAACTAGAGTTTTAGCTGATATAACATCAGATTATCCAGTAACTCCAGGTAGAGGTAACCTCTCATTCACATCTATTAATTTACCAAGATTAGGTATTAAACACGGAATTGTCAGCGGAGAAACTGATTTAGATGGTTTCTTTAAAGAATTAGAAGAACTAATGGAATTAGTAAAAGATCAATTACTTGAAAGATTTGAAATACAATGCTCTAAGAGAATTTATAATTTCCCATTCTTATTAGGTCAAGGAGTTTGGATGGACAGTGAAAAACTAAAACCGACAGACCGCTTAAGAAAAGTCTTAAAACATGGCACGCTTACAATTGGTTTTATCGGATTAGCCGAATGTTTAAAAGCATTAATTGGTAAACATCATGGTGAAAGTGAAGAAGCCCAAAAACTAGGACTAAAAATAATTGGATTTATGAGAAAGAAACTAGATGAATACTCTAAAGAATATAATTTAAATTTCTCATTGATTGCAACCCCAGCTGAAGGGTTATCAGGTAGATTTACCAATATTGATAAAGCTATATATGGAAAAATAAAAGGTGTAACTGACAAGGATTATTATACAAATTCATTCCATGTTCCAGTTTATTATAATATTTCAGCTGTTAAAAAAATTCAAATAGAAGCTCCATACCATGCTCTTACTAATGGTGGACATATCACTTATGTTGAGTTAGATGGTGATACCGCTATGAATGTTGATGCATTCGAAAAAATCATTAGAGTTATGCATGATAATGGTATTGGTTATGGTGCTATAAATCACCCTGTAGACCGCGACCCAGTTTGTGGATATACTGGTGTAATTGGTGATTTCTGTCCAGGATGTGGACGTAAGGAAGGCGAAGGCGTTCCAATGGAAAGAATAAAAAACGCAAGTTTAAACTCTTGCGGAGGAAGATAGGAGGAAAATAAAATGAAAGCAGATGAAAAAAAAGTAGGAGAAGGAGTAAAATTCGAAAGAATTAGAAGAATTACAGGTTATTTAGTAGGTACTACTGATAGATTCAATAATGCTAAAAGAGCCGAAGAACATGACCGTGTAAAACACAGTACTGCTGGACTTATGAAAGAAGCTAAATAATGAAAATACGTTTAGCCAGCGACTTACAACCAGATAGTATAGTCGATGGCCCAGGAATTAGAACCGTCGTTTGGACTCAGGGGTGTAGCCATAATTGTGAAGGATGTCACAATCCAACTACCCATGATTTTAAAGGCGGCTTTTCTGTCAGTACTGATGAAGTGAATCAAGAGTTAGATACTCTTTTAGGTCAACAAGGCATTACCTTATCAGGTGGTGACCCAATGTTTCAAGCTAAAGCTTGTGCTGAAATAGCTAAACATGCCAAAGAAATTGGCTTAAATGTATGGTGCTATACCGGCTTTACCTATGAAGAAGTTCTTAAAAGTAAAGATATGTTAGAACTATTAAAATACGTTGATGTTCTTGTCGATGGCAAATTTGATATCAAAGAATTTAGTTTGAACTTAGATTTTAGAGGTTCTAGAAATCAAAGAATTATTGATGTTCAAGCAAGTTTAAAAGAAAATAAAGTAATTCTAATTGATAAATACATGCATGAACGTACTCATAAAATTGAAATTCCAAGAAAGAAACATGTATATATATAAGGAGAAATATGAACAAAGAAGGATTAAGAAAATTAACCTATGGTGTATATATTATTAATACCAAAGATAGTGGTTGTGTTGTAAATACTTTGACTCAAGTTACTAATGATAATGTAATAGTTGCTATTAATAAAGAAAATTATACCAATACAATGTTAAAAAAATATAAAAAATTTAATGCTACAGTACTTACCCAAAATACCGATATGAAAGTCATTCAAACTTTTGGCTTTACAAGTAGTAAAGATACTGATAAATATGTAGATTTTAAAACAGAACGAGATAGTAACGGTATTAAATATCTAAAAGATCATATGGCAGCATTAATCGAATGCGAAGTGAAAAATGAAATAGATTTGGACACTCATACTATATTTATTGCTAAAGTTATAAATACAAAAAAGCTATCAGATGAAGAAGTAATGACTTACGATTATTATCATAAAGTAAAAAAAGGCGTAACACCACCAAAAGCACCAACATATGAAAAAACAAAAAAAGGATATCGTTGCCCAATCTGTGGTTATGTTTATGAGGGTGACACTTTGCCAGATGATTTCGTATGTCCAATTTGTGGAGCTCCTGCCAGCGTTTTTGAGAAAATAGATTAAACTATTTTCTTTTTTTCGACATTTATTGACAAAGTAAAATTCCTCTGATATTCTAAAATAGAAAGTAGGGGAGAAAATGAAAAAAAGTTTTAAAGTTTTATGTCTTATGTTAGTTGCTTTTATGATGTCTGGATGCATGAAATTTAACATGAATATGGATATAAATAGCGACAAAAGTATGAATTTAGAACTTATAGTCGCATTTGCAAATGAAATGATGGGAAGTTCTAATGAAACTAATATGGATAATAGTGAAATCCAAAAACTTAAAGATAATGGATTTAATGTTGAAGAGTATTCTGATGACACTATGACTGGATATACAATTTCCACAAAGATAAATAATATTGATGATGTTAGTACTGAAAAAGATACCATGTTTAATTTAAATGATATTTTCAATGGTGAAAAATTATCTGATATCTTTACCGTAAAAAAAGGCTTTTTCAAAAATACTTATACAGTTAAAATTGGTGAAGAAGAATCAACTGATATGACAAATGAACTTGAAGATGATTTAAACTCTACATATTCTAATGACTCATTATTAGCCACAGATGATGCAGATTTATCAATGCTTTTAAATAGTATGGATATAAATTTCACAATTAATTTACCATATAAAGCTATAAGTAGTAATGCTACTAATACAGAAAACAATGGAAAAACATTAGTATGGCAACCAACATCAGCTAGCAATTCTTCTAGTAATATTGAATTTTCTTTTGAACTTTACAATATGACTAACATTTATTTAATGGTTGGAATTGTAATTCTAATTATTGTGATCATTATTATTTTAATTGTTAAACATTGCAAAAAAACAAAATCTAATAAATCCTCATTAAACTCACACAAAAATGAGTCAACTTTAAATAATGAAACCGTAGAAACACATGTGACTCCAATAACTGAACCCTCAAATCCAACAAATATTCAGACAAACACAATTTCAAATTTAAATAATGAGACTCTAATCACTACACCAGTTGCCCAAGTTCAAGAGGTATCACCAGAGCCAGTAGCTACAGCTACTCCAGTTCAAGAAGTCACACCAGTAAAAACTATAGCTCCAACAGGAACTACTGTAACTCAAGTAGAACCATTCGCATCAGCTCCACAGCCTAGCACACCTGAGCCATTACAAGAAAATCAAAATACTGTGGAAAACACTAATGTTGGCGCAGAACCAATAGTAACTGTTAATTCTGAAACTCAAAAACCAGAAAATAGTGTCAACACAGTTACTACTGACATATTTAATGCATTACCAAACGATGAAAACAAATAACATAAGATAAAACGAAGTCTATAATTAGACTTTTTTTCTTGTTAAAATCTTTGAAAATAATTATAGATGTGCTAAAATGATAATATACGAGGGGTGATTAAATGAAAAGACAAACTTATGTCGATGAAGAAGGCAATCCAATTAACCAGTCATTGGAAAACAAAAAACCATTACTTCGCTTTTTCTTTGTATTTGGAACAATTCTACCAATTATAATTTTAATTTTTATTGTTGTTGCTGTAATTCAAAATAACAATTGTTTAAAAATATATGACACATTAAAAAGTGCTAGTTTAAAATATGCCAAAGATCAAGGTAGTATACCAACCCTCGAAGGGGAAAGCACCAGTGTTAGACTAGATGATTTATATAATAATGAATATCTAAGAAGTGCCAGTACCGATAACACACTTTGCTCAGGTACTGTAAAAATAACTAAATATAAAAATGATTATGTTTATACCATAGATGCTAGAAATTGTGGCAAATGTTCAGTAAATACTAAATATGGAGAATGGAGTGCTGAACAAACCGCCTATCCAAGTGGTAAGGCCATTATTGATGTTATTCCTTATTATAATTATTATGATAGAGAAGTGAGTACTACTGAATGGACTGATTATTTTGATGATTCACAGTTACAAGATGAAACCTCAGAATATGGTATTAAATTGCCACTAGATGAGGAAGAACTTCCAGAAGTTCCATCAGAAGGAAATATTGTTAACATCGAAAACCAAACTACATATTATTATCGTTATCGCGACCGTAGTTGGAAATGGTATGACATAGAAGGAGACTATTCAGAATTTTCATCCGAACAACCTTCAGGATATGCCAATAGAGATGATAGTAGTGAAATATATACTGAATGGACTGAATGGTCTTTAAATTACCCAGAGGAAAAAGATTACCGTACTATTGAAAATACCGTCGGTTACAAATTTTATTATCTAAATGATAAAGGTGATAAAGTTTATTATAATAATGGAAAATATACTGCCAGAGATGATGTTGATACCACAAAATATAATAAAACAGATGAAGATACAACAACCCTATATCGTTATCGCGATAAAAAGTGGCGTTGGTATAATGGTACAAAACGTAAATACAGTTCATATTCTTCTAGTCAGCCTAGTCAAATGCCATATAAAGATAGAGACACTGAGACATTAGGTAATCCAACATCATGGTATGCCGAAAGCCGTGTAAATGAAAGTAACCAAGAATACCGTGTAGAGGAAAGAAAACTCATGACTAGATTCAGAATTGAGTATGAAATTTTATCTTTAAAAGTCTTAGATACCCCATTAAATCATTCGGATTTTGAAGAAAAAGTAAAAATGTCTATACCAGAATTTGCTACTAACGAAAATTATAAATTAGAAGTAACTTATAAATTTAAATATCGAAAAAGCTAGAGTCAATCTCTAGCTTTTGTAATTATTAATTATATATTTTGAATATATTTAAATATGAATAGAATTCACTTAAAAAGAAAATTTAAATTATCAAAAATAAAGCCAATTAATTTAATTGCTATTTTTATTGTGGCCATTTTAGTTGGAATATATTTTATTTTTGGATATATAAAAGAAAGAATTATGCCATCAATTTTTAAATATGGAGCCCTAGAAGCAAAAAAGTTTTCAAGTATTATTGTCAATGATGCAATTGATAAATATATAACAGAAAAAGTTGAGGTGGATAATCTATTTATAGTTTCCACCAATTCAGAAGGAGAAATTACCTCCATTGATTTTAATACAGCATTAATAAATCAATATTTGACAGACACTACTAAAAGTATCCAAAAAAACTTAAAATACATAGAAAATGGTGATATTCAAAAAGTTGAATATCAAGCTGATTTATTAGAAAACTATGATAAAGATGCTTTAAAAAACGGGGTTATTTATTACTTAAATAGTGGTTTTATATTTAATAATCCAATATTTTCAAACTTTGGTGCCCAAATTCCTATAAAAATATCATTAACCGGTGATGTCATTACCAATATAGCAACTGAAGTTACTAATTATGGAATTAATAATGCTTTAATTAAAGTATATGTTAATATTGAAATTACCGAGCAAGTTATACTTCCATATTATGATAAAGAAATAAAAATTGAAAATAAAGTTCCAATTGCTTTAAAACTAGTAACCGGAACCGTTCCAAGTTACTATGGCAATCTAAACACCGCAACCCCATCTTTAACTCTGCCAAATAGCTAAATTATGTTATAATAAACATAGGTGATATAAATGAAAAAATATAAAATAGAAAATAATGATTATGAATTAATCAAAGATTATAAAAATGGTTTTGATTACGACGCCATAAAAGAAAGATATACAGAATATTTTGATGATTATGATTATATTTTAGGTGATTGGTCATATGGTAAATTACGTCTAAAAGGTTTCTGTGAAAAAAATAATCCAAAATTTAAACCTATAAATGATATCGAAAAAGCCGAAGAATATATTAAAAGTAATGGCGCATACGATTGTAAATACTTTATCTTAAAAAAAATATACAAATAATTGTATATTTTTTCCATTCAATTTATCTAGTAAAAAATTGAATAATCTGATATAATGAATTAATGATAGGGAGGCACATCTATGGAACTAAAAGAAACTATAAATTTATATGAAAAATATTTAGATAAACTGCAAGATTTATGGAGGTCACTTTGACCCCGAAAGCAAGCAAGCAAAGATAAAAGAATTAGAAAATGAAATGTCAGCCCCCAATTTCTGGGATGATACAAGACACAGCGAAGAAGTAATTTCTTTATTAAATAGTGAAAAAAAAGTTCTAAACGATGTTAAAAACCTATTAGATGAAGCGACAGATTATTTAGAAATGGCAAAAGCTTTAGAAAATGACGATGAAGAAAGTTTAACGTGGCTTGAAGAAGAAAGTAAAACTCTTGAACCAAAAATCGATGAAGTTGAAACAATGATACTTCTAAGTGGTGAGTATGATAAAAACGATGCGGTCTTAGAAATCCATTCGGGTGCTGGTGGTACCGAAGCATGCGATTGGGCTAATATGCTTTATCGAATGTATTCAAGATATGCTGAAAAGAAAAACTACAAACTAGAAGTTGTCGATGAACAACCTGGCCTAGAAGCCGGTATTAAAAGTATTACGGTTATTGTTAAAGGATTGTATGCCTATGGATATTTAAAAAATGAAAAAGGAATTCATCGTTTAGTAAGAATTTCTCCATTTGATTCAGGTGCAAGAAGACATACTTCATTTGCCTCAGTAGGTGTTACTCCGGTCATCGATGATACAGTTAAAGTAGATATCAACGAAAAAGATTTAAAAATCGACGTTTTCCACAGTAGTGGAGCTGGTGGACAAAGCGTCAACACCACTGATAGTGCTGTTAGAATCACCCATTTACCAACAGGTATTGTCGTAACTTGTCAAAACGAAAGAAGTCAAGTTCAAAATAAAGCAAAAGCCATGCAGATTTTAAAAAGTAAGTTATATGAAATAGAAGAAGAAAACAAGAAAAAAGAATTACAACAGTTAAAGGGTGAACAAAGAGATATCAATTTTGGCTCCCAAATTAGAAGTTATGTTATGCATCCATATTCATTAGTTAAAGATCATCGAACCAATTGTGAGGAAACTAATGTAAATAAAGTAATGGATGGCGATTTAGATAAATTTATCAATGCTAATTTAAGGAGGAATGCCGGATGATATTTGCTAAAAAAAAGCAAATAGATAATAACAATCTTTTAAAAGAAATTACTGGTAGTAAAAAAATAAAGCGTTATGTTATGTTTTTCATTGGTGTATTTTTATCAGCTTTTGCTTTTAATGTTTTTTTAAAACCCTGTAATTTGACTTTTGGTTTAAGTGGTCTTTCAATTATTACTGAAAAATTTTTTAACATCGATCCATCACTAGTAATCTTAATTGGTAATGTTCTTTTACTAATTGCGAGTTTCGTGTTTCTAGGCATGGAAAAGACCAAATCAACAGTTTTAGGTTCTATTTTGTACCCAGTTTTAGTCAAAGTTACTGAAGTTTTCCCAGAATACATTAATCTGGGTGATACTGAGACTATCGTTATTGCTCTTTGTGGCGCACTTATAAGTGGTGTTGGTACCGGTCTAGTTTTTAAAAATAACTTTACAACTGGTGGTACTGATGTTTTAAAACAAATTTTATCTCAATATGGGAAAATGCCATATAGTAAAGCTAATCTATATTCTGAGGGTCTAATTATGGCTGCTGGTGGCGTCTTCTTTGGGTGGCAATCATTTATATATTCAATAATAACTTTATACTCATCAGGCATTATTAGTGATAGAGTAATATTAGGTATTTCAGAATATAAGACATTAGAAATAATTACTACCGAAGAAAAAGCTATTAAAGACTTTATTATGGAAACTTTAAATCACGGTGTTACCGAAATAGATGCCCAAGGTGGTTATACAAATAAAAGAAAAAAAGTCTTATTGTGTGCCATTCCAACCAGAGAATACTTTGTGGCCACCGAAGCCATAAAAAAACTAGACCCCGAAGCTTTCGTTATTGTTATAGATACTTATGAAATACAAGGACATAAAGCCTAATTAGTAGAAAGAAGTGATATAGTGGATTTAATCAGGATGACAAATGTAAAAAAAACCTACAAAACCGGTGTTACGGCTATTCAAGATTTAAATCTTAGAATAGCTAAAGGTGATTTTGTCTTTATAATTGGTTCTACCGGTTGTGGTAAAAGTACTTTGATCAAGATGCTTTATCGTGAAGAAAAGCCGACATCTGGTCAAATAATTGTCGGAGGAATTGATGTTGGTAAACTAAGAAACGGTAAAGTTTATAAAATTAGAAGAAAAATAGGTGTTGTTTTCCAAGACTATAAATTATTACCTAAATCAACAGTTTATGAAAACGTCGCTTTTGCTCTTGAAATATTTGGTTTACCTAAAGATGAAATTCATGCCAAGGTTCTTAAAGTTTTGGAACTAGTTGGCCTTAAAAATAAAATAAAAAACTACCCATCACAACTATCTGGTGGAGAACAACAACGTGTTGCTATTGCTAGGGCTATTGTTAATGGTCCAAAATTATTAATATGTGACGAACCAACTGGAAACTTAGACCCATCAACGGGTATGGAAATTATGGAAGTTTTAGA
Organism: Firmicutes bacterium CAG:822; assembly: GCA_000432855.1. Classification (GTDB taxonomy): domain Bacteria; phylum Bacillota_I; class Bacilli_A; order RF39; family UBA660; genus Coprosoma. The sequence continues at coordinate 144,816 of HF990868.1, forward strand.
AGAAATTAATAAATTAGGCACAACAATTATTATGGTTACTCACGATATTAATATCGTAAAAAAAATGAACAAAAGAGTTATTGTATTAGATTCAGGCAGAGTATTAAAAGATTATGAGAAAGGAACTTATAGCAATGAAAACATTTAGAATTATTGGAAGAAACTTCCGTGATGCCTTTAAAGGTGTCTTTAGAAACTTTTCATTATCCTTTGCCTCTATCTCTTGTATAACCATAACCCTAATTGTTGTTGCTGTTTCTATGGTTCTTTCTAATAACGTCGATAATTTTACTCAACTAGTTGAAAGGGACGTTACAATTGTTGCTTTCATCGATAATGAATACAATGATGAGCAAATCGATGAAATTAAAGATAAAATAAGTGTTATTGATAATGTTGATACTTATGAATTCCGTTCAAAACAAGATATCACCACTGACATGCGTGATTCATCTGAAGTCTTCGATAGTATTATGAAAAACTGGACTGATGAAGAAAATCCAATTCAAAACACCTTCCAAGTTAAAGTTAAAGACATTGACAAAATAGATAATGTAGCTAAAGAAATAGAAAATATCGATGGTATAACCTTAGTCAAATATGGTGAAGGTATGGTTGAACAATTAATCTCTACATTTGATTTTGTTCATAAAATCTGTATTGGTGCCGTTATTGCCCTAATTTTAGTTACTGCATTCTTAATTTCTAATACTATTAAAATTACTATCAATTCTCGTCAAAGGGAAATTGGTATCATGAGATTAATTGGTGCATCTAACCTAAATATTAGAATTCCATTTATCATTGAAGGTCTACTTCTAGGTGCTTTAGGTTCTATAATTCCAATTCTTACAACCGTTTATGGATATAATGCATTATATAGACATTTTGATGGACATCTATTCTCACAATTTATTAAATTGATTGAACCTGTCCCATTTGTCTATACTACTTCTTTGATTCTTCTAGGAATTGGTATCCTAGTTGGTATGTTTGGTTCATGGCGAGCAGTAAGAAAATACTTAAAAATTTAATTTACAAACTCTGGTTCATTTCAGAGTTTTTTCTATACTTTATGAAAATATTGTGATATGATTAAAGTAGAGAGTAGGGGTTAAAATGATTGAATTTAAAAATGTCAGTAAAATCTATAAAACTAAAAAAGGAGTAGAAACTAAAGCCTTAAATAATATCAATCTGAAAATTGGTAATAAAGGCCTAGTTTTTATAGTAGGTAAATCTGGTAGTGGTAAATCAACTATGTTAAACTTACTAGGTGGACTAGATAATATAACAAGCGGTAAACTATTCATAAATAATAAAGACATAAGTAAATTTAAAAACAAACAGTATGATGCATATAGAAATACTTATGTGGGTTTTATATTTCAAGAATTCAATATTTTAGAAAATTATAATGTTTATGAAAACATTGAACTAGCTCTAAGACTTCAAAACAAAAAATCATCTAAAGAAGAAATTGATAATTTATTAAAAAAACTTGGACTAGAAAATTTAGATCAAAGAAAAATAAATGAACTATCAGGAGGACAAAAACAAAGAGTAGCTATCGCTAGAGCCCTAATCAAAAACCCTGAAATAATTTTAGCTGATGAACCAACTGGAAACCTCGACCAAACATCTAGTAAACAAATCTTTGATTTATTAAAAGAAATATCTAAAGAAAAACTAGTTATAGTCGTATCTCATGACATGGAATCCGCAAAAAACTATGCCGATAGAATAATCGAAATATCAGATGGAAATATTATAAATGATACCAATCCAGAAATAGACATAACTGAAGAAAAATTCAATCTAAAAAAATCTAAACTACCATTTTCTTATAGTATTAAAATGGCTTTAAGAGGCTTAACTATAAAACCATTCAAATTATTTATGACATGTGTTTTAACCGCCATGGCTTTAATATTCATGGGTTTTACCATTAACTGTTATTTATTTAATGAACCAGAATTTATAGCTAAAACATTAAATGATAATAATAGACATGTCTATAGTATATCTAAAACAAAATTCGATGGTGATGGAGACTCTTTTGCTACACCTCTCACAGATAAAGATGTCAAAAAAATAGAAAAGATAACTGGTTCTACAGTAAGTAAAGGATATCACTTACAGAATAATGAATATCTTTTAGAATTTGAATTTGGAGAAGTAAATCCAGATAATAGACCTGATTATTATATCAGTTATCCATATATAGATAACTTTATAGAATTAGAAGATGATAGAATTCCAGGAAAAGTTATTGGTAATCTTCCAAAAACCGATAGAGAGCTTGTAATTCATAAATACCTAGCCGAATACATTATAAAATATGGTGTTGTTGATAGTGAAAATAATCTATATAAACCATCCAGTATCGAAGATTTAATAAATTCAAAACATGAATTAAAATTAGGTGAAAACGCTGTAACTATAAGTGGTGTTGTCGATGATAATAATACCCCGCTTGAAAAGTACAAAGATGGTTCTAGTATTTATGATTTTGATTTAAGAACCTTTTATAGTGATATATATGTCGCCGCTTCAAGTAATGTTTATGTAAAAGGTTTTACTAAAACTGTAAAATTAAATAATACTGCCATTAATCTTTTAGATGGAATATATATAGAAAAAGTAATTGATAAAAAAAATGAATACGATCAGTGGAATGGCGAAAGCGGTTTTAAAAATATTAAAGATAATGCCAAAGAAGTAATAACTAAAGATGGATTAAAGGTTATAAACACCTTAGCTAAAAATGAAGTGGTTTTATCTATAAAAGCCATGCAGAAAATGGACTCTAATTATGAACAAGGACTAGCACATTATCTTAAACAAAATATGAATACCTCTTATAATATGGCTGTTCAAACATATACTCAAAATTATATGCAAACAGAAAATTTTGATAATATAAAAGTCAAATTATATGATAACCGTGAAGGAATAGATGAAACTAGAGATGTTAAAATCATCGGCATCATCATCGATGAAAATTCTTATATTAGTAATGACTATGCGGAAGAATATGATATTCAAGTAAAATATTTAAATAGTCTATTTATTTATGATGATGATCTAAATCATCTAATAAAAATGTTTAAAAACTTTAAATACGATAATGGATTAAATATGACCCATGAAGGAGTAGAGTACACCTACAATGTTTATGGTGTAAGTGCAAACAATCTTAATGAAATCATTAGTACGTATATAGTTTTAAAAAATTATATTTTAATAGTAAGCCTAGTTTTCACAATCTTTGCTATCTTACTATTCTCAAACTTTATTGGTGTATCAATCTCATATTCTAAAAAAGAAATCGGAATATTAAGAGCCTTAGGAGCTAGAAATAAAGACACCTTAAAAATATTTGCTTATGAAGCTCTAATTATTGGAATTATATCTTGGATTATATCAATAATTGGTTGGAATTACACTTGTGATTTATTAAATAAAAGTATGTTTGGTAACGCATATTATATTTTAAATGGCTTTGTTAAAAGTTCACTAATACCTGTTGGAATGTTTATTTTCACCATAATCATATCAGTAATTATAACCGCAATTGCTATTAGAAAAACAAATAAAATAAAACCAATAGATGCTATATTAAATAAAAGGTAGGAATTAAAATGATAGAGTTTAAAAATGTCAGTAAAATCTATAAAACAAAAAAAGGTGTAGAAACCAAAGCCCTAAACAATATCAATTTAAAAATTGGTAATAAGGGTATGGTTTTTATAGTAGGTAAATCTGGTAGTGGTAAATCAACTATGTTAAACTTACTAGGTGGACTAGATAATATAACAAGCGGTAAACTATTCATAAATAATAAAGACATAAGTAAATTTAAAAACAAACAGTATGATGCATATAGAAATACTTATATTGGTTTTATATTTCAAGAATTCAATATCTTAGAAGAGTATAATGTCTTAGAAAACATTGAACTAGCTTTAAGACTTCAAAACAAAAAATCATCTAAAGAAGAAATTGATAATTTATTAAAAAAACTTGGACTAGAAAATTTAGATCAAAGAAAAATAAATGAACTATCAGGAGGACAAAAACAAAGAGTAGCTATCGCTAGAGCCCTAATCAAAAACCCTGAAATAATTTTAGCTGATGAACCAACTGGAAACCTCGACCAAACATCTAGTAAACAAATCTTTGATTTATTAAAAGAAATATCTAAAGAAAAACTAGTTATAGTCGTATCTCATGACATGGAATCCGCAAAAAACTATGCCGATAGAATAATCGAAATCTCCGATGGAAATATAACAAACGATACTAATCCAGAAACTGAAACAAAAGAAGAAAAATTCAATCTAAAAAAAGCAAAACTACCTTTTTCATATAGCTTTAAAATGGCTTTAAGAGGCTTAACTATAAAACCATTCAAATTATTTATGACATGTGTTTTAACCGCCATGTCTTTAATATTTATGGGTTTCACTATAGGCTGTTTAATCTTTGATAAAGAAACATTTATAACAAATACCATGAAAGATAATAATAAATTTGTTTATATTATAGGTAAAACAAAATATTATGGACGTAGTGACTCAAAAATATTACCTCTTAATAATCAAGATATAAGTAATATAAAAAAAGCCACCAACTCTACTTTAAATCAAGCATATAGCTTATATGATAATGAACAAATGCTAGAATTTACTTATGGTAATCAAGATGAAAATACACCACAGTATTTCAGTATCTCTCCTATAATTAGAGATTATGTTGAAATAGAAGATAATAAACTTCTAGGAAAAATTATTGGAAGCCTTCCAACAACCGATAGGGAACTTGTAATTCATAAATACCTAGCTGAATATATAATAAAATTTGGTGTTATGGATAATGAAAATAAAATATATAAACCTAATAGTATTGAAGAGTTAATAAACTCAAACCATCAAATAAAATTAGGAGGTAATTTTATCACCATAAGTGGAGTTGTTGATGATGACAATAGTTTATTTAAAGAGTATAAAAATAAAAAAGAATTTAGAAATGATAATTTATATGCTCACTATGAACAAACCTATGCAAGTTTAAGTTCTACCGCCTATGTAAAAGGATTCACCAAATCAGCTAAACTAAATAATAATAAAGAATTAATTTTAAATAAAATGTTTTTAACAGAAGTTATGAATACTTATGGAATGTCATCAGAAGAAATGTCCACAGGTAATCTAAAAAATATAAAAAAACCAGTTCAAGCATTAACTTCAAATGGTATGCAAACCTTTGATAATTTAAATAAAGATGAAGTAATAGTATCAGTAAATGACCTACAAACATTAGATTATAATTACAATGAAGGCCTACAAAATTATTTAATTCAAAGTAATAATATATCCCAGTTAGAAGCTATTCAAACATATACCGAAAACTATATAAAAAATGATGAAAGATTTCAAAATGTAAGATTAAAACTAAGAGTATTTAATTCTGAAACTAATAATTATGATGATACTCCAGTTACAATTAAAGGTATTACCTTGGAAGATAACTCTTATGTTAGTAATAAATATGTTGAAGAATATACTCCTCGTGAAAAAGTACAAAACTATATTTACATATATGATAACGATGTAAATCATCAAAAAGAAGTATTTAATAATCTAAAATATAGATATGTCCGCGATTTTCCAAATGGCACGTACTATTCCTATGAAATATTTGGATTAAATAATAGTGATCTTTCAAATATTATAGGAACATATAAAGATTTATATATATATCTTCTAGTTGTAAGTCTAGTCTTTGTCCTATTTACTATTTTATTATTTTCAAACTTCATAGGTGTATCAATCTCATATGCCAAAAAAGAAATCGGAATATTAAGGGCCTTAGGAGCTAGAGGAAAAGACACCTTAAAAATATTTACTTATGAGTCCCTAATCATTGGCTTCATATCATGGATTTTATCAGTAATTGGTTGGCTTTATACTTGTAATATTTTAAATCAAAATATGTTTGGAAGTATGTATTATAAAGTAAATGGAATGCTGATAACTCCACTAGTACCACTAGGAATGTTAGTATTTACCATTGTAATTGCCTTAGTAGTTACCTTTACTATAATGAATAGTGTTAATAAAGTTAAACCAATAGATACTATATTAAATAAATAGTTCCCATGCGGAACTTTTTATGATAAAATAAAAAACTAAACGGAGGAATAACAATGGAAAGATATGTTCTAAGCCAAATGTCAGACAAAAATTTTTCAAAAACAGTTGCTGCTATATATATGCAAACGGCATACAACCATGAGCAATATCCAGAATACTTAAAATGGTTTTACACCGTAAACTTACCAAGAATCTTTAAAGGTGAAGGTGATATAATTTTCTATTTAGATGGACTAGAAGTTGTCAGTCTAGCCACCTTAAAAAACACCGATGAAAAGAAAATATGTACTTTACTTGTAAATGAAGATTATAGAAAAAAAGGTTACAGCAAACAAATCTTAGAAGATTCATTTGAATATCTACAAACAGAAACTTCGCTAATTACTATTCCAACTAAAAGGCTAGAAGAATTTGATAAAATAATCAATGCTTATCATTGGTCAGAGTCTTCTAGAACCGATGAATATTATAGTGAAGAAGTTATTTTTAATGCCTCTAAAGTCTTAAAAAAATAAGACTTTTTTTGTTATAAAAAAAAATCACAAGCATATACTTATTTGGGTGATAATATGGATTTTAAAATAGGTGATTTAGTAACCCGCAATTCACATAATAATGACATTGTATTTAAGATTCTCAAAATAGATGGTGATATGTGTGAATTAAAAGGTATAAATGTTAGGTTACTAGTCGATAGTACACTTGATGATTTAAAAAGACATGAAGGTGGTGATATTGAAGGCGAAAAGCCATTTTTAGAAAGAATTCATAACGTTGAAGAATTAAATAGAAATGATTTTTTTTATCTTCCCGGTAAAATTCTTCACATCGATAGTGACAAAGATTTTTTAAGACGTTGCCTAGATTATTATAAAGAAACCAATATATGGGCCATGGGTATAATCGAGGATGAAAAAAACATGCCTAGTCATATGAAAGAATGGTTAAATGAATATAAACCAAATATTGTAGTCATCACTGGACATGACGCTTATTACAAAAGAAAAGGTGATACAAATAATATTGACGCTTATAAAAATAGTAAATATTTTGCTGAAGCTATTAAACAAGCTAGAGAATACGAAAATAGCCATGAAAAACTAATAATCATATCAGGCGGATGTTCATCGTATTATGAAGAATTAATAAGAGCCGGAGCTAATTTCGCCTCAAGTCCAAAACGCATCAATATTCATGCACTAGACCCAGCCATTGTCGCAGCCAAAATGAGCTTATCAGACATTAATAAAGACATCGACATCAAAGATATTTTAGATAAAACTAAATATGGTAAAGAGGGGATGGGAGGTATTATTACGAAAGGAACCATGTATGTTGGTTATCCCCGCTAAAGATCACTATAATACCGAAAGTATTAAAAATGCCTTAAAACCCCATCTTGGAAAAATAGTCAAAATTAAATATAATCTTGGACGCAATAAATTCGAAACATATGAGGCTAAAATAATTAAAATGTATAATTGTGTATTTTTAATCGAGCTTACCGAGAATAAGAATATCAAATCTTTTTCATATGCCGATATCATCACAAAAACTATTAAAATATATGAATAAACATACATCATACTTGATTTTTATACTAAAATATTGTATACTGAAAATGGAATCATGCTAGAAGGGAGAGGTTAGCTTGAAAATCACATCAGTCAACGTTCGTACAGTCGACAGTGAAAACCGTATGCGTGGTATCGTATCAGTAGTAGTAGATGACTGCTTCGCAATTCACGGAATTAGAATTATCGAGGGTGATAATGGCTTGTTTGTCGCAATGCCAAGTCGTAAGAATAGTGATGGCACTTATCATGACGTCGCACATCCAATTACTCCAGAGTGCCGTAAAATGTTCGAAGATACTATCCTTGAGGAATATAAAAAAGTTAAAGAAGAAAAAGGCGAATAATTCGTCTTTTTTTCATTGTACAAACATATACTCTTTTAGAAAGGGTGGACAAATATGGATAAAATAGATAGTGTTATAACCTCTCTCAATCATAGTATTACGATTAATGAAAGAAAAAATATTATTATAACTGGTGTTAAAAAGATTGAAAGTTTTGATGAAAATGAATTTTTTATGGAAACAAGTATGGGTAATCTAACGCTCAAAGGAGAAGAATTAGAAATCATTAAACTAGATACGTATCAAGGTAATGTTTCTATTAAGGGTAAAGCCAATAGTATAGCTTATACTGAAGATGGAGGCAAAGAAAAAGAGGGCGGACTATTCAATAAATTATTTAAATAATGCCCTTAGATATTCAAATAAATTCATTAATATTTTCCTTTGCCTTTGGTATCTTTTTTTCTCTGTTTCTCACTTTAAATCATAAAATAATTTATAACAGTAAAAAGATAATTAAATTTGTTGGTACCGCTCTCGTTGTATTTTCTAGTGTTCTTCTTTATTTTGTTATTCTTCTAAATATCAATAATGCGACATTTCATCCATATGAATTGATTATGATTGTTCTCGGTTTCTATATTGAAAACCTTATTCATCAAAAACTCAAAAGAAAGAAGAAACGTAATTCCTAGTACTGAATAGTACTTTTTTTGTCAATAATTTGTCTAACAATGAAAGCTTCGTTGTAAAAGAATGTAAAAAATGCTATACTTTTACTAGAAAGTAGGTGGTAAAAATGGCTAAGAAAAAAGTTCCTAAAAAAGCTAAAAGACGTCTCCTTGTCTTTGGACCAATTGCTGTTTTTATCATCGTTTACTGTGCTTTTACCTTAGTTACTACCGGTATGGATTTATATAAGCTAAAAACGGAAGAAAAAGAACTGACCGAAAAACTCAGTACTCTAAAAAGTGACGCTAGTGATTTAAAAACTGAAATAACTAAATTACAAGACAAAGACTATGTCGCTAGATATGCTAGAGAAAATTATTTATATACAAAAAATGGCGAATATGTCATCAAGACCGAAGAAAAAACTAAAGAAGAAAAAAAGGAAACAGAGCAAGATGAAACATATATTATCTATGCCTGCACAGCCATAGCTATCTTTATTGTTTTATTTATCATTGTAAAACATCATAAAAGAAAGAAAAAAAAGAAAAGTTCCAAATAGGAACTTTTTATAGTTTAAAATCATCGACAATTTCGTCACTCATATCTTTACCATCAAAATATAATTTACTTTTAAACTTAAAAAATAAAGCAATTATATTAGTTGGAAAAGCCTTAACCAATTTATTATAATCAGTAATAATATCGTTATAATACTTTCTAAAGGCTACAATTTCTGCTTCAGATTCATTTAAACCAATATCGATTTTCATAAATGATTCGACATTTTTTAGCTTTGGATATTTTTCTTTATATTTTTCAAATTCTTTTATCCCATCATATAATTTTCTATCTAAATCAAAATTACTTAACTTTCTTGAACGAATTTTTACAATCTGTCCTAAAACATCTTCTTCTGTTTTAGTATTTTCTTTAATAACATCGATAGATTTATTGAGTAAATCAAATCTTTTTCTTAAAACCGCATCGATATTGGCCTCGGCTTCATTAATTCTAATAATTAAAACTTGAAATTGATTATAACTATTAGCTACCCAAATAATAAGCAAACTAATAGCTAATAAAACCGATGTCACTACAATAAATACGCCCATATCATCACCTTAAAAACATTATAACAAATATTATTTTCTATTTCAATTGTTTGGATAGAATTCTGGATCAGAAATAATGCGCTCATCAAATTTTATATAATTTACATAAATAATTAAAATCAAATACCAATTACCAGTACTAGGATCACTTAAAATAATGTGATCACGTCCAGATTGTTCAATTATGCCTGAAAATATTTTATTTCGCCATTCATCTGAATCAGGGTAAGAAGCATATATCTCAACTTTCTTTCCACGATTTAATCTTAAAATATTTTCAATATAAGACTGCTCCGCCGGAACATTAAAGTTCATTTGTGTTTGTTGATTTGGAACATTCCCACTACCACTATAAATAGGAGCTCCAGGAAAACCGTTTTGGTTTACAAAATTATTGTTCATTTAATCACCCTTTCCATAATAATATATTCGCTAAAGCCCAAAATATGTTATACTTAAAGAGTGATAGAACATAAAACTATGAAAGGAGGAAATTATGAAAGTAATATTAGGTGTTTCTAACCGTCATGTACATCTAAATAAAGATGACTATTATACTTTGTTTGGTGATGAACCAATGAATAAAGTTAAAGACTTACGCCAGCCTGGACAATTCGCTTCTGATAAATTTGTAACCATTAAAAATGGTGATAGACAAATATCTCACGTAAGAGTTCTAGGACCAATCAGAAATTATACTCAAGTAGAAATTTCTAAAACAGACTCTTTCACTTTAAAAGTAAATCCACCGATTAGAACTTCTGGTGATTTAGAAGGTTCAAGTCCAATCACTATTGTTGGACCTAAAGGTGAATTAAATTTAGATAAAGGTTGTATATTAGCTAACCGTCATCTTCATATCAGTCCAGAAGAAGTAAAAAAATATGGCCTAGAAGGTGTTAAAAAAGTTAAAGTAAAAGTAGATGGTGAAAAAGGTGGAATTTTAAACAATGTTCATTTAAAAATTATCGAACCATCATTACTAGAAATGCATATTGATACTGACGAAGGTAATGCCTTTGGTGTCAAAACAGGTGATGAACTAGAAATCATTGAATTAGAAAGGAATGAATAATTTGAAATTACAAAATAAAGTTGCCATAATTACCGGCGGAGCCATGGGTAATGGGTTAGGTATTACTAAGGTCTTCTTAAAAGAAGGTGCCAAAGTTGCCATTTTAGATTATGATGAAAAATTAACTGATACTATAAACGAATTAAAGTCACAAAACTATGATGTTTTAGGTTATAAAGTAGATATTAGAGATGTAGAAAAAGTTAAATTAGCTATTCAAGATATCCACAGTAAATGGGGTAACATCGACGTATTAGTAAATAATGCTGGGGTATGTCGTTTAAAACCATTTATGGATATGGAAGATGAATTAAGAGATTTTCATTTTGATATTAATATTAAAGGAACTTGGAATGTTACTAAGGCCACCCTTCCATATATGGAAAAAGGTTCAATTGTTAACTTATCAAGTGTAACCGGTCCAATGGTTGCCGATAGTGGAGAAGTAGCTTATGCGACTACTAAAGCTGCTTTAATTGGTTTTACTAAGGGATTAGCTGCTGAATTAGTCGATAAAAATATTAGAGTCAATGCTATTATGCCTGGATATATCATGACTCCTATGGTTAGTGGTATGGCTAAAGAGTCAAATTCCGAAAATCCAGATAGTGTTGTCGAAGGAATTGCTAAAGGGATTCCAATGAAAAGATTAGGAACCATCGAAGAATTAGGAAATCTAGCGGCTTTCCTTGCCTCAGATGAATCTAGTTATATTACTGCCCAAGGTATAGTCATAGACGGCGGTTCAACATTACCTGAAACAATGACAATGGGGGTATAGCTACACATGTAGCTTTTTTTCTTGACGAAAATATATTATTCTGTTAAAATACACCTCGCAAGGTGATGAAAATGGGTGGAATTATAACCAATCAAGAAGAATTAGTAGAAATTTTAAAAGGATTATTTTTCGATTATATTGAGAAGAAAAGAACTAGACAATTATATCAAGATGGTAAAAATGGATTAGTAGTTCCTAAAAGATTATTGATGTTTTACTATCAATTAGATGAAAATAAACGTCATTTAAATCAAGCTGCTGAAGATTTTTTAAGACATTACATAGCTTGTGAATCAATACTAGAGGATGCTCATTTAAAATTTGAAAAAGAAGGCTTAAAAGAAATGTATGAATATTTATTATCAGATGAAATAAATTATCGATTTGATATTTATACTTTACTCGACTTACACAAGAAATTATTTTCTAAAGCTCCATTTCCAGATGCGGGAGGGCTTATTAGAAATGGTGATGCTCACTTGGATGGTGTACCAGTTGACCTAACGCCAGCTTCTAACATTCGTTATGAATTGAAAATGTTAGATTATGATTTAAAAGATATATTAAAGATGCAATCAAAGGTCAAACAAAATCCTGGACATTTATTTAGTTATATTGATAAATGTATTATGTTAAAATGCCATTTAATTAAAGTTCATCCATTCACAGATGGTAACGGTCGTACCATTAGAGCCTTTATAAACAAATTATTTATGGATGTTGGATTACCACCGATATATATTTCTAGTAATGAAAACAAAACATACAAAAAAGCTATGCAACAAGCCATCGGTGAGGAACAAGATTATTCATCAATTATTAACTTTTATTACTATAAAATCTGTGATTCTATAATCGAACTAGAAAACGATTATATCTATGGTAAACAAGAAAAGTTCTCACCTAAAACCATTATGAAATTAGTCCAAAAAATCAAAAGCGAATTACCATCACTACCAAACCATTATAGTTTGGATGAAGAAATTTCCTCGATGATTAAGGATTATTTAGATGAAAAAGATATTTCTGCTCAAATTTTTAATATTGCTTTCTTTGATCCTTTACTTGAACCGCATGCTTTTGTCGTTGCTAGTTACCAAAGTGGGAACATTAATAAAACAAATAAATTATTAATTGACCCTTTATTTGAAATGGTTGTCGCTGAAAATGATATAAAAGCCAATAAAGGAAATGAAGCTATGTTTGAAAATCTAAAAGATAATGGCATAACCTATGCTAATCAAAATGAATTATATAAATATCTTTTAATCTTTCTTGAAGTTAATTCAAAAAGAATACAAAATGAAAAGAAACATTCCAAAAAATAGGAATGTTTTTTATTCTTCAACTTTTACGGTTGGGATAGACTCATCTAAAGAACTTTTATTTTCAGTTGGTTCAGTTCCTTTTATATAATACAAAATTTTAGCTTTCGAACTATCAGTAGCCGCTTTACCACTAATCGGATCAATTGCTACCCCAACAACATTACTCGGTGTTTCATACCATGTTTCCTCATCAGTTTTACCTTCTAAATATGTTTCCATAATATCAACCCAAGCATTTTTTAAATTCGAACTATCTTGACTAGAAACATCTTTATTATCATCATATCCGGTCCACATACCGACTAATAGCTCTTTATTATAGCCAAAAATTAAATTATCCGTATTTGTCGTTCCTGATTTTAAAGCATATTTATGCGTCATTTTTGGCTCAATACTAAGACATGTTGGTGTATTATAATCTTTAAATTCTTTCGCATAAGTAGTTGTTAAAAGTTCATTTAAAATATATACCGTATTTTTATTTAAAACATTTTCTGAATTAGGTTTATATTCGTATAAAACATTTCCTTCCATGTCGGTAACCTTACTAATAAAATATGGCTCAATTTTATATCCTTCATTAGCTAAAGCACTATAAGCTGCCATCATATCCATCATATTTATCTCTTCCGCTCCAAGCGCTAAAGAAGGTAAAGTATTTAATTCTTCATCGATGCCAACTCTCTTTAAGATATCAGGCAAAGCATCATCACCTAAAAATAGATGTGTTTTAACCGCATAAATATTATCAGAATAACTTATCGCCGCCGCCAAACTTATCGGCCCATTCGCATATTCATCATTGTAATTTTTTGGCGTATAAGTTTTATTATTTGAAAAACTAAACGTTGTTTTTTCACTAGTAAAAGTTGTCGATGGTGTAAAACCGTTTTCTAAAGCGGAGTAGTACAAAAATGGTTTAATTGTTGAACCAACTTGTCTTTTGGCCATAGTCGCTCTATTATATTGGCTCTTATTATAATCTCTTCCACCAGATAGAGCTAATACTTTACCATTCTGTGGATCCATAACAACTCCTGCCATTTGAATATCGGGATTTGTAATATTTTTATTCGCACTATCTTCTAAAGCCTTTTGAGCATTCATGTCTAAATTAGTATAAATTTTAAGTCCACCTGTTTCCAAAAATGAAGAGGGGATAGTCTTAATTGAATTTAATTCTTCCATGACCGCATCTTGATAATACATCATCATCTTTAAATTATCACTGTCTTCACTTTTTTCATAGTTAAGTTTAGTATTATAAGCATTATCCGCTTGATTTTGAGTGATGTAACCATTTTTTACCATTGTATTTAAAATAATTTTTTGCCTTGATTTCGCACTTTCCTCATCGACTAAAGGCGAATATTTACTAGGATTTTTTGGTATTCCCGCCAGCATGCTTGCTTCTGCCAAATTTAAATCTTTCGCACTCTTGTTAAAATAATACTTAGACGCGTTTTCAATCCCAAATATACCACCATAATTAATCGTATTTAAATAACCTTCCAAAATTTCATCTTTGCTGTAATGAGCTTCTAATCTAATTGTAATCCAGGCTTCCTTAATCTTTCTATCCCAAGTTTTGTCAAAATCTAAAAATAAATTTTTAGAATATTGCTGAGTAATTGTTGAAGCTCCTTGTAAAGTTTCTCCAGAAGTTAAATTGACCATCATAGCTTTAATAATTCTTAAAAAGTCAAATCCTTGATGTTTATAAAAGTTTTTATCTTCAACCGAAATTGTCGCATTAATTAAATCATCAGAAATCTCATCTAAACTAACCGTTTTATCCGAACTTGCAGTATATACATCACCATTAATATCGTATAAATGATATCCATTCGCCCCAGTTATTGGTAATTTTGGCTGCATACGTGCATATAAATATATACCGAAGTAAAGAATAATAAAAAAGAGAATAACTCCAATAATAATAAATAACCATTTTTTTGACTTCTTGCTTTTTTTTATCTTTTTTCTTTCCATAGAATCACGCCGCTTTCTAAAATTATTATTGGAAAAAATTTCAAAAATATAAGTAAAAAAAGCATATATATGTTATAATCTTTGTGCGAGGTAAATAAACATGAGTAAAGTTAAAATAGAAGCAACATTAAAAAATGGCGGAGAAAATCATATTTTCAAAGGTAAAGGTATTAAAAAAGATAATCAAATTATCTATAATGATGGAAATGTCCAGACCAAAGTAATATTCGATAATATAATAACCATTGAAAGAAATGCCGAATATAAATTAAAAATAAATCTAAAAAAAGGTATAAATTTAGAAGGAACATACATAACTAACTATGGAAAAATTGAATTAGAAACCATTACAAGTGAATTAATTCAAAAAAATAATGAATTACAAATCACTTATAAAATAAGGGTAAATGGGGTAATAATTGACACCTTTACATATAATTTGAAATTTTCCCTTGACACATAGATAGAATATGATACAATGTTCTAAGATTAATTCTAAAATGATTTAGGAGGTATATTATGAAACTATCAAAAATATCTAAAGAGGAATTGGAACAATATTCATATACAGATTTAGCTGCTATGATTTTAAAAGAAGAAAAAAAGAGCTTAAACACTCCAACTATTTTCAAAAAAATATGTGATTTATTAGGTTTATCAGATGAAGAATATGCGAATAAAATAGGGGACTTTTATACAACCTTAACAACTGATAAAACGTTTATTTTATTAGACGATGCCACATGGGATTTAAGAGATCGTCACTCAGTTAAAGTAACTTTAAATGAAGAAGATACTGAAGACGAAGAGGATTTAACTGAAACTGAAGATGAATTAGATGATGAACTAGATGATATGGCACCAGATGATATTCATGACATGGATGACGATTCAGAAATTGATGATCCTGATTTAGATGATGTCGATGACGTTGACGATGATGATTTAACTATTTTAGACGAAGATGAACTTGATTAAGTTCATTTTTTTAAGCATTCAATTAAAAAAAGGCAAACATACATTAAATATTTGTATTTGCCATAAAGTTAAATTTATGATAAAATGTATATAGATGAGAGAAATCTCATATAATAAAAAAGGAACATTCAATACGCAAATGTTGAATGTTGCTATACAAGTATGTGTCATCTAAATCATTGGCGAATGAGTTAGATGACTTTCTTTTATATTAAAGTTATTAATAATAACGATAATAGAAAGAAGATAATAATGATTAAAGCAAAGATTAGAAAATCTTTTTTACCCATTATACCGCCTCCCTTCTTTGATAGAAGTTTAGCAATCATCCAACTATTGAACATTTCTTACACATAAGCATAACAAACAGTTATATTAAAATCAATAAAAAGATTACAATTTGTTAAACAATTGAAACAGATATACACATTTGCTTAAAGCCATAAAATATAGTATAATCTTATTGCGAAAAAGGTGATGAGAAATGATAGAAAGATTAATCGCGATTGAAGAAAAATATAATGAACTCTCTAGTGAACTCAGTAAACCAGAAGTTTTAAGTGATATTAAAAAGACTTTAGAATTATCTAAAGAACAAGCTTCTCTAAAAGATGCCTACGATGCATATCAAAAATATAAAAAAATAGAATCGGATTTAGAAGAAGCTAAAGAGATGACTAAAGATCCCGAATTAGGAGAATTTGCTAAAGAAGAAATAAGCAGATTAAATAAAGAAAAAGAAACGTTAGAAAGTGAGATTGAAGTTCTTTTACTTCCAAAAGATCCAAACGACGGTAAAAACGTTATCGTTGAAATCAGAGGTGCGGCTGGTGGCGATGAAGCCAATATCTTTGCGGGTGACTTATATAGAATGTATACTAAATATGCTGAAAAACAAGGCTGGAAAATCGAAGTGTTATCTGAAGAACATTCTGATGCTGGCGGCTATCCATTAGTTGAATTCATGGTTAAAGGTGATAATGTATATTCAAAATTGAAATATGAATCAGGTGCTCATAGAGTTCAAAGAGTTCCAGTAACCGAAACCCAAGGTAGGGTTCATACTTCAACGGCGACTGTCCTAGTTATGCCAGAAGCTGAAGAAGTCGATGTTGAAATCAACCCTGGTGACTTAAGAATCGATGTTTATCGTAGTACTGGTGCCGGTGGACAATGCGTCAACACCACTGATAGTGCCGTTAGAATTACTCACTTGCCAACCAATACTGTTGTTACTTGTCAAAATGAAAGAAGTCAAATTCAAAATAAAGAAAAAGCTATGCAGATGCTAAGAACCCGTCTTTATGAAGCCAAACTAAGAGAACAAGAAGAAAAATTAGGTTCAGAAAGAAGAAGTAAAATTGGTACTGGTGATAGATCAGAAAAAATCAGAACATATAACTATCCACAAAATAGAGTTACTGACCACCGTATTGGCTATACCACTAAGAACTTAGATAGAGTTATGGAAGGCAACTTGGACGATATTATTGAAGCTTTAATTACCGAAGACCAAAATAGAAAATTAAAAGAAGCTTAAAATGACCGATATAGAATATTTAAAGAGATATCTTCCTAAAGATAAATTAGAAGCCGGCTTAAAAGAACTAAAAGAAGGCAGACCTGTTCAATATATTGTTGGTAATGTCGATTTCTATGGTGTTAATCTTTTAGTAAACGAAAATGTTTTAATCCCAAGATTTGAAACTGAAACATTAGTCGAAAAAACCATAAATTATGCCAAAGAACTAACCGAACCATTGGACATATTAGATATAGGTACTGGTAGCGGTGCTATTGCCATTACTTTAGCAAAACATCTTTCTTGTCATGTTTTGGCCACCGACATTTCTAAAGAAGCTTTAGAAACTGCCAAAACTAATTCAAAACGCAACAACGTTCAAATAGACTTTAAACAAAGCGATATTTTAAAAAATGTTCAAGGAAAATTTGATATCATTATTAGTAATCCACCATATATTGCTAAAGATGAAGTTATTGATGACTTAGTTAAAGATAACGAGCCTCATCTCGCATTATATGCTGAAGAAGATGGTTTATATTTTTACCGAAATATTTTAGAAAATGTCAAACCTTACTTAAAAGAGAAAAGTCTTATCGCCTTTGAAATTGGTATGACTCAAAGTGCAGCCATTACTAAAATTGCTCAAAACTACTTACCGCACGCTAAAGTCAGTACTGAAAAAGATTTAACTGGAAAAGACCGTTATATCTTCATTTTTAACAATTTTTAGAAATTCAATATAAACTATTGTTAAATGTTTAAAAACTCGTTATAATGAAAATGTAGGGTGGGGAAATAATGGTAAAAGAAATAAAAAACATTGAAGATATCAAAACAGAAATTATGAATAATGTCGATTTAAAGAAGCTTACTGTGGATGAACTCCGAAAGGCTATGCACGTCAAAGGAGAAACCATGCAAGCTTCTTTTATTAATGCCTTAAATGAGCTAGAAGAAAAAGGCGAAATTTATCTAGATGATGATGGTTATTATAAAAAATTTGATGCAAAACAATTAGGTAAAGTTCAAGGTGAGATTCATATTAACCGCATGGGTAGTGGCTTTGTCTTTGTCGAATATAATGGCCGTAAAACTAAATATTTAATCGATGAAGCGCACTTAAACGGTGCCTTAGAAGGCGACATAGTTGTTTTAAGAAATATTCATCATGGAAAAACCAATTATGCTGATGCTGAAGTCGAAAAGATAGTTAAAAGAGCTAATGGCAAGACTATCTTTGAATATATTGGTGACGGTGAATTTATTCCATACACTATTCATGGTAATGTTACAGTAATATGTCCGAAAGAAGAATTAAAACAATTAGTCACCGGTAATAGAGTCCTTGTAACCGTTGATAAAGAGCGTATTGCTGTTATCGAAAACAAATCAGTTTTTGAAGGTCACATCGAAAAAGTTGTTGGACATAAAGATGATCCGGATATCGAAATATCTACGATAGCTGCAGAACACGGTTTCTTCAAAGAATTTCCAGAAGAAGTTATCGAGCAATTAAGAACTATTCCAGATAGAGTTATGAAAGAAGACTTAGAAGGTAGAGTGGATTTAAGAGATAGACAAATCTTCACTATAGATGGCAAAGATACAAAAGATATGGATGATGCTATAAGTATTATGAGAACTTTAGATGGTCATTATATTCTAAGTGTTCACATTGCCGATGTTAGTCATTATATTGAAGAGAATAGTCCTCTCGACATCGAGGCAAGAAAAAGAGGAACTTCAGCTTATTTAGCTAATTCAGTGATTCCGATGTTCCCTCATCAAATATCTAATGGTATTTGTTCACTAAATGAAGGAGTCGACCGTTTAACTAAAACCGTCGATATGCTTGTCTCTCCATCAGGTGAAATCTTAGATTATCAAATATATGATAGTGTTATTCATTCGAGAAAGAAAATGAATTATGACGATGTTAATCAAATATTAGAAAAGAATATTATTCCAAGTGGTTATGAAGAGTTTGTTCCAACCTTAAAAATCATGGAAGAAATGTCAAAAATTTTAACCCAAACTCGTAAAAAAGAAGGAAAAGTCGACTTTGCCTCTGATGAAGTAAAAGTTATTACCTCACCAACTGGTGAAGCATTAAAATTTGAAGCTCGTCATCAAAATACTGCTGAAAGATTAATAGAGAACTTTATGATTGCCGCCAACACTAGTGTCGCTGAATATCATAAGTGGTTAGACACTCCTCAGGTATATCGTGTTCATGGTAATCCAAATGATGATCACCTTATAGAAGCATTAAAAACGTTAAAAAAAGAAAAAATATGTTCCAAAGAAACTATTGATATTTTGATTAACAAAATAAAAAATGGTCATTATAATTCTAACGACCTCAGTTTCTTCTTAGATTATTTCAAAGATCATGAAAACTATCCAATTATTTCTCACTTAATTTTAACAAGTATGAGTAAAGCTAAATATGCCCCAGTTTGCGAAGGACATTATGGTTTAGGATTAACCTATTATACTCATTTTACCTCACCAATTAGAAGACATCCTGACTTAATGGTTCATCGCTTAACTAATCCATACCAAAAATATGACATTCCAACTCTTTTGAATTATTATCAAACACTTCCAGAAATATGTGAACACGATTCATTTATGGAAAGAGAAGCCGATCAAGCTGAAAAAGAAACTTTAGATTTAAAAATGGCTGAATATATGCAAAGAGAATATGAAGCAGATAGTGGCAAAATTTACGCTGGCAGAATTATAAATATGACCCCATATGACACTGAAATTAGATTAGATAATAATGTCATCGGTCATGTCACACCATCTGACCTTGCTCACGCGAAAGCAATTGGTCATAATAATAAATTAAGATTAGGTGAAAGAGTATATGTTCTAATTAAAGAAGTATCAATCCCTCACAGAATAGTTTACTTCAATCTAAACTATAAAGAACTATCAAAATCTAAAATCAAGGTCTTAAAATAGGCCTTTTTTCTTTACCTTTATTTTACACTTTCTAAAAACCATTCAATAATTATCTTTCATTTTTGTTACTACATCTCGCAAAAATATTACCATTAACAATTTAAAAACGACACTCAAAAAGTGTATAAATCACATTTAAAGCAAATGTAAAGCAAACTTTTATACGCTTTTAATGATAAAAAGATTACTCTATGTGTTATAATAAAAAAGGTGATTAAAAATGGACGATAAATTACAGTTATTATTAAACCAAATTAAGATAGATGAAAACGAAAAAAGTGATTTTGAAAGTGGTAAATTAAATAAAATTGTTTGTAATAAAGCTAAAGACAAATACGTTTTTTGTTTGTCTTTAAAAAATCCTCTACCACTACAAACATACTTAGATTTTTCACAAAAATTAAAAACTCGTTTTTTTAATGTTAAATCTATCAAATCACAAATCACTACAAATAGTTTTGATCTTGAAACATTGACTGATTATTATCGTCATTTTTTAGAAAACTATAGTAAAGAAGCCCCACTTTTAAAAATGTTTGTTGGTATTCCTTTAAAAATAGATGATGATAATTTATTGATTGATCTTACTAATAAAGCTGAAGAAATGAAATTTAATAGTATAAAAAATCCTTTAGAAAAAGATCTACAAAACACAGGATTTAACATCAAAGTTATCACCAGAATAGATGAAACTAAAGCTCAAGAATTAAGAGAGGAAATTGAAAAAGAAAAAACTAAAGTAATTCCAAAAGTAACTGAAAAAAAGGAAAGTCCATTTATCATGGGAAGAGAAATTACTGATGAGGCGACACCTATCAACCTAGTCACTTTTGAAATGGATAATGTTACTGTCGATGCAAAAATCTTTGGTATTGATATTTTTGAATCATCTAAAAGCAATTTTAAAATCATCACTCTAAAAATAACTGATGGCACTGATAGTATGTACTGTAAAATATTCTGTAGAGAAGACGATGAATTTAATAAATATAAAAAATCTCTAAAAGAAGGCAAATATTATATCATTAGAGGTTACACCAAAAACGACAAATACTCAGGTGAAATAGTTTTAAATGCCAGAGATATTAACGTATCTATGAAAGAAGATAAAAAGAGAAAAGACGAAGCTCCAAGAAAGAGAATTGAACTTCATGCTCATACTAAAATGAGTCAAATGGATGGCGTCGCTGATGAAGTAAAATTAGTTCAAACTGCCATGAACTGGGGCCATAAAGCCATCGCTATTACTGATCATAATGGCTGTCAAGCTTTCCCACATGTCTTTAACTTAGTTACTAAGTACAACAAAGGGAAAGAAGATAAAGATAAATTCAAAGCTTTATATGGTACCGAATTAACCTTAATCGATGACACCGTAAATATCGTCTTAAGACCAACCGACCAAAAATTATTAGAAACAACATATGTTGTTTTCGACCTAGAAACAACAGGATTTAATGCGGGTGGCGCTGACTCAATTATCGAAATAGGTGCCGTTAAAATCGACAATGGAGAAATAGTTGATAGATTTGACGAATTAATTAATCCAGGACGAAAATTACCTGCCAAAATCACTGAACTTACTAACATAACCGACGAAATGTTACAAGATAAAGACAACGAAGAAAATACTGTTAAAAGATTTATGGAGTGGGTAGGTGACCTTCCTATGGTTGCCCACAATGCCAAATTCGATGTATCATTTATCGTTATGGCTCACAGTAAATATAATTTAGGTGAGTTTACCAACACCGTAATTGATACTCTAGAATTATCTAGAGCTTTAGATACCGGTTATGCTAGACATAGCTTATCTGCCTTAGTTAAAAGATATGATGTTCCATGGGATGAATCTGCTCACCACAGGGGAGATTACGATGCTGAAGGAACCGCTTTAGTCTTCCATAAAATGTTAAAAAAACTTGTATCTAGAAATTTCGAAACAATCAAAGACTTAGATAAACTAGTATCAAAAGATGAAATTCATAAATATGGTACTAGTTATCATGTCAACATTTTAGCTAAAAATAAAAAAGGTTTAAAAAACTTATTCAAAATAATTTCTTTAGCTAACACTAAATACTTATATAAAACCCCAAGAATCTTAAGAAGTGAAATTGAAAAACATAGGGAAGGCTTATTAATCGGTAGTGGTTGTTACGAAAGTGAAATATTTAGACTAGCTAGAAGTAAAAATGATGAAGAATTAGTAAACTTAATTAATTTCTATGATTATGTTGAAGTTCAGCCTCCTGCAGTATATGACCACCTACTTCAAATGGGTGATTTTGCAAATAAAGCAGAACTGTTAGAACACATTAAAAAGATCATCAGAGTTACTAAAGAAGCCGGAAAAATAATTGTTGCTACTGGTGATGTTCACCAAATAGAACCAGAAGATAGAATTTATAGGGAAATTATTGTTAATCAAAAAGTCCCTGGTGGTGGAAGACATCCATTAGCTAAAAAAGATATCAAACAAATTCCGTCTCAGCACCTACGTACAACTGAAGAAATGTTAGAAGACTTCTCATTCTTACCTAAGGAACTAGCCGAAGAAATAGTTATCGATAATCCTAGTAAAATAGCTGACATGATTGAAATCATTGAAGTTATTATCGATACTGGTGGTATTCCATTCGCTCCTAAAATTCCAAATTGTACGGAAACAACTACTGATATGGTTTATGATAAAGCCGAGAGTGTTTATGGCAAACCATTACCTTATAATATTGAAGAGAGATTAGCTCAAGAATTATATGGTGAAGAACCTATGAACATTATTAAAAAACATGCCGAAAAACAAGGACTAAAAAGTGAAGAATATAATAAATATATATATTCAGAATTAAATAAAGTAATGCGTAGTTATTATGATGGTGTTAAAAACTTTGTCAAAGAAGATATCAAAGAAACAAATCCAGAATCAACTGAAGAAGAATTAAATAAACAAGCTGAAGATAAATTGACTGGTATTATTGGTGCTCATTTTGACGTTATCTATTTAATTGCCCAAAAACTAGTTAAAAAATCAAATGATGACGGTTATTTAGTTGGTTCTCGTGGTTCGGTCGGTTCATCATTAGTTGCTACATTCATGGGTATAACTGAAACGAATGGTTTACCAGCTCATTATGTCTGTCCAAACTGTAAACACAGTATATTTGAAATGGATGGGAAACCATTATCTCAAGATTATGACTGTGGTTTTGACTTACCAGATATGAATTGTCCAAAATGTGGAACTAAAATGAAAAAAGATGGTGAAGATATGCCATTCGCCACCTTCTTAGGTTTCCATGCCGATAAAGTACCAGATATCGACTTAAACTTTTCAGACTTAAACCAAGCAGCTGCTCATGAATACACCAAAGTATTGTTCGGTGTTGATAATGTTTATCGTGCTGGAACAATTGGTACCGTTGCTGAAAAAACTGCCTTTGGATATGTTAAAGGATATTGTGAAGATAAAGGAATATCTATGCGTACTGCCGAAGTCGAAAGATTAGCTGGGGGCTGTACAGGTGTTAAAAGAACTACTGGTCAGCACCCAGGAGGAATTGTCGTTATTCCAGGATATATGGATGTCTTTGATTTCACTCCATTCCAATATCCAGCCGATGATGTTAATTCTGCTTGGCGTACCACTCACTTTGATTATCACGCCATTGACCAAGATGTCTTAAAGCTAGATATCTTAGGTCATTCTGGACCAACCAAATTGAGATTAATCCAAAATATAACTGGTGATGATGTCACACAAGTTCCATTAGACGATAAAGAAACCATGGGAATATTCTTATCGCCAAAACCTTTAGGTGTTACTAAAGAGCAAATCATGAATGATACTGGAACTCTAGGTATTCCAGAATTTGGAACTCCTTTCACTCTTCAAATGGTTAAAGAGACAAAACCGAAAACATTCTCAGAATTAGTTAAAATATCAGGATTATCACATGGTACCGATGTATGGAATGGTAATGCTAGAGATTTGATCGAACAAGGTGTCGTTCCATTCAGTGAAGTTATCGGTTGTCGTGATGATATTATGACTTACTTAATAAAAGAAGGGATGGATAGGTTAAAAGCCTTTAAAATAATGGAGTTTGTTCGTAAAGGTAAAGCCAGCAAAGAACCAGAACAATGGGCTGAATACGTTAAAGAATTAAAAGCTGCCGGTATAGCCGATTGGTATATAGAATCATGTAGTAAAATTAAATACATGTTCCCGAAAGCCCATGCCGTAGCCTATGTAATCAACGCTTTTAGACTCGCATACTATAAAGTTCATAAACCTGCTGTTTATTATGCAGCTCAGTTCTCGGCAGAATATGATGATTTTGATATTGAATCAATGATTAAAGGTTATGATGCAGTTAGAGCTAGAATCGTTGAAATCAACGAAAAAGGTTTCGATGCCACTAATAAAGAATCATCAGTTCTTGAGTGTTTAAAAGTGGCTTTAGAAGCTGTAGCTCGTAATATAAAATTTAAACCAATCGATTTATATAAAAGTCATTATCACGACTTTGTAATCGATGATGATGGAAATTTAATCCCACCATTTAGAGCCATTGATGGGTTAGGTGAAGTAGTTGCTAAAAACATCGTTGAAGAAAGAGAAAAAAGAGAATTCATCAGTATTGAAGACTTACAAAAAAGAGCTAAACTTTCTTCTACTTTAATTGAGAAACTTCGTTCAATGGGCATATTAGATGGCATGGATGAATCTAGTCAATTAACATTATTTTAAAAAAGATGATTTTCAAACAAGAAAATCATTTTTTTCTAATCTATAATTAGTAACATTCTCCAAAGATTTCTAAATATTGACAAAGTGTAAAGTTCAAAATATATGTTCCTTTTTAAATGAAAAGATTAGAAAAATCATTTAGAAAGGAACATTTTTAAATTTACCTACCAATATCTTGTAAAAATAACTTGTTATAAAGTAATTATTAATGCTAAAATATTATTAGGTGATAAAGTATGAAAAAAATAATTATGATAGATGGAAATAACCTTATGTTTAGAAGTTATTATGCAACAGCTTATAATGGTAACTTTATGAATAATAGTAAAGGTTTCCCAACCAATGCCTTATTTGGTTTTGTAAATATGATTCATAAAATAATTAATGAAGAAAACCCTGAATATGTCATAGTTGCCTTTGATAAAGGAAAGACCTTTAGACATAAAGAATACGAAGATTATAAAGGCGGTAGGGTAGAAACTCCTGATGAACTAAAAAAACAGTTCCCAGTTGCTAAAGAATTGCTAACCGCAATGGGAATTAAATACTATGAAATAGATAACTATGAAGCCGATGATATTATTGGAACATTCGCTAAATTCTGTGATGATGATCCAGAATTTATTGGAACTATTGTTAGTAGCGATAAAGATTTATTACAGTTAATTTCAAATGATGTTGATATCAAACTTTTAAAACAAAAAGATTATATCAGATATAATGAAAAGACATTTGAAGAAGCCTACGGCATTAAACCAATAAATGTCATTGACTTAAAAGCTTTAATGGGTGATTCTTCAGATAATATTCCAGGTGTTAAAGGAGTCGGTGAGAAAACCGCTTTAAAACTTCTTCACGAATATAAAACATTAGATGGAATATATGAAAACGCGGGTAACATCAAAGGAAAATTAGGTGAAAAAATTCGAAATGATAAAGAAAATGCCTATAAATCGTATCATTTGGCCACCATTGTCAAAGATGTCCCAATGGAAATTACTATTGAAGACACTAAATATAAAGGTGAAAATAGAGAAGAGTTAAATAAAATATATGAAGATTTAGAATTCTACTCTTTCTTAAAAAAAACAAATAAAAAAGAAGAACCTAAAAAAGAAGTAGAAGTTCAAATCATAAAAAATATAGATGAACTTAAAGTAGATGGCGAGGTTGCTGTTTATCTAGAAATATTTGGTCAAAACTACCATAAATCACCAATATTAGGTATGGGTGTCTATAACGAAAACATCGCTTATTTTATTCCACCAGAAATATTAAAACAAAATCCAAAATTCTTAAAAGAAAACATTAAATATACATATGACTTAAAGAAAATGATTGTCGCTTTAAAATGGCAAGGCGCTGAAATAGAAAATGTTACTTTTGATACTATGATAGCCGGAGCCTTACTCGATTACAATATGAAAGACGATATGGCTTATCTAGCAAATCAAATAGATTATAAACTAGAATTTTATGAAAAGGTTTATGGAAAATTTATTCACTTAAAAATGCCTAGTGAAGAAGAAATTGCCAAAGCATGTGTTGATAGAGCAAAATTCATCTATGATACTAGAGAGTTTTTCCAAAATAAAATCAAAGAAGAAAATGTTGAATATTTATTTAATGAAATTGAACTTCCTCTAGCTACTGTTCTAGCTGATATGGAATTTACAGGAGTTAAAGTTGATAAAAAAGTCTTAAGAGATATGGGAGAAGACATTAAAATAAAACTAGAACTCTTAACTAAAGATATCTATAATAATGCTGGATGTGAATTTAATATCTCATCACCTAGTCAATTAAGTGAAGTATTATTTGAAAAATTAAATCTTCCACACAAAAAGAAAACCGCTAGTGGTTATTCCACAGCAATCGATGTTTTAAATAAATTAAAAGATAAACATCCAATAATTAATCAAATAATTGAATACCGTAAACTATCTAAAATTTATGGGACTTATGTCGAAGGCTTAATCAATACTATCAGTAATGATGGTAAAATACATACTATATATACCCAAAACTTAACCAGAACAGGAAGACTCTCATCAATTGAACCAAACCTACAAAATATCCCGGTTAGAGATAATTTTGGAAGATCAATTAGAAAAGCTTTTGTCCCAAATTATGAATATATTTTAGGCGCTGACTATTCTCAAATTGAACTTCGCGTTCTAGCCCATATGGCTGATGTTAAGTCTTTAAAAGAAGCCTTTCATAATAAAATAGATATTCATGCTAAAACAGCCAGTGATATCTTTCATGTACCACTAGAATTAGTCACAAGTGAAATGCGAAGAGTTGCCAAAGCTGTAAATTTTGGAATCATCTATGGCATTAGTAGTTTTGGCTTAGGCGAAAATATTGGAATAAGGGCAGTTGAAGCTAAAAAATTTATTGATACATATCTCAAAACATACCCAGGTATTAAAGAATATATGGATAGTACTATAGAGCACGCTAAAGAAAAAGGGTATGTCACAACTATGTTTAATCGTAAAAGATATATTCCAGAATTAAAAAATACCGTATACACTATTAGACAAAGTGGTGAAAGAATCGCATTAAATACCCCAATTCAAGGCACTGCTGCTGATATAATCAAATTAGCTATGGTTAAAGTTTACAAAGCATTTAAAGAAAATAACCTTAAAAGTAAAATGATTATTCAAGTTCACGATGAATTGATATTTGATACTGCTGAAGACGAATTAGAAACAGTAAAACAAATAGTCACTGATGTTATGGATAACGTCTGTGAACTTACTGTACCACTTTCTATCGATATTAACTATGGTAAAAACTGGGCTGAGGCAAAATAATGGCTAGAAGCAGTAAATTTAAAAACAAAAATAGAAATATCTTTATAACTGTTATAACCATACTTGTTTTCCTATGTGTCGCATATCAAAATGAAATAAAAAGTTTTATGACGGAACCATTAGTTGAACCAGCACCAACTTATAAAATAGAAAATATTCCACAGTATAGTGGTGAAGCATATGTTACAATAAATGAAAATAAGCCAAATTTTACAGACGAAGATTATACTAAAGATACTTTTGAATTATATAGTGATTTAGATATTTTAAATAGAGCAGGTGTCGCTTTTGCAAAAGTCAGTAAAGAAACCATGCCAACCGAAGAAAGAGGATCAATCGGTATGATTAAACCAACTGGCTGGCACACTGTTAAATACGATATTGTAAGTGGTAAATATTTGTATAACCGCTGCCATCTAATTGGTTATCAATTAACTGGTGAAAATGCTAACGAAAAGAATTTAATAACTTGCACAAGGCAGATGAATACAGGTGCTATGTTAGACTTTGAAAACGAAGTTGCTAATTACATAGATGAAACAAATAATCATGTTTTATATAGAGTAACGCCAATTTATGTAGATAATAATTTACTTGCTAGTGGAGTACAAATAGAAGCAAGTTCTGTTGAAGATAAATGTGGTGAAATTTGTTTTAATGTCTATATTTATAACGTCCAAGATGGCATTACAATTGATTATACAAATGGAGATAGTCATTTATCTTGATTTGTAATCAAAATATTCCCAAATAACATAAATTAAAAATCTAAATTGTTCAATTAAATAAAACATTGGAATTCCTCCTTTCATAAATTAACATACGTCGTGAAAGTAGGGAATTCCTTTTTATTGTACAAAAAAACTGATATTTAATTATCAGCTTTTAGGCGTTAACTTTTCTTTACCACCCATATAAGGTCTTAATACCTCTGGTATATTAACACTGCCATCTTCATTTACATTGTTTTCTAAGAAAGCAATCAAACCACGAGGAGTAGCAAGTACTGTATTATTTAAAGTAGTAACATACTCATTACCATTCTTAGTTTTCATTCTAATGCCAAGTCTTCTAGCTTGCGCATCACCTAATATTGAGCAAGATCCAACTTCAAAATATTTGTTTTGTCTAGGACTAAACGCTTCAACATCACATGACTTAACCTTTAAATCAGCCAAATCACCACTGCAGCATTCCAAAGTTCTAACAGAAACATTTAAACTTCTAAAGAATTCCACAGTATATTGCCACATTTTATCGTAAAATTTCATACCATCTTCAGGCTTACATAAAACAACCATCTCTTGTTTTTCAAATTGATGAACTCTGTAAAGCCCGCGTTCTTCAATACCATGAGCCCCAACTTCTTTTCTAAAACAAGGTGAATAAGAGGTTAGGGTAATAGGAAGTTCTTCCTCTTTAATAATTTGTCCTTGAAATTTGCCAATCATAGAATGTTCAGATGTTCCGATTAAATATAAATCTTCACCTTCAATTTTATACATCATTGCATCCATCTCTTCAAAACTCATAACACCATTTACAACATCACTTCTAATCATAAATGGGGGAATGCAGTAAGTAAAACCTTTATCAATCATGAAATCTCTAGCATAACTAAGCATTGCTGAATGTAATCTAGCTACATCACCCATCAAATAGTAAAATCCATTACCACTTGTTCTTCCTGCACTTTCTTTATCTAAACCATTTAGTCTCTCACATATATCTGCATGGTGAGGTATTTCAAAATCAGGAATAACTGGCTCTCCAAATCTTTCTAATTCCACATTTTTAGAATCATCTTCACCAATAGGTACAGATGGGTCCATGATATTAGGAATAACCATCATATCTTCATGTATTTTTTCTCTGAGATCTTCTTCTTCTTTTTCTAATCTAGCAATCTCATCACCATATTTACTAACTTCTGCTTTAACTTTTTCTGCCTCGTCTTTTTTACCATCGCGCATTAAAGCGCCGATTAAAGCGCTTTTCTCATTTTTCTCTTTTCGAAGCTTATCACCTTTACCTTTAGCTTCGCGGCACCTAATATCTAATTCATATACCTCATCAACTAAAGGTAATTTTTTATCTTGAAATTTCTTTTTAATATTTTCTTTAACTAAATCTCTGTTTTCTCTAATTAATTTTATGTCTATCATTTTAATTCTCCTTCTCTAAGTCGCCTAAATAACCTACAATCTTCTCATATTGTGGTTTGTATTTAACATCAATTCTATTTAAATATTCATCAGTAACACTTTCATAGTTACTTAAATCCATGTTTTGCTCTAAATCAGCTTTCTTAATTTGTACAGCCATATTATTTTTACTGTTAATCATTCTATTAATAAATTCATCATATGACTCACCATTTTCTCTGGTCATAAGTGACACTGTTTTAACTATATCACTAGGAAAACCAATATAATTTAAATCCATTGCTGTAAGTTCGGTTTCTTTCATAATATCATGAAGTAGAGCAACTACTTTTGCTTTATCATCAGAAAACCTATCAGCCACGGCTACTAAATGATCCATATATGGAACTCCGGACGAATGTGATTTGCCATCAAAAACCTTTTCACAAATCAAATAAGCTTTACCATAAAGGTTTCTCGCGTTTTTAAATCCAGCCACTTCTTCTTTAGTAAAATATTTTAACCATCTATCCATACTCAACCCTCCTTAAAGCAAAAGACAGCCTGATGTTAGGAGTATATGCAATACGGTACCATCCTATACGGCTGTCTTAATTATGATAACGGTCATCCCGGAAGTGTTTTAAACTTCTCTCCAAAGTAGATTCGTATAAAGTTATTTGTTAGTTTCCACCAAATCACTAACTCTCTATAAAATAATAATTATACTACTATTCTTTGTCATCGATTTACTAAATTCATTTTATCATTTAAAACTTATTCAGTCAATAGGTTGTCAATTTGTTTAATTGATCTATAAACAAAAATAATAATTATATATCACCATATAGATTAATAAATTCTTCTTTTCCTAATTCAAATTCAACATCCCCATCTTTATCAACATCAACAATTTTAAATCCAAAATCAGAAAATAATTTTTGAGAACCAACATTATTTTTGGCAATTAAATCTCTTACTTCATCCCAGCCATTTTTAAAAGCCGTCGTTACTAGTCCTTTTAGACCTTCCTTCCCATATCCTCTTCTTCGATATTTACTTTCAATAATTATACTTAACATAACTGAATTTTTATATACTTCTTTCCTATAAGCCACTTCCCCAACAAAAGCTTGAATGTCTTTGTCATAAATATAAGCATAATAATAATTCTTATCATTATTTCCAATCCATTTATTATACCAAGAATCCCACTTTTCTTTTGGAAAAGGGACAATTCCATTATTATATTCCATTGTTTTTTCATCTTCGACAAGTTTCTTTCGATAGTTAAGTTCTGTTCTCTTAGGAATGACATAAATTAAGTCCATTTTATCACCACCTTACCATAATTTTATAATAATTAAAACTCTATTTCAATTACTTTCAATTCTAAAATTTAAAAGTCACAAAAACACGAAAAAACACCTAAATTCAATTGAAAAGGCCTAAAAAGAATGTTATAATTGATTAGGTGATTTTTTTGAACATTAATGTAAAACAAGTTTTACTATTTATTTTGGGAATAATTATTTTAATTTTTTTAGCTCACATCTTTGTTTACATCTTATTATTTGCCTTAGTGTGCTGGCTAATATATATGATATATAAAGCCGTAAAACCATATATCAAAGGCGTTACTAAAAAAGAAAAAACTAAAAAGGGTAAAATAATTATTGAGGCTAAATACAAAGAGAAGTAGGTGGTACTATGCCTGAATTACCTGAAGTTGAAACTGTCAAAAACACTTTGATAAAAGAGGTTAAAGACAAAATTATAGTTTCCGCATCAGTTTATTGGGAAAATATAATTGCCTATCCAAGTGTTAAAGAGTTTGAAAGAAAAATCAGGAATCAAAAAATAAACGACATTCTAAGAAGAGGTAAATGGTTAATGTTCGAATTGGATGATTATTATTTATTAAGTCATCTAAGGATGGAAGGTAAATACTTTATTAGACGAAGTGATGAACCTATAGAAAAACATCAACATGTTATTTTCCACTTTTCTGATGGTACCGATTTAAGATACCATGACACGAGAAAGTTTGGTAAAATGTATTTACTATCAAAAGAAAATGCATTTAATGAAAAACCATTATCTGAATTAGGCTTAGAACCATGGGATAAAAAATTAACCCCAGAATACTTAAAAAAGAAATTCCATAAAAAACCGATTAAAACAGAACTTTTAGATCAAACTATAATTGTCGGTATTGGAAATATTTATGCTGATGAAATATTATTTTTATCTAAAATAAATCCTAAAACTTTAGCAACCGATTTAACGGCTGAAGATTGCCAAAATATCATAGATTTTACAAAACAAGTTCTAGAAAAAGCCATAGAATACGGTGGAACAACTGTAAAAAGTTACGAATCAAGTGAAGGAGTTCATGGTAGATTCCAACAGCATTTACTTGTTCACACCAAAGAGGAGTGTCCCATTTGCCATTCAAAGATAATCAAAATAACCGTTGGCGGACGCGGAACTTATTATTGCGAAAATTGTCAAAAGGAGTGGTATTCATGAAAAAAACTAAAATAATTTGTTCAATTGGTCCAAGTAGTGCCAAATATGAAACCTTTAAACAAATGGTATTAAATGGTATGAATGTAGCCAGAATTAACTTTTCACATGCTACAGAAGAAGAGAAGAGTAATGTTTTAAGTTTAGTTAAAAAAGCAAACGAAGAATTAGGATCTTACGTAGGCGTTTTATTCGATACTAAAGGACCAGATTTCCGTACTGGAAATATGACCGATGATAAAATCAACTTAGTCGAGGGAAAAACTATTAAATTAGTTAAAGATGATATCTTAGGAACTGAAGAAGCTATCACCGTTAACTATAAAGATGCATTAGATAGTATTGAAGTTGGTAATGAAATTCTATTAGAAGATGGATTAATGAAGTTAGAAGTAATTGAAAAATTACCAAATGGAATTAACTGTAAAATAATTGACGGTGGAGTACTTGGTAGTAGAAAGAGTATCAATGTGCCAGGTGTTCAATTAAATATGGACTTCATTAGCGATCAAGATAGAGAGGATATAATCTATGCTTGTCAGCACGATGGTGATTTCTTAGCTTTATCATTCGTTAGCTCAAAAGACGATGTTTTAGCTGCTAGAGAAATCTTAAAAGAACAAGGTAGAGAAGACATGCAAATAATTTCTAAAATTGAAAGTCATACCGCTATTCAAAATATAGATGACATCATTGAAGCTAGTGATGGTATTATGGTTGCTCGTGGTGATCTAGGTGTGGAAATGCCAATGAACACATTACCTATCTTACAAAAAGAAATTATTGAAAAATGTCGTCAAAAAGGACGTACTGTTATTGTTGCTACTGAAATGCTTGCTTCAATGTACACAAGTGCTCGTCCAACACGTGCTGAAATCTCAGACGTTGCTAATGCTGTATTAGATGGAACAGATGCTGTTATGTTATCAGGTGAAACAACTATTGGTAAACATCCAGCCGATGCTGTTAAATACATGGCTGAAACTTGTGAAGAAGCCGAAAGTTATTATGATTATGCTAACCAAAAATCATACGCTAAAGAAAACAACATTCCAAGTGCTATTGCTCATAATGTTGTTGAAAGTGCTAACTTATTAGATGTTAAAGTAATTATTGCTGCAACTACAAGTGGTTATAGTGCTAAATTAATTGGTACATTAAAACCAAAATCATCAATTGTTGCTGCTTGTCCAGATGCCAAAGTAGCTAAAGCTTTAGCGCTTAATTATGGAGTTTTCCCAGTAATTGTTAAATATTATAATACACTTGAAGAACTTATAGATAATTGTAAAGCTGAAACTACTAAGTTTATGGATTTACAAAAAGGTGATATCGTTATCGTAACTGGCGGATTCCCAAGAATGCATCAGGTTAAGACGACTAACTTCTTAAAAATTGATACAATATAAAAAGATGACTAATGGATTATAGGTTTATGCTTATATTCCTCTAAAAAGTCATCTTTTTTAATGTTGTAAACATTACTAACTCTGTTTTCTATTCGCATCATTTCAAAATCACTATCATATTTCGTAATAATTGGTAGTTCACATTCTTTTTTAATACTATTTAAATACTTTCTACCATTATCATTAAATCCTAATACTCGAATATATTGTATTTCCCTGCACCTTTTAGCTTCCTCTTTTGTAAACCCACATAAGATGTGTAAAAGCATTCTTTTTATTTTATTATATGTATATCTTTTAGATTTAACTAAATTTATTAATTCTTCAGTATTGTGAGCTTTTAAAATATTTTTTTTAATTTTATTCTCAATACCTTCATCGACAGTTTGATAAATACTTAAATCCTTAGAACTTATTATTTTATATTTAAGCAAATCAAAATAATCATCTAAGAAATGTAAATCATCTAAACTATCATAACTTTCTTTAGGAACATATTCTCTAACATCAGTTCCATTCTTCAAAGCCTCTCTAATACTCGTCGCACTAGATATTTTATTCAAATCTAAACTGTGATAATCATTAGTTCTTTTAATTGCCTTAATTTCTACACCTTTTAAATTTCTAATATAACCAATTCCAAGTAAATCATTTGGATTATTTTCTAAAACAATTCCTAAATCTTTTAAAGCTTTAGCCAAACTAGTAGGGTAGCTTAATCCTTCGTCTAAATATTGCTTAATTTTATCACTATATTCCATGTTTTCTTGAATTTCTACAATCTTTCTTAATTTATTTATATCTGAACTTTCACTACCAAAGACAAAAGCATCTACTTTTAAGGCATTTAAAATATCCGCACCACCTTTAGTAAAAATATCAGCTGCTTGCGTCCCAAAGACAAATGGTAGTTCAACTACTAAATCGACATAATTTAAAGCCACCTCAGTTTTTTGCCACTTATCAATTAAACTAACATCGCCCCTTTGAGTAAAATCGCCATTAATAACAGCAATAACCACATAATCAGGATATAATTCCTTTACCTTTTTTATATGATATAAATGTCCATTGTGAAATGGATTATATTCGCATATTATTCCTACGCTTTTCATAAATTACCACATCCATTTTTTTAACAAAATGCAATAAAATTTATTGTATTTTATATAACTATTTGTTATAATTATATTAAGGAACATTCAGTAAGTTGGGTGATGCCAATCTTCTATTTAGAAGGGAGGCGATATAATGAACAAGAAAGATTTTTTAATTCTTTCTTTAGTCATTCTTATCTTCCTACTTGTATTTTTACTATTTATAGTATTAATATAAAAGAAAATCACCTAACTCATCCAATGATTTAGGTGATACACAATTATATGTAGCAACACTCAACATCGGACTATTGAATGTTCCTTTAATATTTTATGAAGTTTCCTTCATCTATATACATCATAACATATTTTTAACATAAAGGCAAATCATAGGGAGCAAAAGTTAAAATAAAATATATCATTTACACATTGACAAAATATGGGAATCTTTGGAGAATGTAACCCTTCATTATTGACACCTAACCTTAAAGAACGTATAATTTAATCTAGGTGATAGTATGAAAAAAGACGGCTTTACGCTTATTGAATTACTAGCCGTAATTGCAATATTAGGTATATTGGCTACCATTGCTGTACCAACTATAGTTGGTATTATTAGTAATTCAAGAGAAAACACTTTAGATGAACAAAAGAACACTATTATTGATGCCGCTGAAAGATGGGGAACAGATAATGTTCGAAGCTTACCTGATGCTTCATGCGATGTTAGTATTGACTTCTTAAAGCAAGAAGGATATCTAGATAGTGAAAAAGAAGTAATAGACCCAACAAATGATAAGCCTATGACAGGATGTGTTAGAATAACTTTTGATAGTGCTAATAATCAATATAAATATAGCTATGTAAACTCTTGTAGTACTAATAGGTGTGCATAAAAATGTTAAAATAATTATCTTTAAAAGAAAGATTAATGTAAAAATCTTTCTTTTTTGCTAAAAAATATTATATTTTTCTATTTTTCGACAAACTTCGACAAGTTGTGTTTTGTAAAATAATGTCGGTGATAAAAATGGAAATATTTGATACGATGATTTTAGATATTATTTTAGTTGCATTACCATTAACAGTCTACTTACTTTATCTCGCATATACCAAAACATTTAATAAGAAAGAAAATGACTTACTGATTATCGTCACTATATTCACAATATTATATTTACTTTTTAAATATACAAAACCGTTATACATGAATATGCCATTTATGATTATTAATATTTCTTTAATTATTGCTTATATAAAAAAATCTAAAATATCGATATTTGTCACATCGGTAATTATGGTAATTTATTATTATAGTTTTTACCAAAATTATTTTCCAATTATTATTTTAGAATATCTTCTTTATTATTTGTTCTATTTAAAACTACATAAAGAATTTAAAGTTCATGACTTTATTTTAACTTTTACTACAATTAAAATAGTTATAACTTTAGTTTTATTAAGCTATTTAAATTATGCTTTCCCAGTATATGTCATTGAAGTTCTTATCGAAGGAATTTATATGTATGTTGTTGCTAATATTATTATATATTTTTTAAATAAAACTGAAGAGGTTTTAAAACTCCACATGAACATCAAAGAAATAAAACATAATGAGCAAATCCATACCTCATTATTTCAAATAACTCATGAAATAAAAAATCCCATTGCTGTGTGCAAAGGTTATTTAGATATGTTTGATCTAGAAAACCCTAAACACTTCAAAAAATACATTCCGATTTTAAAAGATGAAATAAATCGAACATTATTATTACTAGAAGATTTTCTGGCTATGAATAAAGTAAAAATAAACAAAGACATTATTGATATTAATTTATTAATTGAAGAAGTTATCAAAAATATAGATATGTTGTGTCAGAAGAATAATATTCAATTAACCTCTAAAATAATTGATGACGATATATACATAAATGCTGATTACAATAGATTAACCCAAGTGTTTATAAATCTTTTGAAAAATAGTATTGAAGCTATTCCAAAAGATAAAAATGGTAAAATTATTGTTCACGACAGGATAAAGGAAAATCACATCATTATTACTATTAAAGATAATGGTAAAGGTATGAGTAAAGAATTATTAAACAAAATTAAAGAGCCTTTTTATACTACTAAACAAAGAGGTACAGGTTTGGGAGTATCACTTTCAGATCAAATAATCAAAGCCCATAATGGCACCTTAAATTACGAATCAAAAGAAGGAGAGTATACTAAAGTTACAATTACTTTACCAATAGAAGAAATATAAAAACAGTTAAGAAAATCTTAACTGTTTTGTGTTTCTGGATAATATTCAGTATTAAAATTATGTCCTGTCGCATCTAACTTGTGTAATTCATCAGTTGAAATTAGAAAAAATTTATATAATAAAATATTAGAACCATCGGTTGTCACTGGATCATCCCAAGTTAAATCCAAATGTAACCACTGACCATCTAAATAAACTAAATTCCAGATGTGATTAGAATTAGATATTTTATAATTTGGAACTTTCAATCTATCTAAATATATTTTCATCGCATCACTATAACCACTACATAAAGCAAGTCCATCAATTAAAGGGCCATTTGCTTTATGAGAATTATTACCACTATAATCTTTACCATTTTCAATCGCCTCAGCCCGAGCTTTATCATACACACTATTATTAATTAAATAATCATGAAAAGCTTTAATTTTATCACGAGTACTCATGTTATTGGTAATATTTGCGTCTTCAAATTCTGTAATTTTATTTTCAATATTTTGTTTTTCTTCGTCTGAATATAATTTATCGATTGTCATGTTTACTTCACCATAAGAAGTAATTTTAAAATAAATTTTTTCATAACTATTATAAGGTGACACAAAATTATTTATCGTTGAAAGTAATACTTGATCATTAGAAATCTCACTTAAATCATCCGTACACTTTTCATAATCTTTATCACAGTAAAAAGTAAAATCGGTTAAGCCATGATTTAAAACAGTATATATTACATTTAAAATGTCTTGTCTATTATTGACATGAAAATCATTCGTTTCTTGAACAAACCCAAATTCAAAATCATTAAAATTAATTTCCTCATTAGGTAAAGCTACTTCTTTATTTTGAACCACTGAACTCATAACAAAATTGACAATATCTTTGCGGTAAGTAAAAGCAGCTACAAACAATATACAAAATAAAACTGTAGTAAAAAAGCTCCAAAGTTTTTTCATCTAATCACCTCTAATAAAATAAAAAAGTAAATTACTCCATCGCATTTACTTTCTTTGTTAATCTTGATTTTTTACGAGCACTAGTATTTTTAGCGATTACTCCAGCTCCAGCTGCCTTGTCGATTCTTTTAATGGCAGTTTTTAAATTTGCTTCAGCTTGTGCCTTGTCTTTTTTAGCAATAGCTCTTAGAGTATTTTTAACAGCTGTTTTCGCACTAGCAGAATATTCGTTGTTTCTTGCTTCTTTTTTAATATTTACAGAAATTCTTTTTTTCGCATTCTTTAAGTTGGCCATAATTTCACCTCCAAGCCACATGTATACCCATTTTAACAAAATTATTATGAAAAAGCAACATTTTTTCGCTATTTTTATTTTACAAATCAATAATTTTATAACTAATTTTTATTTTTTGTATGATTTTTATAACTTTGCTAAGAATAAAAGTGAGGTGATATTGTGAGTCATGAAGTCGATTTAAAAAATAGTATCCTAAGAACAGACCTAGCTGTCGAACTTGTAAAATCTACTCCTACTAAACAAGTAGATGAAATTAAAATAACAAATATTACTTTAAATGAAGAAGAAGCAAAAGAAATAAATAAAAAGCCTGGCAATTATACAACCATCGAATTTATCGATGTAACCGATTCTCAAAACCAAAAGAAAGTGGAAAAAATATTCTCAGAAGAACTAAGAAATCTTCTAAAACTTCAAAATATTCAAGATGACGATATGTGTTTAGTCTTAGGTCTCGGTAATGAAAAATCAACACCAGATGCCCTTGGACCCCTAGTTGTTTCTGAAACGTTAGTTACAAATTACATATACTTATATGGCACATTAGATGAAGGATTTAGAAGAGTATGTGCTCTTGCCCCAGGAGTTATGGGAGAAACCGGTATCGAAACGAGTGATTTATTAAAAAGTGTTGTCAAAGAAATAAAACCAGGCTTTGTAATTACCATCGATGCTTTAGCCGCCTCATCAGTTGAAAGAGTCAATAAAACAATTCAAATGACGGACGCTGGTATTAACCCAGGTAGTGGAGTGGGTAACAAAAGGAAAGAAATCTCCAAAGATATTTTAGGTATTCCAACTATTGCCATTGGTGTTCCAACTGTAGTAGATGCCGCCTCTATTGTCAGTGATACCATCAAATATCTCTATAATCATTTTGCTTATCAAACAGCCACCATCAATAATCCAGCCTCTAAATTAACTGCTAATGTCAACTATTTAAAACTAAGTCAAAAATTCAAAATAAATAAAGAAGAAAAAGAAAAAATCTTAGGTATGGTTGGTAGTTTATCTGAAGCTGAAACCAAAGAATTAATCTATGAAATCTTAAATCCCATTGGTTACAATCTAATGGTCACTCCCAAAGAAGAAGATTTTGTCATTTCAAAACTAGCCGAAGTTATAAGTTTGGGTTTAAATAGTGCTCTGCATAAAGAAATTAAACAAAGTAAGTAAGCTTTGTTTTTTTCTACATTTTATTCCTTATTCATTTCATATAATTATAGCGAAATGGGGGATTCTATGAAAAAAGTTAAACTCAAGAAAAAGCGTAAATTCAAATTTAGATTAATTGCCTATGCCTTTATTATGTTTTTAGGTTATGAACTATCTTTTAATATTATTATGAACCTCAAACTCGTAAATTCTAATGAAGCTTTTATCAAAGCCCTAATGGTCGACTCAAACTACCACCTTCTTTATGAAAAGAAAGCTGACGACTTGCTTTCTAAATTGTTTTCTAAAATTTTAGATGTCAATGAACCCGTATCCATATTAGAAAATACCTTTCATTTTAAATCAAACGATGCTGCCATGGCTTATGTCAGCAATCCCAAAACCGAAGAAGTTGAAAAACTAACCGTCGAACCAACTGTCTACATTTATAACTCTCATCAAAGTGAAGCATATGCGGGTGATTCATTAGAAGGATATAATATCAAACCGGGTGTTATGATGGCCTCATATCTCCTTCAAGATAAACTCGCCAAACAAAATATTAAAGCCGATGTTATGGAAGATAATATTACTGATTATTTAAATTTAAACAACATGAAATATAATAAAAGTTATGTTGCTAGTCGTAAATTTTTAACTGATGCTTTAAATAAATATAAAAACTATAAACTAATTATCGATCTTCATCGTGATGCTTTACCAAAAGAAAAATCTACCGTTATTATAAACAATAAATCATGTGCGAAAATCTCTTTCGTCATCGGAGAAGATTACGATACCTATAAATCTAACCTAAATGTTGCCACAACCATCAACGATAAATTAGAAGCTAAATATCCAACTCTAACGAGAGGTATTCTAACCAAAGGTGGCGAATACTCAAATGGCGTTTATAATCAAGATTTAAATCCTAATATAATTTTAATCGAAATAGGCGCTCAAGAAAACACCATTGATGAAGTATTAAACACCATTGAACTTCTCGCCCCAATCATAGGAGAGTATATAAATGAAGCATAAAAAGTTAAATAAGATTTTTAGGTATTCTATCTTAGTTAGTTTTGTCACCTTTTTTGCTCTATATCTTTCCCAAAGTACCGGTTACTTTGAATATCGTAACAGTAAAAAAGTTGCTTTAACCAACGAACAAATCGAAAAGTTTGAAAATGACGTCAAAGAAGGAAAAAACATCGATTTAGAAGATTACATCGATGTCAACAACAAAAGCTATCAAAATGCATTATCTAAAGCTGGACTTTCTATATCAAACACTACGGAAAAAGTTATTCAAAAAATAATTGGTGGAAGTTTTAAAGTTTTAGGAGATTTAGTGGGCGAATAAACCTAGAAATGTGGTATTATATTTCTAGGTGATTTTTATGGAAAAATTAATTATTGGAAGCCACGTATCTTTCACAAAAGATGAGGGTATGCTTGGTAGTGTCAGAGAAGCTTTAAGTTATGGAGAGAACACTTTCATGTTTTATACAGGAGCTCCTCAAAACACCGTTAGAGGTAAAATCGATGAAAAACAAACAGCCGAAGCCAAACAGTTAATGGAAGAAAATAACATCGATATAAATGATGTTATAATTCATGCACCTTATATTGTTAACTTAGCCAATAATAAAGATGAAGATAAATTTAACTTTGCTATAAATTTCTTAAAACAAGAATTAAAACGTGCCCAAACTTTAGGCATTAAAAAAGTTGTCTTGCACCCTGGTAGTCATGTCGGACTAGGCGTAGAAGTAGGTTTAAACAACATTATTAATGGGTTAAACCTTGTTCTAGATGAAGAAGATGGCCCAATCATATGTCTTGAAACAATGGCTGGAAAGGGTACTGAACTTGGAAAAACATTTGAAGAAATCAAAACAATCATTGATGGAGTAAAAAACAATCAAAGATTACTTGTTTGTCTAGACACTTGTCATTTAAATGATGCCGGATACGATGTTACTGATTTTGATAATTTATTAAAAGAATTTGATAAAGTAATTGGTTTAAACAAAATCGGCTGCATTCATATAAATGATAGTAAAAATGAAAAAGGCGCGCATAAAGATCGTCACGAAAATATCGGTTTTGGTAGGATTGGCTTTGAAAATCTCATAAAAATAATATATAATAAAAACTTAAAAGAAGTTCCTAAAATTTTAGAAACTCCTTATATAAGTACAGATGGTGGCAAAGACCGCACTTATCCACCATATAAATTCGAAATAGAGATGATTAAAAATAAAACATATAATCCAAATTTGTTAGAAGACATTAGAAACTATTATAAAAAGTCGTGATATTTCTCAAAATAAAAATCATATAAATTTTTTAAAATATTAAATTTTTCAGTTCCCAGCTTTTCTTCTAACTCTTTAAAAACACTTCTGCTATTTCCATATAATAAATCTTGCCAATTATTCTTTAAATAGTGATATAATATATCTTGATCTTTTTCTGAAAGTTGAATATTATTTTTATTAGCAAACTCCTTAATATCTTGTTTGCTAATTTGTTTAATATAGTTCTCAATTAGTAATCTATGCATACATTCCCCCTATAATAGAGTATGTTAATTTAAAAAGCGAGGTGATAAAAAGTGAAAAAAAATCGAAAAAATAAAAAATCATTTTCCTTATTAGATAAATTTAAAAATATTAGAGATAAAAGAAAATCATCATTGAAAATATCTAAACGTCAAAGTAAACAGACATATAATTTTAATACATATAGAGAAAACAAAGATATTAAAATTGAAATTGAAAAAAGATATAACATCTTAAACTTTATTATCATTTTAGCTTTACTAATTTTAGTTGTCAGTCTTTTCGTTGTCCAAGTCGTTGGTAAAGAAA
Organism: Firmicutes bacterium CAG:822; assembly: GCA_000432855.1. Classification (GTDB taxonomy): domain Bacteria; phylum Bacillota_I; class Bacilli_A; order RF39; family UBA660; genus Coprosoma. The sequence continues at coordinate 187,579 of HF990868.1, forward strand.
AATATAGTACTGAACTTGAAAATCTTACAAAAACAATTACTTATGGTGAATCTGCTCCAAGAGGTAGAATTTATGACCGTAATGGAAAATTAATTGTCGATAATAAGCCATCTAAAGTTATATATTATAAAAAGCCATCTGGAATTACAACTAAAGAAGAAATAAAAACCGCTTATAAATTAGCTGATATGATCGATGTAGATTCTTCAAAGTTAAATGATTATGACTTTAAAAACTTTTGGATAAAAAATCATTCAGACGAAGCTGATGCAAAAATAACCGATGAAGAGTGGCAACAACTAGAAGAAAGAAAGCTTACGAGTGATGATATTTATGAACTTAAAATTGAAAGAGTAACCGCCGAAGATTTAAGTATCTATAATGATTTAGATAAAAAAGCAGCTTACATATATACTCTTATGAACACCGGATATTCATACGACGAAAAAGTAATTAAAGGAGAAAATGTCACTGACGAAGAGTATGCTTTGGTATCTGAAAATATCAGTGAACTTAAAGGCATTAACACTAAACTAGATTGGGAAAGAACCTATCCATATGGTGAAGTGTTTAGAAGTATTTTAGGCAACGTTTCATCTAGTAAAAGTGGAATACCTGAAGAGTATAAAGATTATTATTTAGATAAAGGTTATAGCTTAGATGATAGAGTAGGAACTAGTAATTTAGAATTCCAATATGAAGATATTTTAAAAGGAAAAAAGAATAAGTACCAAGTAATGAGTGATGGATCATATAAATTACTTGAAGAAGGAAAAAGAGGTAATGATATTGTATTAACGATTGATATTGAACTTCAAAAAGCTTTAGAAGAAATTTTAACTGAAGAAGTATTAAATGCCAAAAAAGAAGCAAACACCGAATATTATAATGGCTCATTTGTTATTATAAGTGATCCTAAAACTGGTGAAATACTAGCTATGGCAGGCAAACAGTTAAAACAAAATGATGACGGGTCATATAGTGTTATTGATTATACTTCTGGGATTACCCAATCAACTGCTGTTATGGGGTCAGTAGTTAAAGGAGCCAGTCACATAGTTGGTTATAATACAGGAGCCCTAAAAATAGGCGAGGTTAGATATGATAATTGTGTTAAAATAGCTGCCACCCCTGAAAAATGTTCGTGGAAATACTTGGGTAGATTAAATGATATTACTGCCTTAGCGCAATCTTCAAACACATATCAATACTATACAGCTATTAAAGTAGGTAAAGGAACTTATAAATATAATAAACCACTATCTATTGATACTGCTGCCTTTGACACTTATAGAAACACTTTTGCGGAATTTGGTTTAGGAGTTAAAACTGGAATTGATCTTCCAAACGAGATTACCGGTCTAAAAGGAACTAGTACCACCTCGGGATTATTACTCGACTTTTCAATTGGCCAGTACGATAACTATACCCCAATTCAATTGTCACAGTATATTAATACTATTGCAAACAATGGAACTAGAATGCAACCTTATCTATATAAAGGGTTATATGGTGATGAATCATCATATGACCAAAATAAAAAAGAATTGAATAAAGTTAATACCGAGCAAAAATACATGGATAGAGTCCACGAAGGATTTAAAGCTGTCTTACAGTATGGTATAGGAGCAGGGTATATTGACTTATCATACAAACCAGCAGGAAAAACAGGTACTAGTCAAAGCTTTGTTGATACTGATGATGATAAAAAGATTGATAAAGAAACAATTACCACAACCTTTGTGGCCTATGCCCCATACGATGATCCAAAGGTAACATTTACTATAGTTTCTCCAAATATATCTCATAATAATGGACGAAGCACTCATCAATCATCCATAAATAAAAGATTAGCCCAAAGAGTTTCTCAAAAATACTTTGAAATTTACCCATAATTTGGTATAATGATATAAGAAATGCGAAAAGGAGGGATATTATGGCAAAAAAAGGCGAAGCGAGAGATAACATTACTTTAGTTTGTAGTGTGTGTAAAAACGAAAACTATCGTGTAGAAAAAAATAAAAGGAACACGCCTGAAAGATTAAAGTTAAACAAATATTGCCCTAAATGTAATAAGCATACAGAGCACAATGAGAAAAAATAGTTCATGGAGGTAAAGTATGATAAATATTAATGATATTAAAAATGGAATGACAGTTGTAATTGACGGGAATATCTATTTAATTTTAGAATTCTTACACGTTAAGCCAGGAAAAGGTCCTGCCTTTGTCCGCATTAAACTTAAAAATTTGCGAACTGGTGCAACAATTGAACAGACATTTAATACTAATATTAAATTTGAAAAAGCTATTATTGAAAAAAAACCAATGCAATATCTTTATAGTAGTGGCGATATGTATAATTTTATGAATATGGAAACTTATGAACAAATGGATTTAGCTAAAGATAGTTTAGGGGACGATGCTAAATTCTTAAAAGAAGGTTTAGAAGTTGAAGTAACATTCTATAAAGGTGAAGTTTTAGGTATTAATTTACCTGAAAAAATAGAGTATGAAGTAACAGCTACTGAACCAGCTGTAAAAGGTAACACTGCAACAAATGCTACTAAAGAAGCCACTTTGGAAAATGGGTTAACAGTTAAAGTTCCTTTATTTATAAGTGAACATGAACATATAATCGTTTCAACCAAAGATGGTAAATATGATTCAAGAGCATAAATTATGGTTATAAAAGAATAAAGAGGTGGAAATATGTTAGAAAAAGAAAGATTTTTAGCAATAAAAAAATTAGCTCACGATATTAGAGAGGACAATAGAAAAATATTCAAATCATTTAAAAAACTACCATTTGATGAGGCTGTAGAAAGAAAAAATGATTTTATTGATTCTGTTATTGAAAACATGAATATAGCATTTAGTGATGGTGAACAAGGCAGAGAAGAAAAACAGATGTTTAGAGCTAACATCCTTATCCCTGATGATAAAGAATTCTTCAAAAGTTATTCAGAAGATAAAAATATTCGTAATTTAATGAATAAATACGCTGTTAGTATTGAAGATATCATGAGTAAAATTACGGAATTAAATATCTATGGAAAATATATAGAAGATATGGATGAAAATGATGAAGAGTCATCTGATGAGCCAACTTTTGTTGATGAAATGATTAAAATTTCACCAAAAGAAGCCGAGAGTCTATTAGATGAAATAGATAATCTCTCATCTGTTATGGAAGATTTAGATTTAGATAATGCTCCTAAAGAAGTAAAACCAGAATTATTGAAACCAGAAGAGCCTATTAATGAAGAATCTACTGAAGAAAATGATTCTGAAGTAACCGATGAATCATTCGATGATATTACTAAAGCTGTTTCTAATTTTGTCAATAAATATGAAGGCATGCAAAGTGAAATTGACGCTAAAGATGATAAAATTAGAAAACTACAATTAGAAATTGAAAAATTAGATAAAATTAATAATGAATCTTCTACTGAAAGAGAAAATATCAATAATGAACTTTCTAATTTAAAAGAAGAAAATACTAAATATCATGCTGAAGTTGAGAGATTACAATCTCGAAATAAAGAATTAGAAGCGAAACTTGCTAAAAGCACTGAACTTTTAAATAAAATATATCAAAGTATTTCTAGAAAATAAACTTTATAACCAAAACAGTTTGGGTTCAATGTCAAGTAGTGTTGGTGGAACCAAAAACTAATGAT